>NZ_JAOXHF010000005.1:0-431219 GCF_025780115.1 Rhizobium sp. TRM96647
GACGGCAAGACCGACTTCGCCCTCCATATCGACAAGCTCGTCACCCTCGACAAGGGAGACTTCCTGCTGTGAAGCGGGGCGGGGTGGCTTGACCCCACGGGACTTGCCGCGAACACGGACCGCAGCCGCGCAAGGCTGCGGTTCGGCAACGCATTCTAGGCCGCTTTGCGGACAGGTGGGCCGTGCCGATCCGTGATCGCCGGGGGCTGCGTCTCGCGCCTCGTACCGGCCGGCAGGGAGCGGCGCAGATGAGCCCCGGAGGCTCCGCGCATTTCCCCGGTTGGCGGATACCGTCCTTTCTCTCACCGCCCTCTCGCCACCGCTGTCGCGCACCCTCTCTCGGGCCTTTCCTGTTCTGCTTCGTGCCGGGAAGGCTCTCTTCGCTATCCGCGGACGTCCCCAAGGGCGCCGGATGGCGACACACACACACTCTCTCTCTCTTTTCCTTTTTCGTGCGCGCGGTGATCCACTTTCCGCGCTCGCCGGCCGGCGGACCGGGCCCGACGGCCGGTTCCGGTTATGATTTGCATCCAAAATGCCATTTGCAGTTACGTACTGGTTAGTACATTATCGACAAATCGACGGCGAGCGCGGGTGAAGCGGAGGCCGGAGGCTCATTCCGGGGCCGGGGACTGACGTGTCCCGCGGGCTGAGGTGTGAGGCCTAAGGCCCGGGGCGGAGCGGTCGGAGGCGGCCTGTGCGGTCGACTTCGTGAGGGGCCGACGCTGCGACGCGCCTTTCGGGGAGAAGGAGGAGAGGGCGGATGAAGACTTCGATCGCGACCGTTTCGATCAGCGGCGAGCTGCCCGACAAGCTTGCGGCGATCGCGGCTGCGGGCTTCGACGGCGTCGAGATCTTCGAGAACGATTTCCTCGCCTTCGACGGCAGTCCCGCCGATGTCGGGCTGATGGTGCGCGACCACGGGCTGGAGATCACGCTGTTCCAGCCGTTCCGCGATTTCGAGGGCATGCCCGAGCCGCACCGCAGCCGCACCTTCGACCGGGCGGAGCGCAAGTTCGACGTCATGCAGCAGCTCGGGACCGACCTCGTGCTCGTCTGCTCCAACGTCTCGCCGATCTCGCTCGGCGGCATCGACCGGGCGGCCGCGGACTTTCACGAACTCGGCGAGCGGGCGGCGAAACGCGGCCTGCGCGTCGGCTACGAGGCGCTCGCCTGGGGGCGGCACATCTGGGACCACCGCGATGCGTGGGAGATCGTGCGCCGCGCCGACCACGACAATATCGGCCTGATCCTCGACAGCTTCCACACGCTCTCGCGCAAGATCGACATCAATTCGATCCGCTCGATCCCCAAGGAGAAGATCTTCATCGTCCAGCTTGCCGATGCCCCGCTGATCGACATGGACCTGCTCTACTGGAGCCGGCACTTCCGCAACATGCCGGGCGAGGGCGACCTGCCGGTCACGGAGTTCACCCGCGCGATCGCGGAGACCGGCTATGACGGATATTTCTCGCTGGAGATCTTCAACGACCAGTTCCGCGGCGGGGCGGCCAAGCCGATCGCCGCCGACGGCCATCGTTCGCTGATCTATCTCGGCGACCAGGTGCGTCGCCATCCGGACGCCGCTTCCCTGAGCGTGACGCCGATGCCGGAGCGCGCCACAGTCGAGGGGATCGGCTTCGTCGAGTTCACGGTCGCCGAAGACGAGGCGGCGGAGCTGGTGACGATCCTGCGGGCGCTGGGTTTTCGCAAGACCGGCACCCATCGTTCGAAGAAGGTCGACGTGTACCGGCAGGGCGAGATCCGTATCCTCGTCAACATGGAGGCGGGCGGGTTCGCCGGCGCGTCCTATGCGGTGCACGGCAGTTCGGCCTATGCGATCGCGCTCGTCGTCGATGATGCGGCGCGGGCGATGGAACGGGCGCGCGCGCTCGATGCCGAGCCGTTCAGCCAGCCGGTGGCGGCCGGCGAGGTCGAGGTGCCGGCAATCCGCGGCGTCGGCGGCGGGCTCGTCTACCTGCTCGACGGGAAGGGCGATCTCGGCCGGATCTGGGACATCGATTTCGAGCCCTTGGTCGAGGAAGGAGAGGCTGTGCCGGCCGGACTTCGCTTCGTCGACCACATCGCCCAGACGGTCGGCTACGAGGAAATGCTGACATGGGTGCTGTTCTACACCTCGATCTTCGAAGCGGCGAAGACGCCGGTGGTCGACATCATCGACCCGGCCGGCGTGGTGCGAAGCCAGGTGGTGCAGAACGCGTCCGGCTCGCTGCGCATCACCCTGAACGGCGCGGAAAACCGCCGCACGCTGGCCGGCCATTTCATCGCCGAGACATTCGGCTCGGGCGTGCAGCATCTCGCCTTCCACACCGACGACATCTTCGCGACCGCTGCAGCCTTGCGCAGGAACGGCTTCCGGCCGCTTGCGATCTCGCCGAACTATTATGACGACGTCGAGGCCCGCTTCGGCCTGGAGCCGGAGCTGACCGAGAGGCTGCGGGCGGAGAACATCCTCTATGACCGCGACGAGCAGGGGGAATACTTCCAGCTCTACAGTCCCACCTATGGCGAGGGCTTCTTCTTCGAGATCGTGGAGCGCCGCTCCTATGGCGGCTACGGCGCGGTGAACGCGATCTTCCGCATCGCCGCGCTCAAGAAACACCTCCGGCCGGACGGGCTGCCGAAGCTCTAGGAACGAGGTGCATCCGCGGCTGACCGGTTGCGACATAGAGCGGGTGGCGGGGGTGACCGTCCCGGGTGGCTCCGAGGCAACGGACGTTGCCGCCGGCCGCCGCGAGCACAAGGGCGGTGCGGCCTGCCGCGAGCGGATGTGCGCCCCAGGCCGCGACGATGTCGGGCCCGGCGGATGCCGAGCCGGCCGTGCTGCGAAAGGCCGCGGCGATATAGGCGTCGTTTTCCGGGCCGACCGGATCGGACACCCCGTAGAGAGTATCCGGATGCGTGGCGCAGAGCGCGAAGAGATTGACGACCAGCATGCCGCTATAGCCCCAAAGGCGCGAGAAGGCGATGCAGCGGCGGATGGTCGGATCGTCCGTGCCCGCATCCGCCCGGGACGGGTTCAGCATGATCCAGACGAGGTTGCCACCCCCGGCGGACCAGCGGCGCTCCAGCCGGTAGCGGTATCGGCCGCAGGCGGAGAAGACGGCCTCGCCGGTGCAGGCGTGCGGGGGCTGGCTGCTCATGGGTCGGCGCCTTTCGGGGTGGCATCTCCCGGGACGGCGTTCCTCGGATCAACATCTGCGGGGCCAATGTATCTCGGTCCGCCGTCGATGCAGTCCGGACAATGCTGCCTCAGCCATTCGACGGATCGCGGCTCGGGCTTCTCCGTCTCCGGGGCATCGCCACGGACGGCGTCGCTGGCGGAGCAGGAGACGAGGGTTGTCAGCAGCATCGCGAGCAACCCGTCCTTCGCGCCCATCGCGCCAGCCTCCGTTCGTTGTCCCGGTGCCGCATCCTGCGCGCCAATCACGGAATTCTGAGGGACGGGCAAAATATCGCCGTGGTTGACGGGTCTACCGGCGCGCAAGGCCCTTGCGTCGGCGGCGATACTTCTTATCTGGAAGCCATTGTCCGCGCCGGCTCCGGAGGCAAAGTGCCACGGCTGCGAGGTGGCGGACCGGCGCTTGCGAGCGCCTGTGAAATCAAGGACGACTTCGATGTGGAATTTCGGGCCCCTGGCGAAACTGCGGGCGTTCTTCTCCGGCGGATCCCTGAAGATCGGCAAGCGGCCCAAGATGCCCAATCTGCCGCGGTTCCGCTGGGGAAAGGGAACAATCACGATCGGCGACCGGATCTCGATGCGCAGCGGCGTGGTCATCAACGCCCAGAGCGGCGCGATCGAGATCGGCAACGACGTCTCCCTCAACGACTACACCGTGCTTCTCGGCCATGGCGGCATCCGCATCGGCGACGACGTCCGCGTGGCCGCCCATGTCGTGATGGCCTCCTTCGATCACGGCTATGACGAGGTCGACATACCGATCCGCAAGCAGGCGAACGTCAAGAAGCCGATCGTCGTCGAGGACGACGTCTGGATCGGTGCGGGGGCGAAGGTTCTCGGCGGTTCGCATATCGCCCGCGGTTGCGTGATCGGCGCCAACAGCGTGGTGAAGGGCAGGACCGTGCCCTATGGCGTCTATGCCGGCGTGCCGGCACGGCTCATCAAGATGCGGGGCGGGGCGGCCCCGGCGCGGACGGTGGCGCTCGCCGATGCCCGGGCCAGACGCGGTCGCGGCGGCGCCCTGGATTGACAGTTGCCGGGTCCGCGGATTTTATCGCGGCGATTCCCGAATGCAGATGGGCGGCAACAGAGTGTCCTTTTCCGAAACCAAGCAGCGCCTCTACCGGCGCATCAAATACAAGCTGACGCGCCCCAGGCCGCCTGCCTCGGTCGTTCCGCTCGACGGTCCGGTACTGGTCGTCGGTTCCGCGCCGGTGTCGCACCTGCCGGCCGGGTTCGACGGCAGCTACCGGGTGGTCACCATCAACGGCGCACAGACGGTGACGCAGCGCTGGGGGATCGAGGCGCCCGACATCACCTTCATGATGTTCAACCAGATCCGCGGCACCAACACCAATGCCGTCGAGGTCCGGCGGGTGCTGGCCGGCCAGCGGACCGGCGCGCTCTACATGCTGCTCTGGCGGGACGGGCTGCCCTCGCTCGTGGGCGGCCTGAAGGCGTTCGACTATCGCTATGACACGCTCGAGATCGTCGACCGCTACCAGCGCATGGCGCTGCTGGACCGCGTCTGCGGCTTCAAGAGCGACGAGCTGGACGCGGAGAGCAAATGTTCCAACGGCATCAATGCGGCGCTGTTCTCACTCTATAACGGCGCGCCGGCGGTGATCCTGTCCGGCATCAATCCGCAATCGACCGGACATGTCTACAACCAGGAGAACCTGGCGCGGTTCCATCGCGATATGGACCAGAAGGTGCTGCAGACGCTGCGCGACAGGAACTATCCGGTTTTCACCGCCGATCCCGGGGTGGCGGAAAGCTCGGGGCTGCCATTGTGGACGGGCAGGGCCTGAGCGCCATCAGCCGGCGGCGGAGCCTTCGCGCCGGACAGCGCCTTCGTCCTTTGCGAGGCGGATGCCGTTTTCGGCGATGAAGTCCACCATGGCACGATCCTCGACCTCGGACCGCTGGATATTGGCCAGCGTGATCCGCATCTTCTCCTCCAGCTTTTCCGCAGAGACGGCATAGTTCGAGCCGCGCGCCATCTTCGCCAGCATCTCTTCCTCGGACTTGCTGTAATAGTGGTTCAGCTGCAGGTGCGCGTTGGAGTAGAAGCGCCGATCCTTGCGGCCGTTGCGGCTGGTGCGGTAGCCGGCATCGTTGACGGTCAGGTCGCCGTGGGTCTTCGTCCTGAACTGGTGGATCGTGACTTCCACGACTTCGCAGGGATCGACGATGCACTTGAAGTTGGTGGAGTGTTCCTGCGGGCCGAGCGGATCGGAGCCGCGCTTCGTATAGGCCCGGGTGACCGGCCCGGCCGGCCTCTTCTTGTGGCCGCTCGTGCCGAACATGTGCCAGGGCAGCGAGACGTTGGGGAAGTCGCCGGTTGCCGCAAGCGCCTCCTCAAGGGTCGCGCCCGTCTTCGGCAGCAGGAATTCGTCGGCGTCGATGAAGGCCATGCGGCGGAAGCGGCCGCCGAAATTGAGGATGGCATGGGCGAAGGCGAGCACCTGCCCGTCGATCAGTTGGTCCGTCTTGCTCGAGGCGACCTTGCCGGCCCAAGGCACCAGCGTCAGTTCGGCCGGCGCGAGCACGCTTCTGACGACGTCGCAGGTCGCGTCCGTCGAGCCGTTGTCGTAGACGACGAAGTGACGGACGCCGATGGCCAGGTGGAAGCGCAGCCATTCCTCGATATAGGCCGCCTCGTTCTTCACGCACAGCGCGATCGCAATGCCGTGCCGGTCCGGCGCCGGCTCCGGCGGGGTGATCGACAGGGCCTTGATTCCGCTCTTCCTGTTGGCGAACCAGCGCATTCCAACTCCGGGTCAAATTCGTGCGCCGGGACGCCTTCGCCCCGGCCGGCGGGCACTATAGGGATGCGCGCGCGGGCATTCCAGTGGTATCGGCGGCGATCCCCGGTCCGCGCCGTCCGGACGGGCGTCCGGGGCTGCTTGACGGAGCGTTCTGGCGCATTGACATCGCTTCTGTCCTCATGCACACGATACCCGAAGTCGCCGGCGCCAAATCGAGCGGCGCGGCGTCAAATCGAGATTTGCCAAAAGACAAGCTGAATAGCCCGCAATGCGGGATGAAAAGCGGAAGGTATCGGTATGAGAGATGACGTTGCACGTATTTTCGTAGGTTTCGATTCCAAGGAAGTTGTTGCCTATCACGTCCTTTGCCAGAGCATTATTGAGCGCTCCTCCATTCCGGTGGTGTTTTCTCCAATCGTTCTAAACAACCTCGGCCCGATGTTCTACCGGGAACGTAACGCGTTGCAGTCGACGGAGTTCTCGTTCTCGCGCTTCCTGGTGCCCTACCTCAGCAATTTCGAGGGCTGGAGCATCTTCATGGATTGCGACATGCTGGCCCGCGCCGACATCGCCGAACTCTGGGCGCTGCGCGACGACAAATATGCCGCCATGTGCGTCAAGCACGACTACGTGCCGAAGATCGAGACGAAATTCCTCGGCCAGACGCAGACCAAGTACGAGAAGAAGAACTGGTCGAGCATGATCCTGTTCAACAACGCCAAGTGCACGGCGCTGAGCAAGGAATTCGTCAACACCGCCACCGGCCTGCAACTGCACCAGTTCAAGTGGCTGGACAGCGACGACCAGATCGGCGAGGTGCCGGTGGTCTGGAACTACCTCGTCAACGAGTACGACTATCGCGACGACGCCAAGCTCGTCCACTTCACCGACGGCGGCCCGTATTTCGAGGAATACAAGAACGACGACTACGCGGAGGAGTGGTTTGCGATGCGCGAGCAGGTCGTCTCGGTGCAGCAGAAGGCCTGAGCCTTGACGCAGGTTCCCGACAGGCCCGCGGAAGGCGACCTGCCGCTGCGGGCCGCAGCCGCCGGGCTTGCGGCTGCGGACGACTGGCGGGCGCTGTTTGCGCGCTATTCGGATATCGTGCTTGTCGCCAACAGCACGGCCTCTGATGTCGCCGCCCTGCGCGCGCAGTATCCGCGGGACGCGCTCTTCGTCTTCTTCAACAAGGTCTTCAAGGTCCTCGACCAGCCCTTCGAGGGGCATGCCATCCTCGTCACGCGCGGGCAGCCGCGCGGGGCGGGCATCGTCTATCGCGGCGAGGTCGACGAGGTCCTGTCCTTCTTCGACAAGGCGCATTTCCTCGGCATCATGAACATCCGCCTCGCCGAGGAGGAAAAGCCGAACACGTCGGCGGATTTCCACGACGCGCCGACGGGACACCTGGACCTGCGCGGTCATTTCGATCCGCTCTATACCGAGGGCAAGGTGCCGACGAGCGGCTTTGCAATGGCGCTGTGGCTGAGCGAGCTGCGGCTTCCGGGCACGATCACGCTGGCCGGGTTCTCCGCCCGGCGCAGCGAGAAGTGGCGGGTCGTCTCGGTCCACGACTGGAGCTTCGAACAGGTCTTCCTGCGGCTGTTCGCAAGGCTCGGCAAGATCGCGATCCATGGCGGTGCCGGCACCAACGCCTATGCCAGGCTCGCCGAGCGCTTCCCGGAGATCCCGCCCTCGGAGATCGCGCTGGCGGCGTCCGAGGTCCTGTCGGAGCGGCTTTCCAACACCGACGGGGAAGTCGACAAGCTGATCTCGCTGACCAATTTCATCCGCGCCGCCGACAATTTCCTGCGCCGGCTCAAGCCGTCCGCGCTCAGGCGGCGCTCGCGGTCCTGAGGCTAGCTGGGGTCGTTGCGGCGGCCAGGAGGAGCCCATGCCGCTGCAGAACCGGGTCACGCCCTTCGGCGATATCGTCGCCGTCAGCGCGCGCGGCCTTTTCACCGGAAACCGCGGCATCATCCACGATCCCGCCACGCGCAGGCTGACCGGGCGGCGGTGGACGACACGGGCGTGGATCGTCTGCCGGTGCGACTACAAGGACATCCGGCGCGCGGTGATGGCGCAGCGCAGCTGGACGGAGCTGTTCTTCCTCGACGAGGCGACCGCCCTTTCGGCCGGGCACCGCCCGTGCTTCCTCTGCCGGCCGGCGGAGGCGCGTTCGTTCCGGGAAAGCTGGAGCGCCGGCAACCGGGTCGCTCTGCCGAAGGCGCCGGACATGGACCTGCGCCTGCACGCCGAACGGCTGGAGCGCGGCGGCAAGCGGCTGCATCCGCTCGCCGGACCGCTCGACGCGCTGCCCGACGGGGCCTTTCTTGCCGCACAGGGGGACGCCTATCTCGTCCGGGGCGGCGAGACCCTGCTGTGGCGGCCGGAGGGGTATCGGCGCGCGAGCCTGTCCGGTCCCGTCGACGGCCTGCTGACGCCGCCCTCGACGCTTGCCGCCCTTGCCGCCGGCTACCGGCCGGTGCTGCATCCCACGGCCTTCGACTGAGGCGCCGGGGCGACGCGAGGGAAAGAATCAGCGGCCGAACCGCTCCGCCCAGCCCTTCACCGTCGCGGCCATGGTGCGCAGGTGGTCGGCTGCGGAGAAGCCGGAGAGCTTCTTGCGCGGCTTCAGGTCGTGATCGCCGTCTTCCAGCCAGAGCAGCCTGATCCGCTCGGAGAGCGGGTAGGTCTCGACTTCGGCGCGGGTGCCGAACTCGTCGCGGGTGCCCTGGCAGATCAGGGCGGGCGTCTGCAGGCCGGCCAGATGGGCGGTGCGGAGGCTGTCCGGCTTTCCGGGCGGATGGAAGGGGTATCCGAGGCAGAGCAGGCCCTCGACCGCGCCGGCTGCATGCAGATCGTCGGCGATCATGCTTGCGACACGCCCGCCCATCGACTTTCCGCCGATGACGAGCGGGCCGGACGCGCCGAGCGCCCGCACGGCGTCAAGATATTCGGGCTTCAGCGTCTCGGCGCGGGGCGGCGGCTTGCGGGCGCCGTCCGTGCGCCTGGCCGCCATGTAGGCGAACTCGAAGCGGGCCACGCGAAGACCTTCGACGGCCAGCGCGTGCGCGGCGGCCGTCATCGAGGCGGAATCCATCGGCGCGCCGGCGCCGTGGGCCAGCAGGATCGTGATCGGCGCATCGGCGGGGCCGTCGAAGAGGAAGCGGTCGGTCATGGCGGGTCCCTTTGTCCAGGGGAGGACCATGCGGGCATTCGCGCCGGAGGTAAAGCCTCGCCCGCTATCCGGCATCTCTGGGCTTTTGCGCACGGGTGCCCTTGAAATCCGCCGGCACCGTCCTCATATCACCGGTCTGCCTGAAAAACGGACGGAAATGGCGTTGGCGTTAGCCGAGCCGTTTCGTGCCCGACAGGATAAGGGCGCTCCCCGAAAGGGTCGAGCGCCCTTTTTGCTGTCGGGGTCATGGATTTTTGCAGGCTGCGGCGGATGGGCGCGGGACGGGCTTGGCGTCGGGGCGCGGCTTGCGCGGCTGCCCCGGATCGGCGAAAGCTGTAGCGGAGACAAACCGCCCAGAGCCGCATCCGACATGATCGCCTTTGTCCTGACCTCATCCGTCATCCTGCTGACCCCCGGGCCGACGAACACGGTGCTGGCCGCTTCCGGTGCCGCCTTCGGGCTTTCCCGGGCGCGCCTGCTGCCGCTGGCCGAAGCCGCCGGCTACGCGCTGGCGATTTCCTTCTTCGCCGTCTTCGCCGCGCTGGTGAAGGACCTGTGGTGGGCACTGCCGGCGCTGAAGATCGTCGCTGCCTGCTGGCTGGCCTATTCCGCTGTCCGGCTCTGGATCACGTCGCCGGAGATAAAGGGGGCGGTGCGCCGGGGCGCCTTCGCGCGCGTCTTCCTGACCACGCTGGTCAATCCGAAGGCGATGATCGTGGGCACGATGATGATCCCGCAGTCGAGCCCGGACGAGATGGCGTGGCGGATTTCGATCTTCATCGCGCTGTCATCGCTTGCGGGCCTCGGCTGGGTCGCGCTGGGGGCGGCGCTGCCCGGCGGCATTCGCCGCCACTCCTACAAGGGCGCGGCCTTCGTGCTTGGCGGCTTTTCCCTCTACGCGCTGACGAGCGCGCTCGCCTGAAGCGGCTTTCCTTTGTCGCTGGAGGCTGCTCTTGATCTGCCCGGCGGATTGGTCCAACCTTCCGCTTCCGGGCTTTGGCCCGGTTGTTCGGCAGAAGGTCCTGCCGTGGGGAGGAAAGGGCTGCGCCATGGACGAGCGCGTTCCGCAGAGGGCCGAGGCAGGCGGTGATTCCGCCGCGCCTTCGCGCCAGGTCTGGATCGAAGGCGGCACCTTCCTCATGGGCTCCGACGTCCACTATCCGGAGGAGGCGCCGGCGCATCCGGTGCGGGTCGACGGTTTTTGGATCGACGTGACGCCGGTGACCAACCGCCAGTTCATGGCCTTCGTCGAGGCGACCGGTTACGTGACCGTCGCCGAGCGGCCGCCGAGGGCCGAGGACTATCCGGGCGCCAAGCCGCACATGCTCCGTCCGGGCTCGGTCATCTTCGACCCGCCGAAGCGGCTTTCCGGAACCGATCCCTCGCAATGGTGGAACTACAAGTTCGGGGCGGACTGGCGCCGCCCCTATGGCGGGCAGAGCAACATCCGCGGCAAGTACGACCATCCGGTCGTGCAGGTATCGTTCGAGGATGCGGTTGCCTATGCGCAATGGGCCGGGCGCGACCTGCCGACGGAGGCGGAATGGGAGTTCGCCGCCAAGGGCGGGCTGGAAGGAACCGAGTTCGCCTGGGGCGACGAACTCGTGCCCGACGGCCGGTTCATGGCGAACACCTGGCACGGGCAGTTCCCGACGGAAAACCGCAAGCCCGACGGCTATGAGCGGACCTCGCCGGTCGGCCGCTTTCCGGCGAATGGCTACGGGCTTCTCGACATGATCGGCAATGTCTGGGAATGGACGAGCGACTACTGGTCGGTGCGCCATCCCGATCCCGCGCCGTCGCCCTGCTGCGTGCCGGCCAATCCGCGCGGCGGGATGGCGGAGGCAAGCCGGGATCCGCGCCTGCCCGACGTCTTGATCGCGCGCCGCGTGGTCAAGGGCGGATCGCACCTGTGCGCGCCCAACTACTGCCGCCGCTACCGGCCCGCCGCCCGGCATCCGCACGAGGAGAACGCGGCGACCACCCATATCGGCTTTCGCTGCATATCGCGTGGCTGACGGCCTGCGGCCCGCTTGGGCATCGCCCTTACTTGTGCCGCCGGCCCGGGCGGGTTAGGCAGGGGCGACGCCCCGTGCGAGGAGGACATGATGACGGAAGACCTGAAGGGCGATATCGCCCGGCTCGAACAGCAGGAGCAGATCCTGCGTTTTTCCCGCTTCGACCCGGATACGGCGTGGACGCTCGGCGGTATCCTGCGGGAGATCGCGATCGAGCGGCGCGCCGCCATCGCGATCGACATATCCCTGCGGGACCGCATCCTCTTCCACACCGTCCTCGACGGCACGTCGACGGACAACGGCGAATGGATCCGTCGCAAGCGCAACACCGTGCTGCGGCTGTGGAATTCGTCCTATCTCGTCGGGCGCCGGCTGGCGCTCGCCCACCGCGGCCAGGAGGAGGCGCACAACCTGCCGCTCTCCGATTTCGCCACCCATGGCGGCGGCTTCCCGATCCTGCTGGACGGGATCGGCTGCGTCGGCGCGGTCACCGTCTCCGGCGTGCCGCAGCGCATCGACCACGCGATCGTGGCCGATGGCCTTGCCCGGCTGCTCGGCGTGGATCTCAAGGATGCGCGCCTGCCGGAGTGACCGGCATCGCGATCAGTGCTCGTGCCAGGCCTCGCCGAGCACGCGCAGCCAGTTCCTGCGGCAGATCTTCCTGAGGCTGTCGGCATCGTAGCCGGCGGCTGAAAGCGCGGAGACGAGATTCTGGTTTCCGGCCGCGTCGGCAATCGTGGCGGGGATCATCGCGCCGTCGAAATCCGAGCCCAGCGCGACGCAGTCGATGCCCATCCGCTCGACCATGTAGTCGATGTGGCGGACCATGTCGAAGAGCGGCGTGCCCGCGCTCTCGCGGCCGTCCGGACGCAGCATCGTGGTCGCATAGTTCAGCCCGACGACGCCGCGGCTCTCGCGGATCGCGTCCATCTGCCTGTCGGTGAGGTTGCGGGCGACCGGGGTCAGCGCATGGGCGTTCGAATGGGTGGCGACCAATGGCTGGTCCGTGGTCCTGGCCACGTCCCAGAAGCCCTTTTCGGTGATGTGCGACAGGTCGATCATGATGCCGAGCCGGTTGCAGGCGCGCACCAGGTCGAAGCCGGCGTCGGTGAGGCCGGGGCCGGTGTCGGGCGACGACGGAAAGGCGAAGGGGACGCCGTGGCCGAAGATGTTGTTGCGGCTCCAGACCGGCCCGAGCGAGCGCAGGCCGGCGGCATGGAAGACCTCGAGGGCGGCGAGGTCCCGGTCGATCGCCTCGCAGCCCTCCATGTGCAGGACGGCAGCGAAGATGCCTTCCTCCATCGCGTCGCGGATCTCCGCGGTCGAGCGGCACAGGCGCCAGGCGCCGGCGCGGTCGAGCTGGAAGGCGATCGCGGCCATGGCAAGGGCGGTATCCAGCGACGGCTGGCGTTCGAGCGGCGGCTCCATCGGAGTGTCGTAGTGGCCGTCGGCATCGGGCCGGCGCAGTTCGAAACGGCCGGACGAGACGTAGATGGCGCACATGCCGCCGGCGAGGCCGCCTGTGCGGGCCCGCGGACCGTCGATATGCCCCTGGTCGGTGCCGTCCCGGAACTCCGCGGCCGGATCGCCGCCGCCCTGCATGTTGACGAGCAGCCGCAGCAAGACGTCGTTGTGTCCGTCGAAGACCAGTTCCATGTCGTTTCCTGTCTGCTCCGCCCGGATGCCGTGCCGGCGGAGCGCGTGCACGTCGTTGAGGCCGCCGTCCCGAACCGGGGACGTCGTTGCCGGCCTGCAACCTAGAGCCGGAACGGACGGGCCGCAAGGGACGGGTGGGGAAGCGATTTACATCGGATTAACAGGTATTTCTAATATATGGGCGGCGTGGACCTGCGGCGGGTCGTTTCCGGCGTTCAATTAATACGGGAACGCGAGCCAAGCGAGGGGAGCGATCAGCCATGTCGTTGGGCGGCTGCGGGTCTTCGATGCCGCGTTCTCGCCCGGGAAAACCCCGCAGGCGTTCGTGCTGCATGCGGTCGCTTTCGTCCGGCTCACCGCGGGCGGGTGACCGGCTGCGCGCAAAAGCAGATCGCCCGAAAGATTTACAACTGTCACAAACAGCTTTTAGTGTGGCGCCCCAGTTAGCGCGGGAGGCATGTGATGGCAGTGGAATTCCGGGTCAACAGCTATCAGGGCAACTGGCAGGACGATTCGAACGTCCTGGCACTTCGCGGCGGCGGCTTCCTGGTGACCTGGTCGAGTTATCTCAACGAGTACGACGATTCCGATTCGGTCGCCACCTATGTCGCCGGACAGTTCTACGATGCCAGCGGCCGGCCTTCGGGCGGTGAAACGGTGATGCGGGGCATCATTGGCGCGCATTCGGGCTCGCCGCAGGCCACGCAACTCAAGAACGGCAACATCGTCGTGACCTGGGCCGAGGCGCTGGACGATGCGATCTTCTCGAACGGCGCCCATATCATGGCGCAGATCTTCGACACCAAGGGCGCAAGGGTCACGGGGGCGTTTCAGGTCGATACCGTTTCGTCCTTCGAGGCGCTTGCGCCGGACGTGGTCGCGACCGGCGACGGCGGGTTCGTCGTGTCCTTTGGCCTCGACAGGTCGCAATCCCGGTTCGACGAGGTCTATTCGCGCGCCTATACCGCCAGCGGCCAGGCGCGGGGTCGGGACAAGGTCCTGAACACCAAATCGTACGACTTCGACGAACTGTTGACCAAGTCCACGGCGCTGACCAACGGCAACAGCGTGATCATCTGGAACTCCGAGGCGGCGATCAACGACGGCACCAATGACGGCCGCAACCAGTTGCGTGCCAGTCTGCTGGACGAGAAGGGCAGGGTGATCAAATCCGACTTCGCGCTGACGCCGCACAAGGGCGGCGCCGGCGGCTTCTGGAGCGACAGCGAGAACTACGGCTATTCCGTCGCGGCCCGTGCCGGCGGCGGTTTCGCCGTCGTCAATCTGGACTGGACGAAATCGGACGATGACGACGCCGGCTCGCTGTCGCTCTATTTCTCCGCCTATGACGACCGGGGCAGGAAGGTGACGGCAGCCACCCCCATCTTCGAGAAGGGAACCGTCGTCGGCGACCTCGAGATGGCGCGGCTGACGACCGGGCAGTATGTCGTGACCTGGACCCAGGATTCGCTGGTCGCGAGCGACATTGGCGACGACGCCTATGGCCTGATCCTGTCGGCGAGCGGCAAGCCGCTCAGCAAGGTGTTCGAGGTCGGAATCGATGCCGATCGCTACGACGATCAGCAGGACGTGTCCGTCGCGGCGCTGTCGGGCGGCGGCTTCGTCATTACCTACACCTCCGATTCGATCGATATCGACGACGAGGGCATTGCGGGGATGATCTTCGGCCGCGGCACGGCCGGTGCCGACGACCGCACCGTCGACGCGACCGGCATGCTTTCGGGGCTCGACGGCGACGACCGGCTCAAGGGCGACGGACGCGCCAATGTCCTGTCGGGCGGCCGCGGTGACGATACGCTGCTCGGCAAGAAGGGGGCGGACGAACTGATCGGCGGCACCGGTGCGGACAAGCTTTCCGGCGGCTCCGGCACCGATACCGCTTCTTACGCCGGGGCGAACAAGGGCGTGGTGGCGAGCCTGGCGAAGCCGTCGACGAACACCCGGGAGGCGAAGGGGGATAGCTATTCCTCGATCGAGAACCTCACCGGATCGAGCCATTCCGACACGCTGACCGGCGACAAGGGCGCCAACAGGATCTCCGGCGGCTCTGGAAACGACAAGATCTACGGCGGCGCTGGCAAGGACGTCCTGATCGGCGATTCCGGCAAGGACAAGTTCGTCTTCAACACCAAGCCGGGTTCGAAGAACGTCGACCGGATCGACGATTTCTCGGTCAAGGACGACGTGATCTGGCTCGACAACGATGTCTTCACCCGGGCCGGCAAGGTCGGCGATCTCGCCTCCAAGGCGTTTCACATTGGCGCCAGGGCGCACGACAAGGACGACCGCGTCATCTACGACAGCAAGAACGGCAAGCTCTGGTATGACCGCGACGGGACCGGTTCGTCCGACGCGATCCTTTTCGCCACCCTCGACAAGAAGCTGAAGATGACCGCGGGCGACTTCGACATTCTCGCCTGACCCGGGCTAGCCTGACCCGGGCGCGATCCGTCACTTGGCCCTGCGATCGATGCCGTAGGCCTGTGCTCCTCCGATGAAGGTCGCGCGCACCGCGAGGTCGTCGTCGAGCACGGCGAAATCGGCATCGTGGCCGCGCGTGAGGCGGCCCTTGCGGCCGGTCATGCCGATGGCTTCGGCCGGGTAGAGCGAGGCCATGCGCAGCGCCTCCTCGAGGTCGAGGCCGACCTGTGCATGCATGAAGCGGACGCAGGCGATCATGTCGATGTCGGCGCCGGCGAGCGTTCCGTCGGCAAGCGTCAGCCGGCCGTCCTTGCGGAAGATCTCGCGGCCGTTGAGGGTGAAGCCGGTCATGTCCGTGCCGATCGTCGACATGGCGTCGGTGACGAGGAAGATGCGGCCCGGGCCCTTCTTGGCGCGGAGCACCACGCCGATCGAGACGGGATCGACATGGAAGCCGTCGGCGATCAGGCCGGCGTTGAGGTGGCCGAGGTCGAGTGCGGCGCCCACCATGCCCGGCTCGCGGTGGCCGAGCGGGCTCATGGCGTTGAAGAGATGGGTCATCATGCTGGCGCCGGCCGCAACCGCGTCCGACACCACCCTGTAGCCGCTGTCGGAGTGGCCGAGGCTGACGGTGACGCCGGCTTCGGCGAGGGCTGTGATCTGGTCGTTGTCGACGCTTTCCGGCGCCACCGTCGCCAGCAGCGCATCGAGCTTTCTACGTGCCGTGACGATGCGTTCGAGGTCGTCCGCCTCCATCCGGCGGATCAGTTTCGGATCGTGTGCGCCCTTGCGGGCGATCGACAGATGCGGGCCCTCGAGATGCAGGCCGAGGAAGCCCGGTACGTTATCGGCCTTGGCGGCGATGCCGGCCGCGACCGTGCGGGCGGTGACCTCGGGGGTATCGGTGATCAGCGTCGGCAGGAGCGCCGTGGTGCCGAAGCGGGCGTGGGCGGCGCAGATCGTGCGGATGCCGTCGACGTCGGGCTGCTCGTTCAGGAGCACGCCGCCGCCGCCATTGACCTGAAGATCGACGAAGCCCGGCACGATGCTGGCGCCGTCGAGCGGGGTGCGCGCTGCGCCGGCCGGAATGTCCCCGGCCGTGGCGATGGCTTCGACCTTGCCATTCTCGACCAGCAGGGCCGCATCCTCATGCCAGAGGTCGCCGTCGAATATCCGGGCGCCGGTGAATGCGGTGAGCGCGCTCATCTCGTCTCCGTCACTTTCTTGAGGTTGACGGGCTTGTCCGGGTCCAGGCCGCGGGCGCGCGACCAGGCCTCGACGAAGCCGTAGAAGGGCACGATCAGCGCCAGGGCGTCGGTGATCGGATGGCCGGTCGCGACGAAGGGCAGCGTCTTCGCCGTGCTCGCGCCTGCCGAGGTGACGCAGGCATAGGCGCCTTTCTCAGCCAGCCCGTCGGCCATGCCGGTGACCGATTGCTCGGCGGCGTCGCGGGCGGCGAGCGCGATCACCGGGAAGGAGGGGCCGACGAGGGCGACGGGGCCATGCAGGACCTCGGCGGAGGAATAGGCTTCCGCATGCAGGCCGGAGGTCTCCTTGAATTTCAGCGCCGCCTCGCTGGCGATCGCAAGGCCGGGGCCGCGGCCGAGCACGTAGAGCGACTGCGCGGCGGCGAGGTCTTCGATCAGCCCGCTCCAGTCGAGCGCGATCGCCTTTGCGAACTGGTCAGGCAGGGCGGCGACGGCCGTCTTCAGCGCGGCATCGCCGGTCCATTCGGCGAGAATGGCGAGGCCGGCCACGATCGAGTTCACATAGGACTTGGTGGCGGCGACGCTGATCTCCGGCCCGGCGCAGATGTCGAGCGGATGGCTGCAGGCGTCGGCGAGCGGCGAGGGGAGCGTATTGGTCAGCGCCATCGAGATCGCCCCGGCATCGGTCGCAGCCTTCGCCATGGCGACGATGTCGGGGCTCTTGCCGGACTGCGAAATCGCGATGGCCGCGCCGCCGTCGAGCTTCAGCTTCGCGCCATAGATCGAGGCGAGCGAGGGGCCGAGCGAAGCGACGGGCCGGCCGGCGGTCAGTTCGATCGCATACTTGAGGAAGAGCGCGGCGTGGTCGGAGGAGCCGCGGGCGACGGTGACGACGAAGCGCGGATCGGCGGCCCTGAGCGCGCTTCCGGCGTGCGCGATCGCATCCTTCTGGTCGGACAGCAGGCGGGCTGCGGCCTCCGGGATCTCGTTGACTTCACGGCGCATATTGGTCTGCATGGTCTTGTCTTTCGGTCTGTGCGGCGCGCTCACGTATCCGAGAGCGTCAGCTCCGCCACGAAGTCATAGGCATCGCCCCGGTAGAGCGAGCGGGTGAATTCCACGACCCTGCCGGAGGCAAGGTAGGAGACGCGTTCGATCGACAGGCCGGCAACGCCGGCCGTAACGCCGAGCAGAGCCGCGTCGGGCTCCTTGATATTATAGGCCGATATGCGCTGCACCGCGCGGACCGGGCGGAAGCCGCGCTGCCCGAGCGCGGCATAGAGCGAGCCGGTCACCTGCACCGGATCGGGCAGGAACTCCGACGAGATGCAGGCGCGCTCGATCGCAAGCGGCATGTCGTCGGCGATGCGCAGGCGGCCGAGCCGTGCCACCAGCGCGTCCGCCGGCAGGCCGAGGATCATCATCTCGTCGGGCGAGGGGTGGAACAGGCCACGGTCCAGCCATTGCGCCCGCGTCGTCAGGCCGCGCCGGGCCATGTCCTCGGTAAACGAGGTCAGCCGCGACAGCGATTGCTCCACTTTGGAGACCGGCTTGACCACGAAGGTGCCCGAGCCGTGCCGGCGCACCAGCAGCCCGTCCCTGACGAGATCGTCGACCGCCTTGCGGACGGTCACCCGGCTGATGTTGGCATAGTCGGCGAGGTCGCGCTCGGGCGGCAGCGCATCGCCATGGTTGAGCTTGCCGGACTGGATCGCATCCTCCAGCGTCTGGCGCAGCTTCAGGTACAGCGGACCCGATCCGCCGGCCTGGAGGCGCTCGGGCGACAGGATCGCGGCCAGCAGTGCCGTCATGCGGCGCCTCCGGCTCTCGTCCGGTGGCGCTTGGCCGCGAGTGCGACGGCGCCGGAAAGGGCATCGGCCTGGGGCTCGACCAGGATCTTGCGGTGGCGAGGTTCCAGCCAGGCCGGATAGAGGGGGGCGAGGCCGCCGAGCAGGCAGAGCCGCTCGTGGCCGCCGATGCGGGTGATCGCGTCGAGCGCCTCGTTGACGGAGCGCGCCGCCTGGCCGAGCAGCGCCAGTGCGCCGGGGTCCTCCTGCTCCGCATGCTGGAAGACGAGGGGAGCGTAGCGGCCGAAATCGCCGGGCTTGGAATGGCGGGCGAACTCGACCATGGCGGTCGGGTCGTGGCGGAACTCGTTGAGGACGGCGTCGGTGACGGCCGAGCCCGGGCGAATGCCGTCATGGGCCAGCAGCGCCTCCTGCAGCAGCGCATGGCCGAGCCGGGCGCCGCCGCCGAGATCGCCGATGGTGAAGCCCCAGCCGCCGATATAGTGGACCTTGCCTGCCTTGCGGGCCATGAAGATGGTGCCGGTGCCGAGGATGGCGACGGAGCCCTCGGCATCACCGATCGCGCCCTGCAGGGCGATCAGGCCGTCGGAATCGATGTCGGTGTGGCGGAAGGGCAGGCGCTCGCGCACATATTGCGTGAGGTTGCCGACATTGGTGCCGGCGAGGCCGAGGAAGGCTGTGGCATCCTTCACCCCGTCCATGGGCAGTTTCGCATCGCGGAAGGCCGCCTGCGCCGCCTCGGTGATGCTCTGGATGGCGCTGTTCGGATCGGTCAGGATGTTGGCGGAGCCGCTCTTGCCGCGGCCGAGGATCGTGCCCTGCGGATCTGCGACCGCCGCGCGGCAACTGGTGCCGCCGCCATCTATGCCGATGATGAAATCTGCCATGGGGACCTCCGAAACTGACAATACCAAAAAAATACCATTAACCAAGGGGAAATCGGTCGGGTCTGCCTGGTTGCGTTTTATGCGATTGAAATAAAATGATAAAATCATAAATCGCGATTTTTCCACTGGTGGTCGTTAATTTCCTATGGACAATTGGTATGTTTTTGGCCTTAAATTCCCGCCAAGGGAGAACACTTCATGGCATCAGCCAGAACCGAAGCCAGGCATGAACAGGCGGAGGGCCTCGACGAGCGCAGCCCGGTCGAGGTGCTCAAGGTGCTGTCTTCGGCCCAGCGGCAGGCCGCAGGTGCCGTCGATGCGGCGATCGAGGACATTGCCGAGGCGGCGAAGCTGGCGGCCGACGCCCTGCGTTCCGGCGGGCGGCTCGTCTATGTCGGCGCCGGCAGTTCCGGGCTGATGGCAATGGCGGACGCGCTGGAGCTTCCGGGCACCTACGGCATCGCGCGCGACCGGATCGTCATCCTGCTCGCCGGCGGTGCCGCCAGCCTCGAGGACCTTGCCGGCGGCTACGAGGACGACGAGGCGCTTGCGCTCGCCGACGCCGAAAGGGCGGGGCTCGGCAAGGGCGACTGCGTGATCTGCGTCACCGCCAGCGGCACGACGCCCTATGCGATCGCCATTGCCGACCATGCCCGCGAGCACGATGCCAAGGTGATCGCGCTCGCCAACAATCCCGGCGCGCCGCTCTTTGCCTATGCCGACATCTCGATCCTGCTGCAGACGCCGCCGGAAGTGATCTCCGGCTCGACGCGCATGGGGGCGGGGACGGCGCAGAAGATCGCCTTCAACATGTTCTCGACGCTCGTCGGCATCCAACTCGGCCATGTGCACGACGGCTACATGGTCAACCTCAAGGCGGATAACATCAAGCTGAAGGACCGCGCGGCGCGCATCGTCGCCGGTATCGCCGGCGTCGACGTCGAGACGGCGGGGCTGTTGCTGGAACAGTCCGAAGGATCCGTCAAGGTGGCTGTGCTGATCGCCGCCGGCGCAAAAGACAAGGCCGCGGCCGACGCCGCGCTCAATCATTCCGGGCAAAGCCTGCGGCGCGCCCTGAAGACCTTCCAATAACGGGAACGCGCCAAACAGGCGCACAAAAGGGAGAATGTCATGACACGCAATCTGATCAAGGGGCTACTCCTTGCCACGAGCGTCCTCGGCACGGCGGGCCTCGCCCAGGCGCAGGACGCCACGCTGACGATCGAGAGCTGGCGCAACGACGACCTGTCGATCTGGCAGGAGAAGATCATCCCGGCCTTCGAGGCGAAGAACCCCGGCATCAAGGTGGTGTTCGCGCCGACCGCGCCGACCGAATACAACGCCGCACTGAACGCCAAGCTCGACGCCGGCTCGGCCGGCGACCTCATCACCTGCCGTCCGTTCGACGCCTCGCTGGAACTGTTCAACAAGGGGCATCTGGCCGCCCTGAACGATCTTTCCGGCATGGAGAACTTCTCCGACGTCGCCAAGTCCGCCTGGACCACCGACGACGGCGCCACCACCTTCTGCGTGCCGATGGCATCCGTCATCCACGGCTTCATCTACAACAAGGACGCCTTCGACCAGCTCGGCATCGCCGTGCCGACGACGGAGGCCGAGTTCTTCGCAGCGCTCGACAAGATCAAGGCCGACGGCAACTACATCCCGATGGCGATGGGCACGAAGGATCTCTGGGAAGCCGCGACCATGGGCTACCAGAACATCGGCCCGACCTACTGGAAGGGTGAGGAAGGCCGCGCGGCCCTGATCAAGGGCGAGCAGAAGCTGACCGACGAGCCGTGGGTCGAACCCTACCGCGTGCTCGCCAAGTGGAAGGACTATCTCGGCGACGGATTCGAGGCGCAGACCTATCCGGACAGCCAGAACCTGTTCACGCTCGGCCGTGCCGCGATCTTCCCGGCCGGTTCCTGGGAGATCGGCCTGTTCAACACCCAGGCGCAGTTCAAGATGGGCGCATTCCCGCCGCCGGTGAAGGCTGCCGGCGACACCTGCTACATCTCCGACCACAACGACATCGGCATCGGCCTGAACGCCAAGAGCGCCAATGCGGATGCGGCGAAGAAGTTCCTGACCTTCGTCGCCTCGCCGGAATTTGCCGACATCTACGCCAACTCGCTGCCGGGCTTCTTCAGCCTGAACTCGACGGCGGTGAAGATGGCCGATCCGCTGGCGCAGGAATTCGTCTCCTGGCGTGAGAAGTGCAAGCCGACGATCCGCTCGACCTACCAGATCCTGTCGCGCGGCACGCCGAACCTGGAAAACGAGACCTGGACGGAATCGGCCAACGTCATCAACGGCACCGACACGCCGGAAGTGGCCGGCGAGAAGCTGCAGAAGGGCCTCGACAGCTGGTACAAGCCGGCGAAGTGAGTGCGGCTCGGGGCCAGGTTTGCCCCTCACCCTGGCCCTCTCCCCGCAAGCGGGGAGAGGGGACTTGCTCAGCGATTGCCGATCCCTTCGTGACCATCACCGGAGGACCGTGCGGCAACGGTCCTTCTCCCCGCTTGCGGGGAGAAGGTGCCGGCAGGCGGATGAGGGGCGCGTGACGTCCCGTTGATCGCGATCTGGTGTTCGTGTCATCCGCGCGAAAACATGTAAGTTGAACGTCATCTGCCGGGCTTCCGGCATGGCATCGCGCGGCGGGACCGGCTGCGTGAGGTCCGTCCGCCTGTTGCGGACAACGCATCGAACCACCGGTCGACAAGCGGGCAGAAGAGCATGACGGACGCCACAGTTTCAGAAGCCGAATTGCAAGCCGTCCGCCGGCCGCGGCGCTGGCATATCGCTGTCTTCCTGCTGCCGGCGCTCGTCGTCTACAGCGCGGTGATGATCCTGCCACTGTTCGAGACGCTCAGGCTCTCCCTGTTCAACACCGTCGATGGGCAATCCACCTTCGTCGGCCTCGCCAACTTCAAGACGCTGTTCGGCGATGCCCGCTGGGCGTCTGATTTCTGGAACGCGCTGAAAAACAACTTCATCTTCTTTGCCATCCACATGCTGGTGCAGAACCCGATCGGGATCGCGCTCGCGGCCCTGCTGTCGGTGCCGAAGCTGCGCGGCGCCGCCTTCTACCGCACCGCCATCTTCCTGCCGACGCTGCTCTCCTTCGTCATCGTCGGCTTCATCTGGAAACTGATCCTGTCGCCGATCTGGGGCGTGTCGCCCTATCTGATGGACCTCGTCGGGATGAAATCCCTGTTCGCGCCATGGCTCGGAAGGCCCGGCTCGGCGCTGATCGCGGTCTCGCTGATCTCGGTCTGGCAATATGTCGGCATTCCGATGATGCTGATCTATGCGGCGCTGCTCAGCATTCCGGAAGAGGTGATCGAGGCCGCCGAATGCGACGGGGTCACCGGCTGGGCGCAGTTCTTCAAGATCAAGCTGCCGCTGATCCTGCCGGCGATCGGCATCATCTCGATCCTCACCTTCGTCGGCAATTTCAACGCCTTCGACCTGGTCTACACCGTGCAGGGGGCTCTCGCCGGGCCGGATGGTTCGACGGACATTCTCGGCACGCTGCTCTACCGCACCTTCTTCGGTTTCCAGCTGCAACTGGGAGACCGTTCGATGGGAGCAACGATCGCGACGGTGATGTTCCTGATCATCCTCGCCGGCGTCTCGCTCTATCTCTTCGTCATCCAGCGGCGCATCCGCCGCTACCAGTTCTGAGGGGGCTACCATGTCCAAGGCACGCACCTCGCTGTCCCGTACCGCCTTCGTCCACGCGGCCCTGATCGCCTATACGCTGATCGCGGTCTTCCCGGTGTTCCTGACGATCATCAACTCGTTCAAGAACCGCAACGCGATCTTCCGCAACCCGATGCAGGTCCCCACGCCTGCGACCTTCGATCTCGTCGGCTACCACACGGTGCTGGGGCAGGGGGATTTCGCGCTCTACTTCCAGAACAGCCTGATCGTCACGATCGTCTCGATCTTTCTCGTACTCCTGTTCGGGGCGATGGCGGCGTTCGCGCTGTCGGAGTACCGCTTCCGCGGCAATACGCTGATGGGGCTCTATCTCGCGCTCGGCATCATGATCCCGATCCGGCTCGGCACGGTGGCGATCCTGCAGGGGATGGTGGCGACCGGGCTTGTCAACACGCTGACGGCGCTGATCCTCGTCTATACCGCGCAGGGGCTGCCGCTCGCGGTGTTCATCCTGTCGGAATTCATGCGCACCGTCTCCGACGACCTGAAGAACGCCGGGCGGATCGACGGGCTTTCGGAATATTCCATCTTCTTCCGGCTGGTGCTGCCGCTGGTGCGGCCCGCCATGGCGACGGTGGCCGTCTTCACCATGATCCCGATCTGGAACGACCTGTGGTTCCCGCTGATCCTCGCGCCCGGCGAGGCGACCAAGACGGTCACGCTCGGCTCGCAGATCTTCATCGGCCAGTTCGTCACCAACTGGAACGCGGTACTGGCGGCCCTGTCGCTGGCGATCCTGCCGGTCCTCGTCCTCTATCTCGCCTTCTCGCGGCAGCTGATCCGCGGCATTACGTCGGGAGCGGTGAAATGAATGTTTGCCGACCGGAGCTTCGCCCTCATCCGCCCTTCGGGCACCTTCTCCCCGAGGGGGAGAAGAGGGAGATTGCCGCAACGCTTCCGATCCTCCTCTCCCCTCGGGGAGAGGGTGGCCGAGCGCAGCGGAGGCCGGGTGAGGGGGCTGCCTGCGCCGACGTCTCTTGTGAAGGAATAAAAGTATGAGCTCCACTTCTCCCATCCGCGTCCTTTCCGCCGGCCTCGGCAATATGGGGCGCAGCCATGCGCTCGCCTATCACGAGAACCCGGGCTTCCAGATCGCGGGCCTCGTCAACCGTTCGAAGGTGGAGCTGCCGGAGGCGCTTTCCGGCTATGAGATCCTGCCGTCGTTTCCCGAGGCGTTGAAGGCGCTGAAGCCGGAGCTCTGCTCGATCAACACCTATTCCGACAGCCATGCCGATTTTGCGGTGATGGCGATGGAGGCCGGTGCGCATGTGTTCGTCGAGAAGCCGCTGGCGACGACGGTGGCCGATGCCGAGCGCGTCGTCGCCTGCGCCAGGGCGAATGGCCGCAAGCTCGTCGTCGGCTATATCCTTCGCCATCATCCTTCCTGGATGCGGCTGATCGCCGAGGCGCGAAAACTCGGTGGCCCCTACGTGTTCCGCATGAACCTGAACCAGCAGTCGAGCGGGCCGACCTGGGAGACGCACAAGGCGCTGATGCAGACGACGCCGCCGATCGTCGATTGCGGGGTGCATTATGTGGATGTCATGTGCCAGATCACCGACGCAAGGCCGGTCGAGGTGCGCGGCATGGGCTTAAGGCTCTCCGACGAGATCGCGCCGGACATGTACAATTACGGCCACCTGCAGGTGCTCTACGACGACGGTTCGCTCGGCTGGTACGAGGCCGGCTGGGGGCCGATGATCTCTGAGACGGCCTTCTTCGTCAAAGACGTGATGTCGCCGAAGGGATCGGTATCGATCGTCATGGACCCGAACGCCAAGTCCGACGATATCGACACGCACACCAAGACGGCGGTGATCCGCCTGCACAATGCCGAGACCGGGCCGGACGGCCGCTTCATCAAGGCCGACGAAGACCTGAAGATGGCCGGCGAGCCGGGCCACCAGGAGCTCTGCGACCGCGAGCAGGCCTATGTGCTGAAGGCGATCCGCGAGGATATCGACCTGAGCCGGCACATGGACGATGCGGTGCAGTCGCTCAGGATCTGCCTTGCCGCCGACGAGAGCGTGCGCACCGGCCGGCCGGTGAAACTATAAAAGAAGGAACGACGATGGGCTCCCTGCAACTGAAATCCGTGCGCAAGTCCTTCGGGCCGGTCGACGTGCTGAAGGGCATCGATCTCGACGTTGCCGATGGCGAGTTCGTCATCTTCGTCGGACCGTCGGGCTGCGGAAAATCGACGCTCCTGCGCATCATCGCCGGCCTCGACGATGCGACGTCGGGCAATATCCTGATCGACGGCGCGGAAGTCGGCGCGGTGCCGCCGGCCAGGCGCGGCATCGCCATGGTGTTCCAGTCCTATGCGCTCTATCCGCATCTGAGCGTGAAGGACAACATGGGCCTCGGCCTCAAGCAGGCCGGCGCGCCGAAGGCGGAGATCGAGGCGCGGACGAAGAAGGCGTCCTCCATGCTGTCGCTGGAGAAGTACCTCGACCGGCGCCCGGCCGAGCTTTCGGGCGGGCAGCGCCAGCGCGTGGCGATCGGGCGCGCCATCGTGCGCGAGCCGAAGCTGTTCCTGTTCGACGAGCCGCTCTCCAACCTCGACGCGGCCCTGCGCGTCAATACGCGCCTCGAGATCGCGCGGCTGCACCGCGAACTGAAGGCGACGATGATCTACGTCACCCACGACCAGGTGGAGGCGATGACGCTGGCCGACAAGATCGTCGTGCTCGACGGCGGCGTCATCCAGCAGGTCGGTTCGCCGATGGAGCTCTACAACAAGCCGGCCAACCTGTTCGTCGCCGGTTTCATCGGCTCGCCGGCGATGAATTTCATCGACGCTTCGAGGCTCGGACGCAGCGACGCGACCACGATCGGCATCCGCCCGGAACACATGGCGCTGTCGCGCGAGAGCGGTGAGTGGAGCGGAAGGATCGTCCATGTCGAGCATCTCGGCGCCGATACGATCGTCTATCTCGACAGCGACAAGGCCGGGCTTCTGACCGTGCGGCTGTTCGGCGAACACCACTACGAGCCGGACGAGATCGTGCATGCCACGGCCAATGCCGGGCAGCTCCATCGTTTCGGGGTTGACGGTAAAGTGATACGATGAGGTCCCTCATCACAATTTCGTGATTGGTCCATTGTGCGGTGCGAAATCGGATTGCGCTTGGACAGGAATTAACATACAGAACTGTTTGTATAACGGCGATGCGGGGGACTTACGGTTCTCCGCATCGATTCTTTTCAAGGCCTTCCGGCCTCGACCTGACCTTTTTCGAGGCCACTGGCCTTCCCTCGTTTCGTGGAAAAACCGATGCGCATCATCAGACCGATTGCAATTGCGACACTGGGCAGCCTGCTGTTTTTGGCCGGATGCCAGAAGGAGGAGGACAAGCAGGCCGCTGCGCCGGCGATGCCGCCGACGCCGGTCGCAGTCGTCACCACCAAGTCCGAAGAAGCGCCGATCATGAACGAGTTGCCGGGCCGCATCGCCGCGACCCGCATCGCCGAGGTTCGCCCGCGCATCTCCGGCATCATCGTCGAGCGCGTGTTCGAGCAGGGCTCGATCGTCAACGAGGGCGAAGTGCTCTACCGCATCGATCCGGAGCCCTTCCGCGTCCAGGTTGACAGCGCCGAGGGCACGCTCCGGCGGGCCAAGGCCGTGCAGTTGCAGGCCAAGCAGGCGGCCGACCGGCAGGAACAGCTGAAGAAGTCGAACGTCGCCTCCGCGCAGCAGTTCGACGACGCGGTGGCGCAGCTTGCCGCGGCGGACGCCGACGTCGCCATCGCCGAGGCCGGCCTTGCGACGGCAAAGCTGAACCTCGAATATTCCGAGGTGAAGGCGCCGATCACCGGCCGCATCGGCCGGGCGCTGATCACCGAGGGCGCACTCGTCAGCAGCAGCAGCAGCGAGGCGCTGGCGACGATCCAGCAGCTCGACCCGGTCTACGCCGACTTCACCCAGTCGGCCACCGATCTGATCCGCCTGCGCAAGGCGCTTCAGGACGGCGACCTGATGAACGACGATTCTGCTGATGTGACACTGCTGTTCGACGACGGCACCGCCTATGGCCATATCGGCAAGCTGCTGTTCTCCGAAGCCGCCGTCGACGAGACGACCGGCCAGGTGACGCTGCGCGGCGAGTTCCCGAACCCCGACAACGATCTGCTGCCGGGCATGTATGTCCGCGTCCAGATCCAGCAGGGCATCCAGAAGAGCGCGATCCTCGTGCCGCAGCAGGCCATCCAGCGCGACACGGCCGGGCAGGCCCAGCTCTACGTCGTGAATGCGGAGAATGTCCTGGAGGTCCGGCGCGTCAATGTCGGTCGTGCGGTCGACCAGCGTTTCATCGTGACGAGCGGGCTGCAGCCAGGCGAGAAGGTCGTGGTCGAGGGTTTCCAGAAGATCGGCCCCGGCGCCACCGTCGCACCCGCCGACTGGCAACCGGCCGGTCAGGCACCTGCGGAGAAGCCGGCCGAGGCCGCCGAGGCGCCTGCGGCCGCCGGCGAGGCGGCAGAGCCGGCGGCGAAAGCGAACTGAGGTCCTGAACAATGCCTAGATTTTTCATCGACAGGCCGATCTTCGCCTGGGTCGTCGCCATTTTCATCATGCTGGCCGGCGTGATCACGATCCCGATGCTGCCGGTGGCGCAGTATCCGAACGTGGCGCCGCCGCAGATCTCGATCTCGACCAACTATCCGGGCGCGTCGCCCGAGGACATCTACCAGTCGGTGACGCGGCCGATCGAGGAAGAGCTGAACGGCGTGCCCGGGCTGATCTACTTCGAATCGACCTCGGAATCGTCCGGCCGCATCTCCATCAACGTGACGTTCGCGCCGGGAACGGATATCGGCGAGGCGCAGGTCGAGGTGCAGAACCGCATCGCCCGCGTCGAGCCGCGTTTGCCGCAGGCCGTGACCCAGCAGGGCATGCGCGTCGAGCAGGCCAGCACGTCCTTCCTCATGGTGGTGGCGCTGTCGTCGACCGACGGCAACACCGACGCGATCGGCCTCGGAGACTATCTGAGCCGCAACGTGCTGGGCGAAATCCGCCGTGTCCCCGGTGTGGGCAGTGCGACGCTGTTCTCCACCCAGCGCTCGATGCGCGTCTGGCTCGATCCCGACAAGATGGTCGGCCTCAACCTGACGGTCGATGACGTCAACAACGCGATCTCGGTGCAGAACGCGCAGGTCTCGGCTGGACGGATCGGTGCGCAGCCGAACCCGATCGGCCAGCAGATCTCCGCGACCGTACTCGTCCGCGGCCAGCTGACCTCGCCGGAGGAATTCGGTTCGATCGTGCTGCGCGCCAATCCGGACGGCTCGTCGGTGCGGCTGCGCGACGTCGCCGCCATCGAGGTCGGCGGTGAAGACTACAACTTCTCGACGCGCCTGAGCGGCAATCCCACCGCCGCCATCGGCGTGCAGCTGTCGCCCACGGGCAACGCCATGTCCACGGCTGCCGGCGTGCGCGCAAAGATGGAGGAACTGGCGAAGTTCTTCCCGGCCGGCGTCGAATACAGCATCCCCTACGACACGACGCCCTTCGTCGAAGTGTCGATCGAGAAGGTCATCCACACGCTGATCGAGGCGATCGGGCTCGTGTTCATCGTGATGTTCCTGTTCCTGCAGAACATCCGCTACACGATCATCCCGACGCTCGTGGTGCCGGTGGCGCTGCTCGGGACCTGTGCTGCGATGTACGTCTCGGGCTTCTCGATCAACGTTTTGACCATGTTCGCCATGGTGCTGGCGATCGGCATCCTCGTCGACGACGCGATCGTCGTGGTCGAGAACGTCGAGCGCATCATGGCCGAGGAGGGGCTGTCGCCGAAGGAAGCCACGAAGAAGGCGATGGGCCAGATCACCGGCGCGATCATCGGCATTACGCTGGTGCTGTCGGCGGTGTTCATCCCGATGGCCTTCTTCCCGGGCGCCGTCGGCATCATCTACCAGCAGTTCAGCCTGACCATGGTGGTGTCGATCCTGTTCTCGGGCTTCCTGGCGCTGTCGCTGACGCCGGCGCTGTGCGCGACCTTCCTCAAGCCGATCCCGCAGGGGCACCACGAGAAGCGCGGCTTCTTCGGCTGGTTCAACCGCGGCTTCGACAGGACGGCGCATGGCTATTCCGGCGTGGTCGGCAAGGTCGTGCGGCGTTCCGGCCGGCTGATGGTCGTGTATCTCGCGCTGCTCGTCGGGCTCGCCTATGCCTATCTGCAGCTTCCGACCTCGTTCCTTCCCAACGAGGACCAGGGCTACCTGATCGTCGACATGCAGGCTCCGTCCGAGGCGAGCGGCACGCGGACCGCCGAGGTCATCCAGCAGGTCGAGAAGATCTTCCTGGACGAGAAGGCGGTCGCCGACATCGTGGCCATCTCCGGCTACAGCTTCTCCGGCACCGGCCAGAATGCCGGCCTTGCCTTCGTTCCGCTGAAGGACTGGTCCGAACGCGGGCCGGAAGATTCGGCCGAGGCGATCGCCGGCCGCGCCAACATGCAGCTCTTCGGCATCAAGGACGCGCTGACGTTCTCGCTGTCGCCGCCGCCGATCCAGGGGCTTGGCAACTCGACCGGCTTCACCTTCCGTCTGCAGGACCGCGGCGGAATGGGGCAGGCTGCGCTGTCTGCCGCACGCGACCAGCTGATGGCCGCGGCCGCGAAGAGCCCGGTCGTGACCGGCCTGCGCATCGAGGGCATGCCGGACGCCGCGCAGGTCAACCTGCTGATCGACCGCGAGAAGGCCAACACCTTCGGGGTGACCTTCGCCGACATCAACTCGACGATCTCGGCGAATCTCGGCTCGTCCTACGTCAACGACTTCCCGAATGCCGGCCGCATGCAGCGCGTGACGGTGCAGGCGGGGGCTGAAAAGCGCATGCAGACCGCCGACCTCCTGAACCTCAACGTCCGCAACGCCAGCGGCGGTATGGTGCCGCTGTCGTCCTTCGCCACCGTCGAGTGGATCCGCGGGCCGCAGCAGATCGTCGGCTACAACGGCTATCCCTCGATCCGCATCGCGGGCCAGGCCGCGCCCGGCTATTCCTCCGGTGACGCGATCGCCGAGATGGAACGGCTGGCAGGCGAACTGCCGACCGGCTTCGGCTACGAATGGACGGGCCAGTCGCTGCAGGAGATCCAGTCCGGCTCGCAGGCGCCGGCGCTGATCGCGCTGTCGATCCTGTTCGTCTTCCTGCTTCTGTCCGCGCTCTACGAAAGCTGGTCGATCCCGCTGTCGGTCATGCTGGTCGTGCCGCTCGGCGTCATCGGCTCGGTGCTGGCGGTGACCTGGCGGGGCATGCCGAACGACGTGTACTTCCTCGTCGGCCTGATCACCATCATCGGCCTGTCAGCGAAGAACGCGATCCTGATCATCGAGTTCGCCAAGGATCTGCGAGCGGAGGGCAAGCCCCTGCTCGAGGCGACGATCGAGGCCTGCCGGCTGCGCTTCCGCCCGATCCTGATGACCTCGCTGGCTTTCACCCTCGGCGTGCTGCCGATGGCGATCGCCTCGGGCGCCAGCGCCGCCAGCCAGAACGCGATCGGCACGGGCGTGATGGGCGGCATGATCTCGGCAACCGTCCTCGCCATCTTCTTCGTCCCGGTGTTCTTCGTGTTCGTCATGAACCTCTTCGGCCGCAAGCCGAAGGAAGAAAAGCCGGCGGCGGAACCAATGCCGGCACCCGGCGAGTGAGAAACGAGTGCCCGCCGCAAGGCGGGCGCTCCCGGCTACGGGGGGACCATGCGCAGGACCAAAGCTCACGCCGAAGCCACGCGCCAGCAGATACTCCATGCGGCGGAGCGTGTGTTCTTCGAAAAGGGCGTCTCCAACGCCTCGATGGAAGAGGTGGCGCTTGCCGCCGGCGTGACCCGCGGCGCCATTTATTGGCATTTCGCCAACAAGTCCGATCTCTTCATGGAGCTCTACAAGTCCGTGCCGCTGCCGCAGGAGGACATGATCGCCCGCGAGCTCGAGGTGGAAGGCGTTGACGTGTTCGCGGTGATCGAGCGCATGGCGGCGGAATGGCTCGAGGTGCTGGCGAAGGACGAGCAGCGCCAGCGGATCCTGTCGATCCTGCTGCGCTGCGACTATGGCGGCGAGCTGGCGCCGGTGCTGGCACAGCAGCAGCAGGTCTTCGACGAGCATGTGCGCATCCTGGAGAAGGCCTTCGCCCGGGCAGCCGAGACGGGCAAGCTCGACCGCTGCTGGACGCCACGCGCGCTCGCCTCTTCCTTCTGCTGGATGATGAAGGGGCTTTGCGTCGAATGGCTGCTGTTCGGCCGCCGCTTCGACCTCGCCGCCGAAGGCCGCGACGGCCTTTCGCGCTTCATTCGCGGCCTGCGGGCGGCCTGATCTGCTTCGATCAGCCGTCTTCGCCGCTCATCCTGTCGATCCACTCCTTGCCGATATTCCAACGCCTTAGGACGGATAGCGGATCTTCTGCGTCAAGCCGCGAGCAGATGCGGTAGATCTCCAGCACCTCGGCGCTCATCTCGCCCTTCTGGTGGAAATACATGGCCGCCGCATAGCGGGTCCGCCCCGACCAGTCGATGCCCGTCGCCGTGCGGATGAGGTTCCAGTGGTGGCGGGTTTCCTGGTCCATCGGTGTCGTTTCTGCCTCGCCTTCGGTCGATGGGGCTGCAACTGGATTGCCCCTCACCCTGACCCTCTCCCCGCAGGCGGGGAGAGGGGACGGAGACGTCGCGGCATTCCTCCTTCTCCCCGCTTGCGGGGAGAAGGTGCCGGCGGGCGGATGAGGGGCGGTTCCGCTTTCGGCCCTCCCAAACGCTATCGCAATCCCGGCGGCGTGGCCGTGCGTCGCGCCAGCTTCACGAAGGGTCGTGGGACGATCTTCGCACGCTTCATCATCTTCTGGTACTTCAGTTCGCGCATCGCATAGATCTCCACCCAGAGGTCGTCGACGAACCGCGTGCCGTAGGGCCGGTCGAGACTGGCAATCGCGATGTTGCGCTTGGCGGTGGGCGACCAGATGGCGGCGGTGACGAGGCCCGCCTCGCGCTTGCCGCGGTGATAGACGATCGCATGTTCGGCCGGAACATTCCCTTCGATTTCAAGGCCTACGAGGACATGCTTCAGGGTTTGATTCCGGCGGGCGTCGAGAATGGCGCGGCGGCCGTTGAAGTTCGGCTTGTCCGGATCGACCAGCCAGTCGAGGCCGATCTCGTCGGGCAGGCGCACGCGGTCGGCGCGTAGCGCGGCCTCGGCGGTGACGAAGTCGGCATTGGCGACGATGAAGCCCGCCTCGATGCGCGTGCGATTGAGCGCGGCGTAGCCGATGGCGCGGATGCCGTGGTCGGCGCCGGCCGTCCAGAGACGGTCCCAGAGCGACAGGGCGGCCTGGCGCGGGACGAACAGCTCGTAGCCGAGGTCGCCGGTAAAGCCGGTGCGCGAGATCGTGACGGTCCCTCCGTCATGGGCAAAGCTTCCGATGTCGAAGGGCTTCAGCCGTTCGGCGCCGGAAAAGCCGGCTTTCGCGAGCACGGCATAGCTCGTCGGCCCCTGCAGGGCGACGCCGGCGATTTCTTCGGTCTCCTCGTGGACGTCCACGGCAAGGCCGAAGGCACTGTCGAGCAGCCAGGGCAGGTGGCGCTCCTGACAGCAGAGACGGAAGTCCTGGTCGCCGAGCCGGAACAGCGTGCCGTCGTCCAGCACGTGGCCGTCGTCGTCGCACCAGGCGGTGTAGTGCACGCGGCCGACGCCGAGCTTGCGCACGTCGCGCAGCGTCAGCCGGTTGAGATAGCGTTCGGCGTCAGGACCAGCGATCCGGTACTTCACCATCGGCGAGATATCGAAGAGCGCTGCCGTCGAGCGGATCGCGAAATATTCGAGCTCCTCGTCGAAGAGCGCATGCGGGGCCTTGTAGCCTGCCCAGTTGTACCAGTCGTTGACCGCGTCGAGGGCGGAAAGCCGCGGATGGAAGGGCGTTTCCAGCCGCGGGGTGGCGATATGGTCGCGCGCCGCGCGGCGCGCCTCGGCCGCGTTTGCAGGCTTGGTCAGGGCGTTCATCGGCGGTCTCCGGCAAGGATATGGCGGGCGGCGTTCCAGCCGGCGAGGCCGGAGATGCCGCCGCCGGGATGGGCGCCGGCACTGGCGAGATACAGGCCCTCGATCGGCGTGGCATAGCCGGAGGCCGCCCCCGTCGGCCGGTTGACCAGCAACTGGTCGGCCTGCAATTCGCCATGGTGCCAGTGGCCGCCGGGAAGATTGTATTCCGCCTCGATGTCGGCCGGCGTGGAAAGCTCGGCAGCGAGGATCGTGTCCGAGAGGCCCGGTGCGTGGCGCTCGAGGATGTCGAGGACGATCCGCAGGAAGGCGGGCTTGCCGGTCTCCCAGCCTGCCTTGAGCTTGTAGGGTGCGTATTGCACCAGCGCCGAGAGCGTGCAGGCGCCGTCCGGCGCGAGCGTGCTGTCCGCCAGGCTCGGCAGCACGACCTCCATGACCGGATCGGGCGAGAACTCGCCGTACTTGGCCGGGTTGAAGGCATCTTCGACATGGGTCATCGAGCGGGCGATGACGATGCGGCCGGCATGGTCGCGGCCGGAGAGGCCGGCGAAGCTCGGCATGCGCGAGAGCGCCAGATCAAGCTTGGCGACGTTGCCGGCGGAGCGGACGTGGCGGATGGTGCGCAGGAAGCCGGTGCCGGTCTCGGCGGCATCGACGAGTTGCAGGAACGTCGCCTGCGGGTGGATGGCCGAGACGACCACCGGGGCGGACAGCTCCGAGCCGTCGGCCAGCACGACGCCGCCGGCCTTGCCGCGATCGGCGAGGATGCGGCCGACGCGGGCGCCGCAGCGGATGGTGACGCCGGCCGTCTCCGCCGCCTTGAGGAAAGCGGGAGCGACCGCGGCCATGCCGCCCTGCGGGATGAACTGGCCGCCCGCCTTGCCGTCCACCTCGCCGGTGAGGCGATAGTAGAGGCCGAGCAACGAGGTCGGCGAGCGCGGCCCCAGGTGAATGCCGAGCGTGGCGTCGAAGGCGAGCAGGCCCTTCAGCCGGTCGTCCTGCAGATATTCGTCGGCCACGTCGGCGACGTTCATCAGGAGCATGCGCAGGAAGTCGCGTCCCTCCGCACGGCCCCTGCGGATGACGCCGAAGCCGGCGGCCATCAACGTCGAGAGGTCGCCGATGCCGATCGCGCCGAGTTGCGGCGGGGCGCGGCGCAGGAAGCGCTTGAGGATGCCGGCCTGGAAGGTGAGCTTGTCGCGCAGGCGGGAGAAGGCCGCCGCCTCGTCAGCCGTCACGCCGTCTATCGTTTCGCCATAGGCTCCGCGGAGCACCGCCGGCTCACGCTCGCCGTCGAGGACGGCGGTGGGCATGGCGGGGCCGGGCGTCGCCGCAAGCGCGATCCCGAGGTCGCGGGCGACTTCGGGATCAAGCCGGTTGACGAGGTGGGCGAGGCCGGCGGAGCGGAAGCCGGGGGCGAATTCGCGCTCGCGCATCGCGCCGCCCGGCGCATTCGCCGCCTCCAGCACCAGAACCCTGCGGCCGCTGCGGCCGAGCTTGGCAGCGGCGGCGAGGCCGTTGTGGCCGGCGCCGATGACGATCGCGTCATAGCTCTGCGTGGCGGTTTTCGGGGAACTCGGCGGTGCGTCAGATGACGTCATGGGCGTTGCTCATCGTCTCGGGGCTGCGCTTGAGGTCGCGGAGGATCTCCATCGCCGCGTTGCGTCCGGGCGCGCCCATGACGCCGCCGCCCGGATGGGTGGAGGAACCGCAGATGTAGAGGCCGGCGATCGGGCTGCGGTATTGCGCGTAGCCGGGCACCGGGCGGTTGAACAGGAGCTGGTCGAAGGTCAGTTCGCCCTGGAAGATATTGCCCTCGGTCAGCCCGACCTCGGCCTCCAGTTCGCGCGGGGTGCGCACCTCCATGTGGACGATGCGGTCGCGGAAGCCCGGCGAATAGTCGGCGATCTGGCCGACGACGGTCTCGGCGAAGGCTGTGCGGTCGGCGTCCGTCCAGTCGCGGCCCTCGACCTTCGGCGGGCAGTACTGCACGAAGCAACTCATGAAGTGCCTGCCGGGCGAGGTCATGGTGGGGTCGAGCGTCGTCGGGATCATCGTGTCGAGCATGGGATCGGCCGACCAGCGCCCGGCCTTCCAGTCGTCATAGGCGCGCTCCATGCGCTCGATGCTGTCGGTGAAATGCAGGTCGCCGCGGATGCAGGACGAGCCCTCCGGCAGGGCAGGGAACTCCGGCAGGCTGTCGAGCGCGATGTTCACCTTGCCGGACGAGCCGCGCATCTTGAAGTGCTTGACCCGGTGGACGAAGGCTTCCGGCAGGTCGGCCTCGTCGACCAGTTTCAGAAAGGTGCGCTTCACGTCGGCATTGGAGACGACGAGGCTGGCGCGGATCTCCTCGCCGCTGTCCAGCACGATACCGGTGGTGCGGCCGCCGCGCGAGAAGATCCTTGCGACCTCGGCGTCGGTGCGGATCGTGCCGCCGGCGGCGAGGAAGGAACTTGCCAGCGCCTGCGTCACCGCGCCCATGCCGCCGCGGGCATAGCCCCAGGCACCGACCGAGCCGTCCACCTCGCCCATGTAGTGATGCAGCAGCACATAGGCGGTGCCCGGCGACATCGGGCCGAGAGCGGTGCCGATGATGCCGGAGATCGCCAGATAGGCCTTGATCACGTCGGTCTCGAAATATTCGTCGAGGAAGTCGGAGATCGACATGGTCCAGAAGCGCAGCGTCTGTGCCATCTCGGCCGGGCTGAACTCGCCGAATTTCCTCGCCAGATAGACGAGTTCCGAGATGTCGCGCGGGCGAAAACCGAAGGGATCGGGGGCGGTGCGCATCAGAAGCGGCTGGATGAAGCGGCACTGGCGTGTGACGTCGCGGGCATAGCGCTCGTAAGCCTCGGCGTCGCGCTTCGAATAGCGGGCGAATTCGCGGCGGTGGCTGTCGTGGTCGCGGTAGGAGGCGAGGTAGTCGCCGTCGCGCGTTAGCACCGCGCCGCCCTCGTAGGCGACGACCTGCAGCCCATGTTGCGGCAGGTCGAGGTCGCGCATGATCTCGGGGCGGAACAGCGAGCAGACATAGGAACAGTTGGAATAGAGGAAGCCCGGCGTCAGCTCCCGGCTGGTGGCAGCCCCGCCGACCCAGCCGTTCTTCTCCAGCACGGCGACCTTCAGGCCGGCGCGCTGCAGGTAGCCGGCGGTCACCAGGCCGTTGTGGCCGCCGCCCACCACGAGGACGTCATATCGTTGCATCCGCGTTCTCCCTCATTGATCGAAAGGCTGCATCAAACGCAAAAACTTGTCCAGATATTTTGAATGAATATTCAGCAAGTATGTTGCAATCGCCTGATAATGCGCTAGAATTTCGCGTCGGGAATGACGGGGCGCGGGACGGTCTTGCGAGGGGAGATCATGACGGCGAACGGCGGGATCGGGCAGGAGAACGAGCCGGAATACGACGACGAGGCGATCCGTTTCCTCGCGGTCGTGTGGGGCGAAGGGTATCTGTCGCCCGGCAGTTCGCAGGAGGTGGACCGCGTGCTCGCGGGCATCGATCTTTCGGGGAAGTCGGTGCTCGATTTCGGCTGCGGCGCGGGCGGCGTCACGCTGCACATCGCCAAGGCGCACGGGCCGGCGGAGATCGTCGGCTACGACGTCGAGCAGCCGGTGGTCGACCGGGCGCGGGCGGCTGCGGTGCGCGAGGGGCTGACGGCGCAGGTCCGCTTCATCGCCACGCCGCCCGGCCGGCTGCCCTTCGACGACGGCGAGTTCGACCTCGTCTTTTCCAAGGATGCGATGGTGCATGTGCCCGACAAGGCGGCGCTCTTTGCCGAGCTTTTCCGCGTGCTGAAGCCCGGCGGCAGGCTCGCGGCCTCCGACTGGCTGATTTCCCACGACGGCGAGCCGTCGCAGGAGATGAAGGACTATATCGAAGCCGAGGGGCTGAGCTTCGGCATGGCCTCTCCTTCGCATTACCTGCAGGCGATGGGTGCGGCCGGCTTCGTCGACGTCTCGACCGTCGATCGCAACGGCTGGTACCGCGAGGTGGCGCGCACCGAGCTGGAGCGGCTGCAAGGCGCGCTGCATGCCGCCGCCGTCGCCGCCGTCGGTGAGGCCTATGTCGACAAGAACATCCGCACCTGGATCGCCATGCAGAAGGTGCTTGACAGCGGCGAGCATTGCCCCACTCATCTTTTCGGCAGCAAGCCGGCCGGTGATCTTCCGTGAACGAGGCGCTGCGAAATCCCAAAATGAGAACGGCGGTGAAGATGCGGGCGAATGCGGCGCAGAAGGACGTGACTGACATCGAGAAGAAGGGCCGCAAGGCCTCCAAGGAGGCGAGGCGGCTGCAACTGATCGAGGCGACGATCGATTCGCTCGCCCGGCGCGGCTATGCCGAGACGACGCTGGCCGATGTCGCCGACGGGGCCGGGCTGTCGCGCGGCATCGTCAATTTTCACTTCGAGAGCAAGGAAAAGCTGCTCGTCGCGACGCTGCAGGCGATGGCGGACGAATATGCCAACCACTGGAACTCGGCGCTGGAGAAGGCGGGGCCGCGGCCGGCCGAACAGCTCTGGGCGCTCGTCGCCGCCGATTTCGACCGGCGGATCTGCACCAAGCGCAAGCTGGCCGCCTGGTGCGCCTTCTGGGGCGAGGCCAAGTCGCGGCCGACCTACCAGGCGCTCTGCGGCGCGCGCGACGTCAAGTACCAGGAGATGGTGATCTCGCTCTGCGCCGCGCTGAAGGCGGAGGGCGGCTACGACTATGCGGCCGAGCCGATGGCACTTTCCGTCTCCAGCATGCTGGAAGGGTTGTGGCTGCGCCTGATGATGGGCAACGGCCTCACCCGCGAGCAGGCGCACGAGGCGGCGATCGAGGCGATCGTCGCGCTGTTTCCGAAGCACATCGCCAGAAACGGACCGAAATAGCCAACCAGAACAAGGGGGAATGCGCATGAGCAACTCGAACAGGGCCGGAGCTTTTCTCACGGCTGTCATGGCCGCGGCATTGTCCCTCTCGACCGCCTCGCCGGCCGCAGCCGACGGGCTGACGGTGTTCGACTGGTCGGGCTACGAGGATCCGGCCTTCTTCCCCGCCTATATGGAAAAATACGGAAGCCCGCCGGATTTCGCCTTCTTCGGCGACGAGGAAGAGGCGTTCCAGAAGCTGCGGGCCGGCTTCAAGGCCGATGTCGCCCATCCCTGTTCGCAGAGCGTGGCGAAATGGCGCGACGCGGGGCTGCTGGAGCCGCTGGACACCTCGAAGCTGAGCCACTGGAACGATGTCCTGCCGGGCTTCAAGGCGATGAAGGGCCTGATGACCTCCGATGACGGCACCGCCTGGCTGATCCCGTTCGAATGGGGCAATACCGTGCTCACCTACCGCACCGACACTGTCAAGCCGGAGGAGGTTGCCTCGCTGAAGGCCTTTGCCGATCCGAAGTTCAAGGATCGCGTGTCGATCGGCGACAATGTCGACGACGCCTATGCGCTGGCGGCGCTCGCGATCGGGCTTAAGGACTGGTCGAAGATGACCGACGAGCAGTTCCAGGCGGCCTCCGATTTCCTGCGCGAGGTGCACCAGAACGTCAGGCTCTACTGGACCGACAACACCGAGGTGAGCCAGGCGATGGCGGCCGGCGAGATCGACCTCGCCTGGGCCTGGAACGAGACGGCGGCGACGCTGCAGTCGGAAAGCGTGCCGGTCGACATCAAGCGCGACACGGTCGAGGGGCTGTCCACCTGGGTGTGCGGCTACGTGCGGCTGAAGGGCGGGGCGGGCAGTGCCGACCAGGCCTACGACTATCTCAACGCGCTGACCGATCCGGCCATCGCGCCCTACATGGTCGAGACCTGGGGCTACGGCCACGCCAACGCCAAGGGCATGGCGTCCGTCGATCCGGTCGTCCTGAAGCAGAAGGGCTACGGCGACGTCGAGGCCTTCATGGCCGATACGCTGTTCCAGTCCCCCTTGCCGAACGCGCTGCGCCAGAAGATGATCGCCGAGTTCGAGAAGATCAAATCGGGATACTGATGTCGCAGCGTCATGACGTCCTTGTCGTCGGGGCCGGCTTTGCCGGCCTTTCGGCTGCGGCCTCGCTGGTCGACAGAGGCATGGACGTGGTGGTGCTGGAAGCCGCCGGCCGCGTCGGCGGGCGGGTCGAGTCCGCCGTGTTCAACGACGGGACCCGCGTCGACACCGGCGCGCAGTTCGTCTGCGACGACATGGAAAACGTCATCGCGCTCCTCGCCCGCTACGGCAAGACGCTGGTGCACACGCCGATGGCGGGCGAAAGCGTCGTCCAGCCGCCCGGGCGCGATGACGACGAGGCCTATGCGCGCTCGCGCGCCCTGCGGCTGCAATTGCGCGGGCTCGATCCGGCCGATCCGACCCTCGCCGGGCTGACCGTCGCCGACTGGCTGGCGGCGCAGTCCGTCAGCCCGGATACAGCACTCGCCTTCCGCTCGACCGTCGAGGGCCTGTGGTGCCGGCCGATCGGCGAGCTGCCGCTCTGGTATCTGGTCTCGAACGACCGGCGCATCACCAACCGGCAGACCGAGATCGAGTATTTCGTCGGGGAGACCATCCATTCGCTGGCCGAGGACATGGCCGCCGCTCTCGGCAGCCGCCTGCGGACCGCCCATCCGGTGACGCGGATCGCGACCGGGCCGGACGGCGTGGAGGCCAGTGCCGCCGGAGCAAGCGTTTTCGCCCGGCAGGCGATCGTGGCCGTGCCGCCGGTGATGGCCTCGCGTATCGCCTACGAACCCGGCCTGCCGCCGAGACTTTCGGCCGCGCTCGGCGCCTGGCGCAGCGGCACGGTCATCAAGGCGCTCGTCCGCTACCGTAGGCCGTTCTGGCGCGACGAAGGGCTCAGCGGGCTTGTGGCCTGGCGCGATCCGGTCGGCCTGTTCTCCTGCGACGTCAGCCGCGACGGGCCGGGTGCGACCCTCGTCGTCTTCATCGCCGGGCCACTGGCGCAGTCCTGGCGGCAGAGGCCGGGCGCACACTTGCGGGAAACGATCCTTGAAAAGCTCGCCGCCGCCCTCGGCGCGGAGGCTGGAAACGCCGTGGATCTGATCGTGCGCGACTGGACCGACGACCTCCGGTGCGGCGGCGGCTATGGCGACACGATCTTCGACATGCAGGCGCGGGATGCCGAGGACATCCTTCGCGCCGGCTTCGGCCCGATCCGCTTCGCCTGCGCGGAGCTGTCGCCGTCGTTTCCCTGCTATGTCGAGGGGGCGATCGTGGCGGGGAAGGCTGTTGCGGAGCGAATAGCCAATAGCCAATAGCCAATAGCAAAGAAAATCGGCTTGCGGCCCGCATACTGCTACCGCAGTATTCGCTATTCGCTATTCGCTATTCGCTATTCGCTATTCGCTATTCGCTATTCGCTATTCGCTACTGCCTATTGCCTCCTTCCTCCGCCAGCAGCACGAACGCCTCCGGATCGTAGGCCAGCCTGATGTCGGCGCCGAGCGGCAGGTCGTCGGCGCCGTAGTCGTTGGTCTCGATCATGGAGAGCGGCTGCTCCAGCCCGTCGACGCCGATCGTCAGGTGCGTCACCTCGCCGAAATAGGCGCGATTCTCGACGCGGCCGACCAGTTCGTGCGGCGCGCGTTCGTCGTCCCACAGCAGGCGCAGGCGTTCCGGGCGGATGCCGACGGTGACGTGGCCGTCGGTGGGCGCGAAGCCCTTCGGCCGCTCCAGCCTGATCGTGCCGAAGCGGGCGGTCTCGACGCTGACGCTGTCGCTGCGCTCGGAGGTGAGCTTCGCCTGCAGGAAATTCATGCCGCCGAGGAAGTCGGCGACCCTGCGGGTGCGGGGGCGCTGGTAGATCTCCTTCGGGGTGGCGACCTGGGCGATCCTGCCGCCGAACATCACGGCGATGCGGTCCGACAGCGCCAGCGCCTCGTATTGGTCGTGGGTGACGAGGATGAAGGTGATGCCGACCGCCTTCTGCAGGCTGCGCAGTTCCACCTGCATCTGTTCGCGCAGCTTCTTGTCCAGTGCCGACAGCGGCTCGTCGAGAAGCAGCACCTTCGGCCGCATGACGAGCGCGCGGGCAAGCGCGACGCGCTGGCGCTGGCCGCCGGACAGTTCGTTCGCCTTGCGCCGGTCGAGCCCCGTCAGCCGGACCTGGTCGAGCGCGTCGGCGACGCGACGGCGCTCCTCGGCCGCGTCGAGCTTCAGCCGCTTCAGCCCGTAGGCGACGTTCTCGCCGACGTCGAGATGGGGGAAGATCGCGTAGTTCTGGAAGACCATGTTGGTGGGGCGCCTGTTGGCGGGCAGGAGCGTGCTCGGCGTGCCGTCGATCCTGATCTCGCCGGCGGTCGGCACGTCGAAGCCCGCGATCGAGCGCAGCAGCGTGGTCTTGCCGCAGCCGGAGGGGCCGAGCAGCGAGAAGAATTCGCCGGCACCGATTTCCAGCGATACGTCGTCGAGCGCGCGGTAGCTGCCGTAGTATCGCGAGACGTTTTCGATCGAGATCATCGGGCGGTCCGGCATGGCGGGCTCCTGTCAGGGCGCGGGGGTGGCTTGCGTGCGTCGCTCCGCCCGCCGGCGCATGACTTCGGCTGCGGTGAGAAGGAGGACGGAGGCGAGGATCATCAGGCTGCCGAGCGCCAGCACGCCCGGCAGCTTTGCGGCGAAGCGGAGCTGGCCCCAGATATAGACCGGCAGCGTCGGCTCGGTGCCGGAGAGGAAGAAGGCGAGGATGAACTCGTCGAGCGAGATGGTGAAGGTGACGAGCAGGCTGGAGATGATCGCCGGCGCCACGACCGGCAGGGTGACGCGCCGGAAGGTGCCGATCGCCGTCTCGCCGAGGTCGTAGGAGGCTTCCTCGAGGCTGCGGTCGAAGCCCTCGAAGCCGGAGACGAGTACGGACATGGAATAGGGGATACAGAAGACGACCTGGCCGAGGATGACGGTCACCAGCGACAGTTCCAGCCCCATCTGCAGGACGATCATCAAGAGCGACACGGCGACGATGATCTCGGGCAGAAACAGCGGCGCCATGATCAGGCCCGTGGCGGGGCGCTGGCCGCGGAAGCGGTAGCGGGTGATGGCACGGGCGGCGCAGATGCCGAGGATGGTGCTGATCAGCGAGACGCAGACGCCGACGATCAGGCTATTGCGCGCCGCCTGCAGGAGCACCGTGTTGCCCCAGAGCGAGGCGTACCACTTGGTCGTGAAGCCGGCGAGCGGCAACGTCGTGGTGGCCGCATCGTTGAAGGAGAACACCGGCAGGAGCAGGATCGGCAGGTAGAGGAAGAGGAAATAGACCGCCACGTAGACGGGCAAGAAGGGGAGGAGGCGGAGCCTGTGCAGCAGCATCAGCGGATCCTCCGGACGACGAGGCGCAGGGCCAGCACGACGGCGGCCGCGACGAGGGAGACGAGCACCATGGTGGTGACCGAGAGTGCTGCGCCCAGAGGCCAGTTGGCGCCCTTGCCGAACTGGGCCTGGATGGCGGTCGCGATCATCACCCCGTCCTTGCCGCCGACCAGCTTGGGCGTGACATAGTCGCCGACGGTGGGGATCATCACGATCAGGAAGGCGGAGACGACGCCGGGCATGGACAGGGGCAGGGTGACGCGCAGGAAGGCGCGCATCGGCCCGTCGCCGAGATCGCGCGCAGCCTCGATCAGCGAGCGGTCGATCTTCTGCAGGGAGACGTAGATCGGCAGGATGGCGAAGGCCGCCCAGCTGTGGACGAGGGTGATGACGACGGCATTGGCGTTGTAGAGCAGCGAGGTGATCGGCTGGTCGATCAGCCCGGCCGACATCAGGCCGGTGTTGAGCACGCCGCCATAGCCGAGGATCACCTTCCACGACATGACGCGCAGCAGGTAGCTGGTCCAGCAGGGAATGGTGACCAGGAAGAGCCAGAGGTTCCTGTGCGCCCCGCCATGGAAGGATATGAACCAGGCGACCGGATAGGAGAAGCCGACGGTGATCGCGCTGGTCACAAGCGAGATCCACAGCGAGCGGATGAACAGGTCGCGGTAGATCGGCTCGGTCAGGGCCTGGCGATAGTTCTCCAGGGTGAAGGAGCGGTCGATCTCGAGGTAGTTCTGCGTCCAGAAACTGTAGGCGACGACGAGCGTGACCGGGACGAGCAGCAGCGCTAGCGCATAGAGGAGGGTCGGCGAGATCATCGCCAGGCCGCGGGCCTCCTCGCTGCGCATCCACCGGCGGGCCGCAGGTTTGACCGCTTCCGGCGACGAGTCGATCGCCACGGAACTCATGGTTTCGCTCGTTTCGCGCGCTGATCGTGGCGAACCGGTGCGGGACAGCGCCCGCTCCCCTGCATTTGCGACATCGCGACCGCCTTTTCGGCTCGTTGCTGTTCCCGGATTGAAGATGAGCGCAAACCGGCATTGAAATCAAGCGGTTTTTCTGAGATATTGATTGAACGAACATTCAATATATTATTGAAACACATTTTGTTTCAGTGGGTTGAATGTCGGAATATACTGTCAATATTGATCCGGAGTGGGGAATGGCTGCGATACCGAAGACGATCCGGGAAGCCGGCTCTGCAGGCGAAGAGGCAAAGGACGAATTGACCCGCCTTGCCGAGGGGCACCTCGTGCAGCCCTGGCCGGTATCGGGATCGATCGGGGCGGAAGCGCGCGGGTGGCTCGAGGCCGGCGAGGGGATCTACGTTACCGATGCGGCAGGCCGCAGGCTGATCGACGGACCGGCGGGCATGTGGTGTGTCAATGCCGGTCACCGGCGCCGGGAACTCGCCGACGTCATGGCTGCGCAGGCGATGGAACTCTCCTACAACTCGCCCTGGTACACGACGAACGCGCCGTCTGCGATCCTGTCGAAGCGGCTCGCCGACCATGCGCCGCAGGGCGTCGATCACGTGTTCTACACGACCGGCGGCTCTTCGGCCGTCGAGACGGCGCTGCGCTTCATGCAGTTCGCCAACAACGTCAAGGGACGGGGGGAGAAGAAGCTGATCGTCTCCCGCCAGGGCGGCTATCACGGCTCGACCTATCTGTCGGCCTCGCTGAACGGCCGTCCGCGCGACCACGACTGGATGGACAGTGCCGGCGAGCAGGTGGTCAAGCTCACCTGCCCGAACCCGTTCCGCCGGCCCGACGGCGTCGGGGCGGCAGAGTTTTGCGACTATCTCGTCGCCGAGTTCCGCACCCTCATCGAGACGGCCGGTGCCGAGCGCATTGGCGCCTTCGTCGCCGAGCCGGTCATGGCCTCGGGCGGCGTCATCGTGCCGCCGGACGGCTATCTCTTGCGGATGCGCGAACTCTGCCGGGAACACGATATCCTCTTCATCGCCGACGAGGTGGTGACGGCCTTCGGGCGGCTCGGGCAGGTGTTCGCCTCCGAAGATGTGTTCGGGCTCGACCCGGACATGATCACCTTCGCCAAGGGCGTCACGTCGGGCTACTTCCCGCTCGGCGGGGTAATGATCGCAGGGCGGCTCCTGGAGGAACTGCGCCGCTCCAATCACTCCGAGGCGATGTTCGCGCACGGGCTGACCTATTCCAGCCATCCGGTCGGCTGCGCGGTGGCCCTGAAGAACCTCGACATCCTCGAAGATGGCCTGCTGGAGCATGCCCGCGCGGTCTCCGCCCACTTCCAGTCGCGGCTGAAGGCGCTGGAGGACCTGCCGCTCGTCGGCGAGGTGCGCGGCATGGGGCTGATGGCCTGCATCGAATGCGTGGCCGACCGGGTCAGCAACAACCCGCTGACGCTCGACCTGGAGGTGGGCAAGCGCATCGACGGCCATTGCCAGGAACTGGGGCTGCTGGTGCGGCCGCTGATCAACATGTGCGTGATGTCGCCGCCGCTGACGATCACGCAGGCCCAGATCGACGACATGGCCGACATCCTGCGTCGCGGCATCGAACTGACGATGGACGACCTTGTGCGGGAGCGGCTCTGGAAGGGGTGAGGCGGGGGCCTCCGGGGGCGGGCGATGATCCTCGGATCAGGCGTCCTGGCCGCAAGGCCATGTCGTCGCCCGCTCCCGTTGTCTGTCCGGGCAGACCTGCTGCGCCGTCCGCGTCCCGCTCGCTCGAAGCGGCGATCGTTGCCGCTCACCGCATCCCGGCATTCACCGCCGCCATCCCGCCTTCCTCCGGTGCCTCGGCAAGGGTCATCACCGGCAGGACCTTGCGCAGGTGATCGTGGTGGGTGCGCACGCCGTATTCGAGGTCGGAGAGGTAGAAGCCGGCGAAGGCGGCGGACGTCATCGCCTCGTTGGACCAGATCGTCAGTTGCACGTCCTCGGCCTGGGTGTCGCGATCGATGCGGGCGGCGAGGTAGCGGGCGGCGGCCTGCTCGCGGGTCTCGTCGCGGTAGCGGTAGACGCCGCCGCGCAGCATGGTGCGGCCGACCGCGAGCGGGAACTCCTGGTAGAACTGCAGGCTCTCCGGCGTCACCGCGATCACCGCATTCGGGAATAGGCCGAAATAGATCCACGCCTTGCGCAGGTGCGCGGGCAGGGCGGTGTTCTCGGGGGCGATCTTGACGTAGCGGCCGACGCTCCAGCGGCGGCCGGCATGCGGATTGAAGGTGGCAAAGGACCGGCAGAGCCCGTCGACGAAGGGCTCGTCGTAGTAGGTCGAACCGTAGAGATCCTGCAGCGCCGGATGGGCCATGGCCACGTGGTAGCCTTCGTTGTCGACGTCGCGCACCGATTTCCAGTTGACCGGCGTCTCCTGCGTGTGGATCTCCCCGACCGGCACCATTTCGGCCGGGCGGTAGTGGGAGAGTTCGGCCTCGAACGGGCGCATCATTTCGGCGACGGAAGGCTGCGGCCCGGGGGCGAAGCGGATAAAGACGAAGCCCTGCCACACCTCGCATTCGATCGTCTTCAGCGCGAACTCGTTCTTGTCCATCGGCGGGAAGGAGCGGGGGCGGGCAGCGCCCCTAAGCGTTCCGTCGAGATTGTAGACCCAGCCGTGGAAGGGACAGACGAGCGCGTTGCGACAGGTGCCGCTCCCGTCGGCGACGAGCCGAGAGCCGCGGTGGCGGCAGATGTTGTGGAAGGCCTTCACCGCGCCTTCCTGGTCGCGCAGGACCAGCGCCCGCTCGCCGACGATGTCGAGGGTGATGTAGTTGCCGGCCTCCGGAATGTCGGAGACATGGCAGGCGATCTGCCAGTGCTCGCGGAAAACATGCTGCTTTTCCAGCTCCAGCAGGGCGGCGCTGTGGTAGCACCAGCCGGGCAGTCCGCTGCGATCCCAGTCGTTCGGAATGGAGATGTCACGGATCATCTCGTTCATGGCCTTCCCCATATTTTGCTGAACGTTCATTCAATTAAAGCACGTTTCCATAAACAGAGGAATAGGTTGCGGGCCTCCTTGATGAATTTCCGGCCGGAACGACGGGTCGTGGCCCGGCCGGCCGGGGCCTGCCGGCATCCTGTCCGTGCGGCCGGCGGACCCGGCGAGTCCCTATCGGTCGAGTTCGGGATAGGTGCGGTCGAAGCCGGGCCGGAGCTTCTCGCCGATCATGCAATCGGCATCGCTGGCGACGGGGATGACGGTTGCCGGTGGCCGGTTGCCGCTGACCTCGAGGATCAGCTTGCGGCGGATCGCGATCGCGAAATCCTCGGGCTCCTGCACCGAGACGACGAAGGCGCCGGGGCCGCCGATGACGCAATCGGCATAGTAGCGGTCGAGCGGGCCGTAGGCGGCCGATGGGCGGATCATGATCGCGAGCCCGTTGACGACGATGCCGAGCGATGTCGCGGCGTCGCGCGCCGGCGTGACGGGGGCGCCGTAATTGTTCGGGCCGTCTCCAGACACGTCGATCACCCGGCGCGTTCCGGCGTAGCCGTTGCCAGCGAAGAGGGTCGAACCATAGGCGATGGCCGCCGAGAGGGAGGTGCCGCGCATGGAGGCGAAGGGCCGTTCCTTGATCATCCGCGCAAAGCGCTCGGCGTCGGCCGCCGTCTCGATCAGCATCCACGGCATCTGGGAATTCTTGCTGATCGTGCCGCCCCATTCGAAATAGCTGATGGCGATGCGCCCCTGGAATCCCTCGCGGACCGCGGACAAAAATTCCGGGTGCATCAGCGCCGACACGTAGCCGGCGCGCTGGATCTGCGCCTCCTCCAGGTCCATCGAGCCGGACACGTCGACGGCGAGGACCAGTTCGAGATCGACGCCGGTGCCGGCTTCGGCGGCGACGCCGGTCGGCTCGCCATAGGCCGTGATGCTCAGGAGCGTGGCGAGTGCGGCAGCCAGCATGCAGCATTCCCTCCTTCGGACGTGTTCGCAGCCGCCCTGCGGGGCGAAAACGAAACCGGCAGGACATGCGCGACACATCGTCCTGCGTCAGCCATATCTTGCGGAACTGTAACACGGCCCGGTGTCCCGGCAGAATCGCAATTGCGTTCAACTCTCGGTGATGCGATCCCTGTGCGCCGGGACCAACGGTTCGCCGCGCGGACCCGCAAGCCGAAACGAGGAGACGCCAATGGCATCGGTACTGATCTATCTCGTCCTGATCGCGTCGGTCGGCGCCGGCCTGAACGCCGGCCTGTTCTTCATCTTCTCCGTCTGCATCATGGCCGCACTCGCGCGCCTGCCGGTGCCGGACGGCATCGCGGCCATGAACGCGATCAACGAGGTCATCCAGAGCCCGCTGTTCTTCATCGTCTTCCTCGGCACGGCGGTCGTGGCGCTCGCCGTCCTCGTCATCGCCTTCCTGCAGGGCACGCCGAGAAGCGGGCTCGCCATTGCGGCGGCGCTCGTCTTCCTCGCGGGCACGATCGGCGTGACGATCATCGTGAATGTGCCGATGAACGATGCGCTGGCCGCCGCAGGGCCGGAGAGCGCCGAGGCGGCCGCGCTCTGGGGCGGCTACCTTGCGAACTGGACCGCCTGGAACCATGTACGCACGGCGACCTCGCTTGCAAGCCTCGTGCTGTTCGTGCTCGCCTACGGACGGATGGCGGGCGCCTGACGGCCGGCCGGCTGAGGCGAAAGTTGCGACCGCCTCAAGGCTTCAGCGCCCAGACCGTCGCCTGCGCGACGGCGCCTGAGGCCGCCTTCATCCGGGCCGAACGGATCGGCTCGAAGCCGTCGATGCGCTTGGTGCCGGTCCAGCGGCCGCGGTCGGCGAAGACCTCGATCGAGCCGTAGTCGAGAAAGATGCGCACCCGGCGCGGGTTTGCGCCGCGGGCGACGTAGTGCGGCGACGGCGGCTGCCCCGGTCGTTCGTAGCGGATGCCGAGACCGTGCTGGTCGCGGAACACGGCGATCTCGGCGTCGGGATGGTCGAGCGCGAGTTCGAACGCCGTACCCGGCTCTGCGAGGTCGAACAGGATCTCGACGGCGCCGCCGTCGAAGGTCACCGTTTCGCCGGCCGAAAGCCGCGTCCGGTCGAGGATGCGCGCGCGCAGGCTTTCGGCCGCGCCGATCGGCGGCGTCAGCAGCTTGCCGTCGACGAGGTGCAGCGCGCGCGGCAAGGTCATGGCGGTCGGGAAGTCGATGTCCGGGTCCGCGTCGGCCCAGTTGGCGAGCCAGCCGATCCCCACCACGCGGTCACCGTCGAGAAAGGCCTGGAAGGCGTAGTTGTCGGTGCCGAAGTCGAGTTCCTGGCCGAACTCCTTGGAGAAGCGGCGGCCGTCGAACCAGCCGACGTCGGCCATCGTCAGGTTCTGCCGGCCGGTCGCCTCGTCGCGGCTGTGCATCAGCCCGTAGATCAGCACCCAGCGGGTCGAGGGGCTGGTCGCCGGTCCGTCCAGGGGCAGCAGGCAGGGGCATTCGATCGCGGTGGTGCGGTAGCGCTCCTCCACCAGCAGCTTGCCGAGATAGGTCCAGCCGGCCGCGGCGGTCGGGTCGTGCGTCTCGTAGAGCAGGATCACGCCGCCGTCGTCGCTCTGGCTGCCGAGCAGCATCTTCCACAAGCCGTCCGGTCCGCGGAAGACGTAGGGGTCGCGGAAATCGAGCGTCAGCCCCTGGCCGGCCGGCCGGCTTGGCAGGATCACCTCGGCCTGTCCGGCGGTGATCAGGTCGGAGGAGGTGGCCGTCAGCTGGATCTGCTGCTCGGGCTGGCGGTCGGCCACCTGCTCGGTGAAGAAGACGCGGATGCCGGGGCCGTCAACCAGCGGGATGGTGGTGCCGGAAAAGGCGCCGCCGCGCTTGTCGGGCCGGACCGTCAGGTCCTCGGACGGAAAAAGGAAGATCGGCAGGTGGCGCCAGCGCAGGTAGTCGGAGGAGACCGCATGGCCCCAGTGCATCGTGTTCCAGCGCAACCCGTGCGAATAGTGCTGGTAGAAGAGATGCGGCCGGCCGTCGAAGCGGCCGAAGCCGTTCGGGTCGTTCATCCAGCCGAAGGGCGGGCGGAAGTGGTAGCTGCCCGGAAGGTCCGGAGGGGCGTTGTTCTTGCTGGTATGGACGACGGTGATGCCGGTCTCCAGCACGTCGGCGGCGGTGAACCAGTAGATCACCGAGACGGCCGTCGTCGCCGTGTCGTAGCTCACCTCCACCGGGCCGCCGCCGAAGACCTGGTAGAGCCTGAGGCCGTATTCCTCGGCGTTCGCGCTCGCCACTTCGCCGAACTTGCCGCGCGTATTGGAGAAGGAGACCGAGCCCATGCCGCCGGCTTCGACCGCCTTCAGCCAGATGTGGAAGGTGGCGTTGACCGGAAGGTCGACCGCAAGGGTGCGGATGGTGTCGGTTTCGGCAGGTGTCCGGTCGTTCATCGCATTCTCTCTCGTCTGGTTCATGGGACAAGACATAGAAGCGCAAGGCGAAACGGAAACCCCGAAACCGGCCGGGCGGGCTGCGACCGGTCCGTTCACGCAGAAACGCCGCCCGGTCGGGCGGCGTCGACTGTCAAGGATCGATGAGTTCCCGGCGACCGGTCGGGACCTCGTACTCAGGACCGGGCGAACTCCAGAAGGTCGGCGTTCAGCTGGTCCTTGTGGGTATCGGTCAGGCCGTGCGGGGCGCCCGGATAGACCTTCAGGATCGCCTGCGGTACCAGTTTCTTGGACGCACGGCCGGCGGCGTCGATCGGCACGATCTGGTCGTCCTCGCCGTGGATGATGATGGTCGGCACGTCGAACTTCTTCAGGTCCTCGGTGAAGTCGGTCTGCGAGAAGGCGACGATGCTGTCATAGGTGTTCTTGTGGCCACCGGTCATGCCCTGCAGCCAGAAGCTGTCGATCATGCCCTGCGAAGGGGTGGCGCCCGGCCGGTTGAAACCGAAGAACGGACCCGAGGCGATGTCCCTGTAGAGCTGCGAGCGGTCCTTGAGGCTCGCCGCCTGCAGGCCGTCGAACACTTCCTTCGGCAGGCCGCCGGGGTTCTTGTCGGTCTTGACCATCAGCGGCGGTACCGCCGAGATTAGGCCAAGCTTCCTGACGCGCCCGGTGCCGTGGCGGCCGATGTAGCGGGTAATCTCGCCGCCGCCGGTGGAGAAGCCGACGAGGAAGATGTCGTTCAGGTCCAGCTGCTCGATCACGTCGGCCAGGTCGTCGGCATAATGGTCCATGTCGTTGCCGTCCCAGGGCTGGCTGGAGCGGCCGTGGCCGCGGAGTTCATGGGTGATGACGCGGAAGCCGTTGCTGGCGAGGTGGAAGGCCTGCGCCTCCCAGCTGTCGGACGACAGCGGCCAGCCATGGGCGAGGACGACGACCGGGCCGTCCTTCGGGCCCCAGTCCTTGTAGTAGATCTCGACGCCGTCGCGGGTGATGATGGTGCTGCCCATGGTCCTTGCTCCTTCTGATTTCGTCCCGGTTGCGGCCGTGTCGGCTGCCTTTGCAGGGGACTGGATTGCGCCGATTGCGGCAGCGGTTGCGGCTGCCCCGAATGCGCCGGCGAGGATGTTGCGGCGGGAAACGGTGGCTGTTGCGGTGGTTGCGGTTGCCTTTGCCATGACTGCGTTCCTTTCAAGCAGGTCGTTGTTTTGTTTCAACTCTTGGCTTCCGTTCCGAAGCTGTGCTTGAATAGATACAACCGCCCGCCGAACCGCTCGACCGGCAAAGCTGACAACGATGGGGGCAGAATTGACAAACGCCACGGCCATGGACCCGGCCGAGATCGGCATCGTCGTGCACGAGGAGGCGCTGATGTCGGCCGTCTACGGGCTGACCGACATGTTCAACGTGGCCAACCTGAAGAGCCGGGAGCAGCACGAGACGAATGCGCCGCAGATCCGCGCCAGCCACTGGAGGCTCGGGCTGGACGGATCGGTGACGCGGGGCTTCGACAGCCACCCGGAGCTGCCGCCAGGCCAGCTTTCGGCGTTGATCCTGCCGCCGACGCTGAAGATCGAGATGCAGGTGAAGCGGGATCTCTCGCAGATATCGGAGTGGCTGCGGCAGCGCCACGCCGAGGGGACCGTGATGAGCTCCGTCTGCGGCGGCGCCTATCTGCTGGCCGAATCCGGCCTGGTCGAGGGACGGGCGCTGACGACGCACTGGTCGCATGCCGAGCAGATCGCCCGGCGCTTCCCTCAGGTGCATGTCGATACCGACAAGCTGATGATCGACGAGGGCGACATCATCACCACCGGCGGCATGATGGCGTGGATCAACCTCGGGCTGAAGCTGGTCGACCGCTTCATGGGCTCCACCGTGATGCTGGAGACGGCGCGCTTCATGGTGGTCGATCCCGGTGCGCGCGAGCAGAGCTACTACAGCGTGTTCGCCCCGCGCATGGACCATGGCGACCAGGTGATCCTGAAGATCCAGCACTGGCTGCATGGCGCGAACACCAAGGGCATTACGCTGCAGATGATGGCGGAGAAGGCGGGGCTCGGCGAGCGGACGTTCCTGCGCCGCTTCCACAAGGCGACCGGCATCAACCCCACCGAATATTCCCAGCGGCTCAGGATCGCGAAATCGCGCGAACTGCTCGAGCGCTCCTATCTCTCCATCGAGCAGGTGGCCTGGCAGAGCGGCTACGACGACAGCAACGCCTATCGCAAGATCTTCCGCAAGATCCTCGGAATCTCGCCGAGCGAGTACCGCATGCGGTTCTCCATCGCCGGCGGACAGCGCCCGCCTGGGCCCGCAGAGACGGTTTCCGCCTGAAGGGCGGGCAGGGCGTCAGGACAGGGCGCGCCGCTGCAGGGCTTCAGTACCCGGCATCAGTGGGGAAGCTGTGAGGCCGCCGACATCAGTTCGTCTGCCTTCGGGATCGCGAACATGCTCGACCCGTCGCCCTCCACCTCGGTGAAGGACCAGCGGACGATGCCGTCGCGGTCGAGCAGGAATTCTCCCACGAGCTGCCCGCCCGCCCGCTCGTCGGTCCTGTCGTCCTCGGGCGTCATCTCGTAGCCGTCGCGCCGGTTGAGGTAGGCCGAGGCGTCGAAGGGGTTCATCGGCGCGGGCAGTTCGCCGGGCATCTCCACGCGCATCGCCATCACCGTCGGGATCGAGATCTTGTAGGGCCACTGGTCCTCGTCCTCGGTGTACTGCGCGTTGGGCAGGCCGAAGGCGCGATGGGCGATGCTGTCGGGATCCGACGCGGCGATCACGCCGGGGAGCGGATGGTAGCGGAAATAGAGCCGTGCGCGCTCTATCGGGGTGTTGACGACGGTCAGGCTGTCGATGCCCTTCTCGTGCAGCGACGAGGCGAGTTCGGCCGTGGCGGCGATGTGCCGGCGGCAGAAGGGACACTGCAGCCCGCGATAGAGCCCCACCAGCACTGCCGACTGTCCGCGGAAATCCTCGAGTGCGACCTTGCCCCCGTGGTTGATCGCGTCGAGCACGACGTTGGGAGCGCGATCCCCCGGGCGAAGCGGCCGTTCCATTGCATGCTCTGCCATTGCTATGCTCCTCTCTGGCTAGTCGAGAAACGGCAGGACGATGAGCGCGTCAGGGTCGAGGCCGTGTCTGGCGCAGACCTGCCGCGCCAGCTCGAAATACCGTTCGGCCTCGCTCAATTCGTTGAGATCGAGGCAGAGCGTCGCAAGTCCATCATAGCACGGAAACAACAGCTGCGCCTCCGCGCTGTCGCGCGCGAGGTCCAGCGCCTCGAGGTAATGACCGCGGGCGGCCGCGGTCGCGCCATGGCACTGGCGGATCTGGCCGAGGACCAGGAGCGGCACCGGAAGGTGGTCGCGCAGGCCGAGCGCACGGTCGATCGAAAGCGCTTCCTCGATCGCCGGCAGGCCCTCGCTCAGGCAGCGGTCGGTGAAGGTGCAATAGGCGACGGCGAGGTTGGTGAGCAGGCGGGCCTGGTGGCCGAGATCGCCGATCTGCCGGGCCATGTCGTAGCCGCGCCGGCAGACGTCGATCGCGCGGGCCGGATCGATGGTGGTGTAGAGCGCCCCGAGGTTCGTATAGCCGCGGCAGGCGGTGTTGAGGTGGCTTGCGGCCAGCGAAATCTCGACGCTGCGCTCGACCATCTGCACGGCATCGCGGGTCTGGCCGAGGCGGGCGAGGGCGACGCCCTTGGTGTTGAAGGCGCGGGCGATCGCAAGCGCGATCTCCGCCTTCTCCGCGGGGCCCGGATGCGAGGAGAGATGATTGGCGCATTCCAGCGCCCGGTCGGCCCATAGCATTGCGCGCCTGTAGTCCCCGGCGCGGAAGGCAAGGTGGCCCTGGCGCTGCATCAGGTGGGCGAGCTCGATCGGTGCGTCGACGCCTTCGAGAAGACCCGCCGCCTCGGCGAAGCAGGCGGTCGCCCGCTCGCGGTCGCCGGTGTCGAAGGCGAGCTGCCCGAGCTTGCGCGTCAGGCGCGCCACCGTGGTCACCTCGCCCTTGTCGCGGGCTGCGGCCAGAAGCTCGTCGTAGAGGTGCCGCGCCTCCTCGCTCCGCCCGGTCGGGTGGCAGAGGTCGGCATAGCGCTCGCCCGGCGCCCGCCAGCCGTCGCCGCCGGCGGCCTCGGCGGCCGAAAGGGCGCGGGCATAGAGGCGCAGCGCATCGGCATTGGCGTTGGCCATGCGGGCGAGGTCGCCGGCGGCGGTGAGGTAGCGCACGCCCTTTTCCTTTTCGGGTGAGGCGGCGAAGTGATGGCCGAGCTCGATCAGCTGGTTCATGTGTTCCGGCGACGGGCCATAGCGGCCCTCGAGCACGGCGCCGATCGCCCCGTGCAGCTCGGTGCGGCGGCGCAGGAGAAGGTTGTCGTAGAACACCTCCTGCAGCAGCTTCTGGCGGAAGGCGTAGCGCGGTGCCGTCTGGGAAGGGATGTCCGCCAGTTCCTCGACGATGTCGGCCTCGCCGAGCTGGCGCAGGCTTGCGGTAATGTGGTGGACGCCGCAGGGCAGCGCCTTGAGGAGCGCCAGGTCGAAGCTGTGGCCGATGACGGCCGCGACCTGGGCCAGCCGCCGGGCATCGGCGGGGAGGCGATCGATGCGGGCGAGCATCATCGCCTGGATGCCGAGCGGCGTCCCGGTCTCGTCGGCCGACGTCGTCACCTCCCAGCCCGCCGCCTCCCGGTGCAGCACGCCGGTCTCGATCAGCGTGCGCAGGATCTCCTCGATGAAGAACGGATTGCCCTCGGCCCGCTCGACGATGCGCTCGCGCAGCCCGTGGGGCAGGACATCGCCGCCCAGCGCCTGCTTAAGCAGGGCCTTTGCCTCCTCAAGCGCCAACGGCCTCAGCCGCAGCATCGTCTGGCTGGCGCGGGCGGAACTCAGCATTTCCGTCTCGAAGCCGGGGCGATGGGTGACCAGGAGCATCAGCCGGCGGCTCTCGATCCGGTCCATGATGAAGCGCAGCGCGTCGATCGAGACGCTGTCGGCCCAGTGGAGGTCCTCGATCACCACCAGAAGCGGCGCCTGCTCCATCCGGCGCTCGAACAGCATCCGCATGGCATGGAAGATCTGCCGGCGCAGCTGGTCCGGCTCCAGGTGCCGCAGCGCCTCGTCCGGATCGCCGAAGCCGAGGAGGAACAGGAACAGGGGCTCCAGCCGCCCTACCTCCTCGCCGGAGAGGCCAAGCCCGTTCAGCCCGGCGAGCAGAAGCGGGCGGGTGTGTTCCAGACTGGCGGCCGGGTCGATCTGGTAGGCGCGGCGAAGGGCCGCCGCCAGCGTGCCGTAGGACGGCTCTCCGAGCGAGGAGCAGGCGGTCTGCCGGATGGTGATGTCCGGCTGCTCGGTGCGGACGCGGTCGAGGAAGGTCTCGACCAGGCGGGTCTTGCCGATGCCGGCGTCGCCGGCGACGCGGACCAGCTGGGTCGCTCCGGCGCGGACGGAATCGAGGCAGCGCAGCAGGGCGGCAAGCTCGGCGTCGCGGCCGATCATGGCGATGTCGATGCCGAAGCTCGAAAGCCCGCGCGCCGGCGGCGGGGCGTCGAGGGACGCCTCCAGCCTGAACACCGCCGTCTCGCCGGCCTTGCCGCGCAGCGGCATGGTGCCGAGGGCCGCGAAGGTGAAGGCGTGCTGCGTCAGCCGGCAGGTGAGCGCGCCGACCAATATTTCGCCGGTGCCGGCCATGGCCTGCAGGCGCTGGGCGGTGTTCACCGTGTCGCCGGTGACGGAGTAGGACTTGCTGCCGCCCGCGCCCACCGCGCCGGCGACGACGGGACCGGTGTTGACGCCGATGTGCAGCGCCAGCGGCTGGCCGAGGCGCGCCTGCCAGCGCTCGGCGATGCGCCCCATTCGCGCCCGCATGTCGAGGGCGGCCAGCAGCGCCCGCTCCGGGTCGCGCTCGTGGGCGACGGGTGCGCCGAACAGGGCCAGCAAGGCATCGCCGACGAACTTGTCGACAAAGCCGCCCTCGGCCGCGACGGCAGCGCTCAGTTCCTCGAAGATCTCGTTCTGCAGCGCCTGCAGCACTTCCGGATCGATCGTCTCGCCAAGCGTGGTGTAGCCGCAGAGATCGGCGAAGAGGGCGGTGACGATGCGCCGGTCGGCCTCGGCCTCGGCATCCGGGCGAGGTGGGGGCTGGCCCTGTGCTGCCGGCCGGCGGGCAGGCTTGCCGCCCTGGCGGCGGTCGGCGGGCGGCCCGGCATTCCGGGCCGTGGGGGCAAGAGCCGTTCCGCATTTGGGGCAGAAGGCATAGTCGGGCGGGCAGGCCTGGCCGCAGGAGGTGCATCGCCTCTGCTGCGGCGCCCCGCATTTCGGGCAGAAGGCAAAGCCGCCCTCGACCTTGAAACCGCATGCCGGGCAATTCATCGCACGCGCCCCGTCGCAATGCCGGGACCGGTGATCCCGACAACCGGATCATGCGCCTGCGGGCGCGGCGTTGCAATTGCATCGGGCGGCTTTCGAGCCGTCCGGCCTCAGTCTTTCAGGAGCGCCTGCAGCAGGCCGATGATGCGGCGGTGCTGGTGGGCGTGGCGGGTGCGGACGTTGACGGCGGCATGGACGGTCTGCGGGATCGGCTCGGCGTCCTGGACGCGGCTGACGGCGCCTGTCCGCGTCAGCCGCCGCGCGTCCGGCGCCATGACGAAGGCGGAGCCGCCGAGCTTGGTCAGGAGTGCGATGATCGCCGTCGTCTCGCCGCTGGCGATCGGCGCGGTGGAAAGATGCGGCAGCGCCTGCCGGTGCAGGCGGTCGAAGGCCGGCGAATAGACCGCCTGGATATAATCCTCCGGGCGCACGTCGGCGAGCGCCGTCACCTTGCTGGAGACGAGTTCGTAGTTCACCTCGCCGATGCGCTCGTAGTGCAGGTCCGGGAGATGGTGGGGGGTGTAGAGGATCGCAAGGTCCAGGTCGCCGGCGGCGAGGTCGCCGTTCATCTGCTTGGAATAGTCGATTTCGAGATAGATCGAGGTGCCCGGCAGTTCCTTGCGGATGGCCGCCAGCCAGTCGCCGGCATAGTGGGCGGCGAGGTCGTGCTGCAGGCCGATGCGCATCGAGCGCTCGTAGGCGCCGGCGCTCTCCACCGCACGCGCCGCCTCGCGCCACTGGTGCTGGATCGCCTTGGCGTGGTCGTGGAAGCGCAGGCCCGCCGCCGTCGGCTGGGTGCCGCCCTTGTTGCGGGCGAACAGCGGCCGCCCCAGGACCGCCTCCAGCGCCTTCATCCGGTGGGATACGGTGGATTGCGTCAGGTTCAGCCGCTCGGCGGTGCGGTTGAAGCTGCGGGTCTCCATCAGGTCGAGATAGGTCTCGATGAGTTCGATCTGCATGGGTTGTGCCCGCGCCTTGCCCTGGAGTTTGCCCCTCATCCGCCTGCCGGCACCTTCTCCCCGCAGGCGGGGAGAAGGGACCCTGTCGCGACGCCTCGCCCGGCCATTGACGCTGCCTCGGGAAGCGGCCGCGCAACTTGCGGCCTTCTCCCCGTTCACGGGGAGAAGGTGCCGGCAGGCGGATGAGGGGCACGCCCCAAATTCGAAGTGAATTCCTAGCGCCGACACTAATCGAATTCTTCGATCAATAAAGCGGATTCTGGCCGCTTGTCGGGCGTCGATTTGGTTGCCACAAATCGCAGGCAATCAAGGGGAAGAGAATGTCGAACCTGCCGTCGCATGCGCGTGTCGTGATCATCGGGGGAGGGGCGGTCGGAGCGTCCGCGCTCTACCATCTGGCCAAGGCCGGATGGACGGACTGCGTGCTGCTGGAGAAGAACGAACTGACCGCCGGTTCGACCTGGCATGCGGCCGGCAACGTGCCGACCTTTTCGTCCTCCTGGTCGATCATGAACATGCAGCGCTATTCGGCTGCGCTCTATCGCGAACTCGGCGATCTCGTCGACTATCCGATGAACTACCACGTGACGGGCTCGATCCGGCTCGGCCACTCGAAGGAGCGGCTGCAGGAGTTCAAGCGTGTCGTCGGCATGGGCCGCTATCAGGGCATGGACCTCGACATCCTGTCGCCCGACGAGATGCGCGGCAGGTATCCCTTCCTCGAGACGCACGAACTGACCGGCGCGCTTTATGACCCCTATGACGGCGACATCGACCCGGCGCAGCTGACGCAGGCGCTGGCGAAGGGTGCCCGCGACCTGGGCGCGAAGATCTTCCGCTTCTGTCCGGCGACCGGCGCGCGGCGCGAGAACGACGAATGGGTGATCTCGACTGCGCAGGGCGAGATCCGCTGCGAATATGTCGTCAACGCCGCCGGCTACTATGCCCGCGAGGTCGGAAAGTGGTTCGGCCGTGACGTGCCGATGATGGTGATGAGCCACCAGTACATCCTGTTCGAGGAGATCCCCGAGCTTGCCGCCTGGTCGAAGGAGGCCGGGCACAAGCTGCCGCTGCTCCGCGACGTCGACAGCTCCTACTATCTGCGCCAGGAAAAGACCGGGATGAACCTCGGTCCCTACGAGAAGAACTGCAAGGCGCACTGGGTAACGACCGATGATCCGATGCCGGACGATTTCTCGTTCCAGCTGTTCCCGGACGATCTCGACCGGCTGGAATGGTATCTCAACGATGCCTGCGAGCGCGTGCCGATCCTCGGCACCGCCGGCCTGTCGCGGATGATCAATGGGCCGATCCCCTACGCGCCGGACGGCAACCCGCTGATCGGCCCGATGCCGGGCGTGCCGAACGCGTTCGAGGCCTGCGTCTTCACCTTCGGCATCTGCCAGGCGGGCGGGGCGGGCAAGGTGCTGGCCGAATGGATCACCGAGGGCGAGACGGAATGGGACATGTGGTCCTGCGACCCGCGCCGCTACACGAGCTTCGCCTCGGCTGAGGACTACTGCATCGAAAAGGGCATGGAGATCTACGGCCACGAATATGCGATGCATTTTCCGAAGCACGCATGGCCGGCCGGCCGCAATCGCAAGCTCTCGCCGATCCACGACCGGATCGCAGCGCTCGGCGCCCAGTTCAAGCCCTATAACGGCTGGGAACGCGCCAACTGGTATGCCGGACCCGGCGAAGACACCTCCGAGGAGGCGACGCAGACCTGGAACCGCGAGGGCCCGTGGCGGCCGCGGATCGAGGCGGAATGCCGTGCCGTCACGGAGGCGGCCGGCATCCTCGACCTGCCCGGTTTTTCGCGCTACCGGGTGAAGGGCGAGGGCGCCACGGCCTGGCTTTCGTCCCTCATTACGGGTCGCGTGCCGAAGCCGGGCCGCATCGGCCTTGCCTATTTCGCCGACGACAAGGGGCGGATCGTCACCGAGATGTCGGTCATGATGCTGGACGAGGACTTCTTCTTCCTGATCACGGCGGCGACCGCCCAGTGGCACGATCTCGAATGGCTGAAGAAGCACCTGCCGGACGATGCGGCGTTCACCGTCGACGATGTTACCGACAATTTCTCCTGCCAGATCCTGTCCGGTCCGAATTCGCGGGCGATCCTCGCCGAAGTCTCGGATGCCGACCTCACCAAGGGCTGGCTGACGCATCAGAGCTGCCAGATCGCCGGTCGCTGGTGCCAGTTGGTGCGCGTCTCCTTTGCCGGCGAACTCGGCTGGGAGATCCACACCAAGGTGGAGGATACGGCGACCATCTTCGACGCCGTCTGGGCGGCAGGCCAGAACCACGGCCTGAAGCCGTTCGGCATGGAGGCGCTGGACTCTTTACGCATCGAGAAGGGCTACCGCGCCTGGAAGGGCGACCTCTCGACCGACTACACCGTCCTGCAGGGCGGGCTGGAACGCTTCGTCGACTGGTCCAAGCCCGATTTCAAGGGCAAGGCGGCGCTGGAGCGGGAGAAGCAGCAGGGTGTTTCCAAGCGCTTCGTGCTGCTCACCGTGGACGCCGGCGAATGCGATGCGCCCTACATGTCGACGCTCTGGCATGGCGGCAAGGTGGTCGGCGAGACCACGTCGGGCAACTGGGGTTACCGCACCGGCAAGTCGATCGCGCTCGGCATGCTGCGCGCCGATCTCACCGAACCCGGCACCGAAATCGAGGTCGAGATCTACGGCGACCGCTTCAAGGCCATCGTCCAGCCGGACGGGCCGCTCTTCGATCCCAGCAATGAAAGACTGCGCGCATGACCAAGCCCATCCCCACCAAGGCCCGCGCGGTCATCATCGGCGGCGGCGTCTCCGGCTGCTCGGTCGCCTATCACCTCGCCAAGCTCGGCTGGACCGACGTCGTGCTGCTGGAGCGCAAGCAGCTGACATCAGGCACGACCTGGCATGCGGCGGGCCTGATCGGCCAGCTGCGCGCCTCGCAGAACATGACGCGGCTGGCGAAATACTCCGCCGACCTCTACGTCAAGCTCGAGGCCGAGACCGGCATCGGCACCGGCATGCGCCAGAACGGCTCGATGACGGTCGCGCTGACCGACGAGCGCAAGGAGGAGATCTACCGCCAGGCCTCGCTGGCGCGCGCCTTCGACGTCGACGTGCGCGAAATCTCGGTCGACGAGGTCAAGGCGATGTACCCGCATCTGAATACCGCCGACATCAAGGCGGCGGTGCATCTTCCACTCGACGGCCAGTGCGACCCGGCCAACATCGCGATGGCACTGGCAAAAGGTGCGCGCCAGAACGGCGCCACCGTGATTGAGGGCGTGAAGGTTACCTCTGTGGTAACGAAGGACGGCCGGGTGACGGGCGTCACCTGCGAGCGGCACGGCGAGAGCTTCACGATCGAGACCGACAACGTCGTCAACGCGGCAGGCATGTGGGGGCGGACACTCGCCGACATGTCGGGCGTGTCGCTGCCGCTGCATGCCTGCGAGCACTTCTACATCGTCACCGAACCGATCGAGGGGCTGAAGCAGCTTCCGGTGCTGCGCGTGCCGGATGAATGCACCTACTACAAGGAAGATGCCGGCAAGATGCTGGTCGGCGCCTTCGAGCTGAAGGCCAAGCCCTGGGGCATGGAGGGGATCCGCGAGGACTTCTGCTTCGATCAGCTGCCTGAGGATTTCGACCACTTCCAGCCGATCCTGGAAATGGCGGTCAACCGCATGCCCATGCTGGAGACCGCCGGCATCCACACCTTCTTCAACGGCCCTGAAAGTTTTACGCCAGACGACCGCTACTACCTCGGCGAAGCGCCGCAGATCAAGGGATACTGGGTGGCCGCCGGCTACAATTCGATCGGCATCGTCTCCTCCGGCGGCGCCGGCATGGCGCTGGCGCAGTGGATGAACGACGGCGAGCCGCCGTTTGACCTCTGGGAAGTTGACATCCGCCGGGCGCAGCCGTTCCAGCGAAATCGCGCCTACCTGAAAGATCGCGTCTCCGAGACGCTCGGCCTGCTCTATGCCGACCATTTCCCCTATCGCCAGATGGCGACCGCGCGCGGCGTGCGCCGCTCGCCGATCCACGAGCAGCTCAAGGCCCGCGGCGCCGTCTTCGGCGAGGTCGCCGGCTGGGAGCGCGCCAACTGGTTTGCGAGAGACGGCCAGGAGCCGGAATACAGATACAGCTGGAAGCGGCAGAACTGGTTTGAAAACCAGCGCGAGGAGCACATGGCCGTGCGCGAGGGCGTCGGCCTGTTCGACATGACCTCCTTCGGCAAGATTCGTGTGGAAGGGCGCGATGCGCTCGCCTTCCTGCAGCGGATGTGCGCCAACCAGATGGACGTGGTGGCCGGCCGGATCGTCTACACCCAGATGCTGAACGATCGCGGCGGCATCGAGAGCGACCTGACGGTCACGCGGCTTTCGGAGACGGCCTTCCTGCTCGTCGTTCCCGGCGCGACCCTGCAGCGCGACCTCGCCTGGCTGCGCAAGCATCTCAAGGACGAGTTCGTCGTCGTCACCGACGTGACGGCTTCCGAGAGCGTGCTCTGCGTGATGGGGCCGAAGGCGCGCGAACTGATGAGCAAGGTCAGCCCGAACGACCTTTCCAACGCCGGCCATCCCTTCGGCACCGCCCGCGAGATCGAGATCGGCATGGGTCTCGCCCGCGCCCACCGCGTCACCTATGTCGGCGAACTCGGCTGGGAACTCTACGTCTCGACCGACCAGACGGCGCATGTGTTCGAGGCACTGGAAGCGGCCGGCGCGGACGTCGGGCTGAAGCTTTGCGGCCTGCACACGCTGGACAGTTGCCGGATCGAGAAGGCCTTCCGCCATTTCGGCCACGACATCACCGACGAGGACCATGTGCTGGAGGCCGGCCTCGGCTTTGCGGTTCGCACGGGCAAGGGCGATTTCATCGGCCGCGAGGCGGTGCTGCGCAAGCAGGACAAGGGGCTCAAGCGCCGGATGGTGCAGTTCAGGCTCGCCGATCCGGAGCCGCTGCTCTTCCACAACGAGGCGCTGGTGCGCGACGGCAGGATCGTCTCGACGATTACGTCCGGCAATTACGGCCATTTCCTCGGAGGTGCTGTCGGCATGGGCTACGTGCCTTGCGAGGGCGAGAGCGAGGAACAGGTTCTGGCGTCGGACTACGAGATCGAGATCGCCGGCGTGCGGGTGAAGGCGGAGGCGTCGCTTGCGCCGATGTACGACCCCAAGGCGGCGCGCGTTCGCATGTAGAGCAGGTATTCGAGACGGCAGACAGGCATCTAGGACAGCAGACGGAAATTTTCGATTTTGGTTGCCGCCCGCACGCGGCCTGACTGGAGGTTTCGATGAGCTTGCAGGATCTCGCCTGGCTGGCGATGGCGGCCTATGCCATCCACATCATGGAGGAACACACGTTCGACTGGCGCAACTGGGCGCGGGGCGTCATCGGGTTGCCGGTCGAATGGACGGATTTCTACGTCACCAATGCGGTGGTCATCGCGGTCGGCATCGCCCAGGCGCAACTGGCGCCCACCGTGCCGCTGATTCCGCTGATCTTCGCAGCGCTGATGCTGATCAACACCGTCTTCTTCCACATACTGCCGGTGATCCGGACGAAGGGGCGCTTCTCGCCCGGGGCTCGCGACCGCAGTGGTGCTGTTTTTGCCGCTCGGGACGGCGATCTTCATGAAGGCGGCGGAGGAGGGGCATCTCGATTTCGCGACGGGCCTCTCGGCCTTCTTCGGCGGGGCGCTGCTGATGGTCTATCCGGTGGTGATGCTGCACCTGAAGGCGAGAGCCTATTTCCAGCAGGCCGAAAAATGACAGTGACTTCCTCTTTCTCGCTTCATGGAGCTTTCAGGTGATCGTTTCCGATCTCAAGGACCTCAACACGCCCTCCGGCGACCGGATCGACCGCCTCGTGGCCGAGCACCGGCCGGGCCATGGTCTGGCGCGCGCCTTCTACCACGACCAGGACATCTACGAGCGGGATCTCGAACGGGTGTTCCGCCGCCACTGGCACTGCATCGCCCATGAGAGCGTGATTGCGAACGCCAACGATTTCGAGCTGTTCCGCATCGCCGACGAGCAGGTGATCCTGACGCGCCATGCCGACGGCTCGATCCATGCGCTGCTGAACGTCTGCCGCCACCGTGGCGCCGAGGTCTGCACGAAGGACAAGGGCAACGCCCGGGTCTTCGTCTGCCCCTATCATGCCTGGACCTACTCCAACGACGGCGCCCTGCGTGCCGCGCGGCTGATGCCGAAGGAATTCAAGCGCGAGGACCACGGGCTGAAGAAGCTGCACGTGCGGGTGGTCGAGGGGCTCGTGTTCATCTCGTTCGCGGCCGAGCCACTCGATTTCGCCGAGGTCGAGCACCTGCTGCATGCGACCTGCGGCCAGTACGGCTGGGCAAACGCGAAGGTCGCGCACCGGGAGAGCTATGCCATCAACGCCAACTGGAAGCTCGCGGTCGAAAACTACGTCGAGTGCTACCATTGCGGCCCGGCGCATCCGGAATATTCGCAGACCCATGCGCTGGAGCAGCCGCTGCACATGATCGAGGCGATGAACCTGGCGATGGAGCAGCGGACCTGTTCGCTCGGCATCGAGGTCGGCTCGGGCAACCACTGGCAGACGTCCGGGGACGGCAAGGAGGCGATCCACGCCTTCCGCTACGCGCTCTATGAAGGGGTAAAGAGCGGCAGCGAGGACGGCGGCGCGGTGGCGCCGCTGATGGGCCGCTTCACCGATTTTGACGGCGGGGTCACCTCGATCCACCTCGGCGGTACCACTTTCCTCGTCTGCTACCCCGACCACGGCATGATCTACCGTTTCATCCCGAAGACGGCCGGGACCTGCAAGATGGAGCTGATCTGGCTGGTGGACGGCAAGGCCGAGGCGGGGCGCGACTACGACCTCGACCGGCTGACCTGGCTGTGGAAGGTCACCACCGACGAGGACAAGGCGATCATCGAGCACACCGCCCGCGGCGTCCGCTCGCACTACTTCGAACCCGGCCCGATCGCGCCGATGGAGCACAACGAGTTGCGCTACATCGACTGGTATCTGGACGAGATCAGCCGGGCGTGAGGGGAGGGCTTTGTGAGACGGCGGAAGCCTCACAGGTCGGGCGTCGAGACGAAGGCGGCGTCGGGCGCGGGAGCGCTCCATTTGCTTCCGTCACCCCGGACTTGATCCGGGGTCCAGCCACGCCGCGTCCGCGGCGTGAGGAGGTGCATTCCCTGCGCGCAAGGACTTGCGCGCGCTGGATGCCGGATCAAGTCCGGCATGACGGTAGTGGTGGAGCCGATCGGCGCCAGGTTGCGACGTGGCGGGCGCGGGCAAATATCGTCCTGCCGGCGTATCGGGGGATGTCGAAGCTAGTGAGAATGGAGTCGATTCAAGGGACTACGCGAGGAAATTGAAGTTCTGAATCCGCTTTCGCACCCCTCGGTCGCGCAAAGCAGCAGCATGTGGAGGGCGCAATGAGCATGGTCGAAGCAACGAAGACGTCAGAAGCGCCGGCATCCCGGCGGGCCGGTGGTCGCGCCGCGCGTGTCGCCATGCGGGCGGCACCGCTGGCGGAAAACGTCCGCCCCGTTCGCCCCGGTCTTTCCGGCGGGCAGTACAGGCCGCTGAGCGAGGCGGGGGTGCGCCGCATCCACGAGGCAGCGCTTGATGCGCTGGAGAATATCGGGCTCGCCAACGCGCCGAAGTCGGGCATCGAGATCATGACCGGCGCGGGCGCGATCCTCGGCGAGGACGGGCGCATCCGCTTTCCGCGCGCGCTGGTGGAGGACATGCTCTCGATCGCCGCACGCGACATCACGCTTTATGGCCGCGACCCGAAATACGATCTCGAACTGACGGGTACGCGCGTCTACTACGGCACGGCGGGGGCTGCGGTGCACATCGTCGACGTGGAGAAGCGGGAGTATCGCGAGTCCACCGCAAAGGACCTCTTCAACGCCGCCCAGCTCGTCCACCACCTCGACAACGTGCATTTCTTCCAGCGGGCGATGGTGTGCCGGGACGTGACCGACAATTTCCTGATGGACATCAACACGCTCTACGGCTGCTGTGCGGGCACTTCCAAGCACGTCGGCACCAGTTTCTCCGATCCCTCGCATGTCGAAGGCTGCTTCGACCTGATCCACATGATGGCGGGCGGGGAGGACAAGTGGCGGGCGCGGCCGTTCGTGTCGAACTCCAACTGCTTCGTCGTGCCGCCGATGAAGTTCGCCGAGGAGAGCTGCATCACCATGGAGGCGTGCATCCGGGCCGGCATGCCGATCCTGCTGCTGTCGGCCGGGCAGGCGGGTGCGACGGCGCCGGCGCCGCTCGCCACCGCCATCGTGCAGGCGGTCGCCGAGTGCCTGGCGGGCGTCGTCTATGTCAACGCAATGGCGCCGGGCCATCCGGCGATCTTCGGCACCTGGCCGTTCGTCTCGGACCTGCGCACCGGCGCCATGTCCGGCGGCTCGGGCGAGCAGGCGCTGCTCACGGCCGGCTGCGCGCAGATGCACCAGTTCTACGGCCTGCCGGGCGGGGCCGCCGCCGGCATCGCCGATTCCAAGCTGCCCGACATGCAGGCCGGCTGGGAGCAGGCGATCTCGAACGTCATGGCGGGGCTGTCGGGGCTGAACATGGTCTACGAGGCGGTCGGCATGCATGCCTCGCTGCTCGGCTTCTGCCTGGAGAGCCTGGTGCTCGGCGACGACCTGCTCGGCCAGGTGCAGCGCTGCATCCGCGGCATCGACGTCACCGAGGACACGGTTTCGCTGGAGACGATGCGTTCGGTCTGCCTCGGCGGACCGGGGCACTATCTCGGTGACCCGCAGACCCTGTCGCTGATGCAGACCGAATACATCTATCCTGTTGTCGCCGACCGCACGAGCCCGAAGGAATGGGCGGAGATCGGCCGGCCGGATCTGATTGCGAAGGCGATCGAGCGGAAGAACCGCATCCTTGCCGAAGCCGGCGGGCCGCTGTTCGACGCGGAGGTGGACCGGGCGGTGCGCGAGAAGTTCAGCATCTGTTTCTGAGCGGGAGGCTCCCGGTTCGACTGCTCATGCCTCCGGTCTCATTGGGCCGGGACAGATCGCGGAAGTGCCCGTACGTCGCTGACCGTCCATGTCCATTCCGGGTCGGTGATCTGCAGCAGGTCGCTGCCGGTGAAGACGGCAAAGGTGGTGAAGGGTTTGCTCTGGCCCGGCAGCACGCGGACGACGACCAGGCCGCTGTCGGTGCCGACCGGCGTGCAGGCGCCGCCGGGGCAGTTGGCAAGCGTGATACCGAGGCGCATCGACTGGAGCGTGGCGGTGCTGTTGTTGGTGATGGTGCCGGTGACCCGGTAGCTCGTCACCGGCTGGCCGACGGCGAACTGCATGTCGGAGAGCACGATCTCCTCAGGCGCGATCATGTTGCGGGGAACGACCGGCTCCGGCACGACGCTGCGGCTGTCGGTCAGCCAGATGAGGGCTGCTGCGGCCAGGCCGATCGCGACGGTGATCGTCAGCACCGGCTCGACCCAGCTCTGGAAGCGCTTGAAGCGCAAGGCGAGATAGAGCGTGGCGACAGCGATGACAGCGAATGCCCAGACCATCAAGATCCTCCTCGTCATCTCCTATAGCGTGACGCGAGTGAAGCCAAAAGGCCTTCGCAACCATTCACTTGGGGATGGGGAGGAGGCAAGCGCGACATTCGCAGCACTTGCGGCGGTTGCGCAGCTTTTCTCGCAGGATTGTGATCGGAGGTGTCCGGATCCAGCCGCAAGGATCCATGCGGCGCCGGGGCAGCCCCCTCATCCGGCCCTTCGGGCCACCTTCTCCCCAAGGGGAGAAGAGGGTGGTCCGCGCAGCCTATCGCCAAATCATGGGCAATGTTGCAAGGAGGGCATGGCGCTGCCGCAATCGTCTTCTCCCCGCGAGTGGCGAGAAGAGGGGCGCGACAGACTGGCGCAAACTTTTCGCCAAACCCGTAGGCAATATTGCAATAGGGGCAGGGCGCTGCCGCTGGTGTCTTCTCCCCATCGGGGAGAAGTGCCGGAGCGCAGCGAGGCGATGAGGGGGGAGCGGCGGATGCCGGCGGCATTGCAAGCCTCCTCATCCGGTCCTGCGGGCTACCTTTTCTTCGGGGGGAGAAGTTGGCCCCGCTATTTCAGGCTGATCCAGTAGGCGCCCTCGAAGGGGACGGCGGCGAAGCGGGTGTTGATCTCGGCCAGCGTTTTTTCCGGATCGACGTCGGGGAAGACGTCCGGGCGCAGCCAGTGGGCGAAGGCCTCGGCGGCGAGGATGTTCAGGGGCACGGCGTTGAAGAAGTTCCACAGGCCGTAGACGCGGCCGTTCCGGATGGCGGCGAGATCTGCGAGGATCGGCCGGCCGGTGGCGTTGCGCAGCGTCTGCCGCGCTTCCTCGGCGGGGACGCCGGGGCCGACCGAGAAGGCGCTGTAGGTGCCGCCCGGGGAGGCGGTGGCGATATAGGCTTCCGGATTGGCGGCGACGAGGTATTCGATGCTGACGATGCCGCCCTGGCGGGGCAGGTCGGCCGCGATGTTGCGGCTGCCGGTCAGGCCGATGAATTCGCCGAGCCCGCCGACGCCATAGGCGTAGCAGCAGCCCTGGTCGTTCGGAAACGCGTCCATGAGCACGGTCGGGCCGGGTTCCGGCGTCGCTGCCACGCGCTCGCGGATCACCTGGAGGTGCTCCTCGTAGAAGCGCGCGAAGGCGTCCGCCTGCTCGTCGCGCTCCAGCACGCGGCCGAGCAGGCGCATGTTGTCGGGCGTGTTCTTCAGCGGATCGCTGTTGAAATCGACCACGATCACCGGAACGTCGATCTGTTCGAGGTAGGCGATCGCCTGGCGGCCGAGATCGGTGTCGGCCTGCCAGTTGGCGAGGATGGCGAGATCGGCCTTCAGGGACAGGATGATCTCGAAGGAGAAGCCGTCGCCGGTGCCGTCGCCGATCAGCGGCACGTCGGCGATCTTGGGGAACTTTTCGCGGAACGCCTCGTAGATCGCCGGATTGTCGCCCTTCATGTCGCCGGCCCAGCCGGCCAGAAGGCTGACGGGATCGGGATGGACGAGCGAGAGGGCGACAAGATTGAAGCCGCTGCCGAGCAGGATCGCCTCGGGCTTCTTCGGGATCGTGACTTCGCGGCCGAGCGCGTCGGTCACCGTCAGCGGAAAACGTCCCTCGGCAAGACAGGCGCCGGCAGACACTAGCAGGCCGACAAGAAGGGTGAGAATGCGCAACACGGTCAGTGCTTCCTCTGTTCGGGCAGGGCGCAGAGCTCGCCGCAGCTCGGGATGCCCGGCAGCATGTAGCGCAGGCAGCAGACCTTGCGGCGACACTGGACCTCGGCCCCGGCCATCTCATGGCGCAGGCAGCCGTGGAAAGGATTGGCGGTGCCGTCGGAGAAGGTTTTCTCCTCGAACAGCATGCGCGCCGACCAGTGGTCGTCGCCGTCCCGGCCGTTTGCGGCGAGCGCGGGGGCGGTCTCCGTCGCGTTGATCGCGTAGTCGATGTAGACGGCAGCGTTGTTCCAGCCGAGTTTCGGGGCCATGCCGCCGAAGCGCTTCAGGTGAGCCACCACTTCGGCCAGATGGGCGCTGACGAGCGGCCTGACCAGATCGAGCGGAGCATCGCCCTCGCACCAGTCGCCGGCGTGCGGCAGGCCGAAGGCGCGCGGCAGGCCGTCGTCGGCAAGCGCGATCGTCATGTCGTCGACGGCGATCGGCAGGGCGAGGTCCGCCCTGCGCGCGACGATATAGGGGATCGACAGGGCGGAGAAATAATAGAGCGACCAGTAGGACGCCACCGCCCGGCGGTCGACCCCGTGGCTCTGCGCATAGGTATCGAGGCCGGTCGCGAAGGTGCCGCTCTCGAAGAAGTCGCGGATCGGCATGGCATGGTCGAGATCCGACGAAAGCATCATCTTCTCGCCGCACCAGGCATGCTCGCCCGAAAAGACCGCCTTCAGGCCTTGCGGCCCGAAGACGGTCTCGTCAGCCCTGGGAGGGATTGCGTCCAATTGCGTCACCACGTGTATTTCAGCGAACCGATGACCGTGCGGCCCTGGTCCTTGTAGCAGAAGCCGGCCGAGCAGACGGGGTCGCGGCGGTCGAAGATGTTGGTGGCGTTCACCTGCAGGGCCAGACCCTCCATCTTCTTGTCGATCGCGGCGAAGTCGTAGCGCAGGGCGGCGTCGAAGAGGACGCGCGAGCCGTTCTCCATCGTGTTCTCGTCGTTGCCGTAGCTGGAGCCGATGAAGCGCGCGCCGGCGCCGACGCCGAGACCATCGGCGAACGTGTCCTCGGGCATGGTGTAAAAGGCCCAGAGGGCGGCCTGGTGGCGGGGCACCGAGGAGACGTCGTTGTCGACCGTGCCGACGGGGCCTTCGACGATCTTCATCTGGGTGTAGGAGTAGGAGGCGGTCAGCGACAGGCCGTTGTCGAGGCTGGTATTGGCCTCGAGCTCGAAGCCGCGCGAGCGCAGCTTGCCGCGCTGGACCTGGATGTTGGCCGGGCCGGTCGGCAGGTCGACCACTTCGTAGTAGAGGCCGTTCTCCTGGTCGATGTTGAACATCGCGGCCGACAGCATGGTGTTGCTGTTGGGCAGGAGATACTTCACGCCAATCTCTTCTTGCTCGCTCTCGGTCGGCTTGAAGGGGGCGCCGGTCTCCTGGTTGTAGCCGGCGTTCGGCGAAAAGGCGGTCGAGTAGCTGGCATAGGGCGCGAGGCCGAAGTCAAACTCGTAGGTCAGGCCGATGCGCTTGGAGAAGGCGCGGTCGCTCTGGTCGAGCGAGGTGACCGTGCCGCCGACGAGATCGGTGGTGTCGGTGTCGGTGGAGACCCAGTCATAGCGGCCGCCGAGCGTCAGGGTCCAGGCGTCGTAGCGGATCTGGTCCTGGATATAGGTGCCGACCTGCCACTGGTCCTGGTCGACGCGCTCGGTGTAGGGAATGCGATCCATCGCATCGCCGCGGTTCGGATCGTTGGTGTCGAGCGGCGGCGAGACGCCGTAGCCGTTGAACGACCTGTAGCGCAGCTTCATCAGGTCGAGGCCGGTCAGGAGCGTGTGGCTGAAGGCGCCGGTGTCGAACTCGGAGACCAGCTGGTTGTCGATCACAATGGCCGAAAGCCGCTCCTCGAAGGAGCCGGCGCTGCGGTCGATCAGCGTCGGATCGACGGCGTTCGGCGCATAGGCGAAGGCCCAGTCGGCCTCGATGTCCAGCGTCGAAGCGCGCACGTTCTGGCGGAAGGTGAAGGTCTCGTTGAAGCGGTGCTCGAACTCGTAGCCGATGCGGCCCTGGTTCTGGACGGAATCGTTGAAGGCCGGGTTGCCGGCGAAGAAGTCGGTGACCTTGCCGGTGGTGGTGTCGAAGTAGTAGGCCGCGGTGCCGCCGGTCTTGGTGCGCGAATACTCGCCGAGAACGGTCAGCCGGGTGTCCTCGTCCGGCTTCCAGGTGAAGGCCGGGGCGATGTAGAGGCGGTCGTTGGGAAGGCCGGGCTGCTCGGTGTCGGCGCTGCGGGCCAGACCGGTCAGGCGATAGTAGAAGGGATCGGTGTCGTTGACCGCGCCGGAGAAGTCGAACTGGCCCTGGTAGCGGTTGTCGGTGCCGTATTGCAGCTCGACCTCGCGGAGCGTCTCCTCGGTCGGGCGCTTGGTGATCAGGTTGTAGAGGCCGCCGGCACCGGAGGCGCCGTAGAGGGCGGAGGAGGGGCCGCGCAGGATCGAGACGCCCTCGAGCCCGTAAGGCTCGGTCTTGAACAGCGAGGAGCCGGCGCCCGGCTGGCGCAGGTTGTCGCGGAAGACGCCGTTATAGGTCACGTCGAAGCCGCGCACGGTGAAGGAATCGAAGCGCGGATCGAAGCCGTAGGCGGTCGTGCGGGTGTTGGGCGTGTAGGCCAGCACATCCAGCAGCGTCTGCGGATTGCGGTCCTTCAGCTGTTGCGCGGTGACCGAGGAGACCGACTGCGGGGTCTGCAGGAAGGGTGTATCGACCTTGGCGCCCGTCGCGCTGCTCTTGCCGACATAGCCATCGGCGGTGATCACGCCGCCGCTGCCGCCGTCGACGATGATCTCTTCCAGCGTGGTCGCGCCCTCGGTGGAAGTCGCCGCGGCCTGGTCCTGCGCGTGCGCCGCGAGCGACAGCGCGAGCAGCGAGGTTCCGGCAAGGGCGAGGACGAGCGTGCGGCGGAGCGGCGAAGAGGTCTGGGGCATCGAGGTCTCGTGATGTTACTGGGTCAATAAGGTGACTGTTCTCATCATGTTTTCGCGATGCGCAAGGTTTATATGATAAATAATGTCATGTTTATGGCAGTGTTGCCCTCGTGCAACGAAAAATGGCCCCCATGGTGGTGGCGGCCATTCTGTTTCGCCAATAGGCAGTGCCCCGCTAGACCACGGCACTGCCCGCCATCAGCGCAAGGACGAGGAAAATGAGAAACAGAATCAGGGCGATGGCGAAAAGCACCTTGGCGACCGTGGCGGCTGCCGAGGAGACGCCGCGAAAGCCGAGAAAACCGGCGATCAGCGAGATCACGAGGAAGATAAGGGCCCATTTCAGCATGTGCAGTGTCCTCTCTTGAACCGGAGATAAGACGCGCGAAAGCGAAATTTGTTCCCTGGCAACACTATCCGGTGGCGGCCCGTGCGCCCGGTGGAAGGACCACCGGGCGCGAGAGACGATCAGCCGTGGGCGATCATGACGTGGCGAACGGCGGTGTAGTCCTCCAGCGCATAGACCGACATGTCCTTGCCGTAGCCCGATTGCTTGACGCCGCCATGGGGCATCTCGTTGCACAGCATGAAGTGTGTGTTGATCCAGGTGCAGCCGTACTGGAGCCGTGCCGCGGCGCGCATCGCTCTGGAGATGTCCTTCGTCCAGACGGAGGAGGCGAGGCCGTAGTCGCTGTCGTTGGCCCAGCCGATCGCCTGCTCCTCGCCCGCAAAGCGGGTGACTGAGACGACGGGGCCGAACACCTCGCGGCGGACGATCTCGTCCTCCTGCGTCGCGCCGGCGACCACGGTCGGCTGGAAGAAGAAGCCCTTGTCGCTGCCGGGTGCGCCGCCGGTGACGATCTCGATGTGCTTCACGTCCGCGGCGCGCTCGACGAAGCTCGCGACGCGGTCGCGCTGGCGCCTGGAGATCAGTGGGCCGATCTCGTTTTCGGTATCGTCGGGCTGGTTGTAGCGGATGGTGGCGACGGCGGCGGAAAGCTCGGCGACGAACTTGTCGTAGATGCCCTTTTCCGCATAGATCCGGCAGGCCGCGGTGCAATCCTGCCCCGCATTGTAGTAGCCGAAGGCGCGGATGCCGTTCACGACAGCTTCGAGATCGGCGTCGTCATAGACGATCACCGGCGCCTTGCCGCCGAGCTCCAGATGGGTGCGCTTGACCGACTTCGCCGCTGCCGCCAGCACCTTCTTGCCGGTGGCGACGTCGCCGGTGATCGAGACCATGTTGATCTTCGGATGGTTGATCAGCGCGTTGCCGACGGTCTCGCCGCGGCCGAGCACGATGTTGACGACGCCCTCGGGCAGGATGCCGGCCAGGAGCGTCGCCATCTTCAGCGCCGTCAGCGGCGTCTGCTCGGACGGCTTGAAGACGACGGTGTTGCCGCCGGCGATCGCCGGCGCCAGCTTCCAGGCCATCATCATCAACGGATAGTTCCACGGCGCGATCGAGCCGATGATGCCGATCGGATCGCGGCGGATCATCGAGGTGTGGCCGGGCAGGTATTCGCCGGCGACGGTCGCCGTCATCGAGCGGACGGCGCCGGCGAAGAAGCGCCAGCAGTCGACGATCGCGGGGATCTCGTCGTTTTTGACGGCATTGATCGGCTTGCCGCAGTTCAGCGCCTCGAGGGCTGCGAAGGCCTCGGCGTCGGCCTCGATCGCGTCGGCGATCTTCAGGAGATAGCCGGAGCGTTCGCCGGGGGTGGTCATCGACCAGGCGAGATAGGCCTTCTCGGCGGCATCGACGGCAGCGTCGATCTGCGCGTGCGAGGCTTCCGGGAGGTTGGCCACCGTCTCGCCGGTCTTCGGGTCGAGAATGTGCTCCTCGCTCTCCGTGCCGGCCTCGAAGCGTCCGCCGATCAGCATCTGCGTGTCCATCAGGATTCTCCCTTGATCTCCGTTCGTTGTTCTATTTTCCGGCGCCCGCGACCTGGTCGCCGTCGCGGGTGAGGTAGTAGGCCGCCAGGATCGGCAGCAGCGTGACGAGCACCACCAGCATGGCGACCACGTTGGTCACCGGCCGCTGGCGCGGGCGCACCAGTTCCTCCAGCATCCAGATCGGCAGCGTCTGCTGCTGGCCGGCGGTGAACGTCGTGACGATCACTTCATCGAAAGACAGCGCGAAGGCGAGCATGCCGCCGGCGAGAAGGGCGGTGCCGATATTGGGCAGGATCACGTACCGGAAGGTCTGGAAGCCATCGGCGCCGAGATCCATCGAGGCCTCGATCAGCGAGCCGGAGACGCGGCGGAAGCGGGCCACCGCATTGTTGTAGACCACCACGACGCAGAACGTGGCGTGACCGAGCACGATCGTCCAGAAGGAGAACGGGATCTCGGCAAAGGAGAAGGCAGAGCGCAGCGCGATGCCGGTGATGATGCCGGGCAGGGCGATCGGCAGGATGACGAGCAGCGAGATCGTCTCGCGGCCGAAGAACTTCGTCTGGCTGACGGCGGCCGCGCAGAGCGTGCCGAGCACGAGTGCGACCGCGGTCGCGATCGAGGCGACCCGGACCGAGAGGCCGAGCGCCTGCCAGACGTCGGGACGGTTCCAGGCGACGGCGAGCCATTGCAGCGTATAGCCCGGCGGCGGGAACTGGTAGCTCTTCTCCTCCGTCGTGAAAGCATAGAGGAAGATCAGCAGGATCGGCACGTGCAGGAACAGAAGGCCGGCGGCGGCGGCGATCTTCAGGCCGAGGGGGGCTGCGGCGGAACGGTCAGAGCGCATCGAAGGCCCCCTGCTTTTTGGCCATCCACAGGTAGAAGCCCATGATGACGATCGGGACGACTGTGAAGGCTGCGGCGAGCGGGATGTTGCCGGCGGTGCCCTGCTGGGCATAGACGGCCTGGCCGATGAACAGCCGCGACGAGCCGATGATCTGGGGGATGATGTAGTCGCCGAGCGTCAGCGAGAAGGTGAAGATGGAGCCGGCGATGATGCCGGGCAGCGCCAGGGGAAACAGCACGTGGCGGAAGGTCTGCGCCGGATGGCCGCCGAGATCGGCGGACGCCTCGATCAGGTTGCCGGGCACGCGCTCCAATGCCGCCTGGACCGGCAGGATCATGAAGGGCAGCCAGACATAGACGAAGACGATGAAGGTGCCGGTGTAGCTGATCGACAGCGAGTTCCCGCCGACAATCGGCAGCGACAGCCAGGCGTCGAGCAGCCAGGTCAGGTGCAGCCTGGCGAAGACCCAGGTGAGGATGCCTTCCTTGGCGAGGATCAGCTTCCAGGCGTAGACCTTGACGAGATAGCTCGACCAGAGCGGCAGCATGACGCCGAGATAGAACAGCGCCTTCCATTTTCCCTTCGCATAGCGGGCGGCATAGTAGGCAATCGGGAAGGCGATGACGGCAGAGGCCAGCGTCACCAGCGCCGCCATGACGACGGTGCGCAGGATGATGTCGAAATTCGAGGGGATCAGCAGCTGGCGGTAGGTGGCGAGCGTGAACTCGTAGTTGATCAGGCCCGAAAACTCGTCGATCGAGAAGAAGCTCTGCAAGAGCAGCGCGAACAGCGAGCCGAGATAGATGATGCCGAGCCAGAGCAGCGGCGGGGCGAGCATCAGGAAGAGCAGGATCTTCGGATTGCGCCAGAAGAAATCCGACAGGCGGCCAAAGGTGCCGCTGCGGCCTTCCAGGATGCTGGTCTGCGTGATCGCGCTCATGCCGCTTCGTCCATCAGGTGCAGGTCGCGGGCGGCGAAGGAGAGGGTGACGCCGCTGCCCTGTTCTGGGAGCGCCTCAGAGGCGGGCACCATGGCGGCGATGCGCGTGCCGCAGCCGGCCTCGACCGTCACCCGGTTGGCAGCGCCGAGGAAGCTGGTGGCGACCACCGTGCCGGTGACGCGCTTGCGGTCGTCCGTGACGTCGCCCGTACCGCTGCCTGTACCGTCGCCGAGCGACAGTGCCTCGGGGCGCAGGCTCGCATAGCGGGCGGGGTAGCCGAGGCTTTCGACGAAGGCGGGCGCGAGTACGTTGGATGAGCCGACGAAATCGGCGACGAAGCGGGTCTGCGGGCGCTTGTAGACCTCTTCGGGCGTGCCGAGCTGCTGGATGCGGCCGTCGTTGAAGACGGCGATGCGGTCGGCCATCGACAGCGCCTCGCCCTGGTCGTGGGTGACGAAGACGAAGGTGATGCCGAGCGACTTCTGCAGCGTTTTCAGCTCCTCCTGCATCTGTTCGCGCAGCTTCAGGTCGAGCGCGCCGAGCGGTTCGTCGAGAAGCAGCACGCGCGGGCGGTTGACGAGCGCGCGGGCCAGCGCCACACGCTGGCGCTGGCCGCCGGAGAGCTGGCCGGGCCGGCGCGTGCCGTAGCCGGGAAGCTTGACCATGGCCAGCGCATTCTCCGCCGCCTTCAGCCGCTCCTCCCTGCTGACGCCCTTGACCATCAGCCCGTAGGCGACGTTCTCGAGAATTGAGAGATGCGGGAACAGGGCGTAGTCCTGGAAGACGGTGTTGACGTTGCGCCGGTAGGGCGGCACGCCCTCGGCCGTCTCGCCGAAGATCTCGATATGGCCGCCGGTCGGCTGCTCGAAACCGGCCATCAGCCGCAGGCAGGTGGTCTTGCCCGAACCGGACGGACCGAGCATCGCAAAGAACTCGCCCTCCACCACGGCCAGGTCCACGCCGTCGACGGCGCGCACGGGGCCGAAATGGCGGGAGACCTTGTCGAACAGCACGGCGGTGGTCATGGGATGCTCCGGTTGTTTAGGATGGGGCGGGCGTGTCGAGAGGCCGTGCCATGCCGCCCCCTCTGCCCTGCCGGGCATCTCCCCCTCAAGGGGGGAGATCACCAGCGGCTTCGGTTTCCCGTCTCGCTTACGTCTTGTCGTGCGGCAGCGCTGGCTGTGTGGCCAAGCGGTGCGCCCAGCCGATCTCCCCCCTTGAAGGGGGAGATGCCCGGCAGAGCAGAGGGGGGCGCTCCAGCTAGGTCGTTAGCGCCCGCCGATCACGCCGATGTAGTCCGACACCCAGCGGTGATAGGGGACGCACTCGCCCTGGCTTTCGCATTTGGAGACCGGCGTCTTCCAGAAGCGGATCTTCTCGAAATTGTCGAAGCCGTTGGTAGAGCAGCCTTCGTCGGTCAGAAGCTCGTTGCCCTTGCAGGCGGCCGGGACCGAGGGAACGGCGCCGAACCAGGCGGCGGCATCGCCCTGGACCTTGGGCGAAAGCGAATGTTCCATCCACATATAGGCGCAGTTCGGGTGCTCGCTGTCGATGTGCAGCATGGTGGTGTCGGACCAGCCGGTGACGCCTTCCTCGGGGAAGGTCGAGGCGATCGGTGCCTTCTCGGCCTTCAGCAGGTTGACCTGGAACGGCCACGAGCCGGAGGCGACGACGCCCTCGTTCTTGAAGTCGTCGATCTGGATCATGGCGTCGTGCCAGTAGCGGCCGATGAGCGTGCGCTGGACGCGCAACACGTCGAGGGCCGCCTTGTACTGGTCCTCGTTCAGTTCGTAGGGATCCTTGATGCCGAGTTCGGGCTTGTGCGCCATCAGGAAGAGCGCGGCGTCGGCGACATGGATCGGGCCGTCATAGGCCTGAATGCGGCCCTTGTTGGACTTGCCGTCCGGCAGCGTCATTTCCTCGAACACGACGTTCCAGCTCTTCGGCGCCTCCCCCTTGAAGGCGTCGGTGTTGTACATCAGCACGTTCGGGCCCCAGAGATAGGGGGTGCCATAGTGGACGTCCTTGACGGTGTTCCAGGGGGCGCTCTGCAGACGCTCGTCGACGGTGCTCCAGCTCGGGATCAGGTCGGTGTTGATCGGCTGGACGCGGTTTCCCGCGATCAGGCGCAGCGAGGCGTCGCCGGAGGCGGTGACGAGGTCGAAGCCGCCCTCGTTCATCAGCGCAACCATTTCGTCGGAGGTGGCGGCGGTCTTCACCGAGACCTTGCAGCCGGTTTTCTCCTCGAAAGCGGTGACCCAGTCATAGGCCTTGTCGGTTTCGCCGCGCTCGATATAGCCGGCCCAGGCGACGATCGAAACCTCGCCTTCGCCGGCGCCGAGCTCCTTCAGCGGCTGCTGGGCGACGGCGGCGGTGGTGAAGGCAAAGGAAAGGGTCAGCGCGGTGCAGGAATGCAGGAATCGCTTCATGATGGTCTCCCGGTTTGTCCGCCTTGTGCGCGGTATTGTTCCCGGAACGAAGCGTGCCCCCTTTTTGCCGCTTTCGCAAATCCATTAAACAGAAAGTCGATATCGGAAATTCCGAAAGATATGCGGCGAGCGGAGGCGGACTAGATCCCGCCCAGGAGCTTGCCGGCGATCATCCACATGACGGCGGCAATCGTGAGATCCAGGATACGCCAGGCCGCCGGCCGCGCGAAGACCGGGCGCAGCCAGGTGGCGCCATAGCCGAGCGCGAAGAAGAACAGGAACGAGGCGGACATGGCGCCGGCGGCGAACATCATCTCGTCGCCGGGAAAGCGGGTGGCGACGGTGCCGAGAAGGACGACGGTATCGAGGTAGACGTGCGGATTGAGCCAGGTGAGCGCAAGGCAGGTGGCAAGTGTCGGCCAGAAGCCCTGGGCGTGCTCGCCTCCGACCGTCAGCGCTCCGGTGGAGCGGAGCGCGGAATAGAGGCTCCTTGCGCCATACCAGACGAGGAAGGCCGCGCCTGCGAAGCGCATGGCGGGATCGATCCAGGGCAGCATGGCAGTGATCTGTCCGAGGCTTGTGACTCCGATCAGGATCAGGATGGCATCGGACAGCCCGCAGGTGAGGCAGACGGCGAAGACGTGTTCGCGCCGCAATCCCTGCCGGAGCACGAACGCATTCTGCGCGCCGATCGCGACGATCAGGCTCAGCCCCATCATCATGCCGGTGATGTAGATCGGAAAATTCATGGTGTCGGAGAGCCCGCGAAGACAGAAACATGAACGATCCTGTAGCGGGCGATGCCGAATTAAGATAGTTAAATACAGTTATGCCAATTAAGCGAGGCTAATGCGATGATCGACTATCCGGCGCTTCGCGCGGTTGCCGCAGTCGTGCAGACCGGCAGCTTCGAAAAGGCGGCCGCCACCCTGAACGTGACGCCATCCGCCGTCTCGCAGCGGGTCAAGCAACTCGAGGAACGCCTCGGCGCGGTCCTGATCGTCAGGGGCAATCCGTGCACGGCGACCGAGAAGGGGGGCTGGCTGTGCCGGCACATGGAAAACATCGGCATGCTGGAAGGCGAGTTGATGGAGCACCTTCCCGCACTGGCCGATCCCGAAGAGCCGCGGCAGCGGGTGACGCTGCACATTGCGACGAGCGCAGACAGCCTCGGTACCTGGTTCCTGGCGGCCATGTCGAATTTTTCCAGGCGGTCCCCGCATCTTCTGAACATCGCCATCGACGACGAGGACCATACCGCCGAATGGCTGCAGCGGGGCCGGGTACTGGCAGCCGTCACCAGCCTCGAAAAGCCGATCGCCGGCTGCCGGCGGACGTCGCTCGGGACGCTGCGCTATCACGCGGTGGCCAGTCCGGAATTCATGTCCCGGTCTTTCGCCGACGGCGTCACGACGGAGGCGATCCGGCATGCGCCCGCCCTGACCTTCAACCAGAAGGACCGGCTGCAGAACCGCTGGATCCGCCAGACGTTCGGCCAGGACCTCACCTTCCCGACGCATTGGCTGCCCTCGACGCAGGGCTTTTTGGAGGGCAGCCTGGCCGGCATGGGATGGTGCATGAACCCGGCGCCGCTCGTCGGGGAGCACCTGCGCTCCGGACGGCTCGTGGAACTGGTGCCGGACAGCCCGCTGGACGTGCCGCTGTTCTGGCAGATCAACCGCCTCGCCGCCGACCGGCTGGTGGACCTGACGAGCGAAGTGGTCGCGACGGCCAAATCGCGTCTTCGCCAGTGAGGCCGTCGCGCGGCGTCCGCCCGCCGCGCGTCATTTTTTTGTCAACCGCGCGATCTCGGCTTCGAGCTCGGCGATCCTGCGATCCCGTTCGGCCAGGGCTGCCTGCACGTCGGCGGCCTCGAACATCTGCGGTATGTGCTGGGGGCAATTGGCGTCCCACGCCATGACGGTGAAGAGGACGACCTGCTCGACGCGGGCGCGATATCCGGGCGGAAACAGGCGATCGGCAAGCTCGTCGTCGCCTTCGACGACCTTCGCCTCGCCCCAGATCTTGACGCGCTGCCGGCGGGCGTAGTCCATCAGGAAGAGGTGGGCCTTCGGGTTTTCCGCAAGGTTTCCCTGGGTAATGTACTGCCGGTTGCCGGCAAAGTCGGCAAAGCCGATGGTCTTGCTGTCGAGGACCTTGAGAAATCCCGCCGGACCGCCGCGATGCTGGATATAGGGCTGGCCATCGGCGCTGGCCGTCGCCAGGAAGACGCTGGACCGGCTCTCGATGAAGGCGGCGAGGTCCTTGGTGATTTCCGTCTGCCAGGAGCCGCCCGTCTCCATCCGGGCATAGGCGTGCCGTGACCCCTTGCGCTCCTGGATCGCCTTCACCGACGGGGTGAAGGCGATATCGCTCGAAAATGTGGCGTGTTCGCCGGACATGGCTTCTTTCCTTCGGCTCGGCGGAGCCGATCCGTTCTGCCAAAGCGCGTCGCGAACCCGGCCCGTCGGTGAATGACGTTGCCGGCAGGGATATCCACATTGGCTGCCATCGTTAATCCACAAACCATGGAAGGCATTCTTGCAGATAGCGGAATAATAGCGGGACCGGAGCCGCGGGACGCGGCCTGCGGAGAGGGGGGCTTGCAGGGATCAGTTGAACAGGCGGTTGGCGCGCAGGCGGTCGACGGCGAGGTCGACGAAGGCGCGGACCTTGGCCGAGGCGCGCCGGCCCTCGACATGCACGACGTGGACCGGTATCGGGCTCTCCTCGTAGTCGGAGAGCACCGTCTGGAGGCGCCCCTCCTGAAGAGCCGGACCGATCTGGTAGGAGAGGACGCGTGTCAGGCCCCAGCCCCGCTCGGCGGCGGCAATCGCGGCGTCGTTGGTGTTGCACAACAGGCGCGGATGAACGGTGACGCTCGTCTTTGCCCCCTGTCCGAACTGCCATTCGAGCGAGGCCCAGGCGGCGGTGGGCGCGATGATCCGGTGATCCGCCAGATCGGAGGGGACCTGCGGAACGCCGTATCGCTCGAAGTAGGACGGCGCACCGCAGACGACGCGCCTGATCGATCCGACCTTCACGGCGCTCAGGCCCGAGGCGGGCAGGTTCCCGATCCGGATCGCGACGTCCATCCCCTCGTCGATGAGGTTGACGGTGCGGTCGACGAACACGCTGTGCACGGTCACGGCCGGATACTGGTCGAGATATTCGAGCAGGATCGGCAGGATATGCATCTGGCCGAACAGGGCCGGTCCGGTAACGCTGAGGGCGCCCGACGGGTTGGCGTGGAGGCCGGCCGCCGACGCCTCGGCATCGGCGATCTCGGCAAGGATCCGCCGGCAATCCTCGAGGTAGCGGCTGCCGGCCTCCGTCGTCTTGACCGCGCGCGTCGTGCGGGTGAGAAGCCGGACCCCGATCGTGTCCTCGAGCGCGGATATCGTTCTTGTGACCGCGGGCGGGCTCATGTGCAACTGGCGGGCCGCCGCAGCGAAGCCGCCCGTCTCCGCCACCTTCACAAACACTCTCATGGCCTGCCAGCGATCCATCCCGGTTCCCCTGTCGAAATAAGGCCGTTCCAGTGCGATTTGCCCGGCCGGCTATCGTCCCCGTCCGCTCCGCAGCGCTTCCGCCACGCCGACGAAGTCGCGCGCTGACTGCGGCAGGCTGGAGCCCTTGCGCCAGACCATGCCGACCTGCACGACGGGCAGCGCGCCGGAGACGTCGCGGCTCTCGATGCGGTCGCCTTCCAGCGACCACGGGCGGTAGACGAGATCGGGCAAAAGCGCGATGCCGGCGCCGGTGGCGACGAGGCTGCGGACGGCCTCGACGGAGCGTGTGCGGAAGGCGACATGGGGGCGGGCGCCCAGCGCCGACAAAAGCTTGCCGGTGTTCTCCTCGATCTCGTCCACCGTCAGCATGATCAGCGGCTCCTTCGCGATGTCGCCGACCGAGATGATCTCGGCTGCGACGAGCGGATGGCCGAGCGGCAGCCAGAGGCGGTAGGGCGAAGTCTCGATGATCTCGGCCTGCAGCGCCATGCGGTCGCGCAGGTTGGAGATGACCATGACGGCCACGTCCAGTTCGCCGCCGATCAAAAGATGCTCGAGATAGGAGCCGTTGTCCTCGATGGCGCTGACCTCGACGCCGGGGAAGGCGCGGCGGTAGCGGGCGAGTAGGTCGGAGAGCACGTAGCCTGCGACCAGCGAGGTGACGCCGAGATTGAGCTGGCCTTTCTCCCTCGTCCGGTCGTCGGAGAACGAGCGGCGGGCATCGGAGACGCCGGCCAGGATCTTGGTGGCGTGGCGCAGGAACTGGTGGCCGTTATGGGTCGTCGTCAGGCCGCGGGGGTGGCGATCGAACAGCTCGACGCCGAGGTCGTTCTCCAGTTCCTTCACCGCCTCGGTGATCGAGGATTGCGAGATCGAGAGGATCTGGGCGGCGCGCGTCACCGAGCCCTGTTCGGCGACGGCGACGAAATATTGCAGCTGACGGAGCGTGAAGGCCATGGGGGCAGTTAATATAGGGCCTTGACGGCAGGCAAGGGGTGGCCGCATTCCTCGCGCATCTGTTGCACCGCCGCTTTACCGCATGAGCATACGGGAAGAGAGACCATGACTGCACCTGCCAAGCCCGCCCCGACCGAAGCCGGCATCCTTGCCTTCCACAGCCGCTGCGAGGCGTTCTACCCGGCCGATGCCGTGGATGCGACGATCGCCCAGCAGCGGCAATGGTACGATGCGCTCTGTGCGGAGTTCGACCGGCCGTCGCCGGCGGGCATGATCCGCGAGGAGGCGCTGGTGCTCGGCCGCATCCCGACCCGGCGCTACCGTCCGGCCAGCGTGACCACGCAGACGCGGCTCTACTACATCCATGGCGGCGGCTTCGTGGTCGGCTCGCTGCAGAGCCATGATGCGATCTGTGCCGAAATCGCCGAGGCCGCGGGTGCGGAACTCGTCTCCGTCGACTACCGGCTGGCGCCCGAGCACGTCTGGCCCGCCGCCTTCGACGACTGTTTCGAGGTGCTGACCTATCTCTTGCGCGGCAAGGGGCCGGTCGTGATCATCGGCGACAGCGCCGGGGCGAACCTCGCAGCCGGGCTCGTGCTCAAGGCGCACGACCAGGGGCTGCCCGGGATCGCCGGCCAGGCGCTCGTCTATCCGGCGCTCGGAGGCGACACGTCCGCCGGTTCCTATGTCGAGATGGCCGAGGCGCCGGGCCTTTCCACCGCGGACGTGCTCTATTACCGGGACGTCTACCAGGCGCCTGCGGACAATCCCTACGCCTTTCCGCTCGCGCATGCCGACCTGTCAGGCCTGCCGCCCGCCTTCATCACCGGCGCCTTCTTCGACCCGTTGCGCGACGACGCGCGTCAATATGCGGCCCGGCTTGCGGAGGCGGGCGTCGAGGTGTGGTTTCGCGAAGAGCCGCAGATGATCCATGCCTGGCTGCGGGCCCGCCATATGAGCGACGGTGCCGCCGCCGGATTTGCGGCGCTCTGCCGGGCCGTTTCGGACTTTGCCGCAAGGGATGGCCGATGAGCTGGATCGCCGATCTCGACCGGTTGCCGTCGATTGCGCAGGGGCGGCGGTAGCAGACGGCGGCGGGTGCCGCTCAGCGATTGTCCCAGTGACGGCGGAGCAGGTAGGATTCGAGCCGGTCGATGTATTCGTGCCAGCCTTCCGTGTAGGCCTCGACTTCGGCTGGGCCGGCCAGCGGCGACTGGCGGATCGCAAGTCGCGTGGTGCTTTTCACGGCCTCGAAAGTCACCACGACATTGGTCTTGTGTCCGTCCTCCGGTATCAGCGTGAAGGCGATACGCTGGTCCGCGACGATCTCCCGGTAGACTGCCAGCATCGGCGTGTCCTCGCCGAAGGGCGAACGGATGGCGGCGCTCCAGGTGCCGCCGGGGCGGAAGTCCATCTCGATCGAATGCGTGGTGAAGTCGCGCGGACCCCACCAGAGGGCGACGCGCTCGGGCGTCGTCCAGAGCTGGAATACCACCGCCGGCGGAGCGTCGAAGCGGCGCTCCAGGTAGAGCGCGTTTTCCGCCTGCGCTGCCACGCGCTGCAGGATCGTCATGGGTCACTCCTCGCGCAGGATCGGGATGCCGGGACAAACGGTCCCCGCCTCGATGCTTGCGCAGATCAAAAATATCGCTGTGTGCCTGCGATGTTCCGGGTGCGGCGCCAGGATCGCAGGAAGTAACAACAGCCGTGGTGCGTCGCCGGGCGAACGAATCGCCACCGGTAACCGGCCGGTCCACGGACGTCTCAGATAATGATTTTACGTTCTGTTTCCAGCCTGGTTCGAAGAAATATCTTTCCGGTGCCTGCCGGCCGCTTCTCGCGCAGCCCTGCAACGGCCGCCCGGTGTCCAGGCTTTCTCCACGCCTTCGACTTCGCCTCGATTCCCTTTCCTGCCTGAAGCGATGCAGGCTGGAAACTGATCCTCAAAAGTGGCGAAGAGGCGGCGGGCCGCTCACGGTCGCCGTCGCAGCTGGACACGAATTCGTGCAAGCCGCGTGGCCGCCGCGTGATCGGCGGCCGGCCGGCCATCTCCCTCAGTAGGCCTGCCCCGACTGCATGCGCGACAGGTCGCGCCGGGGCGGACGGTCATAGATGCGGGCGTGATCGCGGCTGAACTGCGAGGGGCTGTCGTAGCCGACGCGGAAGCCGGCCTCGGCCGCCGTCAGCCCTTCCGCAACCATCAGTCGCCGCGCCTCGTGCATGCGCAGGCGGGTGCGGAACTGCAGCGGGCTCATCGCCGTCGCCGTGCGGAAATGGGCGTGGAAGGAGGAGGCACTCATGCCGGCGATGCGGGCGAGATCCTCGATCCGGAAGGGTTCGGCATAGTTTTCGCAGAGATAGGCGACGGCGCGGCCGACCTGGGCGAGGCGGCTTTCGCCGCTGGCGATCTGGCGCAGGATCGCCCCTTGCGGCCCGGTCATCAGCCGGTAGTGGATCTCGCGGACGATCAGCGGCGCGAGCACGGCGATGTCCTGCGGCGCATCGAGCAGCCGCAGGAGCCGGGCGGACGCGTCGACCAGTTCGGGCGTCGCGGCATGGATGCCGGCCGCCTCCATGCACTCGGGTGCGGGCGGGGCGAGGCCCGATCCGGGGGCGCCGCCCAGCAGCAGGTCGGCGAGCAGGCCGCGGTCCAGGTCGATCTTCAGGCAGAGATAGGGATCGTCGGGCGTGGCCTCGGTTACCGCACCGATGATCGGAAGGTCGATGCCGACGACGAGGCAGCCGCCGGTCTCGTAGACGATCTCGCGGCTGCCGATGCGCGCCCGCTTGCGACCGCCGGCGACGAGGCAGACGGAAGGCTCGTAGAGCGTGTGGATCGGCTCGGATATCGCAGACGAACGGATCAGCGACAGGGCCGGCACGGCGGTGCCGTGGATGCCGTCGCCTTGGGCATGCCGTGCGATCACATGCTTCAGTTCGGTAAGGTTCGGCAGGTTCTTCATGGGAACACCTTCGCGCAACCGGGCCGTCCTGCCAAGGCGGGCGCAGGCGCTTTCGGAGGATCGTGCAAGAAATGCGGAACTCCATGCTACCGCACCGTGCCTCGGCTTCGTCATCCTCTGCCTGACCCGCGGCGCAGATGCAGCGGGACCGCAACCGGAAGGGATGAAGACATGACCAGCATTTCGGAAAAGGTGATTCTGATCACCGGCGCCAGCAGTGGCATCGGCGCGGCACTCGCAAGCGAGCTCGGCAAGGCGGGCGCCCGGCTGATGATCGGCGCCCGCAGGACCGACCGTCTCGCCGAACTCAAGGACCAGGTGGAAGCCTCGGGCGGCACTGTCACTATGCGGGCGCTCGACGTGACGCGCCGCCAGGACGTGGAGGATTTCGCCCGCGCCGCCCTCGATGCCTATGGCCGTATCGACGTGATCATCAACAATGCCGGCGTCATGCCGCTGTCGCCGATGAACTCGCTCAAGGTCGAGGAATGGGACCGGATGATCGACGTCAACATCCGCGGCGTGCTGCACGGGATCGCTGCCGTGCTGCCGGTGATGAACGGGCAGGGCTTCGGCCATATCATCAACGTCTCGTCGGTCGGCGGCCTGTACGTGGTGCCGACGGCCGCCGTCTACTGCGCGACGAAATATGCGGTGCGGGCGATCTCGGACGGGCTCCGGCAGGAGAACGACAAGATCCGGGTCACCTGCGTCTATCCGGGCGTGGTCGAATCCGAGCTCGCCGACACGATCACCGACCCGGTCGCAGCCGAAGCGATGGTGTCCTTCCGCAGCAACGCCCTGAAGCCGGAGGCGATCGCGGCTGCCATCCGTCACACCATCGACCAGCCGGCCAACGTCTCCACCAGCGAAATCGTCGTCCGCCCGACCGGCGGCTACTGAAGGGAGTTTCTCATGCGCCTCCATCACCGAACCGGATACCTCGCGGCGATCCTCGCCTGCGCCATGCCGTTCGCCGCTTTGGCGGATACGACCGGGGAGCGGCTGCAGCGCGGCGACGCCGTCGTCCGCAGCCTCAACAACGGCGAGACGCAGCCGACGCTCGAGCGGATGCGGCAGGAGTTTCCCTTCCTCGCCGAGGCGACCGAGGCCTACGCGCTGGGCGATGTCTGGTCGCGCCCGGGCCTCGACAACCGTACCCGGCAGCTTGCCGCGGTCGCCGCCTTCGCCGCGATCGGCGAGCGGGCCTTCATGCGGGTGCATGCCGGCTATGCGCTCAACATCGGCGTGTCGGAAGAGGAACTGAAGGAGGTCGTCTACATGGTGACGGTGCCGGCGGGCTTCCCGAAGGCGATCGCGGCGTCGCAGACGCTGTCCGAACTCTTCGCCGAACGCCGCCAGGCACAGCCGTGAGGAGGGGGACATGAGCGCCGTCCGGTTCCTCGCCGCGGGCGCGATCGCGCTTTCGGCAACGCTCGCCTCAGGCCAGAAAGGATCGGCCCAGATGACCGCAAACCCCGACCCCGGGCAAAGCCATCCCTATGTCGGCATGTGGATCACGCGCGACGGCCACGTCCGCCACGAACTCTTGGCGAACGGCCGCTACGACGAGGCGCGCGGCAGCCGCGAGAGCGCCTATCGGGGACGCTACGAGGTGACCGGTGACCATATCGAATACTGGGACGACACCGGTTTCACCGCCGACGGCGACTTCATCGACGGCGTGCTGCACCACGGCGGCATGATCCTCTACCGCGACGGCAAGGCGCCGGGACGGTAGGCGGCGGATGGGGTAGCAACGTCATGCCCGATCTAAAGCGCGTCGCGATCTTTCAGGTTCGCTCCCGCGCTATAGAGTCTGTCAGCTTCATACTGAAGCAGTCAGACTCTCGCTTTCCTTGATATCGTTTGTCTTTTCGGGAAAACCGGATTCCACTTTTCCCTGACAAACTCTAGCCCTTTGATATTACGCATGTCGTCGTCGCAAAACCGCTGCACATTTTTGCGCGACATGCGTTGATCAAGGGTTTGCTTCGACGTCAGTCATGCCACGACAGCAAAGCACGGGTCATGCGTCCACTTTGCCGTCATGCCGGCCTCCGAGCCGGCATGACGGCCATCTTTGAGGTGCCGCGCACGTTAACGGTGCCCCCCCCGATCCCAGCCTTCACATGAAGTCGCGCGGGATCACCTTTTCGAAGGTCTTCTCGAAGATCTGCTCTTCGCCCTCGAAGGCGCGGACGCTGGCGGAGATCAGCCAGTCGGTGGCGGTGCAGCCGATCGTTGCCGTCGAGATCGTGCGGACGAACCAGCCGGGGCGCTGCATGTCGCAGGTCCAGGTGGCGGTGCCGGTGGCCGAGAGCGGATCGTTCTCGGCGATCGACCAGAGCTCGTCGCGCACCTGCCGCGTGGCGAGCCCGGTGCCGGGATGCTCGGACAGCCCGGTGTCCTCGTAGATCGTGTACTCGGTCAGGCCGTTCGTCAGGTCGCGTTCGACGCCGCGGGCGGTCTCGCCCGGCTCCAGCTCGTTGTACTTCGGCAGCGGATCCTTGTTGGCCGGTTCCGGGAGCTCGACCGTCTCGTGGTGACCAAGCTTCGGCAGCGCCAGGCCGAGCGAGGCGAGGTCGATGGTGAGACCCGGATCGGTCGGCGGCGGCAGGATCATCGGCCAGTAGGCGGTGGACAGGGACAGGCGGATGCGGTGGCCGGGGCCGAAACGGTAGCCCATCGCGTCGAGCACGAGGCGGATTTCCGTCTTCTCGCCCTTCCGCATCGGCTTCGGCTCGGCATTGCCGTCACGATGGGCAAGGTTGAGCACGCCGAAGGAGACGCGGGTGGCGGTGCCGTCCGGGTGCACGTCGACGATGCGGGCGCAGAGATTGGCGATCTCGGCCTCGCAGGAGAGCTGCAGGTCCAGCACCGGCTGGCCGAGATAGTCGCGCGCTTCGGCAAGCGGCGGGGTCTCCAGCACCAGCGAACCGGCGTCATCTAGGCGCTGGTCGAGCGCCATCTCGGCATCCGGCTTCAGCGTGAACCATTCGCCGGACATCGTGCCGGTATCGAGCGGCGAGCGCAGGTAGTGGTCGTGGTCCTTGGCGCCGGCGATCGGCATGCCGGGGGCCAGCGTGCCGTATTGCTCGACGTAGAAGCACTCCATCTCGGGTGTGCTCCATTCGCTCTTGGCGACCCAGGTGCCGGGGTCGAATTCGCGCCGGAGCGACGGCTTCGGCCCGTCCTGGATATAGGCGCGGACCTGCGGCCAGTTCTCCGCGCCGTTCTCCTCGCCGCGCAGCCAGCGGTTCCACCACTGGATGGCCTCGGCGTGGAAATCCATGCGCGGCTTCGGCCAGGCGAAATGCGGATACTTGTGAATCCACGGGCCGATCAGCGCCTTGGCCTTCGGCCCGAGGCCTTCGACCGCCTTCAGCGGCGTGTTGCGGTACCCGTCGGCCCAGCCGGCGATGACCAGCGCTGGGACTTCGAAGCCGTCGAAATCCTCGCAGATCGAACCGTGCTCCCAGAAGGCGTCGCGGCGCTGGTGCTTCAGCCACTCCTCCATGAAGAAGGGCTCGTTTTCCAGCCGCTCCAGCCACATATCCTTCCAGCGGTCGCCGACGATCTCGGGATCGGGCGAGCGCGACTGGTAGGCGAGCATGGTCGCAGCCCAGGAGAGCTGGGCGGAGAGGTGTGTGCCGTTCTTGTAGTGGATGTCGTCGTTGTAGCGGTCGACGGTGGAGGCGATCGAGATGACCGCCTTCAGCGCCGGCGGTTTCAGGGCTGCGACCTGCAGGCAGTTGAAGCCGCCCCAGGAGATGCCCATCATGCCCACGGATCCATTGGACCAGGGTTGGGCTGCGATCCAGGCGATCAGTTCGCAGGCGTTGGCGAGTTCGAGCGGCGTGTACTCGCCGTCGATCACGCCGTCGGATTCGCCCGAGCCGCGGATGTCGACGCGCACGCCGGCGATGCCGGCGCTGGCGAAGACCGGATAGGTGGATTCGTCGCGGGCGCAGGTTCCGTCGCGTTTCCGGTAAGGCAGAAACTCGAACACCGCGGGCACGGGGTCATTCGCCGCACCCTCCGGCATCCAGATGCGCGCGGCGAGCCGCGTGCCGTCCTTGAGCGTGATCCACTCGTTCTCGATGACTTTGAAGCTTCGTTCGGTCATGGCATTCATCTGCTTCGTCACACCCTTATGCTTCGATCCAGGCGCGGCTGCCGATGTAGCCGTTCGACATGTCGTTGCCGATGTCGTCGACGATGCCCTTCACCGAGGTCGAGGCGGCCATGACGTAGTCGTTGAACACCGGCAGGATCAGCCCGCCCTCGTCGCGGACCATCAGCGCCATGGTGCGGTAGAGCTCCTTGCGCTTGGTCTCGTCGAGCTCGGAGCGGGCCTGGAGAAGGAGCTTGTCGAAGTCCTCGCGCTTGAAGCGGGTGTCGTTCCATTCCGCCGTCGAGAGATAGGAGGTGGAGTAGCGCGAATCCTGCGTAGGCCGGCCACCCCAGTAGGAGGCGCAGAAGGGCTGGACGTTCCAGACGTTGGTCCAGTAGCCGTCCTCCGGCTCGCGGCGGACCTCGATCTCGATACCGGCTTTCTTGGCGCTTTCCTGGAAGATGACCGCGGCGTCGACCGCGCCGGCGAAGGCGGCATCCGAGGTGCGCAGCAGGATCGGCCGGTCATGGCCGGACTTCTTGAAGTGGAAGGCGGCCTTGTCGGGATCGTAGGCGCGCTGCTCGATGTCGTCGGGCGCCAGCGCATAGTTGGAATTGACCGGGTAGTCGTTGCCGAGCGTGCCGTAGCCGCCGAGCACGCGGTCGAGGATCGCCTGGCGGTCGACTGCGTATTTCAGCGCCAGCCGCAGGTCGTTGTTGTCGAAGGGGGCGGTGTCGCAGTGCATCAGGAACGAGTAGAAGCCCTTGCCGGCGCTGCGGATGATCTCGACGCGCGGCGCGCGCTTCAGGAGCGGTACGGTCTTCGGGTCGATGTTGTTGACGAAATGCACCTGGCCGGAGGAGAGGGCGGCGATGCGGGCGGTCGCATCGTTCATGACGATGATCTCGACCGAATCGACGAAGCCGCGGTCCGAGCGCCAGTCTTCGGCGTTCTTCTCGAAGGTGGCGCGCACGCCGGCCTCGTAATTGGAGAGCTTGTAGGGGCCGGTGCCGACGGCTGCGGCCGGATTGTCGAGGCCGCCGTTCGGCTGGATGATCAGGTGGTAGTCGGTCAGAAGCAGCGGCAGGTCGGCATTGCCCTCGGCGAGCGTCACGACCAGGTCGCCGGCCTTCTCCTCGATCGTCTTGATCGAGCTCATCAGGCCGAGCGCGCCGGATTTCGCGCCCTCGTCGGAGTGGCGCTTCAGGGTCGCGACCACGTCCGCCACAGTCATCTTGCTGCCGTCGTGGAAGGAAATGTCGTCGCGGATCTTGAAGGTCCAGACCGAGGCGTCGGCGGACGGCTCCCAGGAGGAGGCAATCGAGGGCAGGGCGGCGCCGGTCTTCGGGTCGGTCTCGACCAGCGTGTCGCCCCAGAGGCGGCCGATGACGAAGAGGACGGAGGCGCTGTAGGTGGCCGGGTCGAGCACGTCGGTGGCCGCTCCACCCTTGAGGCCGAGCTTGAGATGGCCGCCGCGGACGGGCTCCTGGGCGCGGGCGTCGGAGGCCGCGAAGGTGCCGCCGAGGCCGGCGGCCATGCCCAGCGCCGCGGTGCCGGCGAGGAAGCTGCGTCGGTTGATGGCGGTCGGCACGATCAGGCCGTCAGGGCGCTTGGTGTAGTCGGTCATTTGGGGTTCCCTCGCTCAGGATGTCTTTATCGAAGCCTATCGCTTCGCCTGCGGCAGACAATTTCGCGACTTGACGCGAACTGACGCTGGTTTACGCTGTCTCTTGACGTTCGACAGAGGTGTGCCCTGGCTGATCCCCCTTCCTTTACAGAGAACCTGCGCTTCGCCTGCGCGACGCGACGTTCGATCTCCGAGATCTGCCGGGAGATCAGCATAAACCGGCAGCAGTTCAACCGCTATATCGCCGGCGAGGCGCGGCCGTCGGCGCACAATGCGGCGCGCATCGCCGCCTTCTTCGGCGTGGCGCCGCAGGACTTCGACCTGCCGCCGAAACTGTTTGCCGCGCGGCTGACGCGACCCGACCGGGACCGCACCACGGCCGGCCGGCTGCTCGACGGCTTTCCCGGCGATATCGCGGCACTCCGCCGCCATGTCGGCTACTACCAGACCTATCATATCTCGCCCTCCTGGCCGGGACTGGTCGTCTGTTCCTGCGCGCGGATCTTCGAGGAGGGCGGGGCGATCCGGGTGAAATCGATCGAGCGCATCCACGATGCGGCCAACGAGATCCACCAGTTCTCGAAATATGTCGGCCTCGTCACCTTCTGGCGCAACCGCATCTTCATCACTGAGCGCAGCGTCGGCCAGCAGCCGATGCTGTCGCAGACGATCCTGATGCCGTTCAAGGTGCACCAGCGCGTCTACCTGCGCGGCACCACCATGGGCGTCTCCTGGCGCAAGGAGAACCTGCCCTACGCCTCGCGGATGATCTGGCGGCATATCGGGGCGGAGCCGGACCTGCGGCAGATGCTGTCGCGCTGCGGCGTGCTGCCGTTTACTTCACGGCAGTTGCCGGCCACCGTCCGCAGTTTTCTCGACACGCCGGAGGCGGAAGTACTGACGGTGCCGACGGATTATTGAGGATGCGCGGTTCAGACCTTCTCGAATTCGAGCGCGTAGACGACAGCTTCGCCGGTGAGCGGATCCTCGCCCGGCGCGCCGCTGATGAAGAGCCTGCGGCCCTCGATCCTATAGGGCCTGACGAGCGCCCCCCGCCATGCCGGGTTCCAGGCGCCGTCGACATGGTGGATTATACAGTTTCCCTCCACTGTGTAGGTAGCACAATAGGCGAGCATGGAATCGAAAAGCGCGGCCTTCTCCGCCGTGCTCGGCAGCGCGCCTTCCAGATGCCGGTCACGGGCAAAGACCACGGCCATCATGCGCCCATCCGCATGATAGGCTATGTAGCCAACCGGCGCCGGTCCCATCGCATCGGCAATCTCTCCCGTCGCCACCGACTGGCGCGTCCAGGTGAGCATCCTCCATGTCCCAAGAAGTGCGCTTGCGTCCGCCATGCTTCCACCTGCGCGCGCCAATCAACGGGGTCAGGATAACAAAGAGAGCGGCGCGGTGGAACCTGGCAGCGAGTGGCGCTACCGGCCGGCGACCATGACGGCAAAGGCTGCGACATCGACATTGCCGCCGCTGAGGATGATGCCGACGCGTTTGCCGGCGCAGGGGATCGTGCCGTTCAGCACGGCTGCGGCGGCAAGGCAGCCGGTCGGTTCGACGACGATCTTCATGCGCTCGGCGAAGAAGCGCATCGTCTCGACCAGTTGCGCATCGGTGACGGTGACGATGCCGTCCACCGTCCGCTGCAGGATCGGGAAGTTGTGGTAGCCGACATGGGTGGAGAGCGCGCCGTCGGCGATCGACCGCGGCACGGGGATATGCACGACCTCGCCCTTTGCGAGCGACTGCTGGCCGTCATTGCCGGCCTCGGGCTCGACACCGAAGATCGCGCAGCCCGGCGACAGCGCCCTTGCCGACAGGGCCGAGCCGGCGAGCAGGCCGCCGCCGCCGAGGGGGACGACCAGCATGTCGAGTTCGCCGGTCTCCTCGATCAGTTCGAGGGCCGCCGTCCCCTGACCGGCGATCACGTCGGGATGGTCATAGGGCGGGATCAGGGTCGCGCCGCGCTCGCGGGCCAGCCGATCGCTGATCGCCTGCCGGTCCTCCGTGTAACGGTCGTAGAGAACGACGTCCGCGCCGTAACCCCTGGTCGCCGCCATCTTCATCGCCGGTGCGTCCTTCGGCATGACGATGGTGGCCGGGGTGCCCTGCAACTGCGCGGCATAGGCGATGGCCTGGGCGTGGTTACCGGAGGAATAGGCGATGACGCCGTGCCGACGCACCTCCGGGGCGAGGGCGGCGATGGCGTTGTAGGCGCCGCGGAACTTGAAGGCGCCGATCCGCTGCAGGTTCTCGGCCTTGAAGAACAGGGTGGCGCCGGCCGCGGCGTCGGCCGTCCGCGAGGTGAGAACCGGCGTGCGGTGCGCGATGCCTGCGATGCGCGCCTGTGCCGCGCGGACGTCGTCGAAGGCAGGGATGTGAAGCGGGGTCTGGCCGGTGCCGTCGTTCATCAGGTCCTCGCGTCGTGGCAGGATGGGGAGTGTGCCGGGGCGCAACGGTCCCGGCAAGGCTGATCACGGCGGGAGAGGATCAAAAGCCGGGGGCATCAGTTCCCCGCGCTCTCCATCCGCCGTGTCTTCAGCACCTTTTCCAGCCAGCCGATCTCCATCTCGGGGACGGATTTCAGGAGCAGGTCGGTGTAGTCGTCGAAGGGCGGCGAGAGCACCTTCGACTTCGGGCCGAAGCGCACCAACCGGCCGCGGTGCATGACCGCCACGCTGTCGGCGATCGCACGCACGATGGCGATGTCGTGGGTAATGAACATGTAGGAGACCTGCGTTTCCTCCTGCAGCTTGAGAAGCAGCTTGAGGATGCCCTCGGCCACCAGCGGGTCGAGCGCCGAGGTCGGCTCGTCGCAGAGGATCAGATCGGGCCGGGCGGCGAGCGCACGCGCGATCGCCACGCGCTGCTTCTGGCCGCCGGAGAGCTCGGCCGGGTAGCGGTCGAGGAAGCGGTCGCCCATCTCGATCTGGTCGAGCAGTTCGCGCACGCGTTCCGTCTTCTGCTTGCCGTGCAGGCCATAGTAGAAGGTCAGCGGCCGGCCGACGATGTTGCGCACCGTCTGGCGCGGGTTCATCGCGGTATCGGCCATCTGGTAGATCATCTGGATCCGGCGCAGTTCCTCGTTCTTGCGGCCCTTGAGCGCGGGGGGCAGCGGCTTGCCGTCGAAGGTGACGGTGCCCTCCTGCGGCGGCAAAAGGCCGGTGATGACGCGCGCCAGCGTCGACTTGCCCGAGCCGCTCTCGCCGACGACGGCGAGCGTCTGGCCCTTCGGCAGGTGCAGCGAGACATCGCGCAGCACCTTGAAGCCGTTGGAATAGCCGGCGGTGACGTTGTCGACCTTCAGCAGCGTGTCCGACTGGTCCTTCGCCTCTTCGCGGCCGGTGCCGCGGACGTTGACCAGCGCCTTCGTATAGTCCTGCGTCGGTGCCTCGATGATCTGCCTGACCGTGCCGTATTCCACCATCTTGCCGTGGCGCAGCACCAGGATGTCGTCGGTGATCTGGGCGACGACGGCGAGGTCGTGGGTGATGTAGATGGCGGCGGTGTGCGTCTCCTCGATCGCGTGCTTGATCGCGGCGAGCACGTCGATCTGGGTGGTCACGTCGAGCGCCGTCGTCGGCTCGTCGAAGACGATCAGGTCGGGGTTCGGGCAGAGCGCCATGGCCGTCATCGCGCGCTGCAACTGGCCGCCGGAGACCTGGTGCGGGTAGCGCTGGCCGAAGGTCTCGGGATTGGGGAGGCCGAGAATGTTGAACAGATGGAGGGCGCGCTTCTCCGCCTCCGCCCGGCTCATGATGCCGTGCCTGAGCGAGGCCTCGATCACCTGTTCGCCGAGCCGGTGGGCGGGGTTGAAGGCGGCCGCCGCCGATTGCGCGACATAACAGACCCTGGCGCCGCGCACCTTGCGGATGCCGGCATGGTCGAGCTTGAGCAGGTCCTGCCCGTCGAGAAGGACCTCGCCGCCGGTGATGCGGACGCCGCCGCGGCCATAGGCGAGCGCGGTCAGGCCGATCGTCGACTTGCCGGCGCCGGATTCGCCGATCAGGCCCAGCACCTTGCCCTTCTGGACGTCGAAGTTGACGCCCTCGACGAGGGTGACGGTCTTCGGCGGCTCGCCCGGTGGATAGCTCGTCGCCTCGATCTTCAGATTGCGGACGGAGAGCAGGTTGGCCGTTGATGGTTCAGGCATCGCCGCGTCCTCCCTTCAGGCTCGAGGTGCGTTTCATCAGCCAGTCGACGACGAGGTTGATGCAGATGGTCAGGAGCGCGATCGCAGCCCCGGGGATGAGGGCTGCGGAGATGCCGAAGATGATGCCGTCCTTGTTGTCCTTGACCATGCCGCCCCAGTCGGCGGCCGGCGGCTGGATGCCGAGGCCGAGGAAGGAGAGGGTGGAGAGGAACAGGATGGAGAAGGCGAAGCGCAGGCCGAACTCGGCGAGCAGCGGCGACAGCGTGTTCGGCAGGATCTCCCGGAAGATGATCCAGCCCGTGCCTTCGCCGCGCAGGCGCGCCGCCTCGACGAACTCCATCACCGCGACGTCGAGTGCCACGGCCCGGCCGATGCGGTAGACGCGGGTACTGTCGAGGATCGCCATGACGAGGATCAGGATCCACAATTGCTGCGGCAGGACGGCAAGCACGACGAGGGCGAAGATCAGCGTCGGGATCGCCATCATCAGGTCGTTGAAGCGGGAGAACAGCTGGTCGACAAGCCCGCCGGTGACGGCGGCGACGAAGGAGAGCAGCATGCCGAGGCTGAAGGACAGGATGGTCGCGGCGAGCGCCACGAAGATCGTCGTGCGGGCGCCGTAGATCAGCCGGGAGAGCAGGTCGCGGCCGAGATTGTCGGTGCCGAACAGGAAGTCGCCGCCCATCGGCGCCCAGATGTCGCCGACGATCTCGCTCTCGCCATAGGGGGCGATGAAGGGGGCGAAGATGGCGCAGAACAGGGCAAGCGCGATGCCCGCGATGCCGATCCATGCGCTTAGGGGAATGGCGCGCAGTCTCATCGTGGGTGCCTCAGTCTCGGATTGGCGATGATGGCGAGGATGTCCGCCGTCATGTTGAGGAAGATGTAGAAGGCGGCGAAGATCAGGCCGCAGGCCTGCACCACCGGCATGTCGCGCACCGTCACCGCGTCGACCATGTACTGGCCCATGCCGGGATAGACGAACACGACCTCGACCACGACGACGCCGACGACGAGATAGGCGAGGTTCAGTGCAATCACATTGATGACCGGGGCGACCGCGTTGGGGGCGGCGTGCCTGGCGATGATGCGGAGCCCGCTGAGGCCCTTCAGTTCCGCCGTCTCGACATAGGCCGAGGACATGACGTTGAGGATCGCCGCGCGCGTCATGCGCATCATGTGGGCGAGGACGACCAGCACCAGCGTTGCGGTCGGCAGCGCGATCGCCGAGAGGCGCTGGGTGAAGCCCATGCCGTCATAGACGGTGGCCGGAAAGGTGGCGATGCCCATCTGCACGGCGAAGAACAGGATCAGCAGGTAGCCCACGAAGAATTCCGGCAGCGAGATCGCCGCCAGCGAGAAGACGTTGATGACCTTGTCGGCCAGGCGGTCGCGGAACTGCACGGCGAGCATGCCGAGGCCGATCGCGAGCGGGATCGATATCAGGGCCGCGAAGAAGGCGAGGAACAGCGAGTTGCCGAGCCGCTTGCCGATCTGCTCGCTGACGGAGTTGCGCGAGGCCCAGGAGGTGCCGAAATCGCCTTGCAGCGCGCCGCCCAGCCACTGGAAGTAGCGCGTCGTCGCCGGCTGGTCGAGGCCGAGGTCCTTGCGGATGTTCTCGACGGCCTGCGGGGTCGCGGACTGGCCGAGATAGGTGGTGGCGAAATCGCCGGGCAGGGCTTCGACGCCGCCGAAGATCATCAGCGACACGGCGAAGAGAAGGGCGACGCTGAGAGCGAGGCGCTGCAGGATCAGTGCTGCGAGCGGGCTTCTCCTGGAAAAGCCCCCCCAGGGCGAGAACGAGCCCTGGTCATTCGGGGATGCGGCGGGCGGGGGCTGCGTAATGGGACCCGATCCGGCCAGGCCGGAAAGCTGCGGGTTTCCACCCGCAGCCTCCGTCATTGCCGGGCCCTGATCTTGTGCCGGTCCGCCAGGCATCAGGATTCCAGCCAGACGCGCGTTGCGACATAGCCGTTGGACATGTCGTTGCCGATGTCATGGACATAGCCCTTGACCTGCTTGGAAGCGGCGTTGACGAAGTCGTTGAACATCGGAAGGATCAGGCCGCCCTCGTCGCGCACCATCATGCCCATGGTGTGGTACATCTCCTTGCGCTTGGCCTCGTCCAACTCGGAGCGGGCCTCGAGCAGGATCTTGTCGAAGTCCGGACGCAGGAAGCGGGTGTCGTTCCAGTCGGCGGTCGAGAGATAGGCGGTCGAGTACATCTGGTCCTGGGTCGGGCGGCCGCCCCAGTAGGAGGTCGAGAACGGCTGGACGTTCCAGACGTTGGACCAGTAGCCATCGCCCGGCTCGCGCTTGACCTCGACATTGATGCCGGCCTTCTTGGCGCTTTCCTGGTAGAGGACCGCGGCATCGACCGCGCCCGGGAAGGCGACATCGGAGGTGCGCAGCAGCACCGTGCCGTCATGGCCGGACTTCTTGTAGTGGAAGGCGGCCTTGTCGGGATCGTAGGCGCGCTGCTCGATCCCTTCCGGGAAGAGCGCGTAGGTCTCGTTGATCGGGAAGTCGTTGCCGATCTTGCCGTAGCCGCCGAGGATCTTCTGCACCATCGTCTCGCGGTCCATGGCGTATTTCAGCGCCAGGCGGAGGTCGTTGTTGTCGAAGGGCGCGGTGTTGCAGTGCATGATGAACACGTAGTGGCCGCGGCCGGAGGTGTTCAGGATCTCGACCGTGGGCGCGCGCTTCAGGAGGTCGACGGTCTTGGGGTCGACGCGGTTGATGTAGTGCACCTGGCCCGACGACAGGGCGGCGATACGCGCGGTGGCGTCGTTCATGGCGATCAGTTCGACGCTGTCGACGAAGCCGCGGTCGGAGCGCCAGTCGTCGGCGTTCTTCTCGAAGGTGGCGCGCACGCCGGGCTCGAAGCTTGCGACCTTGTAGGGGCCGGTGCCGATCATCGCGTTCGGATCGTCGAGGCCGCCGTTCGGCTGGATGACCAGATGGTAGTCGGTCAGAAGCAGCGGCAGGTCGGCGTTGCCTTCGGTCAGCACGAGGACGAGCTTGTCGCCGTCGGCCTTGATCTCCTTGATCGACTTCATCACGCCGAGCGCGCCGGATTCCGACTTCTCGTCGGTGTGGCGCTGCAGGGTCTTGATGACGTCGTCGATCGTCAGTTCCTTGCCGTCATGGAACTTGACGCCCTTGCGGATGTTGAAGGTCCAGGTGGCGGCGTCGGCGGACGGCTCCCAGGATTCAGCCAGCGCCGGAACCGGAGCGCCCGTCAGCGGCTCGGATTCGACCAGCATGTCGCCCCAGCAGCGGCCGGCGACGAAGGTGAACTGCGAAAGCGATTTTGCCGGGTCTTTTGAATCAGTTGCGGCTGCGCCTTCAAGTCCGAGCTTGAGATGGCCGCCGCGCTTGGGCTCCTGCGCCCTGGCGGCGGTGTCGAACATCGTGCCGGCGGCGGCGAGCGTGACGCCGAAGGCGGCAGCGCGGCCCATGAATTCGCGGCGGTTCATCTTGCCCAGCAGCACCTGGCGCGCGAGATAATCGGTATAGTCCGTCATTCCCCTGTTCCCTTCGTTAGACCGCTTGCGGCCTTCTTGTGTCTGGTAGAATTTCTGGTCTGCCGCCTGTCCTGTCGCAACGGCGGCTGTGCGGTGGCGCGCGGCGGCGCCTCATGCGTGGTCAATGGTCTCCTTCATGTACACGGCCGCTTGCTGATTGATAAGATTACTGAAAATGGCACAAATGTAACGTCTTAAATTTCCTCGCTTGTGTATAAACGGCACTTACGCAAATGCCCGCGACGAGCGCGAGCACGCATTTTCAGGGCATGGCGGTGTGGATAAAAAGGCCGCTCAGCGGCCCTTCCACACCGGATCTCGCTTCTCGGCGAAGGCGCGGGCGCCTTCGAGCTGGTCCTCGCTCGAATAGAGGACGTCCACCGTCGGAAACTGGCGGCGGGTGATCCTGTTCATCGTCGTCTGGAACGTCTCGCCCTCAGCCGCGCGCACCACTTCCTTGATCGCAGCATAGACCAGCGGCGGGCCGCTCTCCAGAAGCCTTGCCAGTTCCCAGGCCCGGTCCAGAAGCTTGTCCGCCGGCAGGATCTCGTTGACGAAGCCCCAGCGATGCGCCTCCTGCACGTCGAGCCAGCGGCCGGTCAGAAGCATGTCCATGGCGATGTGGTAGGGGATGCGCTTCGGCAATTTGATCGAGGCGGCGTCGGCGACGGTGCCGGAACGGATCTCGGGGAGGGCGAAGGTGGCGTGCTCGGCGGCGAGGATCAGGTCGGTCGAGAGTGCGATCTCGAGACCGCCGCCGCAACAGATGCCGTTTATGGCCGCGATGATCGGCTTGTTGAGGTCGCGCAGTTCCTGCATGCCGCCAAAGCCGCCGATGCCGTAGTCGCCGTCGACCGCGTCGCCCGCGGCCGCCGCCTTCAGGTCCCAGCCCGGGCAGAAGAATTTTTCGCCGGCGCCGGTGACGATGGCGACGCGCAGCGTGTCGTCGTCGCGGAAATCGCGGAAGATTTCGCCCATGATGCGGCTCGTCACCAGATCGATCGCGTTGGCTTTCGGGCGATCGATCGTGACTTCGAGGATGCCGCCTTCGCGGCGCTTGCGGATCGGTCCGGTCATGGGCTCACTTCCTCAGACGGATCAGGGCGTCTGCCGCGACAACCCCGTCGCCGTCAGCAAGCACCATGATAGGATTGATATCGAGTTCATCGACAATTGAAGCGTTTGAAACGACATAGGATGCCGCCGATGCGACGGCTGCGACGAGCGCGTCGACGTCGCCGGGCGGGCCACCGCGATAGCCCTGGAGCAGTTTTGCGATCTTCAGGCCGGAAATCGCCGCGCGGATCGCATTCTCGTCGGTCGGAAGCGTGAGAATGGCCGAATCCTCCAGCAATTCGACCAGGATTCCGCCTGCACCGACCGTGAGCACCGGACCGGCGACGGGATCGCGCATCGCGCCGACGATGACCTCGGCGACAGGGCGACCGACCATCTTCTCGACGAGATAACCGGACGCGACACCGGCCATGGCGGCGGCGGCTTCCAGCACTGCCTCCCGCGTCTGCAGGTTGAGCTTCACCGCCCCGGCCTCGGTCTTGTGGGCGACGCCAAGGCCCTTGAGCACGACCGGGAAGCCGAGTGCTTCGGCGGCTTCCGCCGCCTGTGCCGGATTCTCCGCCACGCGGCCCTCGGGGACGGGAAGGCCGTATGCTGCCAGCGCCTTCTTGGCCTCGTGCTCCGTCAGCGTCACCGGTTCGCCATCGTCTGCACCAGCCCTGACCAGCGGCGCGGGCAGGGGCTTCTCCCAGAGGGCGCCGATCGTGGCTGCGGCTTCGGCTGCCGCCAGCGCCTCCTCGATGCCGCAGAAGGGCACGACGCCGTTTGCCATCAGCATCAGCGCGGTCTCCTCGGGCATGTTCTCGCCCATGCTGGCGAGGATGCCGGCGAGTGCGCCGGACGCCCGCGAGGCGTCGATGACGGCATGGCAGGTCGTCACCCAGTCGCTCGCGTCGCAGCGGTCGAGGCGGGGAAAATCGAGCACGATCAGGTTCAGCGCATAGCCACCCCGCATCATCGCGGTGAAGGCCTCGGTCTGCTTCTCGCGGTTGCCCCAGACGAAGGTGTGGTAGTCGAGCGGGTTTGCGATCGTCACCATCTGCCCGAGGCTTTCGCGCAGCGGCATTCGCTGCTCTTCGCGCAATGCCCGGTAGACCACCTTCCGCTTCACCCCGGCGTCGGCCATCAGCGAGGCCTCGCCGCCGGAGCAACTCATCGAGGAGATATCGAAGCTTGCGAGCGGGCCGTGCAGGTGCAGGAGCTTCAGGGTCTCGAGCAGTTCCGGCAGCGTCTCGACGCGGCCGATGCCGAGGCGGGAGAGGAGTGCCGTGGAGACGGCGTCGTTGCCGGCGAGCGAGGCGGTGTGCGAGACGGTGGCAAGCTGGGCCTGCTCGGACTTGCCGACCTTCAGCGTCACCACCGGCTTCTTCAGTTCGCGGGCGCGTCGGGCGAGCCGTTCCAGCGCCTCGATGCTGTCGAAGCCCTCGATGTGCAGGCCGACGGCGGTGACGCGCGGATCCTCCAGTACCGCGCAGGCGAGGTCGCAGAGCCCCGTCTGCGCCTGGTTGCCGGCCGTGAGGATGTAGGCGAGCGGCAGGCCGCGCTGCTGCATGGAGATGTTGCAGGCGATGTTGGAGGACTGGGTGAGGACGGCGACGCCACGCTCGATCCTGACCATGCCGTGCTGGTCGGGCCATAGCAGCGCGCCATCAAGCATGTTGATGAAGCCGTAGCAGTTGGGCCCGAGGATCGGCATGTCTCCGGCAGCGGCGACAAGCGCCTTCTGCAGGTCGTCGCCGTCGGCGAGCTCGGTCACCGCCTCGCGAAAGCCCGAGGCGTAGCAGACGGCACCGCCGGCGCCGCGGGCGGCGAGGTCGCGGATGATCTCGATCGTCAGGTTGCGGTTGACGCCGACGAATGAGGCGTCGGGGGCCTCGGGGAGGTCTGCGACGGAGCGATAGCAGCGGCGGCCGTGGATCTCTTCCTTGGTCGGATGGACCGGCCAGATCGCGCCGGCAAAGCCCATCTTGTCGCACTGTTCGATGACGCGCCCCGCCTCCTTGCCGCCGAAAACGGCGATGGAGCGGGGGCGGATGAGACGGTCGAGGGAGCGGGGGGACGTCATGCCGGTATCTCTCCGCGGGTCAAAACCCCTCCCCAACCCCTCCCCACAAGGGGGAGGGGCTCGGATGCCGCGCCGGTTTGGCCACATCGACGCATCGCCACCCGGACAGGTGATTGAACGGGCAGGGCGGTCGCAGCAGGGCTGCCCCTCCCCCTTGTGGGGAGGGGTTGGGGAGGGGACTTTGGGATGTGGGGAAAACGGGCCTTCAGCGGAGCAATCCTCATCCTCAAGCCCCCAGCGGCCGCAGCAGGTCGCGGCTGATGATGTGGCGCTGGATTTCGGAGGTGCCGTCCCAGATGCGCTCGACGCGGGCGTCGCGCCAGAAGCGGGCGAGGGGAAGATCGTCCATCAGGCCCATGCCGCCATAGATCTGGATCGTCTCGTCGGTGACCCGCGCGAGCATTTCGGTGGCGAAGACCTTGGCCGAGGCGATCTCGCGGTTGGCCGGCAGGCCCTGGTCGAGGCGCCAGGCGGCCGACAGGGTCAAAAGGTCGGCGGCATCGATCTCGGTGATCATGTCGGCGAGCTTGAAGGAGACGCCCTGGTTGGCGCCGATCGGCTTGCCGAACTGCTTGCGCTCGGCCGCGTAGGACAGGGCGTAGTCGAAGACGCGCCGCGCCCGGCCGACAGAGGTGGCGGCGACGGTGATGCGGGTCGCGTACAGCCAGTCGTTGGCGAGGTCGAAGCCGCGATGGACTTCGCCCAGGATCTGCGACGAGGGCAAGCGGCAGTCGTCGAAGGAAAGGATGCAGTTCTTGTAGCCGCGGTGGGAGACGGAATTGTAGCCCTCGCGGATCTCGAAGCCCGGCGTGCCGCGGTCTACGAGGAAAGAAGTGATCAGCTTCTTCGGGCCGCGCGGCGTCTGTTCCTCGCCGGTGGCGATGAAGACGATGACGAAATCGGCGATGTTGGCGTGGGAGATGAAGTGCTTGGTACCGTTGACGATCCAGTCGTCGCCGTCCTTCTTGGCAAAGCATTTCATGCCGCGCACGTCGGAGCCGGCGTCCGGTTCGGTCATGGCGAGCGCATCGAACTTGTCACCGCGGACGGCGGGTATGAGGTACTTCTCGCGCTGCTCGGCGTTGCAGCCCATCAGGATGCCGGAGGGGCGACCGAAGAACACCGTCAGCGCCATCGAGCCGCGGCCGAGTTCGCGCTCGACGAGCGTAAACGAGGTGTGGTCGAGCCCGGCGCCGCCGACTTCCTCGGGGAAATTGCAGCCGAAGAAGCCGATCTCCTTGCACTTGCGGGCGATATCTTGGCCCAGTTCCGGCGGCACGAAACCCGTTCGCTCCACCTCGTTTTCGTGCGGATAGATCTCGGTCTCGACGAAGCTGCGGACCGTATCGACGATCATCTGCTGTTCGTCCGTCAGTGCGAAGTTCATGCTGTTCTCCCTCGTTTGTTCGGGGTGGCGCTTGTTGCCCGCCCCTCATCCGCCTGCCGGCACCTTCTCCCCGCAAGCGGGGCGAAGGGCATTGCCGTGGCGTCTCGTCCTCTGCCGCCCGGTCCCATCCGGCCGGGCGTCAAAGCCTCGCCGGTCCAGGCGGTATGCAATCTCTCCGTCGGCGCTTCGTTCTCCCGCGAAGCGCCGGGCGTTTGCAGCTTGTCCCTTCTGCCCGCTTGCGGGGAGAAGGTGCCGGCAGGCGGATGAGGGGCGGTCCCCTCAGTTGCTCCCGCCATCGCGATCCTAGCGCTTCTGCCCCACATGACGCCCGGCGCCATCGGGCACCGGCAGGCGCGCATGGGCCTCGGTCAGCGCCTTCACCTTGTCGAGCACGTGCGCCGGAGCGGCGACCGCCTTGCCGGCCTTTGAGTCCACGTGCAGCATCATCTGCTCGGCGGTGGCGATCGCTTCGTTGGTCTCGGCATTGTAGATGGTCGAGAAGAACTGCAGGCGCTTTTCGTCCGAGGACAGGATCTGGCAGGTGGTAGTGAGCGCGTCGCCGAGCTTGGCCTCGCCGAGATGGCGGATATGAGTCTCGACGGTGTAGTAGCTGTGGCCGTCGCGGACATATTCGAGGTCGACGCCGATCAGGCGCAGCACGCCGTCGGAGGTGTCGCCGAACACCTGCAGGTAACGGTGCTCGGTCATGTGGCCGTTATAGTCGACCCAGGCGGCAGAAACCTTGGTGTCGAGGATCTTCAGCGGCTTGACCTCGCCGAGATCGACCTCCGGCTTCTTGGCGTTCGCCCAGAGATAGTCCTCGAACTCGGTCAACAGCTTGCCCGCACCCCAGCCGCGGCCGTCGTCGCCGGCCTTCAGGGCGTGCATGATGCCGACGAGGTTCTGGTCACGGATGCGCTCCAGCTCGCGGATGCCGCGGGCGCCGGACTGGGCGTCGGACTGGCTGGCGATCTTCTCTGTCAGTTCGTCGTCGAGATCGACGACGTCCGTCAGCTTCGTCCAGGGCCAGGACAGGCAGGGACCGAACTGGGCGATGAAGTGGCGCATGCCGGCTTCGCCGCCGGCGATGCGGTAGGTCTCGAACATGCCCATCTGCGCCCAGCGCATGCCGAAGGAATAGCGGATGACGTCGTCGAGCGTCTCGGTGTCGCAGATGTCGTCCTTGATCAGCCACAGGCCCTCGCGCCAGACGGCTTCGAGCAGACGATCGCCGACGAAGGCCTCGATCTCCTTGTTGATGATGACGCCCTTCATGCCGATGGTGGCGAGCTTGGTCTTGGCGTCTTCCAGCGTCGCGCGCGCCGTCTTCTCGCCGCCGACGAGTTCGGCGAGCGGCAGCAGATAGACGGGGTTGTAGGGGTGGGCGACGAACATGCGCTCGGGATGCTTCATGTCGCGCTGCAGGTCGGTCGGCATGATGCCGGAGGTCGACGAGCCGATCAGCGCCTTGGGGTCGGCGGCCGCATCGATCTGGGTGATGACGCCGCGCTTCAGGTCGACGCGCTCGGGCACGCTTTCCTGAATCCAGTCAGCGCCTTGCACGGCTTCCTCGATGCTCTTGACGAAAGTGAACTTGCCCTTCGGCGGCAGCGGCGCCATGGTCAGCATGCCGTAGGCGCGCTCGGCATTGGCCATCACCTCGCCGATGATGCGTTCGGCTTCCGGGTGCGGGTCGAAGATCGCGACATCGATGCCGGCCAGCGCAAACCGCGCCGCCCAGGCCCCGCCGATGACGCCGCCGCCGATGCAGGCTGCCTTGGTGATCTTGGTCATGTGAATTCCCTCTCAATTGAGACCCCTCCCCAACCCCTCCCCACAAGGGGGAGGGGCTTAACCTGCCGATCCGCTCTGCCCGTCTCGACACGTCGAATTGGCGGAGCGGCTCGGTTGTGTCGCCGGCGGCGCCACGGGTTAAGCCCTCCCCCTTGTGGGGAGGGTTGGGAGGGGTGTTTTTCTTATCGCTTGGTCAGCTTCAGCTTTTCGCGTACCTCGGCGGGGCCGATGATGCGGGCGCCCATGTTCTCGACGACGGTGACCGCCTTCTCGACGAGCTGGGCATTCGTCGCGAGCTGGCCCTTGCCGACATAGAGGTTGTCCTCCAGCCCGACGCGGACGTTGCCGCCGGCGAGCACGGCGGCTGCCGGGTAGGCCATGGCGTTGCGGCCGATCGAGAAGGCCGAGAAGGTCCAGTTGGCGGGCACGTTGTTGACCATCGCCATGTAGGTGTTGAGGTCGTCGGGGGCGCCCCACGGGATGCCCATGCAGAGCTGGATCAGCACCGGATCCTCGATCAGGCCTTCCTCGACCAGCTGCTTGGCGAACCAGAGGTGACCGGTATCGAAGGCCTCGATCTCGGGGCGGACGCCGAGGTCGGTCATCTGCTTTGCCATGGCGCGCAGCATCGAGGGCGTGTTGGTCATCACGTAGTCGCCGAGCGAGAAGTTCATCGTGCCGCAGTCGAGCGTGCAGATTTCCGGCAGGCATTCGGCGACGTGGGAGACGCGCTCGGTGGCGCCGGCCATGTCGGTGCCCTGTTCCTTCAGCGGCAGCGGCTTTTCGACGTCGCCGAAGATCATGTCGCCGCCCATGCCGGCGGTGAGGTTGAGCACGATGTCGACCTCGGCCTGGCGGATGCGGTCGGTCACTTCCTTGTAGAGGTCGTTGCGGCGCGAGGGAGCGCCTGTCTCGGGATCGCGGACGTGACAGTGGATGACGGCAGCACCGGCCTTGGCGGCCTCGACGGCGGCCTCTGCGATCTGCTTCGGCGTGATCGGCACGTGCTTCGACTTGCCGACGGTGTCGCCCGAGCCGGTGACGGCGCAGGTGATGAAGACATCTCGGTTCATGGAAAGGGGCATTTCGTTCTCCCGGATTTGTTCGTTGCGGCCATTACGAGCCAAGCCGATGCAACGTGCTTTTCAATTTCGGCGGCATTCTTTACACTTCAGGAAGATTGTGAAGGAGTTGCGCCGATGCTCGAACCGTCGTCGGACACGCTCGAACTGGACATTCTCGTGCTGCCGGAGACGAACCTGATCCTCGTCGCCTCCGTCATAGAGCCCTTGCGCGCCGCAAACCGGCTCTCCGGGCAGGACCTCTACCGCTGGCGGCTGTTCTCGCCGGATGGTGCGGCGATCGAGACGCGCAGCCGCATTCCCGTTCCCGTCGACGGACCGTTCCGGCCCGAGCAGGAGACGGTGCCGCTGTTCATCCTGTCGAGCTACCAGTGGCAGGCGAGCGCGACGCCGGCGCTCAGGCGGCAGCTGTCGCGTACCGCCCGGCACCGCACGATGATGGTTGGGATCGAATCGGGGAGCTGGCTCCTGGCGCAGGCCTGCCTGCTCGACGGCCATTCGGTGACGATCCACTGGGAGGATCGCGAGGATTTCGCCGCCGCCTATCCGCAGGTCAACGTGCTGACGGAGCGCTATGTCATCGACGGCAAGCGCATCACCAGCGGCGGCTCGCTGCCGACGCTCGACCTGATGCTCGAGATCATCCGGAGGCGGCAGGGCTATTCGCTGGCGCTGGAGGTGTCGCGGATCTTCATCTACGAACACGAGCGCACCGGCGGCCTGCTGCAGGTGCCTGCGCTCGGCAACATGCGGGTGGCCGACCAGCGGGTCAGCCAGGCGGTGCGGCTGATGGAGGAGACGGTGGAGGCGCCGGTGACGCTTGCGCGCCTCGCCCGCCGGATCGGCATTTCCGCCCGCCACCTGCAGGACCTTTTCCAGGAGACGATGGGGGTGGCGCCGCACCAGCACTATCTGGCGCTCAGGCTGAACGCGGCCCGGCGCAAGGTGATCGAGACCAGGCACGAATTCGCCGACATCGCCGCCGCCACCGGCTTCAACTCCTCGTCCGCCTTCTCCCGCAGCTACCGCGCGCACTATCACGAGAGCCCGACGGAAACACGCCGGCGGCTGCGGACGGCGGGGAAGGGGTGAGGATTGGGGAAAGGCGGGCGGCAGGCCGCTGTCGGCTTCGAGTTCAGGGCATGACCGCTATTGCGGGCGTGCATGGCTTCCCGGCGGATGGCCGGTGATGCGCTTGAAGGCGCGGCTGAAGGCGGCCTGCGAGCCGTATCCGAGCCTCAGCGCCACAGCCTCTATCGGCAGCCGCTCCTTCGACAGCCATTGCGTCGCCAGCCGCATGCGCAGTTCCGTCAGGTAGCGCACGGGCGTCACACCGGTGACCTCCAGGAACCGTTCGGCAAAGACCGAGCGCGAGGCGCCCATGATGTCGGCCAGTTCGGCCACGGTCCATTCGCGCCCCGGCGCGTTGTGGAGCGCGACGATGACGCGCCCGAGGCGCGGGTCGCGGAGGGCTGCGACCCAGCCGGTGGCATCGCCGCATCCGCACTCTACCCAGGCCCTGACGATGAAGGCGGCCACGACGTCGGCGAGCCGCGCCAGAATGCCGGCAAAGCCGGCGCGGGCGCCCTTCGCCTCGCGCTCCATCGCCTCCAGCATCGGCAGGATCTCCGGGTAGCGCTCGACCAGCGTGCCGACCAGCATCACCTCCGGCATCAGGGAGACCAGCGGGTGAAGGCCGCCGAGGTCGAATTCCATGCAGCCGCTGAAGACGATTGCGCGCTCGTCGGTGCATTCCGATCCGCCCTTGCAGGCGCTGATGGCGCTGACGGAGGCACAAATGGGTGCTGCCGAAAGCGCGCGGACGTCCTGGCACTGGCTGTCGGGGCGCGAGACAAGGGCATGGCTGCCGCCGCGCGGCAGGAGCACCGCATCGCCGGTGTTCATCGTGTGGAGGGTGCCGGCCGGCGTGCGCAGGTGGACCGGGCCGCAGGCGACGAAATGAAACTGGGCGCGGCCCTCGACTTCCCCGAAAGCCAGGCCGAAGGGCGGCGTCACCTCAATGCGGCGATAGTCGAGGCCGACGAGCCGCATGCCCATCAGCAACTCGCTGACGAGGTCGGGATGGACAGCGCTGCGCGAAGCAGGGCTGGTGTTTTCGGACTTACGATCAAGCATTGCGGTGTTTGTGCCATAGATCGTCCGAAGGGTCCAGCCTAGGGTTTGTGCAGTGCATCATTCTCCAATCAAGGGCAAACCCATGAACCCCACCTTCCATTCCTCCGAAACCGGCGATGCCGTCGACCGGCCCGCCTGGGGCGCCGTGTTCTCCATGGCGCTCGGCGTCTTCGGGCTCGTGACGGCGGAATTCCTGCCGGCGAGCCTTCTGACGCCGATCGCCGCCGAACTGGCCATCACCGAGGGGGCGGCGGGGCAGGCAGTGACGGCGACCGCCGTGGTCGGCATGGTCGCGAGCCTGCTGATCACCTCGCTGGCGCGCCGGACGGACCGGCGCCACCTGCTGCTGTTCTTCTCGCTGCTCCTGATCGTCTCGAACCTGATGGTGGCGTTTGCGCCGGGCATGGCGACGCTCCTTGTCGGCAGAGTGCTGCTCGGGGTTGCGCTCGGCGGCTTCTGGGCGATGGCGACGGCGGTGACCATGCGGCTCGTCCCGCCGGCATCGGTGCCGCGGGCGCTGTCGATGATCTTCAGCGGCGTGTCGGCGGCGACGATCGTGGCGGCACCGGTCGGCAGCTATCTCGGCGCGCTTGCGGGCTGGCGGACGGTCTTCGTGCTGGCGGCTGGTCTCGGCGCAGCAGCACTCGCAATGCAGTTCCTGACCCTGCCGCGGCTGGCGCCTGCGGGCGCCACGAGCCTCAAGGCGTCGCTCAGGGTTCTCGTCCGGCCGAGCGTCGGGCTCGGAATCCTGGCCGCCACCCTGGTCTTCGGCGGTCATTTCGCCTTCTTCACCTATCTGCGCCCGTTCCTTGAAGCCGATGTCGGCGCAGGCATCGCGACCGTCTCGTCGATCCTGCTCGGCTTCGGGCTTGCCAACTTCGTCGGAACCCTCGTCGCCGGCCTGCTGATCGGCCGCAGCCTGCGGCTGACCTTGACGCTGATGCCGCTGCTGATGGCCGCGATCGCCTTCGTCCTGACGGCGAGCGCGCCGTCGCTGCTTCTCGACGCCGCGGTGATCAGGCTCTGGGGCCTGCTGTTCGGCGCGGTCCCGGTCGCCTGGTCGGCCTGGCTGGCGCGCACCGTGCCCGACGAGGCGGAAAGCGCCGGCGGCCTGCTCGTCGCCGCCATCCAGTTCGCCATCGCCATGGGCGCCGCCGTCGGCGGGGTGATCTTCGATGCCAGCGGGGCCACGGGCGTGTTCACCGCAAGCGGGCTGGTGCTGGCCGCGGCCGCCATCGGCATTCTCCTCGGAGTGAAGCCGCGGCCGGCCGTCTCGGTCGCCTGACCTGGGAGACTGCGCCCCGCGCGTCACCCGCGCGGGGCGGCATGCCTGTCCGGCGTGCCCTTGCCGGGCGGCGGTGCGGCCGGGTGACCATCGACCGCGGAAAGAATCTCCATCACCGCCTGCGCCGTCTGGCGCGACAGCGCGTTCCGGGGCCAGACGAGGTTCAGGGTCTGCCGGAAGCGGGCGTCGAGGCGGATCAGCGCCGGCGGGTCGGCAAGGCGGGAGACGGACTGCTCGGGCAGGATCGACAGATAGCCGTGCTCGCGCACCAGATTGACGATGACGGGGATGGAATCGACCTCCACCAGCGTCAGCCTCGCCCGCTCGGCGGCAGACAGCATGCTTGCGAGATAGAGGTCGGTCATCTGGCGCAGGCCGCTCCTGGCGCTCGGGACGGCGACCGGCAGCCTGCGCAGCAGGTCCGCAACCTCTTCGCCATCCTTCACCGCCGACCTCGAAACGGCGAGCGCCAGCGGCGAACGGCTGACGAGGGCGCCGTCGAATTCGGCCGGAAAACGATCGACGTCGAGAAGGGCGAGGTCGAACCGGCGGGCCTGCAGGCCGGAGATCAACTCGTCAGCCGTGGTCGAGGCGATGAAGAGCGGCTGGCGGGGGTGCTTTCCTTGCCAGCCGGCCGCGAGGGTGGCCAGCATGCGGGCAATGTCGCTCTCGTGGCCGAAGGGAATGACCGAGCCGAGCCGCCACGTCCGCGCGCTCTTGCGGAAGCGTTCGTCGGAGGCCTGCGACAGGTTCGCCCAGATGTTTTCGATGCGCTCGGCGAGCGCAAGGACCGCGACGCCCGCGTCCGTGCAGGCGACGCCGCCGCGCGAGCGGACGAGCAGGGGGACACCGATCTCCCGTTCCAGCCGGGCGAGTTGCCGGGTCAGTTGCGGCTGTCCGAGCCCGAGCATGCGCGCGGCCCTGCGGATGCTGCCGGCGCCGACCGTCGCGCTGAAGCGGGCGAGGGTCTCCAGCGGGATCTGCGGCATCGGCCGGACCGGCCGGGGCGGGGTTTGCGGCAAGGGGACGGCCGGGCGGGCGTTGTCTTCCCGGCCAATGAGAAGCAGTTCCTTCGCCGCCGCTGCGATTTCCGCCAGCCGCTCCATGCGCGCCTGCGCATCGAGCGTCGGTACCAGCATCGCGCCCTCCCGGCGCACGAGCGGCATGGAGATCGCCGCCTCCAGCCGCCGCAGCGCGGCGCTGGCGCTGGAGGCGGGCCGGCCTTCCAGCCTTGCGGCCGCGCGCACGCTGCCGGTTCGCAGCGTCGCCTCGACAAGGCAGAGTGTGGCAAGGTCCATCCGCGCGCTCCCGATGCCGGCCATGATTGTTCGGATGATGGCATCTACCGTACGAATATTGGGATATATCCGATTTTTCCACCTTGCATAGAGTTGTCCGCACAGGGGAACGACAATGCTTGCAAACGCCGAGACCTTCTATCTGACGGGAGAACCGCTGGGCTTTGCCGCGCTGGAGGCCATCGGCCACGCAGCGACCCGGCCGAAGGCCTGCGAGATGGGCATGGGGCGCATCGGTGCGGCGCGCAAGGTGATTGCCGACCGTCTCGCCTCGGGGCTGCCGGTCTACGGTTCCAACACCGGCGTCGGCTCGATGAAGGACAAGCTCTGGACGGTCGACGACCTGATGGAGTTCAACCACAACCTCGTCCGGGCGCATCATTTCGGCACCGGTGAGCCGTTCTCGCTGCCGATCGTGCGCAAGGCGATGGCGATCCGCATCAACACGGCGCTGTCAGGCTATTCCGGCTGCAGCCCGGAACTGGTCGACGCCTTTTTGGCGCTGCTCGAACGCGACGTCGTCCCCGTCGTGCGCCGGCACGGCTCTATGGGCTGCGCCGATATCGGCCTGATGGGGCAGGTGGCGTCCGTGCTGACGGGCGAGGGCGAGGCCTACTTCCAGGGCGAACGGCTGCCGGCGGCGGTCGCCCTTTCCCGCGCCGGGCTGCAGCCGTTCCGCATGCAGCCGCGCGATGCGCTGGCGGCGCTCAGCGTCAACGCGATCGCCCATGCGGCGGCCGCCGACGTCACCCGCGAGGCGGCAAAGGCGATCCGCAACCTGATGGTGACGGGGCTGCTCTCCTCGCTGGCGCTCGGCGCCTCGTCCGATCCCTGGCGGGTGGCCGCAAGGCTTTCCGGCCATGGCGAGGCGCTGGCCGGACGCTGGTTTTCGGCGCAGGCCGCCTCCTGCGCCTGGCCGAAGCCGTCGGCCATCCACGATCCGCTCAGCCTGCGCATGACGGCGCAGGTGTTCGGCGCCTGCCTCGATACGCTGATGAACGCCGCCGAGCGCATCGTCGAGGCGACCGCCCAGACCGACGACAACCCGGTGGTGATCGACGAGTACGTGATGGCGTCCGGCGGCTCGCTGCCGCTGTCGACGGCGCTCTATGTCGAGGCGGCGCAGACCGGATTCGCCCATCTCGCCCGCAACGTGCTGAACCGCTGCGTGCTGCTCGCCAACGGCGTGCGCCGCAACCTGCCGGTCAACCTCGTCGCCCCCGGGGAGGCTGCGACCGGCTTCGGCCCGCTGGTCAAGCTCGCAGTCGAGCTCTACATGCGCATCCAGTCGCTGGCGCTGCCGATCTCCGCCCAGTCGATCGTCGTCGCCGGCGGGCTGGAGGAGGAGGCGACGTTCCTGCCGCTGATCGTGGAGCGGATGGAGAGCCAGGTGCGCGACCTGCGCCAGCTCGCGGCACTGGAGGGCATGTTGTCGGCGCAGGCGATCGACCTTGCCGGCGACAGTCCGGAGGGCGTCGCCGCGGTCGCCTACGCGCGGGTGCGGACGGTGACGGAATTCTATCGCAAGGACCGCCTGCTTTCCGCCGAGATCGAGGCGCTGGATCGCGACCTTGCCTGTCCTGATGCGCTGGCCTCCTTCGCGGCGGCGGCGCCGATGGACGATTTCGACGCGTTCTTTGCGCTGGCGTGAGGAGAGGGGACGCCGATGGCCGAATTCGATCTGGTGGTAAAAGGAACGGTGGTCCTGCCCGACCGCATCGTCGAGGGCGGCCATGTGGCCGTTCGCGACGGCAAGGTCGTCCATGTCGGGCAGGGGGCGATGCCGGCCGCCCGCGAGCGCCACGACCTGAAAGGGGTCCTGATCCTGCCCGGCGCGATCGACGCGCAGGTGCATTCGCTGTCGCAGAAGGACCAGGAGGATTTTGTCTGGTCGACGCGCTCGGCCGCCGCCGGTGGCGTCACCACGATCGTCGACATGCCCTATGACGAGGGCGACCTCGTCTGCTCGGCCGAGGCCGTCGGCCGCAAGGTGGCGCATGCGGAAAAGCAGGCGCGGGTCGATTTCGCGCTCTACGGAACGATCGACCCGGAGGAGGGGCCGGCGCGCATCGCCGAAATGGTCGAGGCGGGCGTCGCCGCCTTCAAGTTCTCCACCTTCGGCACCGATCCGAAGCGCTTTCCGCGCATCCCGGCGGCCCTGCTCGAAGACTGCTTCCGCGCGATCGCGCCGACTGGGCTTTCGGCCGGCGTCCACAACGAGGACGACGAGGCGGTGCGGGCAGCGATTGACAAGGTGCGGGCGCTCGGCATCACCGACTGGCGCGCCCACGGCCTGTCGCGGCCGCCGCTGACGGAGCTTCTCGCCACGAACCAGGTCTACGAGACCGGCGCTGCGACTGGCTGCCCGGCCCATGTCGTCCACTGCTCGCTCGGCCGCGGCTACGAGATCGCGGCCAGCTACCGCGCGCAGGGCCATCGCGCCACGATCGAGTGCTGTATCCACTATCTCACGCTGGACGAGGAAAACGACGTGCGCCGGCTCGGCGGCAAGGCGAAGATCAACCCGCCGATCCGTCCGCGTGCCGAGGTGGAGAAACTGTGGCGGCATGTGGCGGACGGCAACGTCACGCTGGTCTCCACCGATCACGTCAGCTGGTCGGAAGACCGCAAGACCAATCCCGACATGCTTGCGAACGCGTCGGGCGTGCCGGGGCTGGAGGTGATGGTGCCGCTGTTCGTCAAGGGCGCGCTCGAGCGCGGCATCCCGCTGACGCGGGCGGCGGAACTGATGAGCCTGAACCCGGCGCGGCATTTCCGCCTCGACCATGTGAAGGGAGCGCTGGAGCCGGGCAGGGATGCCGATATCGCCGTGCTGACGCCCGAGCCCTGGACCTATGACGCCGCCGAAAGCGGCAACAACGTCGTCGGCTGGTCGCCCTATAACGGCATCCGGCTGCCCTGGCGGGTGGCCGGCACATTCCTGAGCGGGAAGCTCGCCTTCGACGGCCGGCGGGTGCTGGCCGAGCCGGGCACCGGCGCCTTCGTGCGGCCGCTGCCGACACGCGTGACACGGGGGGCAGGACAATGAGCGCGCCGGGTATCAACCTGCCGGTCGATCCGGCCCGGATCGCCGCCGTGATCGAGGGGCTTGCGGCGATCACCGAACCGGGCCGGCCCTATACGCGGCGGGCGTTCTCGCCGCTCTATCCGGCCGGCCGCGGTTTCCTGCGCGAGCGCTTCGAGGCGGCGGGGCTGGAGACCCGCATCGACGCCGGCGGCAACCTGATCGGCCGGCGGCCGGGCAAGGTTCCCGGGCTCGGCACGATCATGCTCGGCTCGCATTCCGACACCGTTCCCGACGGCGGGCGCTTCGACGGCATCGCCGGCGTGGCGGCGGCGCTGGAGGTGGCGCGGTCGCTTGCCGATCGCGGCGTCGAACTCGACCACGACCTGGAGATCGTCGATTTCCTTGCCGAGGAAGTATCGATCTTCGGCGTCTCCTGCATCGGCAGCCGCGGCATGGCGGGCGTGCTGCCGGAGGAGTGGCTATCGCGCCAGAGCGGCGAACTGACGCTGGCCGAAGGCATCCGGCAGGCAGGCGGCGACCCCGCGCAGCTTGCAGCCGGCGGACGCAGCGACATCCGGGCCTTCATGGAGCTTCACATCGAGCAGGGGCGGGTGCTTGAGGAAGAGAAGTTCGACATCGGCGTCGTCACCGCAATTGCCGGCATCACGCGCATCGAGATCGTGGTGGACGGGCGGGCGGACCATGCGGGGACGACGCCGATGGGCGGCCGCGTCGATGCGCTCGCCGCCGCGGCACGGCTGGTGACGGGGGTGGAGGCGCTGGCGAAGTCGCTCGCCGGCGGCCGGTTCCACTTCACCGCCACCGTCGGCGAATTCTCGGTCGAGCCGAATGCTGCCAATGTCGTTCCCTCGCGGGCGAGGCTTCTGATCGATGCGCGGGCCGAGGAGCGGGCGATGATGGAACTCTTCGCCAATTCGCTCGACCAGTTGGCCGGAGAGATCGCCCGCGAGACGAAGACGACCATCGCCGCCCCGCGCCGCATCTCCGACAACCCGCCGACGCCGGCCGACCGGATGCTGGTGGGCGTGCTGGATGCGGCCTGCATCACCGCAGGCGCCAGCAACCGCCGCATGGTGTCCGGCGCGGGCCACGACACCGCCTGGATGGCGCGGGCGACGCGCTCGGCGATGATCTTCGTTCCCTGCCGCGACGGGCGCAGCCACGCGCCGGAGGAATGGGCGGAGAACGACGACATCGCGATGGGTGCGGCGGTGCTTCTTCACGCCGTGATGCAACTGGACCGCGACCTTCGGGATCATGATCCGTCAGGCCAGGAACCTCGCAATGTGAATCAGGAGAGCGGCTGATGGGGCGGATTTTAAAGGAGAAAGACGTCGAGGCGGCGGTGCGCGGCGGCTCTGTCTATGCTGCCGGCGGCGGCGGATGGGCCGATCACGGCCGCATGCTCGGCCATGCCGCCGTGTCGATCGGCAAGCCGGAGTTGATCGGCATCGACGAGCTCTCGGATGACGACTGGGTGGCAACCGCTGCCGCGATCGGCGCGCCGGCCTCGACGACGCCGTGGGAGATGCGCGGCGTCGACTACGTCAGGGCGGTCGAACTGCTGCAGGACGCACTGGGCGAGAGGGTGGCGGCGCTGATGGTCGGCCAGAACGGAAAGTCGTCGACGCTGAACGGCTGGTTGCCGTCGGCGATCCTCGGCACCAAGGTGCTGGACGCCGTCGGTGACATCAGGGCGCACCCGACCGGCGACATGGGATCGATCGGCATGGCCGGCTCGCCCGAACCTGTCATCCAGACGGCGGCCGGCGGAAACCGCGAGGAGAACCGCTATATCGAGCTCGTCGTGCGCGGCGCAACGGCCAAGGTCTCGCCGGTCCTACGCACCGCCGCCGACCAGTCCGGCGGCTTCATCGCCTCGTGCCGCAATCCGCTCCGGGCCTCCTATGTGCGCGCCAACGCCGCCCTCGGCGGCATCTCGCTGGCGCTGAAGCTTGGCGAGGCGATCCTGGCGGCCGAGGCGCGCGGCGGGACAGCGGTGATCGATGCGATCGTCACCACCACCGGCGGGGCGATCCTGTCGGAGGGGACGATCACGGAGAGGTCGGTTACCTACACAAAGGAAGCCTTCGACATCGGCACGGTGACGCTCGGCCGGGGAGACAATGCCGTCATCCTGCATGTGATGAACGAGTACATGGCGGTGGAGACCGCCGGCGGCGTGCGGCTTGCGACCTTCCCGGACGTGATCACCACGCTCTCGCCGGAGGGCGAACCCTTGAGCGTCGGCCAGCTCGAGGTCGGGATGCGGGTGTTCGTGCTGCACGTGCCGAAGACGGTCATTCCGCTGGCGTCGAGCGTGCTGGACCCGACGGTCTATCCACCCGTGGAGAAGGCGATGGGGATCGAGCTGGCACGGTATGCGCTGGGGCCTGTGCCCTCCGCTTGAGGGGGAGGTGGGCGGTGCGGCCTTCCCTCTTCTCCCCTCGGGGAGAAGATGCCCGTCAGGGCAGATGAGGGGGATGGGGCGCGTCTCCGCGGCGAGACGATTGAGGGGGGACTGCGAAGCCCCCCTCATCCGGCCCTTCGGGCCACCTTCTCCCCGAGGGGAGAAGAGGGAGCGAGGCGTTCGCTCCCTGCCAATCCGAGACGAAGGAACCGGAGATCCATCATGCCGAAGCCCAATCCCCGCCATCCGAACTTTCCCATCCCCGGCGGCCCGGTGCTGCGCGCGAAGGGCTGGCGGCAGGAGGCGTTGCTGCGGCTTCTGGAAAACGTGCTCTCGGTCGGCGAGGACCCGGACAACCTCGTGGTCTATGCGGCGCTCGGCAAGGCGGCGCGTAACTGGGCGGCGCACCGGGCGATCGTGAAAACCTTGTGCGAGATGGAGGAGGACCAGACGCTGCTGATCCAGTCGGGCAAGCCGGTGGGGCTGCTCAGGACTCATGCCAGGGCGCCGCTCGTCATCATGGCCAACTGCAACATCGTCGGCCAGTGGGCGAAGGCGGAGGTGTTTTATGAACTGCAGCGCAAGGGGCTGATCTGCTGGGGCGGGCTGACGGCCGGCGCCTGGCAGTATATCGGCAGCCAGGGCGTGATCCAGGGCACCTACGAGATCTTCATGCGCATCGCCGAGAAGCGCTTCGACGGTTCGCTCGCCGGCCGCTTCATCCTGACCGCCGGCCTCGGCGGCATGGGCGGGGCGCAGCCGCTCGCCGGTCGGATGGCGGGCGCTGCGATCCTCTGCGTCGACATCGACCCGCAGCGTGCGGAGAAGCGCAAGGCGGTCGGCTACCTGGAGCATGTGGCGCCCGATCTCGATACGGCGCTCGCGATGATCGATGCGGCGGTGAAGGAGAAGCGCGCCACCTCGATCGGGCTGGTCGGCAATGCGGCGGAGGTCTATCCGGAGATTGCGCGGCGCGGCATCGTGCCTGATATCGTCACCGACCAGACCTCGGCGCACGACCTCGTCTACGGCTACGTGCCGAAGGGGATGAGCATCGATCAGGTGCGATCGCTGCGCGAGGACGGGCAGGGGCAACTGATGGCGGCCAGCCGCGCCTCGATCGTCGAGCATGTCGGCGCCATGCTGGACTTCCAGCGGAAGGGTGCGGAGGTGTTCGACAATGGCAACCTGATCCGCACCCAGGCGCGCGAGGGCGGGGTATCGAACGCCTTCGACATCCCGATCTTCACCGAAGCCTATCTGCGGCCACTGTTTGCCCGCGCGATCGGCCCGTTTCGCTGGATGGCGCTGTCGGGCGAGGAGAGCGACATCGCCCGCATCGACGACCTGCTGTTGTCGATGTTCCCCGGCAACCGCATCGTCACCAACTGGATCCGGCTGGCGCGCGACAACATCCCCTTCGAGGGCCTGCCGGCGCGGATCGCCTGGCTCGGCCATGGCGAGCGCACCGCGCTGGCGCTGGCGGTTAACCGGCTGGTGGAAGACGGTGAACTGAAAGGGCCGGTTGCCTTCTCCCGCGACCACCTCGACGCCGGCGCCATGGCCCATCCCAACATCATGACCGAGCGGATGAAGGACGGCTCGGACGCGATCGCCGACTGGCCGCTGCTCGACGCCATGCTGCTGTCGTCGTCGATGGCCGATCTCGTCGTCGTCCATTCCGGCGGCGGCGGCTATGCCGGCTACATGACGAGTTGCGGCGTCACCGTCGTCGCCGACGGCACGGACGCGGCGGCCGAGCGGCTGGAGCATGCGCTGACCAACGATACGGCGCTGGGCGTGATCCGCTATGCTGACGCGGGGTACGAGGAGTCCCTCGACGAGATTGCGGCGAAAGGGATCGGGCACGTTCCCGTGGGGTGAAGGTCGGCAGTAAGTCGGCGACCCTCGAGGCTACGACAACCGGAGCGTCGGGATCGTTACGGCATTTTCACCAGATCGTCCGGCTTCCATGTCTGGTCATAAAACGCTGCACCTGTGCCGTAGAGGCGCACGGTCGCCAGAAAATTGCGATCCGGAACGGTCTGGATGAAGTTCGATCTGTCCACGTTGTCCGGCAGGCTCGGGCCGAAATAAAGATCGATGGAGCCGTCATCATTCGTCGTCACCTTGTTGAAGCCATTGATCGACGGCAGCAACTGCTCCGTCTCGGGCATCGTCCCGTCGGTTATGTTGTAGGCGGTCACGGCCCAAAAGAGCGAGGCCGGCGGGTTCGGGGGCAGGTGCAGCTTGTAGCGATTCGAGCCGTCCAGAAAATCGCCATCGCGGTCCCGGACCGTGAAGGGGTATTTGGAACCGGCGCCGATCGTGTGCATGACCATGGCTGGTGCCGATGAATACGCGATCTGGAAGAACGAGGCCCGCTGCAGGATGTCCAGATAGGTTCCCTGGTTCCACTCCGCGGTCCCGCCTGCCCACGTGTTTTCGTATTGGCGGTCCTTGTAGTAGAGGTTGCGCTTGTCGGGGCGGCCGAGCTGGCGCGCTGCCATGATCATCCTTGGCGCGGTGGTGACCGCCTTTTGCAGAAGCTCTTGCTGCTTTTCCGTCGGCTCGAATGGTTGGTTCTTGACGATGCCCACGGCAGCGAGCATCCCGCGCGTCACCGGATCGATCGCAGCGACGGGCTCGTAGTCCACATAGGCCTTAAGCCTGGTCCAATAGGTGCTGTCGGTCGGGTACATCATGTTGACGCGCTTGCCGCTGGCGTTCGGGAAGTCCATCGGCTTCACATCCTTTTCCGGCGTCCAGAGCGGATAGACGCGCGTCTGCTCGGCGTTGGCGACCGCGGGTGCCGGATCAGGTCCGTTCTCGCCTTGCGTCATGATGGTGCGAAAGAACAGGAAGACATTGTTGGTTGCCGATCTGAACGCGAAGTAGCCGCCGGGGACCTCGCCATCATAGTCGGGGGGCAGGAGCAGATAGAGGCCGCCGCGAGCGCGATCCGGACCGACGGCACCAACGTCGGTGATCGTGCGTTGCTGGAAATCGGTGAACATGCCGATGACGTTCGGCGGAGCGGCGACAACGAGCGGACCATCCTTCTTGAGGTCCAGATAGCTCATCGAATAGATCACATCGGCGTTCGGCGTGGGCACCCAGGTGCGGCTGTCCATCCGGTCCTTCCAGATCGGAAGAACGTTGTAGCCGCTCCCGAACATCGACTCCGATCCGTCACGCATGCCGATGGTGTTCAGAATGGGGATCGTCAGGATGTAGGACTGGATTGCATTCTGGTAGAAAAGCTCGTCGCGCAAAGATTCAGCCTCCTCCCTTGGAAGCCATTTTCCATTGCCGATCTGCTCGACGAGCGGCGGGGCTTTCGTATCCTGGGCATGGGCCGGGCTTTGAAGGAGTGCGGCCGCCGCCAATGCGGATGTGACCAGTGCAACATTCGCATGCCATTTCGCCATCGTAGGCCCCCTCGGGAAATGTCGCCGCGCAGGGATCTAGGAGAGATTTGGGAAAAAACAACCTGACGATGAACGTCAAGTTCGATTCTTATCAAAGGGTACGACGTGGTGGATGACTGAAGCCGGGCTCTTCGAGCGGAAGCCGATCTCCCTTGTTGCCCCCGCTGCCATGCCGCCGGTGCTGTGCTAGTCTCCACCGCGGCCTCATGCCCTCAGGGCACACGGCGGCTGCCGCCCCTTCCGGTGCGCGGCGTGGGAAAGGGGGACGGGAAGGATGATCCGCAGGAAATCGCATCTGGCAGTCGGCAGCATCACGGTGCTGGTCGGGCTCTACCTGTTCGTCGCCTATTTCGTGCTGCCGGAGATCTGGATCTTCCGGGACTCTGATAAGATCGGCAGTCTCAGCAGCATGGTCACGGTCACCGACGACGATATTCCGGGCGATCCGATCAATGTCGGCCTCGTCGGGACCAAGGAGGAGGTGATCCGCGGCTTCGCTGCCGCCCATTGGGATCCGGCCGACAGGATCACGCTGCGGTCCTCCGTCGATATCGGCCTTTCCGTCGTGCTCGACCGGCCGGATCTGGACGCCCCGGTGAGCCCGCTCCTGTTCGAGGGCCGCAAGCAGGACCTCGCCTTCGAAAGGCCGGTCGGCCACAGCGCCGACCAGCGCAACCATGTGCGCTTCTGGCAGACGGAAAAGACGGGCGAGGACGGACGACCGCTGTGGCTGGGGTCCGCCAGCTTCGACCGCGGCGTGGGCTTGAGCCACGACACCGGCCAGATCACCCATCATATCGGCCCCGACATCGACGCCGAGCGCAACCTCGTCATCGGCGACCTGCAGACTGCCGGACAATTGTCGTCCACCTACGAGATCGACGGCATCGGCCCGACGCAGGACGGCCGCAACGGCGGCGGCGACCGCTATTTCACCGACGGCAAGGCGACGGTGGGCGTGCTGGTCGTGCCGGAGGCGAAGTAGCGGCGCGAGGAACTCGTCCGGGACATGCCTGCAATCGCCGGCGGCGCCGGCAGAATGGGGCTGCACAGACCGGGCGATATCTGACAGAATTGCGTGGTGGGGAAGAAAGGCGGCCGGCCCGTGTGCCGCCCGCTGAACGGCGTCCCGCCGTTCCCGTCGCAGGACCGATCCGCGCCCCTCCGCCGGCAGCGAGACTGTCGCCGGCCCGCAAGCACAGACATCTGAAGTCGTCCAGCAACGCAGGAGCACTTCACATGGCAACGCATCTTGGAACCTGGAAACCCGATCCGAGCTTCTATCCGTCGCCGCGCATGGCGATGAAGGCAGAGCCGGAGACGCTCGCCTATGTCGCGGCCTTCGATCCCACGCGGACGGTGCCGGACGCGCTCGCCGTCGTCGACGTCGATCCGAAATCGCCCAGCTACGGGCAGATCGTCCATTCGCTGGCGATGCCGAACGTCGGCGACGAACTGCATCATTTCGGCTGGAACGCCTGCTCGTCCTGCCTCTGCCCGAATGCGCCGCATCCGCATGCCGAGCGGCGCTATCTGGTGGTGCCCGGGCTGAAATCGTCGCGCATCCATATCGTCGACACGAAGCCGGACCCCCGCCGTCCCTCGATGGCGAAGGTGGTCGAGCCTGCCGCGGTGGCCGAGCGGGCCGGCTATACGCGCCCGCACACCGTTCATTGCGGACCGGAGGGCATCTATGTCGCGGCCCTCGGCAATGCGGAAGGCAAGGCACCGGGCGGGGTGTTCCTGATGGATCACGAGACCTTCGAGGTGCGCGGCCGCTGGGAGATGGACCGCGGACCGCAGCAGCTCTCCTACGACGTCTGGTGGCACCTCGGCCACGATACGCTGGTGACCAGCGAATGGGGAACGCCCGATACCTTCGAGAACGGGCTGGTGCCGGAGATCCTGCTGGGGGCGAAATACGGAAGGCGGCTGCATTTCTGGGACCTGCACAAGCGCAAGCACCTGCAGACGATCGATTTCGGCGACAAGTACCAGCTCGTCTTCGAGCTTCGGCCCGCCCATGATCCGACCAGGGCCTATGGGTTCGTCAATACGGTGCTGTGCCTGGACGATCTTTCCTCCTCCATCTGGGTCTGGCACCGCGACGGCGACAAATGGGCGGTGACGAAGGTGATCGACATTCCGGCCGAGTCGGCCGATCCCGACCTTCTGCCGCCGATGCTGAAGGGTTTCAAGGCGGTGCCGCCGCTCGTCACCGACATCGATCTCTCCATGGACGACCGGTTCCTGTACGTCTCCTGCTGGGGCACCGGGGACCTGTTGCAGTTCGACGTCTCCGACCCGTTCAGGCCGAAGCAGACGGGCAAGGTGCGCATCGGCGGCATCGTCTCGCGGGCGAGCCATCCGGGGGCGAAGAACGGCGCGCTCAACGGCGGGCCGCAGATGGTGGAGATCAGCCGCGACGGCAAGCGCGTCTATTTCACCAATTCGCTCTACGGCGCGATCGACGAACAGTTCTATCCGAACGGCATCGACGGCTGGATGGTCAAGCTGGACGCCAGGCCGGACGGTGGCATCGCCTTCGACGAGAAATTCTTCGTCGAATGGCCGAAATCGCACCGGCCGCACCAGGTGCGCCTGCAGGGCGGCGATTGCTCGTCGGATTCCTACTGCTATCCGTGAGGACGTGTCCCTTGGAGGCGAGGCGGGCATGAACGCGTTGTGGCCATGGCTGATGCTTGCGGGACTGGGCGCCTTTCATGGCCTCAATCCGGCGATGGGCTGGCTGTTCGCAGTGGCACTCGGGGTGCACCGCCAGAGCGGGGCAGCCGTCGCAAGGGCGGTGCCGGCGATCGCGATCGGGCACGCGGCCTCCGTGGCGGCGGTGGCGGGCGCGCTGGTCACGGCCGGGCTTGCAATCGACGAGGGCCGGCTGCGGATCGCCACCGGCTGCGCGCTCGTCGCCTGGGCGATCGCACACGCTCTTTACGGGCACCGGCGCCGCGTGCGCGTCGGCATGACCACGGGACTTCTGGGGCTCGCCGCCTGGTCGTTCCTGATGGCGACGGCGCACGGGGCGGGGCTGATGGTGCTGCCGGCTCTGATGCCGCTCTGCCTTGCTGATGGTCCGCTCGCCGGGGTCGATGCCGGCCGGTCGGCGGTGACAGCACTCGCTGCCGTCGGCGTCCACACCGCGGCGATGCTGGCTGCAACCGCGCTCGCCGCCTTCGCCGTCTACCGCTTCGTCGGGCTCGGCATCCTGCGCAGCGGCTGGATCAATGTCGATCTCGTCTGGACGCTGGTTCTGGCGGCGACGGGGCTGATGCTGATCTTTGCGTAGGGCGCATTCCGGCCCGCCGGGCATCTCCCGCGAAACGAGCCGCCATCCCGACATGGCATCATCGTCAGAAGAAAAGCCCGGCGTGGGTGCCGGGCTTTCCTCTTTGTTTCAAAGGGTTGTGGTCTCTTCCTGGCGGATCGATTCCGGCCGTTAAGACGGAGATTCAGGCAGCCGTCGCCAGCGCGGCCTGCGTCCTCGCGGCGATGATCTGCGAGGCCGCATGGGCGGCTTCCTTGCCCTTGACGACGAAGTGGTCGCGGAAGAAGGCGATGTGCGCCTCGCTCTCCTGGAAATTGTGCGGCGTCAGCACGGCCGAGAGCACCGGCACGTCGGTGTCGAGACCGACCTTCACCAGCGCGTCGACCACGGTGCCGGCGACGAAGTCGTGGCGGTAGATGCCGCCGTCGACGACGAAGGCGACGCCGAGGATCGCCGAGTAGCGGCCGGTGCGGGCCAGAAGCTGGGCGTGCAGTGGGATCTCGAGCGCGCCGGGAACGTCGATGACGTCGACGTCTTCGGCGCGGCCGCCGAGGGCCGTCCATTCGGCCACGAAGCTGTCGACGCAGCGGTCGACGATGCCGGCGTGCCAGCGGGCGCGGATGACGGCGATCCTGGCGGAGGGGTTGGCAGAGATGTTCATGTCAGTCTTGGCCTTTCAAGGGTTGAGCCATTTTTCAATGATCCCCTTGGGCGAACACGCAGGTCTGCCGGCCCTGTCGCCGGGCAACCCTGCTTGCTCTCTTTCTTCCGGACTATTGACCGTCGGCTCCGGCATCGCACCGGATCTGCTGACCCTTCACCGGGCGGCGAAGGCGCTCGCGGGCTCCGGGCGCGAAGCCCGATACCGCCGGTGGGGAATTCCGCCCCGCCCTGAGAACAAGACAACGATATTGCAACGCAGCAGCGCGGGCAAATGCTGAAAGCGCCAAATCGAGGCGCTGAGGGAAAGATTTTTTCCGGAGCAGTGCTCAGGGCCGATACTCGGGCCGACACCCGGGCCGATGGATCAGTCGCGGATCACCAGCAGGTCGGAGGCGACGAACCGCAGCGTCACCGTTTCGCCGGCGGCCGGCGGCACCAGGCCGGGGCTGTTGAACATGTCGAAGGAAATGACGCTGGGGCCGACGCGCATGCGGGTGCGGATCACCGAGCCGAGGAAGTTGCTGCTGACCACTTCGCCGGAAAGCGCCGTATCGCCCTTGGCGCCTTCGGCGATCGAGCCCGCCTCGGGGCGCAGCGCCAGCGAGACGGTGTCGCCGGCCTTCACCGTTCCCAGCGGTTCGCGCAGCGTCACGCCCTGGTCGCCGATCGTGACGCGGTTGGCGGTGGGATCGAGCACCTTCGCCTCGATCAGGTTGAGGGTGCCGACGAAGGAGGCGACGAAGCGGGTGGCGGGGCGGTTGTAGATCTCCGCGGGCGTGCCGATCTGGTCTGCGCAGCCGGCGTTCATCACCACGATCCGGTCGGAGATCGACAGCGCCTCTTCCTGGTCATGGGTGACGAAGACGGTGGTGATGCCGAGCTGCTGCTGGATCATGCGGATTTCCTCGCGCAGCGAGACGCGGATCTTGGCGTCGAGCGCCGACAGCGGCTCGTCGAGCAGCAGCACCTGCGGCTTGGGCGCGAGCGCGCGGGCGAGCGCCACGCGCTGCTGCTGGCCGCCGGACATCTGGTAGGGGAAGCGGTCGGCGAGATGCTCCAGCTTGATCAGGCCGAGCATCTCCTTGACGCGGGCGTCGATCTCCTCCTTCGGGCGGCCGGCGACCTTGAGGCCGAAGGCGACGTTGTCGGCCACGTTCATGTTGGGAAAGAGGGCGTAGGCCTGGAACACCATGCCGATGTTGCGCTGGTTCGGCTTCAGCCCGGCCTGGTCCTTGCCGGCCACCGTGATCGTGCCGCCGCTCGGGGTCTCGAAGCCGGCGATCATGCGCAGCACCGTCGTCTTGCCGCAGCCCGAGGGGCCGAGGAAGGAGACGAACTCGCCCTTCTCGATCTCCATGTTGAAATCGCGCACGACCTGCACCGTCCCGAAGGACTTCTGGATATGGCTGAGTGAAAGAAACGACATATGCAATAAGTCCTCAGGCCTTGACCGGCGCGGTTTTCTGGAAGCGGGAGACGAGTTGCAGCAGGCCCATGCTGAGCCAGGTGATGGCGAAGGCGATGATCGCGAGCGCGGAGGGTTCATAGGCCTTGTTGGCGCCGACGAGTTGGAGATAGGGGCCGAAGGCCGGCCGGTTGAGCAGCGAGGCCATGGTGAATTCGCCCATCACGATGGCAAAGGTGATGAAGGCGCCGGACAGGACGCCGCTCATGACATTCGGAAAGATGCAGCGGAACAGGATGGTCGGCCACCTGGCGCCGAGGCTTTCGGCGGCTTCGGTCAGCGTGCCGACGTCGATCATCCGCATGGCCGTGTCTACGGCGCGGTACATGTAGGGCAGCGACAGCGTCATGTAGGAGAACACCAGCAGCATGTTGGTGCCGGAGGTGGAGTTGGTCAGCGGCAGGAAGGATGACGAGTTGTAGAGCCGCAGATAGCCGAAGACGATGACGATCGCCGGGATGACCAGCGGCAAAAGCGTGATGAACTCGACGACGGGCCGCATCTTCGGCAGGCGCAGGCGCACCCAGTAGGCCGTCGGCACGACCAGCAGCATGCCGAAGATGATGGTGAACAACGCCATCAGCATCGAGAAGCCGAAGGTGGTGCGGAACTGGATGTCGGAGAAGACCGACTGGTAGGCGTCGAAGGAATATTCGCCGCGACGCATGCGCAGCGAGAATTCGAAAGTGCCGATCAGCGGCACGATGAAATAGATGGCGCCGATGGCGATCGCGAGCCAGGCGAGGAGGCGGGTCGACTTCATTTCTGCCACCGTTCGGCGCGGGAGCGCAGCCAGATGTAGAGGACGTTGGACAGCCCGGTGATGACGATCATGCCGAGCGCCAGCGCGTAGCCGAGATTGGGGTTGTGCAGCACGTCGCCGCGGATCTGCGCATAGAGCAGGATCGGCACGATGTTCAGCGACGACCCGGTCAGCGCATAGGCGGTGGCGATCGCGCCGAAGGCGTTGGCGAAGAGCAGGAGCGTCGTGCCGAGCAGGCTCGGCCACAGGATCGGCAGCGCGATCATCCGCCAGTACTGCCAGGTGGAGGCGCCGAGGATCTCGGAGGCCTCGCGCCATTCCTTCTTCATGCCGTCCAGCGCCGGCGTCAGGATCAAGACCATCAGCGGGATCTGGAAGAACATGTAGGTGATCGTCAGGCCGAAGAACGACAGGAGGTTGAAGCCGGTCGAATAGAGGTTGAAGCCGATCATGTCGCGCAGCAGCACGGTGACGAGGCCGGTGCGGCCGAGCGTGGCGATGAAGGCGAAAGCGAGGGGAACGCCGGCGAAATTCGAGGCGACCCCGGAAAAGGTCAGAAGGCCCGAGCGGATCGGCCGCGGCAGGCCGCCCATGACGATCGCCCAGGCCAGGAAGAAGCCGATCACCGCGCCGCCGAGCGAGGAGGCGAACGAGACCCTGATGCTGATCCAGTAGGCGCTGATGATGTTGGGGGAGAATAGGTCGGCGATGTTCTTCAAGGTGAACTCGCCCTGCGGATTGAAGAAGGCGCCGGTGACGAGATACAGCGTCGGCAGGATCAAAAACAGCAGCGCGAAGATCATGAACGGCGCGATGCCGAGCCAATCGATGACGGTGCGGCGGTCTATCAGGGCTGAATGGCTCATGGATCGGGCAACGTCCGGAAAATGGCGAGAAACTAAGACTTTAGACAGAAACGCGACGGACGCAATCCGCGCAGGTACTGATGAAAGAGCGCCCTTCGCGAAAGGCTGGGCGCCAATGTGCCTCCCAATGCCCGCATCGACATCCTCGGCCCTGTGCCGAGGATCTGCCAGCCCGTCTCAAAACCGTGAGAGGCCGGACGCGGTTTTCAGATGCCCGGGACAGGCCCGGGCATGATGGGCAATGAAGGCGGGCGGTGCCTCCCGCCTCATGGCGGGAGGCACGCATGTCCGGTTTTACTGGACGTTGGCGCCGACGACGCTGTCCCACTTGGTGGTGATCGCGGTCTTGCCGGCTTCCTGCTCCTCGAGCGTCGGGAAGACGGCCTTCTCGTAAGCCGCTGCCGGCGGCAGGCGATCGAGCATCTCCTGCGGAACCTTGCCGTTCTTGACGAGGTCGTTGAAGCGGATCGGGTGGCAATAGCCCTTCAGGTAGCCGAGCTGGCCTTCGTCGGAATAGATGTACTCCATCCAGAGCTTGGCAGCGTTCGGGTGCGGCGCGTGGGCGGAGATCGCCTGGACGTAGACGCCGGCGACGACGCCGGTCTCGGGAACCACGACCTCGAGCGGCGGGTTGCCGTTCAGCGTGTCGCGCCAGGACAGGCCGTTATAGTCCCAGGCGACGACGATCGGGGTCGAGCCCTGGGCCAGCGAGGCGGACTTGCCGATGACGGGCACGAAGTTGCCGGCCTTGTTGACTTCGGCAAAGAGGTTCAGGCCGGCTTCGCCTGCCTTGGTCGCATCCGTCTCGCCCTTGCCGAGACCGGCGGCATAGACGGCCTGAACGGCCTGGTTGGAACCGCGCGGGTCGCCGGCGAGCGCAACCGCGTTGGCGTAGTCTGCCTTGGTCAGGTCGGCCCAGTCCTTCGGCACGTCCTTGATGATGTCGGTGTTCACGACGAAGGCGAGAACGCCGTAGTAGTCGCCATACCAGAAGCCCTCGGCGTCCTTGGCGCTGTCGGGGATCGAATCCCAGGTCGCGACCTTGTAGGGCTGGATCAGGCCTTCGGCCTTGGAGGACGGGCCGAAGGACAGGCCGACGTCGATCACGTCGGGAGCCTGGTCGCCGGTGTTGCCGACGTTGGCCTTGATGGCCTCGATCTCGTCGCCGGAGCTGGCGTCCGGGTTCAGTTCGTTGACCGTGATTTCCGGATACTTGGCCTTGAAGCCGGCAATGATGTCGCCATAGCCGCACCAGCTGTGGGGCAGGGCGATCGTGGTCAGCTTGCCTTCCTTCTTGGCGGCTTCGACGAGCTCGGCGCTCGGCTCGGCGGCGGCGACCGCCGTGGTGGCCACGAAAATGGCCGTGGTGAGCGAGAGCAGGCGGCGGGTGCGTGACATCACGGGTTTCTCCTTTGGTGTGTCAGTCAGCTTCGGCGAAGCTGATACTGGTGCGGCATGAAGCTTATGTGACAGTATTTACATGCTTTTCCGGATTTCCCGGGCATTATCCATACGGTTGCATTCACCGCGGCTTGCGGAACAGCCGGCTTGCCTCGAACAGGTCTTCCAGTGACTTCATCCGGTCGCGCGTCTCGCCCCAGTTGGCGCTCTGCACGGCCTCGATCAGCGCCTCCACGGCAAACAGCGTGACCACGGACGAATCCCAGGCGGACGGCACCTCGATCTGGATGCGGAAGGTGTGGGTGGCGAGCTTGGCGATCGGCGACGCCCACTGATCGGTGAACAGCACGATCTCCACGCCGCGGGCGCGGGCGACGCGGGAGAAGGTCTCCATCTCCTGCTCGTAGCGGCGGATGTCGAAGACGACGATCACATCGCCTGCCTTCATGTTCAGGACGTATTGCGGCCAGGAACTCGGGTTGGAGGCGAGCTGCGTGACGTTCGGCCGGATGACCTGCAGGTGGGTGAAGAGATAGTCCGCCAGCGCCTTGGTGATGCGGCCGCCGACGAGATAGATGTTGCGCTTGCGGTTGGCGATCAGCGCGGCGGCGCCGTCGAAGTCGGCGATCTCAACCTGCGACAGGGTCTGGCGCAGGTTGTTCATGATGGCGTCGGCGAAACGGTTGAGGATATGCGTGCCCGGCGCGTTGGCCGCCCAGCGGTCGTGCTTGGTGATCGGGTTGGAGAGCGTCGCTTCCAGTTCATGGTGCAGGTGCGACTGGAAATCGGGGAAGCCGCGATAGCCGAGCTTCTGGACCATGCGCGCGACGGTCGGCGTCGACACGCCGGCGTTCTCGGCGACCGTCGTGATGCTGCCGAGGCCGGAGACGGGATAGTTGTCGAGAAGTGATGCCGCCAGCTGCTTTTCGGCGCGCGTGAGTGCGTCGAAATGGGCGTTGATCACGTCCGACACCGTGGTGGTCGCCTGATTCAACGTCAAACTCTTCCCCTGTCTGCCGCTCTGTGGCGGCCTTGAAGAAAATTAAACATCGCTGTCATATTTCGAGTCAAATGATTTTTTGAAGAGAAAATTTCATTCCCTGTTGACATGGTGGGACAGGTGAAGAATTCTCTTCATTAAGAAAATACTGGCCGATCGAGGGGACCGGCTGCATGGGAATCTTGAACGCACAGGAAGGCGATCCGGTCGCCGTCGAGAACGCCGAAGGCCGCAGCCGGTTCATCCTGGTCTGCGAGCATGCCTCGCGGCGGATACCGGAGCATTTCGGCACGCTCGGGCTTTCGACCGAGGCGCTCGAGAGCCATATCGCCTGGGACCCGGGCGCGCTCGCGGTCTCGCGCATGATGGCGAAAAGTCTCGACGCGACCCTGGTCCATCAACGTTTTTCCCGCCTGGTCTACGACTGCAACCGGCCGCCGGACTCGCCGGGCGCGATGCCGGAAACGAGCGAGGTCTATCCGGTGCCGGGCAATGCCGCGCTCTCGCCGGAGGCGCGCCTGGAGCGGGCGCAGACGCTTTATTTTCCTTTTCGGGACCGCATCGCGGACCTGGTGCGCCGGCGCCTCGCCGAGGGCAGGGCGCCGGTGATCGTGACGGTCCACAGTTTCACGCCGGTCTATTTCGGCAAGCCGCGCGCCGTGGAAATCGGCATTCTCCATGACAGCGACCGCCGGCTCGCCGACGCCATGCTCGCGGCAGTCGCAGGCGGCAGCCTCTACGACGTGCGCCGGAACGAGCCCTACGGGCCGGAGGACGGCGTGACGCATACGCTCAAGGAGCACGGCCTCGCCAACGGCCTGCTCAACGTGATGATCGAGATCCGCAACGATCTCGTCAGGGACGAAGCCGGCCAAGGGGTCGTGGCCGACTATCTGACCGGGCTGCTCCTGGAGAGCCTGCCCGGCGCAAGCTGACAAGAAAGATCCCAGGGGACGGCACGTCCGCGGAGACAAGGACACAACCGTGAAGAAGAAAGAGATGTCATATGGGTTCGTTGCTATGCCGGGAGGGTCGCTCGGCAATTGAATGCATCCGGCACCGGGAGGCCGGGTGATGCCTGAGTTCATCAAGACCTATGTCCGCGCGGTCGACCGCTTCAACAGGCGCGTCGGCATTTTCGCGATGTATCTCATTTTCGCGATGTTCGCGATCCTGCTCTATTCCTCTGTGTCCAAGGCCTTCCACCTGCCGGCCAGCTGGACGCTGGAATCGGCGCAGTTCACCATGGCCGCCTACTACATGCTGGGCGGCGCCTTCGCCATGCAGACCGACGACCATGTTCGCATGGACCTGTTCTACGGCAACTGGTCGCCTACCAGGCGCGCGGCATTCGATCTCGTCACGGCGATCGCGCTGATCGTCTTTCTCGGCTTCATGCTCTATGGCGGCATCACCAGCACGACCTATGCCATCCAGTTCAAGGAAAAGAGCTTTACCGCCTGGGCGCCCTACATGGCGCCGATCAAGATCATCATGACGTTCGGCATCTTGATGATGCTGGCGCAGGCCACCTCTTCGCTCTTCAAGGATATCGCCGAGTTGCGGGGAAGGCCGATCGCATGAGTTATGAGTTCATCGCAATAACGATGTTTTCCGCGATGATGGTGCTGCTGCTCACCGGGCAGCGGGTCTTCGCCGTCATCGGGTTCGTCGGCGTCATCTCGGCCTTCCTGCTGTGGGGCACGGGCGGATCGGAAATGGGCTTCGCCTCGGCCATGAAGCTCGTCAAGTGGTATCCGATGCTGACGGTGCCGATGTTCGTCTTCATGGGCTACATGCTTTCGGAATCGGGCATCGCGGAAGACCTCTACAAGGCGTTCCACGTCTGGATGGGGCCGATCAACGGCGGCCTGGCGCTGGGTACGATCGGGCTCATGGTCATCATTTCCGCCATGAACGGGCTTTCGGTCGCCGGCATGGCGATCGGTGCCACCATCGCGCTGCCCGAGCTCCTGCGCCGCGGCTACGACAAGGTGATGACGACGGGTGTCGTCCAGGGCGGCTCGACGCTCGGCATCCTGATCCCGCCGAGCATCGTGCTCGTGCTCTACGGCATGATCGCCCGCGTTCCGGTCGGTCAGCTCTGGCTCGCCGGCGTATTCCCGGGCCTCCTGATGGCGTTGCTGATGGCGATCTACGTCTATGTGCGCTGCCGCATCAACCCGTCGCTCGGTCCGGCCCTGCCGGCGGAAGAGCGCACGGTGCCGCTGGCCGAGAAACTGAAGCTGCTGACCGCCGGCATCCTGCCGCTCGGCATCTTCACGCTGATGATGTGGCTGTTCCTCAGCGGCATCGCCAGCCTCGTGGAAGCCTCGGCGGTCGGCGCGATCTCCTCGGCGCTCGTCGCCTGGCAGCGCGGCCGCCTCAGCGTGAAACTCTGGAACGACGTCTTGCAGAAGACGCTCGGCATCACCTGCATGTTCATGTGGATCCTGATCGCCTCGCTCTGCTTCGGCGCCGTCTTCGACGGTCTCGGCGCGGTGAAGTCGATCGAGCGCTTCTTCCTCGGCGACCTCGGGCTGGAGCCGTGGCAGGTGCTGGTGCTGATGCAGGTCTCGTTCCTGATCATGGGGATGTTCCTCGACGACACGGCGATGCTGGTCATCGTCGCGCCGCTCTACATCCCGCTGGTGCAGAAGCTGGGCTTCGACCTCGTCTGGTACGGCGTGCTCTACACGATCACCTGCCAGATCGCCTACATCACCCCGCCATTCGGCTACAACCTGTTCATGATGCGCGCCATGGCGCCACCCGGCATCGGCATGACCGACATCTACAAGTCGATCTGGCCTTTCGTCGGCATCATGCTGGCGAGCCTGATCATCATCGGCGTGTTCCCCGAGATCGCGACGTGGCTGCCGAACAACTACTACGCCAAATGACCGGATCTCCCGGCGGCGGAGGCCGCCGGGATTTCGCCGGACGAAACGAGGCCGACAGAAGAAAAGACAATTGACCGACCGGGATGAACGGCCGTTCCCGGCAAAACCAGAATGTAACCAGAGGGATAGAGATATGACCAACAGACGGCAATTTCTGAGCAGGGCAGGTGCTGTGACGATCGGGGCGGCAGGTGCGGCAACGCTTGCCACGCCGGCCATCGTGAAGGCCCAGACGGCGATCAAGTGGCGTTTCCAGACCTATGCGGGTGCAGCGCTCGGCGAGCACGTCACCAAGCCGATCATCGACGCGATCAACGCCGCCGCCAAGGGCGAACTCGAGATCGAACTCTACTACGCCGACCAGATCGTCCCGACCGGCGAGCTTTTCCGTGCGCTCCAGGCCGGCACGATCGACGCGGTACATTCCGACGACGACTCCATGGCCTCGCCGGCAGAAGTCGCCACCTTCGGCGGCTATTTCCCGCTCGCCACCAAGCAGATCCTCGACGTGCCGGTGCTCTTCAAGCAGTACGGTCTCGCCGATATCTGGCGCTCGGCCTACGAGAAGGTCGGCGGCGTCGTGTGGCTGTCGTCCTCCGGGCAGGACCCGTGCCACTTCAACACCAAGAAGCCGATCAACACGCTCGCCGACCTTCAGGGCCTGCGCCTCTACACCTTCCCGACGGCGGGCCGCTTCCTTACCCAGTTCGGCGTCGTGCCGGTGACGATCCCCTACGAGGACGCGCAGGTCGCCGTGCAGACCGGCGAACTGGACGGCATGGCCTGGTCGGGCATCACCGAGGACTACACGGTCGGCTGGGCCGACGTGACGGACCACTTCCTGACCAACAACATCTCGGGCGCCTGGATCGGCTCCTTCTTCGTCAACGAGAAGAAGTGGGCGGAACTGCCGGAACACCTGAAGAAGCTGGTCCTGGCGGCGATCGAGGCCGGCAACAACTACCGCGACCAGTGGTACTGGGGCGGGGAGGCGAAGCTGCGCGCCGAGGGCACGAAGCTGAAGCTGACCAGCATTCCGGCGGCGGAGTGGAAGCCGGTGGAAGACGCTGCGAAGGTGTTCTGGAAGGAGATCGCCGAGCAGGGCGAGACGGCCGCCAAGGTCGTCAAGATCTTCGAGGACTACAACGCCATCATCAACAAGGCCGGCCCGCCCTACGTCAACGGCTGATGTGAACCGCACCAATCCGGGTCGGGCCCATGCGCCCGGCCCGGCATGAAACGGCAACCCCCAGGACCGCCTCGATGACCATGACCTACAGTTTTGACGATCTGAAGAAGGATGTCGCCGAAGGGCGCATCGACACCGTTCTCGCATGCCTCGTGGACATGCAGGGCCGCCTGATGGGCAAGCGGTTTCATGCCCGGTTCTTCGTCGACGGCGCCTACGAGGAGACGCACAGCTGCAACTACCTGCTCGCCACCGACATGGAGATGGAGACCGTCTCCGGCTATCGCTCGACCGGTTGGGCCGCGGGCTATGGCGACTACACGATGAAGCCGGACCTTTCGACGCTGCGCAAGGTGCCCTGGCTCGAGGGAACGGCGCTGGTGCTCTGCGACGTGCTCGACCACCACACCCACAAGGAGGTGCCGCATTCGCCGCGCGCGATCCTGAAGCGGCAGGTCAAGCGGCTGGAGGCGATGGGGCTGAAGGCCTACATGGCGAGCGAACTGGAGTTCTTCCTGTTCGACCAGACCTATGACGACGCGCGCGAGAGCGGCTACCGCGACCTGAGGCCGGTCAGCGGCTACAACGAGGATTACCATATCTTCCAGACTACCAAGGAAGAGGACGTGATGCGGGCGATCCGCAACGGCCTGCAGGGCGCCGGCATTCCGGTGGAGAACTCCAAGGGCGAGGCCTCGGCCGGCCAGGAGGAGATCAACGTGCGCTATGCCGATGCGCTCGCCATGGCCGACCGGCATGCAATCATCAAGAACAGCTGCAAGGAGATCGCCTGGCAGCGGGGCAAGGCGATCACATTCCTTGCCAAGTGGCACTATTCCGCCGCCGGTTCGTCCTCCCACATCCACCAGTCGCTCTGGAGCCTGGACGGCAAGACGTCGATGTTCCACGATGCCGAGGCGCAGTACGGCATGTCGGAGATGATGCGCAGCTACGTCGCCGGGCTCCTGAACCATGCGAGCGAGATCACCTATTTCCTCGCGCCCTACATCAATTCCTACAAGCGCTTCATGGCCGGCACCTTCGCACCGACCAAGGCGGTGTGGAGCAAGGACAACCGTACGGCCGGATACCGGCTCTGCGGCGAGGGGACCAAGGCGATCCGCATCGAATGCCGCGTCGGCGGCTCCGACCTCAACCCCTATCTCGCCATGGCCGCCCTGCTCGCCGCCGGCATCGCCGGGATCGAGGGCAACCTGGAACTGGAGGCGCCGTTCGTCGGCGATGCCTATGGCGGCAAAGGCATCCGCGAGATCCCCAAGACGCTGCGGGAAGCGACCGAGTTCATGACGACGTCGAAGATGCTGCGCGAGGCCTTCGGCGAGGATGTGATCGACCACTACACGCGCGCTGCCGAGTGGGAGCAGGAGGAATACGATCGCCGGGTGACGGACTGGGAGGTGGCGAGAGGGTTCGAGCGGGCCTGAGGGTTTGTTGATGCAGGGTCAACACGATGGTAAAATCGCAACAGTCGGAGGTAGCCTCATGATCGACAGTGCGTGGTTTTATCAGCAGCTCGAGAAGGACGGCCGGTCGCTGCGCGCGATGGCGCGGGCGCTCGGGCTCGATCCCAGCTCGGTGTCGCGCATGCTGCGCGGCGAGCGGAAGATGACGGCGGACGAGCAGGACGGCATCGCCGCCTATTTCGGCGTGTCGCTTCTCGACGTCGCGGCGCGGCGACGCGGGGAGGGGCGCGGCTTTGCCGAGGAAGGGCAGGAGGTGTTCAAGACGGATGCGGATCGCAACTCGGCGTCCGTGTCGGAAGGCGGAGGCGCGGTCGGCGGGAAGGCTGGACATGCCGCGGCGACGGACAATTTTTACGACCGGGTACGGGGGTGCATGAAGGGAACGGTGACGATCGCACCGGGCGTCGACCTGACTGAGCCAACGGATCCGGAATGGGCAAAGGTCTATGACGACGACTGAACGGTATCTGTTGGATACCTGCGCGCTCATCTACATAGCCCATGACGTAGCGATTTCAGAGCGTGCGATGGCCATGCTGCGGGCGACGCCTGCGTTGGATAATTGCGTCCTCGTGTCTGCTTTTTCTGCCTGGGAGATCGGCATGCTGGTGGCCAAGGGCCGGTTGAACATCACGAAGCCGCCCTTGATTTGGTTTCAGGAGGCGGCTCACAGGATGGCGGCCGGCGTTCTCGAGGCCACGCCGGACATCCTCGTCGCCGCGTCCTTCCTGCCAGAGCCGCTGCATGGCGATCCGGCGGACCGGATCCTGATCGCGACGGCGCGCGAGCACGATTTGACGATCATCACCCGCGACCGGGCCGTCCTGGCCTATGGTGCGGCGGGACATGTGAAGGTGTTGGCCTGCTAGGCGGAGGCGCCCGGAGGCCCAAGGAGAAGACAATGACGCAAGTGATCAAATGCATTTCGCCCGTCGACGGCTCGGTCTACGCCGAGCGGCCGGCGATGCCGCTGGAGGCGGCGAAGGACGTCGTCGCGCGGGCGCGCAAGGCGCAGAAGGCCTGGGCGCGGCAGCCGCTGGAGGACCGCGTCCAGCTCGTCCTCAAGGGGGTCGCCCGGCTGAACGAGATGGCCGACGAGGTGGTGCCCGAGCTCGCCTGGCAGATGGGCCGGCCGGTCCGCTATGGCGGCGAATTCAAGGGCTTCAACGAGCGCTCCAACTATGTGGCCGATATCGCGGCGTCCTCGCTGGCGCCGCTGGTGATCGAGGACAGCGAGCGCTTCGAGCGCCGCATCGAGCGCGAGCCGCACGGCGTGGTCTTCGTCATCGCGCCGTGGAACTATCCCTACATGACGGCGATCAACACGGTCGCGCCGGCGCTGATGGCCGGCAACACCGTCATCATCAAGCATGCCGCGCAGACGCTGCTGGTCGGCGAGCGCATGGTGCGCGCCTTCGTCGAGGCCGGCGTTCCCGAGGACGTGTTCCAGAACATTTTCCTCGATCACGACACGACCTCGGCGCTGATCGCGGCGAAGAGCTTCGACTTCGTCAATTTCACCGGCTCGGTCGAGGGCGGACGCGCGATCGAGCGCGCGGCAGCCGGCACGTTCACCCCGCTCGGGCTCGAACTCGGCGGCAAGGATCCGGGCTATGTGATGGCGGATGCCGATCTGGATGCTGCCGTCGACACGCTGATGGACGGCGCGACCTACAATTCCGGCCAGTGCTGCTGCGGCATCGAGCGCATCTACGTCAACGAGAAGCTCTACGACGCCTTCGTCGAGAAGTCGGTCGCCTGGGTTTCCAACTACAGGCTCGGCAACCCGCTCGACCAGGAGACGACGCTCGGGCCGATGGCCAACAAGCGCTTTGCCGCCACCGTGCGAGCACAGGTCGCCGACGCGGTCTCGCGCGGCGCCAGGGCGCTGATCGATCCGAAGCTGTTTCCCGCCGATGACGGCGGGGCCTATCTCGCCCCCCAGGTGCTCGTCGACGTCGACCATTCGATGGAGTTCATGACGGAGGAGACGTTCGGCCCGGCGGTCGGCATCATGAAGGTCAGAAGCGACGAGGAAGCGCTCGGCCTGATGAACGACTGCAAATACGGCCTGACGGCGTCGCTCTGGACGAAGGATGCCGACCGGGCGGCCCGGATCGGCCGTGACCTCGAGACCGGCACCGTGTTCATGAACCGCGCCGACTACCTCGATCCGGCGCTGTGCTGGACCGGCGTGAAGGAGACCGGCCGTGGCGGCTCGCTCTCCGTCATCGGCTTCCACAACCTCACCCGCCCTAAATCCTATCACCTCAGGAAAGCACTCGCATGACCATCACCGCCAACTGGAGCTACCCGACCGCCATCAAGTTCGGGGCAGGGCGCATCAAGGAACTCGCCGACCATTGCAAGGCGGCCGGCATGAAGAAGCCGCTGCTCGTCACCGACCGCGGGCTCGCGCCGATGGCGATCACGCAGAACGCGCTCGACGTCCTGGAGGCTGCCGGGCTCGGGCGGGCGATCTTCGCCGAGGTCGACCCGAACCCGAACGACGCCAATCTCGAGGCCGGGGTGAAGGCGTTCCGCGCGGGCGGCCATGACGGCGTCGTCGCCTTCGGCGGCGGCTCCGGCCTCGATCTCGGCAAGGCGGTCGCCTTCATGGTCGGTCAGACGCGGCCGGTCTGGGACTTCGAGGACGTCGGCGACTGGTGGACGCGCGCCTCGGTCGAGGGCATCGCTCCGATCGTGGCCGTGCCGACGACGGCCGGCACCGGCTCCGAGGTCGGCCGCGCCTCGGTCATCACCAATTCCGAGACCCATACGAAGAAGGTGATCTTCCATCCGAAATTCCTGCCGGCGGTGACGATCTGCGACCCGGAACTGACGGTCGGCATGCCGAAGGTGATCACGGCCGGCACCGGCATGGACGCGTTCGCCCATTGCCTGGAGGCCTATTCCTCGCCCTTCTACCATCCGATGAGCCAGGGGATCGCGCTGGAGGGTATGCGGCTGGTGAAGGAGTACCTGCCGCGCGCCTACAACGACGGAACCGACATCGAGGCGCGCGCCAACATGATGTCGGCGGCCGCCATGGGCGCGGTCGCCTTCCAGAAGGGTCTCGGCGCCATCCACTCGCTGTCGCATCCGGTGGGCGCCATCTACAACACCCACCACGGCATGACCAATGCGGTGGTCATGCCGCCGGTGCTCCGCTTCAACCGTCCGGCGATCGAGGACAGGATCGCCGCCGCCGCCGCCTATCTCGGCATTGCCGGCGGCTTCGACGGCTTCTACGACTACGTGCTGGAACTGCGCAGCGAACTCGGCGTGCCGGACAAGCTCGCAGCGCTCGGCGTCGGCACCGATCGGATCGATGAGATGGCGGCGATGGCGATCGTCGACCCGACTGCCGGCGGCAATCCGGTTGAACTGACGCTGGACGCGGCAAAGACGCTGTTTGTCGAGTGCATCTGAAACGTATCGATTGCACATTTCCGTCCTCCAGAACCCGGCGCCCTTGCGTCGGGTTCTGTTGACTACAGCCCCACTCTTTGCCGGGCGCTCCCCTTTCTCCCGTCCGTCCAGTAGTGCCGCGTCTGCGAGGCGAAAGAATCTTTTGCGCGCAAGGACTTGCACACTCTGGATGCCGGCTCGGCGGCCGGCATCACGGTTCCTTCAGGTGGCCCGTTCGAGGAGGAGGGCACCTGGATTTCCAGATCCCGCCTGCAGCGACGACATTTCCGCGGGGCGCGCTGTTGTCACCGGTCTGTCACAATTCGTAGCGTTCCGGCACGAATCGGAGTGATTCCTTAACGTTCTTCATGAAAGCTCGTGGCGGCCTGCATGCGGGATTTGGGAGACCAATGGCAGTCATAGCAGTTGCAAACGCGAAGGGTGGATCCGGCAAGACGACGGCGGTGGCGCTGCTGGCGACGGAACTCGCCCGGTCGGGCGCAGAGGTGGTCGTTCTCGACTGCGATCCGCTCGGCCTTGCGGCGGACTGGGCGGGCCGGTGCGGCCCGGAGTGCGGCATCGTCGCCATTGCCGACATCACCGCCGGCACGCTCGCCGATCACCTGCGGCGGCTGAACAGGCCGGATCGCCACATCATCGCCGACCTCTCCGGTGCGCGGGACACGCTGATGGCGCTGGCGCTCGGGCTTTGCGACCTTGCGCTGATCCCGGTGCAGGGCAGCGCGCTCGATGCCCGGGGCGCCATCCAGGTGCTGGAACTGATCCAGTGCATCGAGGCGAATGCCCGCGCGAACATCAACCGCGCCGTTGTGCTGTCGCGCGTCAATCCGCTGGTGGCGACGCGATCGCTGCGCACCGTGCGCGACCTGCTCCTCTTGCGCGGCATGGCGATGATCGAGACGCCCGTGGTCGAACGGGCGGCCTATCGCGCGATGTTCGAGCGGCCGGGGACGCTCTATACGCTCGACGAGCGCCAGGTGCCCAATCTCGGCCGGGCGCAGGCGAACATGCAGGCCTTTGCACGTGACGTGATGGCGCGCATCGACCACGGCGGGCGGGATGCGCACGGCCCGTTCGCGTCCCTGTGCTACCAGCACGGCCTCGCGGCGGAAGAGCCGTGCGCGAACGACGACCGGCCGGTGCGCCGGATCTTCCAGGGGAATTGAACGGCTTTTCGCAGGGGCAGGGGACGGTTTGCCGGGACCGTTTGCGGAGCCCGCGTTTGCAATTCGTTAACCATGTTCTGAAAGGTTGGTTAACAAGGCGCCATTCCCGCTTCGCGCCCGTCAAAGAGCGATGAGGGGCTCGTGCCGCCGACCATGAGGAATTTGAAATGCCAGTCATAACATTCGCCAATGCCAAGGGCGGAGCGGGGAAGACCACCGCAGCGCTGATTCTTGCGACGGAGCTGGCGGCCCAGGGCCATCGCATCACCATTCTCGATGCCGATCCCCAGCGCTGGATCACCAGCTGGCACGAACTCTCCGGCGTCCAGCGCAACCTGTCGGTCATCTCCGAAGTCTCGATGGGGTCGCTGCAGTCGCATATCCGCGAGAACCGCGACCAGACGGACTATTTCATCATCGACCTGGCCGGCGCGCGCGACGCGCTGGTGGCGACCGCGATCGGGCTGTCCGACCATGTGATGATCCCGATCCAGGGCTGCGCGATGGATGCGCGCGGCGGCGCGCAGATCCTCGAACTCCTGCAGCAGCTCGACAAGCGCGCCGGCGTGCGCGTTGCCCATTCGGTCGTCCTGACCCGGATGAGCGCGGTGGTGACCACCCGCGCCATGGCGGCGATCAAGCAACTTTTGTCCGAGCGTGGCGTCGCCGTTCTCGACACACCGATCGCCGAGCGCGTCGCCTTCCGCGACATCTTCGATTGCGGCGGCACGCTGCGGACGATGGATCCGCAGCGCATCTCCAATCTCGACAAGGCGCGCGAGAACGCCCGGCTCTTCGCCGAGGAGGTCCTGCGCCTCGTTCCGGTCCGTCGCGGCGCGCTTGCGGCATGTCGCAGCGCGCTCGAGACCCGGGTCCGCGCGGCCTGAGGGGCGCTCCCCGGCCGAGGTCGGCGTCTTTCGTCCTGCAAGCCTCCGCTGCGTGCGCACCGGAGGCATTGCGCCTGCGCGACCGAACCGAGCGCAGGCCGGCCACGACGAAAGCCCGGCGTCCCGGCTCTGCCAAAAATGGCATTTCATAACCAAGCATTTACCACGTGTGGCGTTAGATGACGGCAGCCACTTCGAGGCGCGGGCGTGTGGCCCGTTCCGGGCGCCATGACCGGCGCGATTGCTCACGAAGCTCCCCCCGGAGCGCTACAGGGCCGTTCACGAAGATCGCCGACCTCCCGCAAACTGCCCCGATGGCATGGAAATTCCGATGAGCGCTGCATCCCCGACCTCAAGCAACAACACCGATCTCGCCCGCCGTCTCGACTATCTCGGGATCGACGCCAGGGCCTTGAACAACCTGCGCTCCCTGAAGCCGCTGCTTGAGGGCGAACTCGCGCCGGCGCTCGATCGCTTCTACGGCGTGGTGCGCAACAGCCCGGAGGTCAACCATCTCTTCTCCAGCGACGCCCACATGGCCGGCGCGAAGAAGGCGCAACTCGGCCACTGGGCCAACATCTGGAACGGCGACTTCGGCTCCGACTATGCCGACAAGGTGCTGACGATCGGAAAGGTCCACGCGCGGATCGGCCTGGAGCCACGCTGGTACATCGGCGGCTATGCGCTGATCGTCGAGCATTTGCTGGCGGCGGCCCTGAAGGAGATGTGGCCGAAGCCGGGCCTGTTCTCCCGTGCCGAATACGGCGCAGACGAGGTGGCGCAGAAGCTCGCCTGCCTGGTCAAGGCCGTCTTCCTCGACATGGACTTGTCGATCTCCGTCTACATGGACGCCTCCGACACCAGCAAGCAGCAGGCGGTGCAGGAGCGTGCGGTGGCGGCCGAGCGCGAGATCGTCGGCCGGAATTTCGGCGCGGCGCTGAAGCGGATCTCCGAAGGCGACCTGACCGTGCGGATCGACGGCGCGCTGCCGGAGGCCTACGAGACGCTGCGGCAGGACTTCAACCACGCCGTCTCCGCCCTGTCGCAGGCGATCGGCGGCATCCATACGGGCGTGGGCTCGATCAATGTCAGCGTCCAGGAGATCGCGGCGGCTTCGGACGACCTCGCCAGGCGCACCGAACGGCAGGCGGCCAATCTCGAGGAGACCGCGGCCGCCGTCGAGGAGGTGACCACGACGGTGAGCCAGACGGCCAGGAGCGCCGACGACGCCAATGCGCTGGTGACGGCTGCGCGCGGAAATGCCGAGCGCAGCGGCGAGGTGGTCGCGCAGGCGATCGCCGCGATGGAGGATATCCAGCAGTCTTCGGCGAGCATCGCCAGCATCATCGAGGTCATCGACGAGATCGCCTTCCAGACCAACCTTCTGGCGCTGAACGCCGGCATCGAGGCGGCGCGGGCCGGCGAGGCCGGGCGGGGGTTTGCCGTCGTCGCCTCGGAGGTACGAGCCCTGGCGCAGCGCTGCGCCGATGCCGCCAAGGACATCCAGAACCTGATCGCCAAGTCGCACGGACAGGTGGAAGGCGGGGTCCGCTCGGTCAACGAGGTCGCCCAGTCGCTCCGCCAGATCGTGGCGCAGGTGGTCGAGGTCAGCTCCGTCTTCGCGGCGATCCGCGCCAGCACGGCCGAGCAGGCGACGGGCCTGCAGGCGGTCAACCAGGCGATCGGCGCCATGGACCAGATCACCCAGCAGAACGCCTCGATGGTCGAGCAGGCCAATGCGGCCAGCCAGGCGCTTTCCAAGGATGCGGCCACCATCGCGGAGCGGCTGAGCGCGTTCCGCACCAGCGGGCAGGCGGCCGCCGCACCGGCCGCAGGCTACGTCCGCGCGGCCTGAGAGGCCGGCGGGTTACAGCGCCTCGGCCCGCTCCTGTGGCGCCGACCGGCCGAGGAGCGCGAGGGCGAGGGCGGCGAGGGGCAGGCCGGCTGCGACGAGGAAGGTCGTGGTGAAGGCGCGGGCGACGATCTCCGGTGCGGTTGCAGCGAGGTCTCCCGACCCGACCGCGGTGGCGAACAGCGTCGCCATCACCGAGGCGCCGGTCATGAAGCCGAGGTTTCGCGACAGGCCGAGCAGTCCGGACAGGAGCCCGCGCTGCTCGTCGCGCGCCGCATTCATCACGGCGGTGTTGTTCGCCGCGAGGAACAGCTGGAAGCCGGGCGTCAGCACGATGAGCGCGGCGACATAGCCCATGACGCCGAGGGTGCGGGGCAGGAGCGCCAGGCAGGCAAGGCCGAGGGTCGTCTCGACGAGGCCGACGACCAGCACGGGGCGGGCGCCGAAGCGGTCGGTGAGACGCCCGGCGAAGATGCCGGAAAAGGCCGCCGTCACCGGGCCGACCGCCATGACGAGGCCGACCAGCGCCTCGTTCAGGCCGAGGCCGAAGGACAGGAAGAACGGTCCCACTACCAGGGTTGCCATCATCACGGTCGCGGCCAGAAGGCTCATGGCCAGCGCCGTTCCGGTCGCCCGGTCGCGCAGGATCGACACCGGCACCAGCGGTGAGGCGGAGCGGGCCTCGACGATGACGAAGGACGCAAGCGCAAGGGCGGCGCCGGTCAGAAGCAGGGTCGCGCCGGCCGTCGCTCCCGCCTTTCCCCCCGCCGTCGCGAGCGCATAAAGGGTCAGGGTCAGCGCCAGCAGGGCGGCGCCCGGCCAGTCCATCCGTCCGTCCGGCCTGCGTGCGGCGGGCATCTGCGGGATCGTGCGCGCGGCAAGGCCGAGCACCACGATGCCGGCCGTGGCCAGCGCCACGAAGGCCGCGCGCCAGCCGAAGCCGGAGACCAGCATGCCGCCCACTGACGGCCCGAGCGCGGTGCCGATCGCCGACATCGTGCCGAGCAGCCCCATCGCCGATCCGGTGCGCTCCCGCGGGACCGTCTCGCGGATGAGCGAGACCGGCAGCGCCATCAGGATGGCGCCGCCGATCCCCTGGGCGATCCGGCCGGCAATCAGGACGTCGAGCGTGGGCGCCGCCGCGCACAGGACGGAAGCTGCGGCAAAGACGGAGAGCCCCGCGAGCAGCACCCGACGGTGACCGAGGAGATCGCCGAACCGCCCCGCCAGCACGATGGCGACCGTGGCTGCGACGAGATAGGCGAGGATGACCCAGCGGACGGCGGAGATGGGTGCGGAGAAGTCCCGCGCCAGGGCCGGAAGGGCGATGGTGGCGATGCTGATGCCCAGCGACGACAGCAGCATCGCCCCTGCAAGGGCCGTCAGTGCAGGCGGTGTCGCCTTCATTCGATTGATGGCTTTCATGGCAGTTCCTCTTGTTGGAGTTTCGGGTGGCTGCTACTCTGCCACTTCAAGTCAACTTGAGGTCAAGCATGAAACTTCTCGACATCGGCGTGCTATCGGAAAGAAGCGGCGTGCCGCCTTCGACGCTGCGCTACTACGAGGAAATCGGGCTGATCGTCTCGCTCGGGCGGCACGGGCTGCGACGCCAGTACGGGCCGGAGGCGCTGACCCAGCTGGCGCTGATATCGCTCGGCAAGACGGCGGGGTTCAGCCTGGACGAGATCAGGGGCGTGTTCGGCAGGGACGGGGTTGCCGAACTGCCCCGCGCGGCCCTTCATGCGCGGGCGGACAAGCTCGAGATCCAGATCCGCAAGCTGATGACGCTGAAGGACGCGCTGCGGCACGTGGCCGAGTGCCCGGCGGAAAGCCATATGGAATGCCCGAAATTCCGCAGGCTCCTGCGCGCGGCGTCCCGTTCGCGCCAGCCGCAGCGCAGGTCTGCCGGCTTCCGCGCCGACCGGGCATAGAGATCCAGGGTATCGAGTGCCTGCGACGGCCTTCGCCGGCCCGGAAAAACATCCGGCGTGGCGCGCCGGCGTGCCGCTTCATGGCGGCCAGCCGGCCTGCGGTCAGTCGACGAATTCGACCGTGACGCCCTTCGAGGTCATCTTGGCGAGTTCGGTGGCGTCCCAGTTGGTCAGGCGGATGCAGCCGTGGCTCTGGGTCTTGCCGATCTTGGACGGCTCGGGGGTGCCGTGGATGCCGTAGGTCGGCTTCGACAGCGCGATCCAGATGGTGCCGACGGGGCCGTTCGGGCCGGGCTGCAGGGTCAGCACCCTGTCGTTCTCGCCCTGCTGGAAGTTGATCTTCGGATTGTAGGTATAGTTCGGATTGAAGGCGATCCGCTCCACCGTCACCGTGCCGGAGGGGGACGGGGTGTCGGACGAGCCGATGCTGGCCGGGTAGGCGGCGATCAGGGCGCCCATGTCGTCATAGGCAAGCACCTGCTTGCGGCCCTTGTCGGCGATGATGCGGGCGACCTTGCCCTTCTTCGGTTCGCCGACGTTGATCACCTTGATGATCGTGCCGGGAATGGTGAAGTCCACGCCCGGGTTCATCTCCTTCAGGTAGTTCTCGTCCATGTGGAAGCGCTCGGCCAGCGCCTCGCTCGTGGACGTATAGGAGAGCGCGGGGAGGGCTGCCTTGTGGGCGTAGTCGTCGGGGATCGACGCCACGTAGGGGCCTGCGGCATCGGCCGCGGTGATCTCGTAGGTGGTGAAGGGCATGCCGCCGTTCAGGTGCAGCCGTTCGACGATCGAATCGGTGTCGTTGGGATCGAGCGTCTCGCCGTTGGCGAGTTGCCAGGCCTCGATCGCCTTGGTCACGTTGGAACCCTTCTTGCCGTCGATCACGCCGGGCGAGAAGCCCTCGCGGTCGAGGAAGACCTGCAGGGCCGTCACTTCGGCCGAGGATTTCTTGCCGATCGCGGTTGCCGGCGGAAACTGCGGGCCGGGCACGAATTCCTGCCCGTCCATCGGCGCCTCGGGCAGGGCGGCCATGTCGTCCATGCCAAATCCCTGTCCAAAACCCTGTCCATACCCTTGCGGCGGCTGTTCCGGATAGGCTTCGCCCGGCATCGGCTGGGGGAGGTCGGACCGGTCGACGGCGCCCGGCGCCCGGTCGCGGTAGTCGGGCACGGCCCCCGTCGTCACGTCGTCGTCGAAGCCGCCCGGCGCGGGCGGGAAATAGTCCGGCGAGGTTTCCGGATAGCCCTCGACCTGCCGGTAGCGGTTGCGGCGCATGTCGCGCCGGTCGTAGCCGGAATAGTCGCGCTGGATCTGCATTTCGGTGGCGACCAGGTTTCCCCAGGCATCGATATAGATCCGGCGGCCCTGGCGGTCGCGCGCGGCGCGCACGCTGCCGTCGGCGGGGATATAGTCGAGGAAATCGCCCTGCGGGGTCACCAGCACCGTCCGCCCGTCCCCGCCGCCTTGGAACGTCTGCGCGCCCGCCGGCGCGGCAGCCAGCAGTGCCGTCAGGGTGAGCAGGGAAATACTTGTTTTCAAAACGGAATTCACGGGTTCAACCTGTCGTCAGCGCTAAGTTTCGGACGTGGCACTCAATTTCGACGTTAATATGGAAAATGTGAAACGATGGTTAAAGGATCGCTAACCGCCGCCTCTCGCGTTCTCCACGGCCGGCCTACGGGGTCCCGCCCGCCGCACCGGTCGACAGCATAACGCCCGGGGATTTCTCCGGTTCCGCAGCCTTTGCAAGCAGTTACCTGGTTCATGCGGCACTGGAGCGGCCGCCGAAACCAGTATCGGAATCTCCGGGCCTCGGTTAGCATCGCATGAAAGACGATTCCCGGAGAAGACATGACCCTCGCCCTGACCGCCGAGAACGGAGCGCACAGCTTCGACATCGCGCTTGATTCGCAGTCCGCGCTCGACCTCAGAGACGCGATCTTTTTCGGCATAAACCTGGCGCCGGGCACGGCGATCCCCTCGGATGGAGACCCGCGCATCGACCGGGCGCTGCCGGGCTTCATGTTCACCTGCGGACCGGACCATATCCGCCACCCGGAGCCGGTGGAGGGCGGGGCTGCGGGACAGCGCTATCCGCTGCACGGCTCGCTCTCTTCCCATCCCGCCACCGACATCCTCTACGAGGAGGACGATGGCGAGGTGGTCTGCTCGGCGCGCGTCCCGGTGTCGCTCGCAAACGGGGAGAGCGCTGAGATGAAGCGGCTCTGGCGGGCCGACCGCAAGACCGGCCACATCACGCTCGACGACGTCGTGACCAATACCGGCGCGCGGCCCTGGCCGCCGGTTGCGATGTACCACATCAATTTCAACACGCGGCTGTTCGACGCGGGTACGCGGCTGACCGGCGCGATGATCGAGGGTGGCAGCCTGCCCTGGCGCTTCGGCGAGGGCGACATGACGATCTTCTGCGTCCCCGCGAAGGAGACGTCGCAGCACGGCTGGGCGGACGTCGCGATCGGCCCGATCGCAGCACTCGGCGGACGCACCCTGCGTGTGCGCTTTCGCACCGATACGCTTTCGCACTTGCAGGTCTGGCGCAACCAGTCGCCCGGCTGCCATGTGCTCGGGATCGAGCCGGTCTCGCACCGGCTGGCCGGCCGGGCGGACCTGATCGCGTCCGGCGAGATGGCGGATTTCGCGCCCGGCGAAGCGGTCAGCTACGGCCTGTCCTTCGAGCTCAGGTAGCGGGCCCGTCACGCCGCTGTCGCCTTCTGTCGTCTTGCCCGGCGATTGACGCCCGGCACCGCGCGGCCTACACCGGAGCCAGCAATTTTTTCCGAAGGGTTCGCATCATGGATATCCGCCCGATCAACGACGAATACTCGGTCTCCGGCCAGATCGCAGTCGACGAACTGGACGAGATCAAGGCGATGGGGTTCAAGTCGATCGTCTGCCACCGGCCGGACCACGAGAGCCCGGACCAGCCGGAGTTCGCCGCGATCGCGGCGCGTGCGAAGGAACTCGGGCTGGAGGTCCGGCACATCCCGGTCGGCCCGATGGGCGTCACCGCCGACGCCGTCACCGCCATGGTCGATGCGCTCGACGAACTGCCGCGGCCGATGCTCGGCTATTGCCGCTCGGGCGCCCGCTCGACCAACATCTACGGCCAGACCCAGCACCTGCGCGGCTGAGCTTCGACAAGCCGAACATTGCGTCGCGCCATTGCCGCGGCCGTCATGCCTGGTCCCGAGCCGGGCATCCGACCACGGGACCCGCCATCTCAGCGTCCTGATCCGGAGGCTAACGGCTGTCGAGCAGCGCCCGACAGCCGCAACGTCTCTATCCCCGCCTATTTGCCATCCCGGATCTGCGACAGCGTGCGTGCGGGCGTGATCGCCTCCGGGTCGAGCCTGACCTCGACGATCGCGGGCTTGCCGCTTGCACGGGCGCGCAGATAGGCGGGGGCGAATTCCTCTGTTCTCGATACCGTCTCGCCATGGCCGCCATAGGAGGCCGCAAGGGCCGCGAAATCCGGATTGGTCAACCCGGTGGCGCTGACGCGGCCGGGATATTCGCGTTCCTGGTGCATGCGGATCGTGCCGTACATGCCGTTATTCACCACGATCGCGATGATCGGCAGGCCATAGCGGACGGCGGTGGCGAACTCCTGGCCATGCATGAGGAAGCAGCCGTCGCCGGCAAAGCAGACCACCTCCCGCTCCGGAAAGAGCTGCTTGGCGGCCACGGCTGCCGGCAGGCCGTAGCCCATCGAGCCGGAAGTGGGGGCGGCCTGCGTGGCGAAGCGGCGGAAGCGGTGGAAGCGGTGCAGCCAGGTGGCATAGTTGCCGGCGCCGTTGGTGAAGATCGCGTCCTGCGGGACGTTCTCCTCGATCCAGGCCATGATCGGACCCATGTGGACGTCGCCGGGACCGGCGGCGGGCGGCGTCGACCAGGCCCGGTAGGCGGCATGCATCGTCTTCGTCCGGTCTGCCCAGCGGGGCGGGACGGTGGGCGAAAGTCCCGCCAATGCGTCCACGAAATCCGCCGGGCTGGCGCAGATCGCGAGATCGGGGCGATAGACGCGGCCGAGTTCGGATGGGTCGGGATGGACGTGGACGAAGGTCTGCTGCGGGTAGGGGCTGTCGACCAGCGTATAGCCGGAAGACGGCATCTCGGAATAGCGGCCGCCCAGCATGAGCACGAGATCGGCGTTGCGGATCTCCCTCGCCAGCGCCGGATTGATGCCGATGCCGGAATCGCCGGCATAGTTCGGATGCAGGTGATCGAACAGCATCTGCCGCCGGAACGAGCAGGCGACGGGCAGCGACCAGCGTTCCGCGAAGGAAGCGATGCCTGAGACGCTCTCCTCGTCCCAGCGCGTGCCGCCGAGGATGACGATCGGCCGCTCGGCCTTTTCCAGAAGCGCCGTCAGGCGGGCGACCTGCGCCGGACCCGGATGGGCCTCGACGGGAACGTAGGGCTTTGCCGCCACAGCCTCGACCGTGTCGGTCAGCATGTCCTCCGGCAACGCCAGCACGACCGGGCCCGGCCGCCCGGACGTTGCCACCGCGAAGGCGCGGGTGACGAACTCGGGAATGCGCCTGGCATCGTCGATCTCGGCCACCCACTTGGCGACCTCGGTGAAGGCGCGGCGGTATTCGATCTCCTGGAAGGCCTCGCGCTCGCGCGCCTCGCGCTGGACCTGCCCGATGAACAGGATCATCGGGATCGAATCCTGCCGGGCGATATGCAGGCCGGCCGAGGCGTTGGTGGCGCCCGGGCCGCGGGTGACCATGCAGATGCCCGGCTCGCCGGTCAGCCGGCCCCAGCAGTCGGCCATCATCGCCGCCCCGCCTTCCTGGCGGCAGACGAGCACGTCGACGTCGGTGTCATGCAGCGCATCGAGCACCGCAAGGTAGCTCTCGCCGGGAACGCAGGCGACGCGCTTCACGCCGTTGGCGACGAGCGCGTCGACGATGAGTTGTCCGCCGGTCCTGCCTTCTTGCGGGGCAGGCCCTGCCTCTTGCTGCGTCATGCGGATTTCCTTTCTGCTTCGATGCTTTCCAGCTCTGCCAGGATCTCGTTCGTGTGTTCGCCGAGCCGCGGGCTCGGATGCTCGTAGACCAGCGGCGTCTCGGAGAAGACGATCGGCGTGCGCACGCCGGGGATCCGGTTTCCGTCGCGGTCGGCAAGGTCGAGACGCAGGCCGCGGGCCTTGACCTGCGGGTCGTCGAAGGTCTCGGCAATCGAATTGATCGGCCCGGCGGGCACGCCGTTCTCCTCGCAGGCCGCCAGCAGCGCCGCTTTGCCCCACTGCCGGCTGCGCTCCAGGATCAGCGGGCGCAGCGCGTCGCGATGCCTGACGCGCGAGCGGTTGGTGGCGAAGCGCTCGTCGGCGGCAGGCCCGTCGAGGCCGAGGATGGCGCAGAGACGCTGGAACTGGCCGTCATTGCCGACGGCGAGGATCATGTACCCGTCCGCCGTCTCGATCACCTCGTAGGGGGTGATGTTGGGATGGGCGTTGCCGAGCCGGGTGGGGGCCGTGCCGGAGACGAGATAGTTCATGTTCTGGTTGGCCATGACCGCGGACTGGACGTCGAGCAGCGCCATGTCGATCTGCTGGCCCTTGCCGGTGCGCAGCGCATGGATGAGGGCCGCCTGGATCGCGGTCACGGCATAGATGCCGGTGAAGATGTCGGCAATGGCGACGCCCGCCTTCATCGGCTCGCCGTCGGCAGCACCGGTCACCGACATGAAGCCGGACATGCCCTGGACGATGTAGTCGTAGCCGGCGCGGGCGGCATAGGGCCCGTCCTGGCCGAAACCGGTGATGGAGCAATAGACGAGTTTGGGATTGTCGGCTGCGAGGCTCTCATAGTCGAGGCCGTATTTCTTCAGCCCGCCGACCTTGAAGTTCTCGATGACGATATCGGCCGCGCGCACCAGCCGCCGGACGATCGAAAGGCCTTCCTCGGAACGAAAATCGGCGGTGATCGAGCGCTTGTTGCGGTTGGTCGAATGATAGTAGGCCGCCGAGAGGTTCTCGCCGTCGCTGCCTGTGACGAAGGGCGGGCCCCAGGCGCGGGTGTCGTCGCCGCCGTCGGGGTTTTCGACCTTGATCACGTCGGCACCGAGATCGGCCAGCATCTGGCCGGCCCAGGGACCGGCGAGGACGCGCGCAAGCTCGATAACGCGGATGCCGGAAAGCGGCAGGTTCTTCTCGTCCATCGGTATCCTCCTTGCCGTCGCCGCCGTCCTTTTCGGATTCTTCATTGCGACGCAGGACGTCTGGATAACAAAAAGGCCGGCGCGGAGATAGCACCAAGGCCGCATGGGTTGATGAGCCCTGGGACTTACCCCTTGGCTTTGCGCAATTTTTTCGTCCTCAGGCGAGCGGCGGCAGCGGGGGAAGCGTGGCGCGCCTGCGCAGCTTGTGCTCGCGCCAGATCACGTAGAGGCCGGAGCCGATGATGATCGAGATGCCGAGCCATTTCAGCGGATCGGGCAGGTGGCCGAACACCCACCAGCCGAGTGCCGTGGCCGAGACGATCTCGAGATACTGCAGCGGCGCCAGCACGGAGGCCGGGGCATTGCGGTAGGCATAGGCGCCGAAAATGCCGGAAATGGTCGCGGCGATGCCGGCGCCGACGATATAGTACGCCGCATCGCCCTGCGGCAGGACGGGCATGAAGGCGGGCCAGCCGAGCGAGCCGCCGACGAGAAGGGCGAGGCCGGCGAAGCCCGCGCCCCACAGGCCGGTGTGAAGCTGCATGGACCAGGGATCCTCGCTCTGCGCGGCGAGCCGGGTGATGAGCAGGTAGACCGCCAGGGCGAAGGCCGAGACGATCGGCAACAGTGCGACGAGGCCTACTTCCTGCAGGCTCGGCTGGATGACGAGCAGCGCGCCGAGGAAGCCCACGGCGCAGGCGGTATAGCGCCGCCAGCCGATCGTCTCCTTCAGGAAGATCGCGCCGAGGATCGTCAGGATGATCGGTTCGACGAAGAAGATCGCCAGCGCGTCGGCAACCTCCATGACGGCAAGTGCCGTGACGAAGCTGATCATGACGATCGCCGTCATCAGGCCGCGCACCGCATGCAGCGCCACCTTCCGGCGGGTGAGGTCGAACAGCGTGCCGCGCCAGAGCACGATTGGCACCAGCGTCAGCGTCTGGAACAGGAAGCGGCAGAGCGTGATCACCGTGGCGGGGACGTCGACCACCGCCAGCTTGGAGAAGATGTCGATCACCGGCGCGATCAGTACGGAGACGACCATCAGCGCCAGGCCGATGCCGACTTCGTTGCGGGGGGCGATTTTCGGCGATGCCGGATGGGTGGTCATGTCTTCGTTACCGGTTCTGGCGCGCGACCCTCTGGCACCAGCGGCAGAAGTCCTCGAGGGGACCTTCGCGCAGGTCCCGCCGCTCCAGCAGGGTTTCATGGCGCAGACCGCGATAGACGACGCCGGTCACGTCGGCAAGGCCTCTCTTCTTCAGCCGCTTGGCCATCCAGGTGACGGCGCGGCCGAAATCCGTCGCCGGGTCCTCGTCGCCGCCGACGAGATGGACGGGCAGGGCGCGGGGCAGGCGGTCGATGCGCGCGGGCGATGCGGCCTCGTAGGTCATGGCGAAGATGTCGCGCCAGAGCGAGACGCTGGCGTCGAAGCCGCACAGCGGGTCGGCGACGTAGCGCGCCACCTCGGTCTCGTCATGCGACAGCCAGTCGAAGTCCGTCCGCCGGTCCGGGATCGTCTTCGACCAGGCGCCGAAGGTGAGTTGCGGCAGCAGCGTGCTCGGCACGTCGGATCCCTTCAGCATGCGCTCGGCGCGCAGGATCGCCTGTGCGGCGCGGCCGGCCAGCCCGGGGGCGAGGTTGGAATTCCAGACCGCCAGCGCATCGATCTTGCCGGGGTGGGCCTCGGCGAAGGACAGCGCGAGGAGCCCGCCCATCGAATGGCCGAACTGGATGACCGGCAGGCCGGGGTGGCGGCCGGCGGCCATTTCGCGAACGGCCAGCATGTCCTCCACCGCGATCCGGTGGCCGTCGCGCCCGGCGAAGCGGCCAAGCGGCGCGTCGGGCGCTGTCGTCCGGCCATGGCCGCGATGGTCGTGTGCATAGACGTGGAAGCCTGCCGCCGCGAGGTGTTCGGCGACGGCGCCGTATCGCCCGGAATGTTCGGCCAGGCCGTGGCTGACCAGCACGATGCCCACAGGCGCGATGGAGGCCGCCGCGTGGCGCAGGGCGAGGCGGGCGCCGGTCGGGCTCTGGAGCGGCGGCATCTCGGAAAACATCGTGGGCGGGTCTCCGGCGGATCGGGCGTCGACGGCCATGAAATCGATTTCTCTTGGAAAAGCAATCACATCGCCGGGAGAGGCCATCTGGCAAAGAGCGATCGGGAAAGTCTGTAAAATTCCAGGTTGCATTTTTCGCGCTTGTGTTGATTAATGTTTCTGTTTTGTTCTTGTTGGGGAGTGTCGCCATGATGTCGAGACTTGCATGCCATCTCGCCGCCTTCGCGCTTGTCGTTGGAGCCTTCGTATCGTCGGCGCTTGCTGTGACGCTGCCGGAGCAGCCCGCGAGCGAGACCAGCGGGGACGGGACGACGCGCCATGTCCTGGCGCTGACGTGGCAGCCGGGGTTCTGCCTCACCCGGCCCACGCTGGCCGAATGCGCCCCGGAAGGGCAGGGAGCGGTGTCGGCAAAGCTGAGTCTGCACGGGCTGTGGCAGGTGCGCAAGAGCTACTGCGGCATCGATGCGGAGCTGAAGCGACGCGACCGTTCCGGGCGATGGAGCGACCTGCCGGAACTTGTCCTCGCCGAGCGGACGGCGAAGCGGCTGTCCGTGGCCATGCCCGGTACGGCCTCCGGTCTCGACCGCCACCAGTGGCTGATGAACGGCACCTGCCACGCGGCCACTGCGGAGGACTATTATGGCCGCTCGCTCGACTTTCTGGACACGGTCAACGGGTCGGCCGTCGGCGCGTTCTTCGCGGCGCATGCGGGCGAGACGGTGACGATGGCCGCCGTCGCCGCCGTCTTCGACAGCGCCTTCGGCAGGGGCGCGGGCGAGCGGATCCGCCTGCGATGCCGGCCCGTCGACGGCCAGGCCGTCGTGACCGGATTGACGATCGGGCTCTCGGCGGCGGACGGCGACCTGCGTTCGCTGATCCAGGGCGCTTCGGTCACGAAATCGGAGTGCGACGCGGGCCTGCTGGCGCCGGCCGATGCCCGATGAACCGCAGGTCAGGCGGCGGGAGACACCCGCCGGGGCTTCCCCGGCGCCCGTTCCTGTCGGTACGCCCCGTTCCGGCGCCGGGCTGTCTCGGCTGCGGCCCGGCCGGTTGCGTTCGACAAGGCGGATGGCCGGTCCGGCAAAGACGGGCAAATCGGCTCGCAGGCGCGGTCGCCGCATTGCCGCTGGCGGGGAATTCGCCTACATAGCGGGCAAATTTCTTCCGATGCGGAGTACACGCGGTATGGCACGTCAGTTCATCTATCACATGTCGGGGCTCAACAAGGCCTATGGCAACAAGAAGATCCTCGAAAACATCCACCTGTCCTTCTATCCGGACGCCAAGATCGGCATCCTCGGTCCGAACGGCGCGGGCAAGTCGACCGTGCTGAAGATCATGGCCGGCCTGGACAAGGAATGGACGGGCGAGGCCTGGCTCGCCGACGGCGCGAGCCTCGGCTACCTGCCGCAGGAGCCGCAGCTCGACGCGTCGAAGACCGTCATGGAGAACGTGATGGAAGGGGTGGCCGACAAGAAGGCGATCCTCGACCGCTACAACGAACTGATGATGAACTATTCAGACGAAACGGCCGAAGAGGGCGCCAAGCTGCAGGACATCATCGACAGCCAGAACCTCTGGGACCTCGAGAGCCAGGTGGAGATGGCGATGGACGCGCTGCGCTGCCCGCCGGGCGACGCGGCAGTGGACAACCTCTCGGGCGGCGAGAAGCGCCGCGTCGCGCTCTGCCAGCTTCTGCTGCGCCAGCCCGACCTCCTGCTCCTCGACGAACCGACCAACCATCTCGACGCCGAGACGATCGCCTGGCTGGAAAAGCACTTGCGCGAATATCCGGGCGCGATCCTGATGGTCACCCACGACCGCTACTTCCTCGACAACGTCACCGGCTGGATCCTCGAGCTCGACCGCGGCCGCGGCATCCCCTACGAGGGCAACTATTCCGCCTATCTGCAGGCCAAGGCCAAGCGCATGGCGCAGGAGGAGCGCGAGGAAGGCGCCCGCCAGAAGGCCCTGTCGCGCGAACAGGAATGGATCGCGTCCTCGCCGAAGGCCCGCCAGGCCAAGTCGAAGGCGCGTATCCGCGCCTATGACGAACTGGTGGCGGCTGCCGAGAACCGTCGTCCCGGCGAGGCGCAGATCATCATCCCGGTCGGCGAGCGCCTCGGCCAGGTGGTCATCGAGGCGGAGAACCTGACGAAGTCCTATGGCGACCGGGTGCTGTTCGAGAACCTCACCTTCAAGCTGCCGCCGGGCGGGATCGTCGGCGTCATCGGCCCGAACGGCGCCGGCAAGTCGACGCTGTTCAAGCTGATCACCGGGCAGGAGACGCCAGACAGCGGCGACATCCGCGTCGGCGAGACGGTCGATCTCGGCTATGTCGACCAGAGCCGCGATTCACTCGCCGGCGACAAGACCGTGTGGGAGGAGATCTCCGGCGGCAACGACGTGATCAAGCTCGGCAAGTACGAGATGAATTCGCGCGCCTATTGCGGCGCCTTCAACTTCAAGGGCGGCGACCAGCAGCAGAAGGTCGGCACGCTGTCCGGCGGCCAGCGCAACCGCGTGCATCTCGCCAAGATGCTGAAGGCCGGCGGCAACGTCATCCTGCTCGACGAACCGACCAACGACCTCGACACCGAGACGCTGGGCGCGCTCGAGGATGCGCTGGAAAACTTCGCCGGCTGCGCTGTCATCATCAGCCACGACCGCATGTTCCTCGACCGGCTGGCGACCCATATCCTCGCCTTCGAGGGCGACAGTCGCGTCGAATGGTTCGAGGGTAACTTCGAGGACTACGAGCAGGACAAGATCCGCCGCCTCGGTCCGGAGTCGGTCAATCCGAAGCGCGTCACCTACAAGCGCCTGACGCGCTGACCCGTCGTCCGTCACTGCCGTTCATCGGGCGCAGCATGCAGGCCGCATGCTGCGCCCGATGCGTTTTCGGACGAAGGTTTCCGGAGGCGATCGTCGCGGAATTGGCCCCGCGCAAAGATTACGGCTTGCGCTATTCTAAATCATGACATAAACATATCTTTATATCTTGATTGGCGCGGGTGGGCACGTGACGAAACTGGGCTTGGACGACATTGTAGAGGTTCTGAAGACCGCTGGCGAATCGACCCGGCTGAGGCTGCTGGCGCTGCTTTCCCGCGGCGACCTGACCGTGACCGACCTGACGGACATTCTCGGCCAGTCGCAGCCGCGCATTTCGCGCCACCTGAAGCTTCTCGCCGAGGCAGCGCTGATCGAGCGCTACCAGGAGGGCGCCTGGGCCTACTTCCGGCTCGCCCATGACGGCGCCGCGGTCGCGCTGGCGCGGCTGCTGCTGGAGCGGACCGATGCGGCCGATCCCGTCTTCAAGCGCGACGCCGAGCGGCTGGACGTGCTGAAGCGGGCGCGGGCGGAGAAAGCGCAGGCCTATTTCAGCCGCAACGCCGCCGAGTGGGACGAACTGCGCCGGCTGCATGTCAGCGAGGCGGAGGTGGAGGCGGCCCTGCTCGAGCTCATCGGCGAGGAGCCGGTAGAGGCGTTTCTCGATCTCGGCACCGGCACCGGCCGCATCCTGCAGCTTTTCGAGGGCCTGTACCGGCGCGGCGTCGGCGTCGACGCCAGCCGCGACATGCTGGCGGTGGCGCGTGCCAACCTCGACCGTGCCGGCATCACCAAGGCCTCCATCCGCCATGGCGACATCTTCAACCTGCCGCTCGAGCGCGACGAGTTCGACGTGGTGACGATCCACCAGGTGCTGCATTTCCTCGACGAGCCGAGCTCGGCGATCGCGGAGGCCGCGCGGATGCTGAAGCCGGCTGGCCGGCTGGTCATCATCGATCTTGCGCCGCACGGGCTGGAGCACCTGCGCGACGAGCACGCCCATCTGCGCCTGGGCTTCTCGCACCAGCAGATGCAGGAGTGGCTGGAGCAGGCCGGACTGTCGCCGGAACAAGCCATCGACCTGAGGCCTGCGGGCGCGGGGCCCGATGCGCTGACGGTGACGATCTGGCTGGCACGGGACCAGCGCGTCGCGGCGGACCATGCCGAACCCCTCATCGCCATCGGCCGGAGACACTGACATGACGATCGCCACGAACGCCGCTTCCAGGACCCCTGTCCCCAGCAACGGCGGCCGCAGCAGGGCCCCGAAGCTCTCCTTCGAGTTCTTCCCGCCCAGGAGCGACGAGGCCGAGAAGCAGCTCGGCGAGACGATCGCGGAACTGGCCGCCTATGCGCCGGAATTCGTCTCCGTCACCTATGGCGCCGGCGGCTCCACCCGCGGGCCGACGCTTTCCACCGTGTCGCGGATCCTGCGCGAGACCGCGCTTCCGGCCGCAGCACACCTGACCTGCGTCGGCGCCACGAAGGCCGAGGTCGCAGCCGTGGTCGAGGAGTTCCGTGCCGTGGGCGTCCGCCATTTCGTGGCCCTGCGCGGGGATCCCGCCGGTGGCATCGGCGCCGCCTACGTGCCGTCGCCGGGCGGCTATGCCAACGCCGCCGAACTGGTCGCGGGCCTGAAGACGATCGCCGACTTCGAGATCTCCGTGTCGGCCTATCCGGAGAAGCATCCCGAAAGCCGCGACGTCGCAGCCGATATAGACATGCTCAAGCGCAAGGTCGACGCCGGCGCTGCGCGCGCCCTGACCCAGTTCTTCTTCGACAACGATCACTATGCCCGCTATCTCGACCGCGTGCGCGCGGTCGGCATCGAGATCCCGGTCGTGCCCGGCATCCTGCCGGTCCACAATCTCGGCCAGGTGCAGAGGTTCGCCGGGCTCTGCGGGGCAAGCGTGCCGCAGTGGCTGGCCGATCGCCTCGATCCGCTTGCCGATCGTCCCGAAGAGCGGACCAAGGTGGCGATCGAACTTGCCGCGCGGCAGGTGGACGGCCTGATCGCGCTCGGCGTCGAGGAGTTTCACTTCTACACGATGAACCGCTCCGCGCTGGTGTCGGCGGTTCTCGACAGCACCGGCTTCGAACGCGGCGACGCCGTCAAGCGGGTGAGGGCGGAAGGCGCGGCTGCCTGAGCGCACCTGTCGCCGGCGCCGGTCATGACCGGCAACGAAAAAACGCATGGCACTGTGGGCCATGCGTTTTCCAGAAATAGTCTCTGCGTTTTTTGGTCCTAGAGGACTACGCTGCCGTCAGATGAAAATCATGCTGGCGACGAAGAGGAACGCGGCACTGATCATCAGAACATTCAGGGAATGTGTGATACCCATCGGCTGACCTCCCTTGCGTTGCGGGCCGATAATAGGTCCGAAAAATCCGTTTTGAAAAGTTGTTTATGTGTTGCATTGCGGCATCACTGGATCTGTCACCAGTTTTCCACAATTCTAAACAACTGATCTTAAAAGCTATTTTGGCCTGCGCAGGCCTTCACGAAATCTTCACCTCGGTTAACGGCGGTGATCACGATTTCGTAGCAAAGAACGGCCCCGGGCAGAATCAGTTCCATTCCGGCACGGTCGCTATGTCCTCGCCCACCGCAGCAGCCGTCCATCGAGGATGACGAGGCCGAGCAGGACGAGCAGCATGCCGGCGGCGACCGGCAGCGAGATGCTTTCGCCGAGGAAGACGACGCCGGCGAGGATGGCGCTCGGCGGCACGAGCAGGGTGACGAGCGAGGTGTTGGTCGCGCCGGCGGCCGCCATGATCCGGAAGAACAGGATATAGGCGTAGGCGGTGGACAGGAGCGCCAGCGCCAGGACGGCGAGCACCACGCCGAAAGGCGGCATCGGCAGCGACCAGGGCTGGTCGACGATCGCCGCTAGCGGCAGGAGCACGACGGAGGAGGCGGTGAGCTGACCCGTCGCCGTCACCGGCGGGGCGACGCCGCGGAAGCGCTTCCCATAGGTGGCGGAGAGCCCGTAGCTGGCGGCGGCTGCGACCGGCAGGAGCAGGGCCCAGAGCGGCGGTCCGTCGGTGCCGCCGGCAAAGGGCGCGAGCGCGCGCGGTCCGACCAGGACGGCGGTGCCGAGCAGGCCGACCAGGCAGCCGGCCATCTTCGCCGTCGTCATCTTTTCGTCCTCGGTCAGCCGATTGGCGATCAGGACCGTGAAGATAGGCGTCGTGGCGTTCAGGATCGCCGCCAGCCCGGCGCCGATCTCCGTCTGGCCGGTGAAGATTAGGATGTGGGGGATGACGTTGTTCAGGAGCCCCATGGCGAGGAATTCCCGCCAGCGCAGCCGCAACGTCTCGTAGAGCCCGTGCCGGCCGCGCAGGTAGAGATGAAGGGCGAGTGCTGCGATCGCCACGCGCAGCAGCACGAGGGTGACGGGCGGGATATGCTGGACGGCGATGCGGGCGAAGAAGAACGATCCGCCCCAGATCAGGCCGAGAAACACCAGCATGGCCCAGGTCCTTGCCGTCATCGTCTGCGGCTGCACTGCTGCCATCTCGTTCATGGTGTCTCTCCTCGCTCAAAGGCTCCGGCTCTGGAGCCGCGGCATAGGGCACCGCGCGGGCTCGGCCCACCCGATTCGCATCGTTGCCGGGCAAGGACGACGATGCAATCTCGATTTGTGGCGCTGGATCAGGGATCGGGGCGACGGGAGGTCGATGGGCGCCGGGACGGTGCGGTGTCGAGCGACGGGAATCCCGCATCCGGTCGCATCGGCGGATGCGGCAGCGCCCCGGTGAAGCGGGAGGCGCTGCAGGAAAGGCAAGAGGCATTGCCGGCCTTGCCGGGACCGGAGCGGGAAGACCGCTCCGGTCGGGGACGGCTCAGAGCGCGCCGAGCAGGGCCGGGGTGGCCCAGCCGTCGGCCGGCAGGCCGAGGCGGAGCTGTTCCTTCTGGATCGCCGCCCGCGTGCCGGAGCCGAGAATGCCGTCGATCTTGCCGACGTCGTGGCCCAGTTCGGCAAGCCGCGTTTGCAACGCCTTCATGCCGCCGTCGTCGAGACCCGCTTCCGGCTCGCCCTTCTGATAGGGCGGGGCGCCGGCGAGGCGGGTGGCGAAATATGCGGCCGACGTCGTGTAGATGAACGACTGGTTCCATTCCAGGTAGATGTTGAAGTTCGGATAGGTGATGAAGGCCGGGCCCTTGCGGCCCTGCGGCAGCACCAGCGAGGCGGCGAGGCCGGAGAATTCGGTGTTGCCGTCGCGTGGCGTGACGCCGAGGGCGAACCAGTCGCCGGCCGTCATGCCCGACTGCAGGCCGGTCCTCTCGAAGGGCAGGGCCTCGGGCACCGAGACTTCCTGGATCCACGGCTGGCCTTTGGTGAAGCCGAGGTGCTGGATGAACTTCGCAGCCGTCAGGATCGCATCCGGGGCGCTGCTCTTGACGTTGACGTGGCCGTCGCCGTCGCCATCGACACCGAAGGCGATGATGTCCCTCGGCAGCATCTGCACCTGGCCGATCTCGCCGGCCCAGGCGCCGGTCGTTGTCGCCGGGTCGAGGTCGCCGTGCTGGACCATCTGGATCGCCGCGATCAGCTGCGGGCGGAACAGTTCCGGGCGGCGGCAGTCATGGGAGAGGGTGACGAGCGCGTTGCGCGTGTTGAAGTCGCCCTGGACGGCGCCGAAGTCCGTCTCCATCGCCCAGAATGCGGCGATGACGGCGCCGGGCACGCCGAACTCCTGCTCGGCCCGCTGGAAGACGTTCGAGAGTTCCTGCAGCTTCCTTCGGCCGATATCGAGGCGCGACTGGCTGACGGTCCGCTTCGAGAATTCGAGGAAAGTCTGGCGGAAGACGCCCTGGGCTCGGTCGCGCGAGAGCACCTTCGGGTCGATCGCAGCACCTGCGAGTGCCGTGTCGATGGCGTCGCCCGGGATCTGGTTGGCCGCTGCCTCCGCCCGCACGCCGTCGAGGAAGGCCGGGAGATCGCCGCCGCAGGCGACGGCCGGGGCGTTTGCCTGTGCGGGGGGCTGGGCCGGAGCCTGTTGGGCGAGCGCCGTGCCTGAGAGGAAAAGCGCCGCCAGGGCGCCAATCGGCAGGAATCGCGGTTGCATATGCGGGGATCCTTTCATTCGGTTGCCCCCGCTTCTCAAATTAATGTGACAGAAGCAAGAAGCAAAAATGCCGTGCCCGCGCCGGTCGCATCACTCTGCCGTGAGCGGGGAGGGATGCCTCGTCAATCCCGCGTCCCGAGGCCTTCAGCGCGAGACCTGCGCCACCCAGCTCTTCCAGTTCTGGTGCGAGCCGGCGAAGACGTTGATGTCGGTGTCGCCCTTGATGCCGGGCACGATGCCGGTGCTGGTGTACTGCCAGAAATGCCACTTGCGGCCATAGACGTTTTCGGGGTGATCGGCGACGGCGCGCAGCCACAGCGGATACTTGCCGAAGGCGCCGACCATGTTCTCGCGGTGGAAATCGACGGTCGTGTAGATGATCGGCCGCTTGCCGTAATGCGCCTCCAGCCGGTCGAGGAAGCGCTGCAGCAGGGCGCGGACCTCCGCCGGCGGCGGGCGCTTGCGGCAGGTAGGCGACAGCGGGTTCCATTCGGCGTCGAGCACCGGCGGCAGCTGCACTGCGGCCTTGGGCACGTTGCGGATGAACCAGTCGGCCTGTTCGTCCGGCGTCGAGCAGAAATAGTAGAAATGATAGGGCGCGTGGGCGATGCCGGCGGCGCGGGCGCCGCGCCAGTAGGCGTCGAAGGCCCCGTCGATCCGGTCCTTGCCTTCGGTCGCCTTGATGAAGACGAAGGAGACGCCCGACGCCTTCACCGTCGGCCAGTCGATGTCGCCGTTCCACTTGGAGACGTCGATGCCGTGGACCTCGTGATGATGCGGGGTGCGGTAGCCGAAATCCTGCGGGTCGCTGTCCTTGAAGCGCGGCTTGATCGGCGCCGTCGAGACGAAGTCGTAGTCGGTCGTGGAGCACGATGCCGCGAGAAGGGCAAGGGGCAGAAGAGCCAGAAGAAGCCGACGCATGGGTGTCCCGGGTTTGGCGCGTCCCCCTCGGACGCGGCGCAGAAGATGCGCGGCGATACTGCCTCACCGGCAGGTTTCGGTAAAGGGCGGAACGGCACTTGCGCCGCGCATCGGCGATGCCCGGCGCAAGTGCGAGCCCTGCCTGTCCGGCACTTCAAGGCCGGGCAGGCGTCCGGGTCAGAACTTCCAGCCGACGCCCAGCATCACGTCGCTGCTCTTCAGGTTGGTGTTCACGCCCATCAGGTCGGCGTCGCCGTAATCGGTGTAGCGATACTCGGCGCGGCCGATGAAGTTGTCGGTGAAGGCATGCTCGAAGCCCGCGCCGATCGTCCAGCCGTTGAGCGTCTTGCTGTCGCTGTCGCCGGTTTCGCGGTCGCGCAGCTCGGCGTTGGTGAAGGCGTAGCCGCCGGTCGCGTAGACGAGCGTGCGGTCGAAGGCGTAGCCCATGCGGGCGCGCAGCGAGCCGCTCCAGTCGCTCTTCAGCTCCATCGGGATGCCGCCGAGGTCGAACTTGTCCTCGTTCCAGTTGTACTTCACGTCGCCTTCCAGGCCGATGACGAAGGGGCCGGTCTGGTAGTTGTAGCCGGTGTAGCCGCCAAGCGCCCATCCGTCGAGGCCGGGGCTTTCGGAGATGCCGGCGTCGTCCACCTCGGCATCGCCCCAGCCGTAGCCGGTCTGCGCACCGACGTAGAACCCGTTCCAGTCGTAGATGCCGGAGACTTCCTCGATGACGGGCGCGACGGGGGCCTGGACCGGCGCCATGTCGGCGGCGAGCACGCCGGTCGCAGAGGCTGCGATCGCAAGTGCTGCCGCTCCGAGCGCGATTGATTTCATGGTTGTCTTCCTTCTGCTTCGAACGTGTCGACACGACCCCTTTGGAGCCGACACGGTTACAACCCCTCAGCGCCCAAGAGGTTTCACAGAAAGACGAGCAAAATCGGGCAGGGGCCGCGCACCCCGCGAATGCCGGCTATCCGGGCATTTTCGCAATCGAGAGCCAGGCATAGCCGCCATAGGGCGTCTCGGAAGCCACAATTGCGCCACGCCGCGCGGCCGCATCGGCGATCACGTCCATGAGATCCGGGCGCGGAGTGACGTGGAAACGGGCGAGCCAACCCTGCAGCAGGCGGCGGAAGGCGGGGGGAAGGCGTTCCTGCTGGCCGAAGTCGACCACGTGCAGCGAACCGCCGGGATTGAGCGCGTCGAGCGCCCGCTCGACGGCGTCCCGCCACGCCGGGATCATCGACAGCGAATAGGAGATGACGATGCGGTCGAAACCGGTTTCGCCGAACTCGGCCGCCCGGAAGGCGGTGGCGTCGGCAACGCGCAGGACCGGGCGCGTGCCGGCCGTGGCTGCAAACTTCTTCTCCGCCGTCTCCAGCATCGCCCGGGAGATGTCCAGGCCGAAGAAGCGGGCATCGGGGTAGCGCCTTGCCATGCAGGCGATGTTGCGGCCGGTGCCGCACCCGACTTCGAGGACCGATTGGCCGGCGCGCGCGTCGAGCCCGTCCATCAGCCGGTCGCGGCCGAAGAGATAGTATTTGCGCGTCAGGTCGTAGACGTGCCGCTGGTAGCGGTACTGGCGGTCCATCTTCTCGGCATGGGCCGTGTCGGGCATATCATCGGGCACGGCGGCGGAGAGCGCGGGATGCTCCCGGCGCATCAGGGTTTCTTCCGGTAGATGTGAAAGCCGCCGTAGATGGCCGAGCGGTCCTTCATTCCGAGCGCTGCGGAACGGTCGCGCTCGTAAGTCCAGAGGTCGAGCAGGCGGGAGGAGACCTTGCCGTCGAGGATGCTCTTCTCGGCGGCGGTGCGGAAGATGACGACGGCGTCGGGGGCCGCGGTGCGGGTGATCTCGGTCCAGAGCGCGTTCAACTGCTCCTCGTTCATCCAGTCCTGCGCGTCGAGCAGGACGTAGCGGTCGACGGAGGCGGCGGGCTTGGCGGCCAGAAGCTCGGTGAAATTGGCGTGGTGGACGCGGACGCGGGCGGCGTTGTCGCGGATGGCGCCGTAGTTCTCCGCCCGCAGGTAATCGGGCAGCGTTCCTTCGTAGCGCGACGGATAGCGGCGGCCGAAGGCCTGCCAGGCGAAGTAGTTCTCCTTCAGCGGGAAATGGCAGGCGAGCTTCTCCAGCCGCTGGCGCAGAACCGGGGCAAGCGAGCGGCCGTCATTGACGCTGGCGAGTTCGTCGAACTGCTGCGGCGGAATGCCGAGGCCGAACAGCGAGGCCTTGCGCGAGGTCATCCAGCGGATCAGCGGACGATCGAAGAGGGGGGCGATGCGGGTGTCGAAGAACTGGCGCTGCTCGCGCAGCGACCGGCACTTGACGAAGTCGCGCGGGTCCAACCCGTGCAGCCTCGCCACCACATGGCCGAGCAGGATGAAGCGGCCGAGCAGGCCGGTGCGGTAGATGTTACGGTTGAAGACGCCGATGCGGCGGCGCCCGCGCAGGTCACGGCCGTTCCAGTAGTCGCGGGTGGCGTCGTCGAGCCGCGGCTCGAGGAACAGCTGATAGGCCTCGCGGTTGGAGGCCATGTTGTCGCCGCCGAGGAAACGCGCCACGTCGGCATGCGAGGGCATGTGGCGGAAGGTGGCGAGCTTCAGCCGGTTCAGGGCGATGTGGTGCGGATTGAGATCGACGACGTCGATGCTCTCCGGCGCCCGCGTCAGATAGGCCAGCATGTTGCAGCCGCCGGAGCCGATGGTGACGATGCGGTGGCCGGCGCCGAGCTCCATGGCCTCCATGTCGACGGCCGGATCCTCCCAGATCTGCGGATAGACGAGGCCGGTGAAGAGCAGGCCGAACAGGCGTTCCGACAGGCCCTCGAGCGAAAGCGCGCGGTGCTGCAGCAGCGCCGACTTCAGTCTCTCGTTGCGTCCGTAGCCTGCATTCCTGGCGAGTTCGCTCATGACACCGTTCCGTCCTTCGAGGGCTTTCGGGGGAGATATCTGCGTCGCGCAACAGTTTGATGACCGGAACTGTGCATTGTCATCCAGCCTTCATGACGGGTCGCGGCCGGGCCGCCGTGACAAATCCATGACAAACCCATGACATGGAAAGGACTTTTCTTGCCGGCCGATTCCTGATTGTCTGCGGCCGGACGAAAGGGTCGCCGACCAGGGGAGATGCATGGGCCGGTATCTGCGGATCGTTGCAAGGACAGTGCTCGGGGGCGCGGTCTTCCTTGCGGTTGCCGGCAGCTGGCTGATCGTCAGCCCGCCCGAACTGCTCAGGGTCGGTTCCGGCTATGCGGCCAAGATCGTCTGCTCGAACGTCTTCCTCGCCGGGCGCGACCCGCAGGACGTGCTTGCGACCGACGTGCAGGCGCCGGGGCATCCGCTGCTGCGGCTGATGCGCCAGTCGGTGGACCACGAGGACAAGACGGTGACGGCGTCGCTGCTCGGCATCTTCGCGCCGGGCCATGCGGCCTACCGCGAGGGGTTTGGCTGCACGGGCGTTCCCGACGGCGATTTCGTCACCGCGCGCCAGACGGTCGCGGACGTGCCGCTGCCGCCCGTCGCCGCGCCGCCGGCCGATCGCCCCTGGCCGGAGGGGAAGGGCGAAAGCCACGATCCGCGCCTCGATGCCGTCCTTGCCGATCCGGCGCTGCTCGGTCCCGGCGTCCGCGGCGTGGCCGTGATCCACAACGGACGGCTCGTCGGTGAACGCTACGGCGAGGGCTTTTCCGAAGAGACGCCACTGCTCGGCTGGTCCGTTTCCAAGACGGTCAACGCCGCCCTGCTCGGCCGGCTGATGCAGGACCACCGGCTGTCGCCGACGCAGGCGAACCTGTTTGCGGAATGGAACGGCGACGCGCGCGCGAAGATCACCATCGCCGACCTCCTGGCGATGCAGAGCGGCCTGGAGTTCAACGAGGACTACGGCGAGGTCACCGACGTCACGCGGATGCTGTTTCTCGAGCCCAACATGGCCCGGTACGCGGCCTCGTTCCCGCTGTCGTCCAGCCCGGGCGAGACGTTCAGCTATTCGAGCGGGACGGCGATCCTGCTTTCGCGCGTGTTCATGAGCGCGCTCGGGGACCGCTGGCGCGCGCTCGCCTATCCGGCGGCGGCGCTGTTTGCGCCGCTCGGCATGAAGAGCGCGGTGATGGAGACCGACGAGACCGGCATCTTCGTCGGCTCGTCCTACATGTATGCCACGACGCGCGACTGGGCGCGGTTCGCGCAACTGCTTCTGAACGACGGGACATGGAACGGCATGCGGCTGTTGCCGGAGGGATATGTGGCGGCGATGGGAACGCCGTCATCCGCATCCGGCGGCGCCTACGGGCAGGCGCAGACATGGATCGACGGGCCGGGGCGGGAACCCGATTCCCGCTATGGCCTGCCGGACGACACCTTCTGGATGCTGGGCCATGACGGCCAGGCGATCGCGGTCATCCCGTCGCGCAACATCGCCGTGGTCCGGCTGGGGCTCACGCCTTCCAGGCTCGGTTACCGGCCGCAGGAACTGGTGCGCCGGGTCGTCGACGCGCTTGCAACGGAGGACTGAGGGCGGGCGCAGGCCTTATTTCAGGCCGGTCTCCTCGAGGAGGCCCTTGCGCTTGGCGGTGTAGTAATAGCCGCTCGCATAGAGGCGCACGGCGCCGTCATGCTGGTTGTCGGCCACCATCAGCGCGCCGCGCAGATATTTCGCAGCGTACTTGATGTTGGTCTCGGCATCGAACAGGCCGTCCGGCGTGCCCGTATAGCCCATGCCCTTGGCCGTGTTGTAGCGGATCTGCATGAGGCCGTAATTGCCCTTGCTGTAGGCCTTGGGATTGTAGCCGCTCTCGCGCTTGATCACCCGGTGCAGCAGCACTTCGGGGATGTCGTAGATGGCGGCATATTTCGTGACCAGCGCATCGATCGGGGTGCCGGATTTCTGGAAGGTTTGGCTGTCCTGCGACGGCGCCGTGCGCATCGGGCTTGCGGCAAAGGCGGTGGCCTGGAACGCGGGCTTGGCGACGGGGACGATCTGGTGGGTGGCGACGAGCTGCTCGAGGCCCTCCGGTTCGCCGGTATCGAAGCCCGGCTCCATCACCGCCGCCTCGAAGGAGGCCGGCATGAACTTGGCGGAGCCGGGATCGGAGGACGCCGCGGCCGCTACGGCGCTCGCCTGGATCTCCGCCTGCGGTGCCGCCGCAGCAGCGATCGCCGCCTCGGCACCGGTTTCGCGCGTCGTCTCCACCACCGCGGCAAGGGCCTGCGCTCCGCCGTTTGCGGTCGCCGTGGGATCCGCGACCGGTGCCGGCAGGGCGTAGGCGGACATTTCCGTTCCGGGCTTGGCGATCGGCATCACGGTCCGGGCCGCCGCCATTTCTTCCGCCGGCGTTTCGATCACGCTCGCGCAGCCGCCCATGGCGAGCATCGCCATCGCGCAACCCGTGGAAAGAACATGCCTGCCGCGGATCGGGAATCTGTGTGCCATCAGTCGCTCTCGTCTTGCCTGGAGGCCCTGAAATCCGAGGGATTCGGGCACGGCTGCAAATCAACGGCGCTTCGACCGTGTTTCGTCCATTAACCTATCGTCAGGGTTCGGGCAACCCGCCGGCTGCGCTGCCGCTCAGGCGGCGGCCCGGCGCAGACCTGCCGTCAGCAGCCCGGCACCGATCAGGAGCGAGCCGCCGACACGGTTGACGGCCCTCTGGACGGCCGGCTTGCGGATGGTGCCGCGCGCCGCCGACGCCATCAGCGCATAGGTCGTGGCATTCAGCGTCGCCAGCACCAGGAAAGTGATCTCGAAGATCACCATCTGCGGCAGGACCGGCTGCGACAGGTCGAGGAACTGCGGCAGGAAGGCCACGAAGAAGACGATGCTCTTGGGGTTCAGTGCCGTCACCACATAAGCATGGGCGAAGATGCGGAACGGCCGCTCCTCGGGTGCTGCATCCCCCTCCGCGGTGCCGGCGCTTGCGACCGGCGCGCGCCAGAGCTTGATGCCGAGCCAGACGAGATAGGCGGCGCCGACCCATTTCAGGACGGTGAAGATCGTGGCCGAGGTCGCCAGCAGCGCGCCGAGGCCCAGCATGGAGGCGGTCATGGCGGTGAAGTCGCCGAGTGCGACGCCGGCGACCGTCGCGCCCGTCGTCTTGCGGCCGTGGCCGAGCGCATAGGAGATGACCAGCAGGATGGTCGGGCCGGGAATGGCCAGCATGATGGCGGAAGCGGCGGCAAAGGCCAGCCAGTGTTCGAACGACATGAAAACTCCCCCGGAAGCGGTCGCGTCGGGGGAGCAAGCCACGGGGGCGGCGCCCCGTCAACAGGTTTCGGCGACGGCGCGCGCCGGACCGGGAGGACGGCTCAGCCGGCCGGCTTCCACTTCTGGCCGATCGCGTCCATCACCTCGCCGAACCATTTGGCGCCGGTATCGAAGTGCTTGCCGCCCTTGATGCGCGGGAACTCGATGGTGCGCAGCTTGCCGTTCTGCCCCTCGTCGTGGCCGGTGACGCCGGAGACCTTGTTCAGCGCACTCTCGACCGCAAGGTCGACCATGCTCTGGATCAGGCGCAGGTCGTCGCCGTTGGCGGGCGCGGAGCGGGCATAGTAGCCCGACTTCTGCACCATCGCCCGCTCGGCGCCGAGGAGGGCGGCAAACTGCTTGGAGAACCAGTTGCCGACATTGATCGTGTCGATCTTCACATGGCCGAAGGCGTCGCGCTTGACGGTCTCGCCGGCGGCCTCGCGCTCGGCTACGATGGCATCGAGGCAGGCGCCCTCGGAGACGAACAGGGTGACGAAGCCGTTCTTCTCCATCACCTTCTTCAGCCGGTCGGCCTCGGCTTCGAGGTCGAAGGCCAGTTCCGGCAGGTAGAGGCCGTCGATGTTCTTCAGGGCTTCGTTCATCATGAAGCCTTCGACATATTCGTCGGCCGACGTCTTCTGGATGTAGGCGCGGGCGGTCGCGGCCGTCAGCCAGCCGCAATGGCGGCCCATGACCTCGTGGACGACCAGCGTTCTCGGAGCCGCGCTCTGCTCGTTGGAGACGTTGTCGAAAAAGCCGGCGCCGACTTCGGCGGCCGTCCAGGCGCCGAGCGACTGGCGGATCGGCACGACGTCGTTGTCGACGGTCTTGGGCAGGCCGACGACGGTGAGGTTGTAGCCGTTGGCGCCGAGATAGGCGGCGAGATCGGCCGCGGTCGTGTTGGTGTCGTCGCCGCCGATCGTGTGCAGGATGGTGATGCCGTCGGCGGCGAGGCGCTCGGCTGCGACGCGCAAGGGGTTTTCGCCTTCCTTGACGAGGCCGCGCTTGACGCAGTCGGCCGCATTGGTGAGTTTCACGCGGCTGTTGCCGATCGGCGAGCCGCCGTAGCGGTGCAGCAGGTACGCCTTCTCGCGCATGTCCTTGCCGATCTCGATGCGGTCGGCGAGCAGCAGGCCCTGGTAGCCGGAGCGGTAGGCGACGAGTTCGATGTCCGGAGCGATATCCGAATAGCGCTCGATGAGCCCGCCCACTGCGGAAGAGAGACAGGGCGCAAGGCCCCCTGCGGTGAGCATCGCGACTTTCTGCTTGGTCATGTTACCTCCTCGCCGAGCGATCCGGTCAGTCGGCGGATGTCTAGCCCAGATTCCCCGGCAGGGGAATCACAGATCGGGTTTTATCCGTCGTGGATGACGAAATGATGCGTCCGGATGGAGTTGGCCGATCAGGCGCGGCTGCCGGCGGGAACGGCGCGGGCGATCTTCGCCTTGCGGCCGAGCCAGACGACGAAGGCGACGGCGAGCGCGAAGCCGACCGTCTCCGGACCGACGGCCTCGTTGAGCAGGAGCGCGGCGACCGCCAGCGTCACGAAGGTCTGGAACAGCTGGATCTGCGCCACCCGGGCGATGCCGCCGAGCGCCAGGCCGGCGTTCCAGAAGATGAAGCCGCCGAACATCGACATCAGCCCGAGATAGAGCAGGGCGGCATGTTCCGCTGCACCGGGGCCGTGGATGCCGCTGCCGGCAAACAGGATCGTGCCGGCAAACGTCAGCGGTGCGCAGAGCACGAGCGCCCAGCCGATGACCTCCCAGCCCGGCAGGACGCGGGCCAGCTTGCCGGACAGGACGTAGGAGAAGGAGGCGGATATGGCGGCAAAGAACAGCCAGATGTCGCCGGGGCCGAGATGGAAACCGCCCTCGCGCAGCGAAAAGGCGACGACCAGCGCCGAGCCCGCGACGCCGCAGAGCCAGAACAGCGCGCCCGGCCGCTCGCCGTCGACAAGGGCTGCGAAGATCGATGTCAGCAGCGGCAGGATGCCGAGCACCACGCCGCCATGGCTTGCCGGAATGGTCTGCATGGCGATCGAGGAGAAGATCGGGAAGCCGAAGACGGCGCCGAGGCCGACGCCGGCGAGGGCGGGCAGGTGGGCGCGCGGGAAGGGACGGCGCAGGATGGCGAGGGCGGTCCCTGCCGCAGTGGCCGCGATCGCGGCGCGGCTGACGGTGATGAAGAGCGGGCTGAAGCCTTCAAGCGCAATGCGCGTCATCGGCAGCGTGGCCCCGAAGATGGTCACGCCGAGCAGGCCCAAAAGCATGCCGGCCGTCTGATTGGACAGGACGCGCACTGTATTTTCCCCCGAATGCCTACTGTTCGGCGTCCGTGCTCGCATCCGCCGGCGGCCGCGTCAATTCGAATGACGTGATCGGTGGATCAAGAATTGGAATGCGTCCACTTGTTGAGGGCCATCAAAATTGTGTTATGCTGGTAGGAAATGACGGTGCGGTGACTTGCTTTCGCCGCAGATGTCTGGTCAAGATCACTTTATGTTCTCACACACGGACCGATGCTGATGCCTTCCATTTGGGATCGACTGCTAAGCATGGTCGCCGATGCGGCCTGCAACGCGCTCTCCAGCGTTGTCGAAGCCGTGCGGACGCTTCTGGAAGGCGACCCGGAAACGCGGCGTCAGGTCGCGTTTTCGGTCGCGATGATCGCGCTTTCGGCAAAGATGGCGAAGGCCGACGGCATCGTGACGACGGCCGAGGTTGACGCGTTTCGCGACGTGTTCAAGTTCCCGGCCGACCAGGCCGCCAACGTCGCCCGCCTCTACAATCTCGCCCGGCAGGACGTCGCCGGCTACGAGGCCTATGCCGAGAAGATGGCGGCGCTGTGCGTCTCCTGCGAGCGGAACTGCCCGATCCTCGAAGACATCATCGACGGACTGTTCCACATCGCCAAGGCGGACGGGCTGATCCACGAGAAGGAAATGGCGTTCCTGGCGCGGGTGGCGGAAATCTTCGGCATGGCGGTCGAGCGCTTCGAGCAGATCACCGCGCGCCATGTCCATGTCGACGGGCGCGACCCCTACAAGGTGCTCGGCGTGTCGCCCCAGGACGACTTCCCCACCATCCGCAAGCGCTATCGCGTGCTCGCCTCGGAGAACCATCCCGATACGCTGATCGCGCGCGGTGTGCCGGCCGAATTCCAGCGGATCGCTAACGACCGCATGGCCGTCCTCAACGCCGCCTATGCCGAAATCGAGAAAGAGCGCGTTGCGGCATGACCGCATTCACTGCTGACTATCCGGGTGCTGCGGTGATGCCGTCGCCGAACCATGGCGAGCGCGCCGGCGGGCGCCGGCCCGACATGATCCTCCTGCACTATACCGGCATGCCGAGCGCCGACGGGGCGCTCCAATGGCTCTGTTCGGAAGAGAGCCAGGTGTCCAGCCACTATTTCGTCCATGAGGACGGGCGCGTGTCGCAGCTCGTGCCCGAGAACCGCCGGGCGTGGCATGCGGGCAGGAGCCAGTGGAAGGGGGAGGCGGACATCAACTCGTGCTCGATCGGTATCGAGATCGCCAATCCCGGCCATCCCGGCGGCCTGCCGGCCTTCCCTGACGAACAGATCGCAGCGGTTGTCGAACTTTGTCGCAACTGTGGCGAAAGGTGGGGGGTCGTGCCGGAAAGGGTGCTGGGTCACAGCGATGTCGCCCCCATCCGCAAGGTCGATCCGGGTGAAAATTTCCCCTGGGGGCGGCTGCATGCGGCAGGCGTCGGTCACTGGGTCGAGCCCGCTTCGATCACCGGCGGTCGCTTCTTCCAGCGCGGCGACCGGGGCGCGCCGGTGGAGGCGCTGCAGGCGATGTTGTCGCTCTATGGCTATGCCACGGAAATCGATGGATTATTCGACGAGAGGACGGAAGGCGACGTCGCCGCGTTCCAGCGTCATTTCCGCCCTTCGAGGGTCGACGGGATCGCGGATTTCTCCACGATCGACACGCTTCACCGGCTGCTGAAAAGCCTGCCGGACCGGTCCGATCCTGCGTCGGCGTGATCACGAAATATTTCACATTTTAACATAAGTTCAGCCTTTTGCCACATCCTGACCGGAAAGGGCATGTCTTTTCCCCCTGCCTCCGAACCGGCAGGCGCGGGCCATTCCCATGGCCGCGCTGCAACCGAGGATCGAGGCACCGGGCATTCGGCGGCGGGAGGTAGGGCCTCTTCCGCGACTGTCTGGGTCCATGCCGGACCGGCACGGATCTTTCATGAAGTTTGAACATTGCGCTGGGTTTCGGCCGATGGGCCGGTTCCCAAGGCCTCGCCGTGCGCCCATACGACTGGAGAATTTAGTAGACATGAGGAATTCGATCGTGGCCGCAGGGGCGGCCTGCCTGCTTGCCCTTCTGGCGCAGACCGTTTCGGCCACCGCGGCCTCCCGTGACGCAGCCGAAAGCCGCCCCCTGAAAACCGCCACCCGGGATTCCGCCTATCCGAAGATGGGCGCGCCGACCGGATATTCGACGCTGATCAAGACCTATGCCAAGCAGTACGGCGTCCCGGTCGACCTCGCCCATGCGGTCGTCCGCGTCGAGAGCAACTTCAATCCCAAGGCCCGCGGCAGCGCCGGCGAGATCGGGCTGATGCAGATCAAGCCGGCGACGGCCCGCATGCTGGGCTATCGCGGCGGCGCCAAGGGCCTCTACAATCCCGAGACGAACATCAAGTGGGGCATGAAGTACCTCGCCATGGCGCACGAGCTCGGCGGGGGCACCACCTGCGGCACGATCCTGAAGTACAATGCCGGCCATGCCGCCAAGCGGATGAACCCGGTCTCCAAGCGCTATTGCGGCAAGATCCAGACCCTGCTCGACCTCTGATACGACAACGCCGCGGGCCTGCGGCTTGTTCCGCAGGCATCTGTCGCCGTTATACCAACCTGCACCCGATGCCCCCGGTCCGTTCGCGGCGGGGGCTTCCTGCTTTCCGGGCCGGCAGCCCGTCGCCAATGCCACGCCGCTTCCCGTTTGCGTTGCCATGGGCTAAGCCGGTCTCGTCTTGCAGGCGAGGGTGGTCATGACGCGTCGGTTCGAGTTCATCGTGGTCGGGAAGGGGATGATGGGGGCTGCCGCCGCCCGGCATCTGGCGTCGGCGGGCGCGAGCGTCGCGCTCATCGGGCCGGACGAGCCCGCTGACAGGATGCGGCACGACGGCGTCTTTGCCAGCCACTACGACGAAGGCCGGATCACCCGGACCATCGATTCCGACGCGGACTGGGCGCTGCTCGCCCGTCGCTCGATCGCCCGCTACCGCGCCCTCGAGGCGGAGAGCGGCATTCCATTCTACACCGAGGCCGGATGCCTGATCAGCGGGCCGGCGCCCCGCGGCGAGGGCGGCTATCTCGACGCGGTCGTCGCCGCGCGCGACCGGCTGCAGGTCGATGCGCCGCTCCTGGACCGCGCGCAGGTCGAGGCCCGGTTTCCCCGGTTCGCGATCCCGGCAACCTCAGCCGGCGTGTTCGAGGCCGACGGCGCCGGCTACGTCAATCCCCGCGGCCTGGTCGCGGCCGAGACGGTTTGCACCGAAAAGGCCGGCGGCACGGTGATCCGCAGAGAGGTCGTCTCCGTCGAGGCGATCGACAAGGGCGCCGCGGTGACGCTTCGCTCCGGGGAAACGGTCGTCGGCGGGCGTGTGCTCGTGGCGGCGGGCGGGTTCTCGATCGGCGAGGGGCTGCTGCCGCGCGCGGTCGATCTGACGGTCAAGGCGCGCACGGTGGTGTTCGCCGAGATCGCCGAGGCCGATCTTGCGGCGTTCGCGGGCATGCCGAGCTGGATCGACGAGAGCTTCCTGCCGCACGAGCACTTCTACCTGCTGCCGCCGATCCGCTATCCGGACGGCAAGTGCTATATCAAGATCGGCGGCGATCCGGCCGATATCGTCCTTCCCGACGCGGCCGCCGTCCGTGCCTGGTTCCGGACGGAGGGAAATCCCGCGGCTGCCGCCCATCTGCGCCGCGTGCTGGCCCGGGCGATGCCGGATCTCGCGCCGGTTTCCTTCTCCAGCGCCCCTTGCGTGACGACGTTCACGGCGCACGGCTATCCCTATGCCGGTTTCGCCGACGGTGAACGGATCGCCCTCCTTGCCGGCGGCTGCGGGGCGGCGGCCAAGAGTTGCGACGAGATCGGGCGCATCGGCGCGGATCTTCTCGTCCGCGGGCATGTGGACGAACCGGACTACGCAACCGATTTTTCCGTCCGCTTTCGCCGGGCTCCGACCTGAGCCGGTGCACCAACCCTTGAAAATCCTGTCGAAATCTCTGGCCATGGCATCGCGCTTTCGCTAAGGAACGCGGGCCAGTTGGCCGGGCAGCCGCGCTCCGCAAGTGCCGAAAGGCCGCGGGGGGAGGAAAGTCCGGGCTCCACGGAAACACGGTGCCGGATAACGTCCGGCGGGGGCGACCCCAGGGAAAGTGCCACAGAGAGCAGACCGCCTTCGTCTTCGGAGGTAAGGGTGAAAGGGTGGGGTAAGAGCCCACCGCGGACATGGCGACATGGACGGCACGGCAAACCCCACCGGGAGCAAGACCGAATAGGGATGACGCGAACGGCGCAAGCCGTTCAGCCCGTTTCCGGGCCGGTCATCCGGGTGGGTTGCACGAGGCCGGGCGCAAGTCCGGTCCCAGATGAATGGCTGCCACGTTCTGGCCCTCGGGCCGGAGCCATACAGAACCCGGCTTACAGGCCAACTGGCGTTTTTCCCCTGATCGGCACAGTGATTCGCGGCCGCCGCCGAAGGGGCTCCACGGGCCCGTGCCAACCGGCCGTGCGGAGGCCGCAGGCCCGCAATACAGTGCAATCGCCGGGCGTCGCCTGCGCCTTTCAGGCTGCCGGATTGCAGCCGCCATTGGCCACCGACGCCAACTTCCCTGAGCTGATTTGCGATTGAATCCAGCTACTTGGATGGCGGTTCGTAACCCTTTGTTAAACTTAACAGCTTATAAACGTTTGATGGCTTCGCTTCAGGGAACCGGCCAATTCCCATTGACGCCCATATGGTCCCATGGTATCCCATAAACATACCGCACGGGGGCGAATGATCGCCCGTTCATCGCAAGCTTCAAAAGGGTCCCGATCCGGGGCGGCACGGCGTTTTGGCGTCGTGTCCGGGTCTGTCTGTGCGCGTGTGTTCAGTGGGGATTTTCCGGCTCTCAGTGGGTTTTCGCCGGTCAGGGAAGCGGCTGTAGAGCGTCATGAACCGGTTCCTGTCGAATGCGACAAACAGGGTCGATGCGAAGGGGAGGGTTTCCGTGCCTTCGTCCTTCCGCGCCGTCCTTGCGCAACGCGACATCCGGGAGCTCTATTGCTTCCAGGACTTCGTCTTCCCGGCGATCAGCATCGGCGGGCCGGATCTGCTCGACCGTTTCGAGCGGCAGATCGCCAGCGAGGATCCGTTCTCGCCGGCAGCGAATCAGATGTCGCTCCTCATTCACGGGGGCGGCGTCTTCATGAAGCTCGATTCCGAGGGGAGGCTGATGGTCACGGATTTCATCCGCGACTTCACCGGGATCTCGGCGGAGGTCACCTTCGTCGGTCGGGCGGATCATTTTCAGCTTTGGGCGCCGCAGACGTTCGAGGCAGTGCAGGCGGCGGCCAGGACGGAGCGCAGATTGCGAGGTCTGGGCTCGGAATAGAGTGGAGAAACGGGATGGCGGCGGATGCAGGCGGAGGACATTCTGAAGCCGATGGCGGACCGGTCCGCCACATCCCGGTTCTTCTTGCCGAGGTTCTGGAGGCGCTGAAGCCGGCCCCCGGCCAGGTCGTCCTCGACGGCACCTTCGGCGCCGGCGGCTATACCTCCGCCATTCTTGACAAGGGCGCCTCGGTGATCGCGCTGGACCGCGATCCGAACGCGATCGCTGCCGGGCAAGCGCTGGTTGCCGCATCCGGCGGGCGCCTTTCGCTCATCCATTCGCAGTTTTCCGAGCTGGCGCGGCATGCGCCGGACGGCGGGCTCGACGGCGTCGTGCTCGATATCGGCGTCTCCTCGATGCAGCTCGACGAAGCCGAGCGTGGCTTCTCGTTCCAGAAGACGGGCCCGCTCGACATGCGCATGTCGGCGGCCGGCGTCTCGGCTGCCGATGTCGTCAACCGCGCCAAGGTCTCCGACCTTATCCGCATCTTCGGCTTTCTCGGCGAGGAGAAGCAGGCGGGCCGCATCGCGCGCGCCATCGAGAAGCGCCGCAGCGAGACGCCGTTCGAGACGACCCGCGACCTCGCGGGGCTGATCGAGATCGTCACCCCCAGGAAGGCCAAGGACAAGATCCATCCGGCGACCCGCGTCTTCCAGGCGCTGCGCATCTTCGTCAACGACGAGCTCGGCGAACTGGCCCGGGCGCTCTTTGCAGCCGAACGCGTGCTGAAGCCCGGCGGGCGGCTCGTCGTGGTCAGCTTCCATTCGCTGGAGGACCGGATCGTCAAGAAATTCTTCCTCGACCGCTCGGGCAAATCCGCCGGTTCGCGCCATCTACCGGAGCTAATTAAGCGTGACGTAATCTTCGCACCAGTCGGGAAGTCCATGATCGTTGCGAGCGAGGAGGAGAGTGCCGCCAATCCCCGCGCGCGTTCGGCCAAGTTGCGGGCCGGCGAGCGGACGGCGGCCCCTCCCGGGACGGATGACCTGGCGATATTCGAACTGCCCGACCTGGCAAGCCTTGAGAAGATTGGAGGCTGATGGATGTTCCGCACCTTTGACGCCATTCTCGTCGTCGTGATGACCGCCGCTGCGACCGTGACCTACACGATCAAGCACAAGGCGGAAAACAAGCTCGACGAGGTCCGCAAGCTGGATGCGGAGATCATGCTCGAGGAGCATACGATCGACCTCCTGCGCGCCGACTGGGCGCTCCTGACGCAGCCGGCCCGGCTCAACCGGCTGGTGAAGATCTACGAGGGCGATCTCAAGCTCGTGCCGACGGAATCCACCCAACTCGTCCAGCCGATGGAGCTGCCGATGCCGACGGCGGAACTGCCGGCGCTCGAAGACGACAAGGATACCAAGAGCGGCGCCGACAAGATCGCCAGGGCAAAGGGTGCCGCCGGCACCGACAAGATCGCAACAGGCTCGGTGGCACGCTGATGTCGTTTCTCTCCCGCATCATGGACCTCAAGAGCAAGGCCCACTTCTCGCATGGCGGCAACGGCCGGCCGGCGGGTGCGACGGGCGCCACCGCCTTCCAGGGGCACCGCAAGCGCAGCGCCTCGCAGGCGAAGAGCCGGGTGGCGGTCATCATGGCCTGCTTCGGGCTCGCCTACTGCGTCGTCGGCGGGCGGCTGGTGCAATACGGCATGACGCAGCCGGAATCGGTTTCCAGCATCGGCCCGGCCGACCGCCTGCTCGCCTCGCGTCCCGACATCGTCGACCGCAACGGGGAAATCCTGGCAACCGACATCCGCACCGTTTCGCTCTATGCCGAACCGCACAAGATCGTCGATGCCGACGAGGCGCTGGAACTGCTGCAGACCGTGCTGCCCGAACTCGACCCGAAGGCGACCTACAAGAAGCTGAAATCGGATTCGCGCTTCCAGTGGCTGCAGCGCCAGCTGACGCCGAAGCAGCAGAGCCGTATCCTCGCGCTGGGCATCCCCGGCGTCGGCTTCCGTCCCGAGAAGCGCCGCTTCTATCCGAGCGGCGCCGCATCAGCCCATATCGTCGGCTACGTCAACATCGACAACCGCGGCATCGCCGGCATGGAGCGCTATATCGACAACCAGGGCCTTGCCGACCTTGCCGCGATCGGCATGACCAGCGACGCCAAGATGGAGCCGGTGCGGCTGTCGATCGACCTGCGCGTCCAGTCGATGCTGCACGACGTGCTGGTCTCCTCTATGGAGAAGTACCAGGCGGAGGCGGCCGGCGCGGTCGTCCTCGACGTGCACACCGGCGAGGTGCTCGCCATGGCCTCGGTGCCGGACTACGATCCGAACAATCCGGCCGAGAGCGCCAAGGACGGCTGGCTGAACCGCATGTCGGACGGCACCTTCGAGATGGGGTCGACCTTCAAGACGTTTACCACCGCGATGGCGCTCGATTCCGGCAAGGTGAAGCTGACCGACAGCTTCGACGCCCGCTATCCGATCCGCATCGGCGGCTTCACCATCAAGGACTTCCACGGCAAGCACCGGGTGCTGACGGTGCCGGAGATCTTCCAGTATTCGTCGAACATCGGCACGGCCAAGATGGCCGACATCGTCGGCATTCCCGGCCACAAGGAATTCCTGACCCGGCTCGGCCTGCTGTCGAAGATGCAGACCGAGTTGCCTGAGGTGAAGACGCCGTCGCAGCCGCGCGAATGGAAGAAGATCAACTCGATCACCATCTCCTTCGGCCACGGCGTCTCGACGACACCGCTGCAGACGGCGGTGGCCGGCGCGGCGCTCGTCAATGGCGGCAAGTACGTGCCGCCGACCTTCCTGCCGCGCAGCCGCGACGAGGCCGACGCTATGGCGCAGGCCGTCGTCAAGCCGTCGACCGGCGAAGACATGAAGTTCCTGCTGCGCTGGAACGCCATGAACGGTTCGGGCAAGCGGGCGCTGGTGCCCGGCTTCAACGTCGGCGGCAAGACGGGCACGGCCGACAAGGTGGTGAACGGCCGCTACGCCAAGAACGGCCTCAATTTCAATGCCTTCCTCTCGGCGTTCCCGATCGACGATCCGCAATACATGGTGCTGACCTTCATCGACGCGCCGAAGACCGGCGAGGGCGGCGGACGGACGGCCGGCCTGAACGCGGCGCCGATGGTCGGCGAGATCATCCGCCGCAGCGCCCCACTTCTCGGTGTAAAGCCGAAATTCGGGGAGGACGGGTCTGCCTTGCTCGTGTCTTATTGAGCGCAGAATGAACGGGGCAAGTGCCGATTCGTAGGTGAAACGGCCGCCTTCAAGAAGAACAGAGCTGCATATGAAGATCTCAGACCTTGCCGGAGCCGAAATTGCCGAACTGGACGCCGCCGCGGCGGCAACCGAGATCGGCGGCATTTCGGCGGACAGCCGCAAGGTCTCTCCCGGCGACCTGTTCGTCGCCCTGCATGGGTCGAAGGCGGATGGAACGGCCTATGCGACCGACGCCGTTTCGCGAGGGGCTGCCGCCATCGTGACGGGGCGGGGGGCGAAGGTCGAGGCCGCCGTTCCCGTCCTTGCCGTGGACGATCCGCGTCGGTTCCTGGCGCTGGCGGCCGCGCGCTACTTCGCCCGTCAGCCGGAGACGATGGTCGCCGTCACCGGCACGGCCGGCAAGACTTCGGTCGCTTCCTTCACCCGCCAGATCTGGGCGCATGCCGGGCATGCCGCCGCGATGATCGGTACGACCGGCGTGACCGCGCCCGGACGCGAGGACTACGGTTCGCTGACGACGCCCGACCCCATCTCGCTGCACAGGCTGCTCGCCGAACTTGCCGATGCCGGCGTCACCCATGCGGCGATGGAAGCCTCCAGCCACGGCCTTGATCAGTCGCGCCTCGACGGCGTGCGGCTGTCGGCCGCCGCCTTCACCAATCTCGGCCGCGACCACATGGACTACCACCCGACGGTGGAGCACTACCTGGCCGCCAAGATGCGCCTGTTCGATACGCTCCTGCCCAAGGGCGCGCCGGCGGTGATCTTTTCCGATGACGAATGGTCGAAGGCTGCGATCGAGGCGGCGACGAAGGCCGGCCTCGACGTGCGCACGGTCGGCCGCAAGGGCGACTACCTTTCCCTGAAGCGCGTCGAGCACTTCCGCCACAAGCAGATGGCGGAGGTCCATGTCGGCGACGACATCTACGAGATCCACATCCCGCTTGCCGGCGACTTCCAGATTGCCAACGCCTTGGTCGCGGCCGGCCTTGCGATGTCGACGGGCGTTCCAGCAAAGGACGCCATGGCCGCACTCGGCCATCTGGTCGGCGCCTCGGGGCGGCTGGAACTCGTCGGGCATACCAAGGCCGGTGCGCTCGCCTATGTCGACTACGCCCACAAGCCGGATGCGCTGGAGAACGTGCTGTCCTCGGTGCGGCCGTTCACGTCGGGCCGGGTCATCGTCGTCTTCGGTTGCGGGGGCGACCGGGACAAGGGCAAGCGGCCGATCATGGGCGAGATCGCGACAAGGCTCGCCGATGTCGTGATCGTCACCGACGACAATCCGCGCTCGGAAGTGCCGGAGGTGATCCGCTCGGAGATCATGGCGGCGGCCAGGGGGGCAACGGAAATCGGCGACCGGGCGGAGGCGATCGGCGCCGCCGTCGCCATGCTTTCGGCGGGCGATACGCTGATCGTCGCCGGCAAGGGGCACGAAGAGGGGCAAACGATCGGCAGCGTCACGCTGCCGTTCTCCGACCACGCGGAACTGCGCAAAGCCCTGGAGGAGCTCGACCGTTGACCCTGCTATGGACCATCGCCGACCTGATCGCGGCCACCCATGGCCGCCCGCTCGGACACCTGCCCGCCGGTATCGCCGGCATTTCCATCGACAGCCGGGCGATCGGCCCCGGCGACGCCTTCTTCGCCATCAAGGGCGACCGGGTGGACGGACATGATTTCGCAAGCCTCGCCCACGCCAATGGTGCAGCGCTTCTCGTCGTATCGGAGGGAAAGCTGCCGGCGCTCGGCCGCCTGACGGCGCCGATGCTGGTGGTCAACGACGTGCTGCAGGCGCTGGTCGACCTCGGCTGCGCGGCGCGCGACCGCAGCGGGGCCAAGGTGATCGCCGTCACCGGTTCGGTCGGCAAGACCACGACCAAGGAGATGCTGCGCCACTCGCTTTCGGCCTGCGGCCCCGTGCACGCCTCCGTCGCCTCGTTCAACAACCACTGGGGCGTGCCGCTGACGCTGGCGCGCATGCCGGAGAACACCGCATACGGCGTGTTCGAGATCGGCATGAACCATGCCGACGAGATCCGGCCGCTGGTGAAGATGGTGCGCCCGCACGTGGCGATCGTGACGACGATCGCCGCCGCCCATCTCGGCAATTTCGCAAGCCTGGAGGAGATCGCGGCCGCCAAGGCGGAGATCTTCGAGGGGCTGGCGCCGGGGGGGCACGCCCTGCTCAATCGCGACAATGCCCAGTTCCCGCTGCTCGAGCAGGCGGCGAAGGCGGCGGGCGTGGAGCATATCCACACCTTCGGCGCCGATCCTGCCGCGGAATTCAAGCTGATCGAATACGTGGCCGGCGCGCAGGGCAATGTGCTGTGGGCTTCGATCGGCGGGCAGACGCTGGAGATCCCGATGGGTGCGCCGGGCCGGCATATCGCGGAAAATGCGGTCGCCGTCCTCGGCGCGGCCCATCTCGCCGGCGCCGACATCGAGAAGGTCATGCACGCGCTTTCGACGATGCAGCCGGAAAAGGGGCGGGGACGCCGCCACCGGCTGGCGATCGACGGCGGCTTCTTCACGCTGATCGACGACAGCTACAACGCCAACCCCGCCTCGATGCGGGCAGCGATCGCGCTTTTGCGCGACACTGTTCCCGGCCCCGGCGGCCGGAGGATCGCCGTCCTCGGCGACATGCTGGAAATGGGCGCGTTCTCCGAGCAGGTGCACGCCGAACTGGCGGCGCCGCTCGCCGAAGCGAGGATCGAGGACGTCTGGATCGGCGGTCCGGAAATGGCGGCGCTGCGCGAGGCGATCGGCGAGGCGGCGCGGGTCGAATACAGCGACGACGCCGAGGGTATGCGGAAATTCGTTCTGGAATCGGTGCGACCGGGGGACGTGCTTGTGGTCAAGTCGTCGAAATCGGCCGAATTCAGCCGTGTCGTGTCGGCTTTGCTTGACAAGTTCGAGGCATTCTCCGACACGGAGCGCGCCGAATGATGCGCCGCGGCCCCTCGGGGTTCGCGGCGTTTCGACGATTGGCATAGGGGGAAATGCGGGGCGATCCGGCCCTTGCTATCTCCGGTTCTGAATTTATCGCGGTCCCGCGTCGGGACGGTCTTGTCCCGTCCGGCCGCGACACCGCAAATCCTTTGGGGAAAGGTCACGAATGCTGCTCTGGCTTGTCGAACTGGCGGACGAACTCCAGGTGTTCAACCTGTTCCGCTACATCACGTTCCGCACGGGCGCAGCGTTGTTCACCTCGGCCACCATCGTCTTCCTGTTCGGGCCGGCGATCATCGCCTCGCTCAGGGTGCGCCAGGGCAAGGGCCAGCCGATCCGTGCCGACGGGCCGCAGACCCATTTCAAGAAGGCCGGCACGCCGACGATGGGCGGCATCATGATCCTCGCCGGCATCGTCGGAAGCTCGCTCCTGTGGGCGGACCTCTCCAACATCTATGTCGTGGCGACGCTGCTCGTCACCCTCGGCTTCGGCGCGATCGGCTTCTATGACGACTACCTCAAGGTGACCAAGCAGACCGACAAGGGCTTCTCCGGCAAGGCGCGGCTGGGGCTCGAGTTCATCATCGCCGGCATCGCCACCTATTTCATGATGCGGGCTGCGGTCTCCTCCGGCGTGGCGGGATCGGAGCTCGGCACCTCGATCGCGTTTCCCTTCGTCAAGGGCTTCGTGCTCGACCTCGGCATCTTCTTCGTGCTCTTCGGCGGCTTCGTCATCGTCGCCGCCGGCAATGCCGTGAACCTCACGGACGGGCTGGACGGACTTGCGACGGTGCCGGTGATGATCTCGGCGGCATCCTTCGGCATCATCGCCTATCTCGCCGGCAACGCGGTGTTCGCCAACTACCTGCAGATCCATTTCGTGCCCGGCACGGGCGAACTCGCCGTGATCCTCGGCGCCGTGATCGGCGCGGGCCTCGGCTTCCTCTGGTTCAACGCGCCGCCGGCTGCGATCTTCATGGGCGACACCGGTTCGCTGGCGCTCGGCGGCCTGATCGGCACGGTGGCGGTCGCCACCAAGCACGAGATCGTCATGGCGATCATCGGCGGCCTGTTCGTCATGGAGACGCTGTCGGTCATCATCCAGGTCGGCTCCTTCAAGCTCACCGGCAAGCGCGTCTTCCTGATGGCGCCGATCCACCATCATTTCGAGAAGAAGGGCTGGACCGAGAGCCAGGTGGTGATCCGCTTCTGGATCATCGCGGTCATCCTCGCGCTCGTCGGCCTCTCGACGCTGAAGCTGCGGTAAGGCCATGATCGCCGTCACCACGCTCAGGAACAGGAACGTCGCACTCTTCGGCCTCGGGGGCTCGGGGCTCGCGACCGCCCAGGCGCTGGTCGAGGGCGGCGCCAATGTCACGGCATGGGACGACAATCCGGACAGTGTCGCAAAGGCTGCGTCCGCCGGCATTTCGACCGCCGACCTGCGCCAGGTCGACTGGAGCGGGATCTCGTCCTTCGTGCTGTCGCCGGGCGTGCCGCTGACCCATCCGAAGCCGCACTGGAGCGTGGATCTCGCGCGCGCCGCGGGCGTCGAGATCGTCGGCGACGTGGAACTGTTCGTGCGCGAGCGCCGGGCGCATGCGCCGGACTGCCCGTTCATCGCGATCACCGGCACCAACGGCAAGTCGACCACGACGGCGCTGATCGCCCATATCCTGAAGGCGAGCGGCCGCGACACGCAACTCGGCGGCAATATCGGTACGGCGGTGCTGACGCTCGATCCGCCGAAGGCCGGCCGTTTCTATGTCGTCGAGTGCTCGTCCTACCAGATCGACCTCTCCCCCACCATCGACCCGACCGCCGGCATCCTTCTGAACCTGACGCCGGACCATCTCGACCGGCACGGGACGATGCAGCACTATGCCGATATCAAGGAACGCCTCGTCGCCGGCAGCGACACGGCGGTCGTCGCCGTCGACGACAGCTTCACGGCGCTGATCGCCGACCGGATCGAACGCTCGGGCACCAAGGTCGTGCGCGTCTCGCGCCGCCAGCCGCTGGCCGACGGTTTCTATGCCGAAGGCGGGCATATCCGCTTTGCCCATGGCGGCACGTCGCGCCCGGTCGCCGACCTTTCCGATATCCAGACACTGCGCGGCGGCCACAACGCCCAGAACGCGGCGGCGGCGATCGCCGCCTGCCTTACGGTCGGGGTCGGCGAGGACGAGATCCGCAAGGGGCTCGCGTCCTTCCCGGGGCTGAAGCACCGCATGCAGCCGGTCGGCCGCAAGGGCGGCGTCGTCTTCGTCAACGACAGCAAGGCGACCAATGCGGATGCGGCGGCACCTGCGCTTTCCAGCTACGACCGGATCTACTGGATCGCCGGCGGGTTGCCGAAGGAAGGGGGCATCGCCAGCCTTTCCGGCTTCTTCCCGAGGATCGCCAAGGCCTATCTGATCGGCGAGGCGGCGGCTGCCTTCGCGGTGACGCTCGGCGAGCAGGTTCCCTACGAGATTTCCGGCACGCTGGAGCGCGCGGTGGCGCATGCGGCGGCGGATGCGGCGGGTGACGCAAGCGGGCCGGTGGCGGTCCTGCTGTCCCCGGCCTGCGCAAGCTTCGACCAGTACAAGAACTTCGAGGTCAGGGGCGACGCCTTCGTCGGCCATGTCGCCGCTGTCGCGGGCATGGAAATGCTGATCGAGACCAACGGTTAGGGGGATATGCCATGGTAAGTCGCGCCGAGCGCGGTCCGGTTGCCGATTGGTTCTGGACGATAGACAGGTTGTTTCTCGCCGCCTTCATCCTGTTGATGGGGATCGGCTTCATGCTGTCCTTCGCCGCCAGCCCGGCCGTGGCCGAGCGGCTCAATCTCGACAGTTTCCACTTCGTCAAGCGCCATGCGCTGTTCCTCGTGCCGGCGATCGCGACGATGGTGGCGATTTCCTTCCTGACGCCGCGGCAGGTGCGGCGGATGGCGGCGATCCTGCTGATCGTCTCGCTGGTCGCCATGGTGCTGGCGCTGTTCTTCGGCGTCGAGGTCAAGGGCGCGCGGCGGTGGCTGTCGATCGGCAGCCTGTCGGTCCAGCCGTCGGAATTCATGAAGCCGGCCTTCGTCGTCATCTGCGCGTGGCTGTTTTCCGAGCATGCCCGCCAGCCGGAGATCCCCGGCAATCTCTTCTCCATCCTCCTGTTCGGCATCGTCGCGGCACTGCTGGTGGCGCAGCCCGACCTCGGCCAGACGATCCTGGTCACCGCGGTCTGGGGCGGCATGTTCTTCATGGCCGGCATGCCGTGGATCTGGATCATCCTGCTCGGCGGCGTGGCGCTCGGCGGCTTCGTTTCGGCCTACTACCTGTTCGACCACGTAGCCGGCCGTATCGACCGGTTCCTCACCGGCGAGGGCGACACGTTCCAGGTCGATACTGCCCGCGAGGCGATCATCCGCGGCGACTGGTTCGGCAAGGGGCCGGGCGAGGGTGTGGTCAAGCGGATCATCCCCGACAGCCATACCGACTTCATCTTCTCTGTGGCGGCCGAGGAGTTCGGCATCATCTTCTGCATGGTCATCGTCGCCGTCTTCGCCTTCGTCGTGCTGCGCGGCCTGAACCATGCCTTCAAGGAGCGCAACGACTTTACCCGCTTCGCCGTCGCCGGCCTGGTGCTTCTGATCGGCACCCAGTCGATGATCAATGTCGGCGTGAACCTCGAACTGCTGCCGGCCAAGGGCATGACCCTGCCGCTGATCTCCTATGGCGGCTCGTCGATGACGGCGATCTGCGTGACCGCCGGCTTCATCCTGGCGCTGACGCGCCACCGGCCGGAGAAGCGCGCCACCGAGCGGAGCCTGTTCCGCTCCGGCATGATGGCGCCGGCGGAGTGAGCGCATGACGAAAGGCATCATCCTGCTGGCCGCGGGCGGTACCGGCGGCCATCTCTTTCCGGCCGAGGCGCTGGCGCACGAGCTCAAGGCCGGCGGCTGGTCGGTGCATCTGGTCACCGACAGCCGCGCCGAGCGCTTCGCCGGCAAGTTTCCGGCCGACGAGATCCATGTGGTGCCGTCCGCGACGATCGGTTCGAAGAACCCGGTGAAGGTGGTGTCCTCGCTCTGGACCCTGTGGAAGGGCCTGCGCACGGCGCGGCGGCTGATGTCGCGGCTGAAGCCTGCCGCCGTCGTCGGCTTCGGCGGCTATCCGACGCTGCCGCCGCTGCTCGCCGCCACCGGCATGGGCATTCCCTCGATGATCCACGAGCAGAACGCGGTGATGGGGCGCGCCAACAAGGCGCTGGCCTCCCGCGTCAAGGCGATCGCCGGCGGTTTCCTGCCGGACAGCGAAGGGCCCTATGCGGCCAAGACGGTGACGACCGGCAACCCCGTCCGGCCCGCGGTCCTGGCCGCAGCGGAGGTTCCCTACCGTCCGTCCATGGCGGACGGCGATTTCCGTCTCGTCGTGTTCGGCGGCAGCCAGGGCGCGCAGTTCTTCTCCAAGGCCGTGCCGCAGGCGATCTGCCGGCTCGGCGAGCACAAGCGGGCGCGGCTGCACATCACCCAGCAGGCCCGGCCGGAAGACCGCGAGGGCGTGGAGGCGGTCTATACGAAGCTTGCCGTCCCGGCCGAGGTCTCGCCGTTCTTTGGCGACATGGCTGAGCGGCTGGCAGGCGCGCATCTGGTAATCTGCCGCTCCGGCGCCTCCACTGTCTCCGAACTCGCCGTGATCGGCCGGCCGTCGGTGCTGGTGCCTTACCCTTATGCGCTGGACCACGACCAGGCCGCCAATGCGGCAGCGCTCGCCGCCCAGGGCGGGGCGAAGGTGATCGCCCAGTCGGAGCTTTCTCCGGAAAAGCTGTCGATGATCATCGGCGAGGCGATGAAGCAGCCCGAGCGCATGGCGGAGATGGCGGCGAACGCCCGAAAGACCGGAAAGCCGGATGCCGCGCGCTTGCTCGCCGGCATGGTAGAGGCTATTGCGGGCGGCCAGACGATCGCAGAATTCAAGACGATCGCAGAATTCAAGGGAGAACGGCCATGAAGATGCCGAAGAGCATAGGGCTCGTTCATTTCATCGGGATCGGCGGGATCGGCATGAGCGGCATCGCCGAGGTGCTGCACAATCTCGGCCACCGCGTACAGGGTTCCGACCAGTCCGACAGCGCCAACGTGCAGCGGTTGCGCGACAAGGGTATCGAGGTGTTCGTCGGCCACAAGGCGGAGAACATCGGCGACGCCGAAGTGGTGGTGGTGTCGACCGCCATCAAGAAGAACAATCCCGAACTGATCGCCGCGCGGGAGAAACTGCTGCCGGTGGTGCGCCGGGCGGAGATGCTGGCCGAGCTGATGCGCTTCCGCAATGCGATCGCGATCGGCGGCACGCACGGCAAGACGACCACCACCTCGATGGTCGCGTCGCTGCTGGAAGCCGGCGGGCTCGACCCGACCGTCATCAATGGCGGCATCATCAACGCCTACGGCACCAATGCGCGGATGGGCGAGGGCGAGTGGATGGTGGTGGAGGCCGACGAATCCGACGGCACCTTCCTGAAGCTTCCCGCCGACGTCGCGGTCGTGACCAACATCGACCCCGAGCATCTCGATCACTACGGCAATTTCGACGCCGTCCGCGCCGCCTTCCGCCAGTTCGTCGAGAACGTGCCGTTTTACGGCTTCGGGGTGATGTGCCTGGACCATCCCGAGGTGCAGGCGATGGTCAGCCGCATCGAGGACCGCAAGGTCATCACCTATGGCGAGAACCCGCAGGCCGACGTGCGCTTCGGCAATATCCGCATGGACGGGGCGACCTCGGTGTTCGACGTCGAGATTCGCCGGCGCCGCACCGGCCAGGTGATCGAGCTGAAGGACCTTCGCCTGCCGATGCCCGGCCGCCACAACGTCTCCAACGCGACGGCGGCGATCGCGGTCGCCCAGCGGCTCGGCATCAAGCCGGACGACATCGCCCGCGGGATCGCGGCCTTCGGCGGCGTCAAGCGGCGCTTCACGCTGACCGGAACCTGGAACGGCGTGTCCGTCTATGACGACTACGGCCACCATCCCGTCGAGATCAAGGCGGTACTGCGGGCGGCGCGCGAGGCCTGCCAGGGGCGGATCGTCGCGGTCCACCAGCCGCACCGCTATTCGCGCGTGCACAGCCTGTTCGAGGAGTTCGCCGGCTGCTTCAACGATGCCGATACCGTGATGATCGCACCGATATATGCGGCCGGCGAGGAGCCGATCGAAGGGGTGAGCGCGGAGACGCTGGTATCGCGGATCAAGTCCGGCGGACATCGCGACGCACGCTACCTCGAAGGGCCGGAACAACTGGCCTCCACCATTGGCGCCATTGCCAGGCCCGGCGACTTTGTGGTTCTCTTGGGGGCAGGTAGCATAACCTATTGGGCGGCGGCGCTGCCGAAGGAACTGGCAGGCATTTCGGGAATGACGGCATGAAGCAGGTGGATGGCGAGAAACTGCTGGCGTCGCTGGGCGACAGCCTGAAGGATGTGCGGGGACGGCTGACGCCCGACGCGCCGATGGATCGCGTCACCTGGTTCAGGGCCGGAGGGCTGGCGGAAGTGATGTTCCAGCCGCACGACACCGACGACCTGGTCACGTTCCTCAAGCTCTTGCCCGAAACGGTGCCGCTGATGGTGGTGGGTGTGGGCTCGAACCTTCTGGTGCGCGACGGCGGCATTCCCGGCGTCGTCATCCGCCTTTCTGCCAAGGGGTTCGGCGACCTGGAACTCGCAGGCGACAACAGGATCAAGGCGGGCGCCATCTGCCCGGACAAGAACATCGCCGCCATGGCGCTCGACAACGGCATCGCCGGCCTGGAGTTCCTCTACGGCATCCCCGGCTCGATCGGTGGAGCGCTACGGATGAACGCCGGTGCCAATGGCGGCGAGACGAAGGATCTCGTCGTCGAGGTGCATGCGGTCGACCGCAAGGGCGAGACCCATGTCCTGTCCAACGCCGACATGGGCTACAGCTACCGCCATTCCAAGGCGCCCGAGGGCCTCATCTTCACCCATGCCGTCTTCCAGGGGCAGGCGGGCGACAAGGCCGAGATCCGCACGAGGATGGACGCGGTGCGCCAGCATCGCGAGACCGTGCAGCCGATCCGGGAGAAGACCGGCGGCTCCACCTTCAAGAACCCGGAGGGCCACTCGGCCTGGAAGCTGATCGACGAGGCCGGCTGCCGCGGGCTGATGATCGGCGGCGCGCAGATGTCGCCCATGCACTGCAACTTCATGATCAATACCGGCCAGGCGACCGGCTACGAACTGGAATACCTGGGCGAGACCGTGCGCTCGCGCGTCCTGGAGCACTCCGGCGTGATGCTGCAATGGGAGATCAAGCGGGTCGGCAAGTTCATGCCGGGCTACGAGGTGCGGGAGTTTCTGGGCCGGGCGACGGCCTGAGTCCGGATAAGACCTGACCCAATGAAAACGCCGCGGTGGTTGCCGCGGCGTTTGTCGTTTCCGGGTGTCTAATCAGCCGAAGCTCAGACCTCTTCCTTGCCCGAGAGCAGGATGCAGGCGAGCGTGATCACCGCGGAGATGCCGAGGTAATAGCCGACATAGGTCATGCCGTAGTTGGCCTGCAGGTAGGTCGCGATGTAGGGCGCCAGCGAGGCGCCGAAGATGCCGGCGAAGTTGAAGGTGATCGACGATCCGGTATAGCGGACCTTGGTCGGGAAGGGGGCGGCGAGCGCCGTGCCGATCAAGCCATAGGTCATGCCCATCAGCGCCATGCCGACGATCACGAAGACAATGATGCCACTTTCGCCGCCGGTCATCAGGCCCGGCAGGAAGAAGGAGAAGACGCCGATCAGCACCGTGGTGGCGATCAGCACCTCGCGGCGCCCGTACTTCTCGGCGAGCTTGCCGGCAAGCGGGATGAACAGGCCGAACAGCACCGAGCCCATGATCTGGATCTCGAGCGCCTCGACGAAGGGGATGCCGACGACCTTGACGTTGTAGGAGAGCAGATAGGCCGAGCCGATGTAGAACAGCACGAAGGTGGCGAGCGCTACGAAGGTGCCGAGGACGAGGCTGCGCTTGTGGTTGCGGAACAGTTCCGCAACGGGCACTTCCACCCGCTCCTTCTTGTCGATCGCTTTCTGGAAGGCCGGCGTCTCGGTGATCGACAGGCGGACCCAGAGGCCAACGGCGATGAGCACGATCGAGGCGATGAACGGAACGCGCCAACCCCAGGCGAGCAGCGATTCCTGCGACATGAAGTGCAGCAGCACCCAGAACACGCCCGATGACAGGAACAGGCCGACCGGAGCGCCGAGCTGCGGGAACATGCCGTACCAGCTGCGCTTGCCGGGGGGCGCGTTCTCGGTTGCGAGCAGGACGGCGCCGCCCCATTCGCCACCGAGGCCGAAGCCCTGGCCGAAGCGGCACAGCGCCAGGAGCAGCGGCGCCAATACGCCGATGGTCTCGTAGGTCGGCAGCAGTCCGATGATGACGGTGGAAATCCCCATCGTCAGAAGGGCCGCCACCAGCGTCGTCTTCCGTCCGATGCGGTCGCCGTAATGGCCGAACACGATCGCGCCGAGCGGACGGGCGAAGAACGCGATCGAAAAGGTGGCGAAGGAGGCGAGCAGCGCCGTGGTCGGATCGCTGTTGGGGAAGAACAGCGCGGGGAACACGAGCACCGCCGCTGTTGCGTAGACGTAGAAATCGAAAAACTCGATGGTCGTACCGACCAGGCTTGCAAAAAGGACACGCGCCGGGGAGTTCACGGCGGAGGTAGTCGAATGCGTCGCGGTCGGTGACACCGTTATGGGAGTGTCACTCATTGATCTTCTCTCAACTGTTTCTTGAATGTCAGTGCCGTCTTGGGAGGCAGCGCGCCCCTCATACGGCACGCACGGCAATTGTGAAACAACAAATATGCCGCAGGACGGTCGTTCCGATAATTTTCGCGCTGTTCAGGCGTGCCGTGGCGACATTTTCGGTCGCGCGTTCGTGCGGAACGGCGCGAGCGTAGCCTTCCATGCAACTTATGATGAGCGATTTCCCAACAAATTGTTAACTTCGGCGGTCCTAGATAGGGCCAGTGGGGGCCGCACATGATCGAGCGCGTCAAAGCCTGGGTGACCAACCAGCTTGCATTGGGGGATTTTTCCTCGCGCGAGCAGGTGTTGCGGCGTTCGCTCGTCATGGCCCTGCGCATCGCCGCGCTCGCCTACAGCATCAACGTCGCCGCCCATCTCGTCCTCCATGGCGTGGGGCTGCTGCCCTACGACCTGGCGAAGGCGCTGGTGATCGCCACCGTCCTGACGCCGCTGGTGTCGCTGCCGGTCGCCTTTGCCGCCTATTATGTGGTCGGGCACGCCGTCTACGAGCTGGCACTGTCGCGCGCCGAATTCGAGCGCCTGAGCCGGACGGATTCGCTGTCGGGGCTCCTGAACCGGCGCGCCTTCCTCGAGGCCATCGAGACCGCCGTGTCGCCGGCGGCCCTTGCGATCTTCGACGTCGACCGGTTCAAGTCGATCAACGACACGCTCGGCCATGTAGCGGGCGACGAGGTCATCGTTTCGATTGCCGGCAGGCTCGAAGCGCTCGCCGGCGGACGCCACATCGTCTCGCGCATCGGCGGCGAGGAATATGCGGTGCTGGTGTGCGGGCTGTCGCCGGACGAGACGCTGGGGCTGGTCGAGGATGCCCGCAGCCTCATCGAAGCCAGGCCGGTCGCCTGCGGAACGGGCTCCGTCGCCGTCACCGTTTCGGTGGGTGTCGCCGATTGCGTACCGGGACGGGATTTCGACGACCTCTTCTCCCATGCCGACCGGGCGCTCTACCTCGCCAAGGTTTCCGGTCGCAACCGCGTCGTACACGAGCGCGAGGTCGGGGGCGTCGCTCCGCCTGCCCGATACGAGACGCCGTTCGACGGGATCATTCGCGACCGGGTGGGGTTGGCGTCGTGACAATGGTTGCCGCACGGCATCAGCCGAAAGCCTGAGTTTATTTCACCGGCCGCCTGTGTGCAGAGTCCTGCCTCGATCAACGCCGCGCGCCATTCTCGGGCCGGCAATTCGGGGGAAGTGCGCATGATCAAGAAGCTTGCGGCGGAATTCCTGGGGACGTTCTGGCTGGTGTTCGGCGGCTGCGGCAGCGCAGTGCTGGCGGCCGCCTTTCCTGAGGTCGGCATCGGCCTGCTCGGCGTGGCGCTGGCGTTCGGCCTGACGGTGCTGACCATGGCCTATGCGGTCGGCGGCATTTCGGGCGGCCACTTCAATCCGGCCGTGTCTGTCGGCCTGACGGTTGCCGGAAAGTTCCCGGCGTCGGCGCTGGTGCCCTATGTGGTGACGCAGGTCGCCGGCGCAATCGTCGCAGCCCTCGTTCTCTACTTCATCGCCACCGGAAAACCCGGCTTCGAGCTTGGCGGCTTCGCCTCCAACGGCTACGGCGAACACTCGCCGGGCGGATACTCGGTCACCTCCGCCTTCCTGATCGAGGTGGTGATGACCTTCATGTTCGTCTTCATCATCCTCGGTTCCACCCATGGCCGCGTGCCCGTCGGCTTCGCGCCGATCGCCATCGGGCTGACGCTGACGCTGATCCATCTGGTCTCGATCCCCGTCACCAACACTTCGGTCAATCCGGCCCGCTCGACCGGCGTTGCCCTGATCGTCGGCGACTGGGCGATCGCCCAGCTCTGGCTCTTCTGGCTCGCCCCGGTCATCGGCGGCGCCCTTGGCGCGCTGGCCTGGAAAGCGGTCGGCGAGGACGACTGAGGTCCGCATTTTCCCGGCGTGAAACGTCGCCCGCTCCGGTGTCCGGGGCGGGCGTATTCATTTCTCTTCCTCGTGTGTTGGAGCTTGCATTGCCGGCAACTCTCTGATTCTAAGGAGAGAATCCCTGCTGCGGTTTGATTCGGGAATGATGCGTTTACGATTTCATCGCGGGCCGGTTAACGAAAGTAAACGCTTCATTAACCATAATGCCGTTGTAGTGACGGGGAGGCGGAAATTCGAGTCGCCGGCGCCGATCGAGGTCAGGCCCGGGCAAGGAAATCCGGTCAATGTGAGAGATCGAGTCCAGGGGTGAAGATGAGCAAGCATGTCGCGGTGCTGATGGGTGGGATTTCCTCCGAACGGCCCGTAAGCCTTTCGTCCGGCAACGCCTGTGCGGATGCCCTCGAGGCGCATGGTTATCGCGTCACCCGGGTCGATGTCGGCTACGACGTCGCCACGGTCCTTGCCGAACTTGCGCCGGACGTCGCCTTCAATGCCCTGCATGGTCCCTTCGGCGAGGACGGCAAGATTCAGGGCATCCTCGAATACCTGCAGATCCCCTATACGCATTCGGGCGTTCTTTCGTCGGCACTGGCGATGGACAAGGCGCAGGCGAAGATCGTCGCCAAAGCCGCGGGCATCCCCGTCGCCGAGGCGAAGCTGATGAACCGCTTCGACATCACCTCGGCGCATCCGATGAAGCCCCCCTATGTGGTCAAGCCGGTGCGCGAGGGGTCGAGCTTCGGCGTCGTCATCGTCAAGGAGGACCAGCCGCATCCGCCGCAGGTCGTCACCTCGGCCGACTGGCGCTACGGCGACGACGTCATGGTCGAGCGCTACGTCTACGGGCGCGAACTGACCTGCGGGGTGATGGGCAATGTCGCGCTCGGCGTCACCGAGGTGGTGCCGCAGGGACACGGCTTCTACGATTACGATGCAAAATACGAGAAAGGCGGCTCGAGACACGTCCTTCCGGCACAAATTTCACCAAATATTTACCAAAAAATACAAACACTCGCACTCAAGGCGCATCAAGCGATCGGGTGCCGCGGCGTCAGCAGATCGGACTTCCGGTACGACGACCGCTTCTCCGAAAATGGCGAGATCGTGTGGCTGGAAATCAATACGCAGCCCGGCATGACCCCGACATCCCTGGTGCCCGAAATGGCCGTCCATGCCGGCCATTCCTTTGGTGAATTCTTGAGTTGGATGGTGGAGGACGCGTCTTGTTTGCGTTGACCGGCAGAAAGAGAGGCAGAGCGCGCCGGATGGACGCCGCAGGGCTTGCGGAGGCCGAGGGCGGCCGCGTGCTGCCGCGTCCGCTGCGCCGCGTCGTGCGCCTTGCCGTCGGTCTCGCGGTCGGCCGGGTGACGATCCCGCGCCATGCCGGCACGGTGGCCGCGGTGTCCTTCTTCGCTGCCACCGGCTTCTACGGCATGTCGCTCGGCGGCCATAGCCAGGACTTCGCGCAGACGACCACGACCGCGGTCGGGTTCGCCATCGACGACGTCAAGGTTTCCGGTGCCCGCGAGACCTCCGAGATCGAGATCCTCGAACTGCTCGGCCTCGACGGCACGACCTCGCTCGTTGCGCTCGACGTGGAGGAGGCTCGCCGGAAGCTGTCGGAACTGCCCTGGGTCGAGCATGTCTCCGTGCGCAAGGTCTATCCCGGAACGATCGAGGTGGCGCTGAAAGAGCGCAGCGCCTTCGGCATCTGGCAGCACGGCAACGACCTGTCCCTGATCGAGAAGAACGGCAGCGTGATCGCGCCGCTGCGCGACAGCAAGTTTTCCGCGCTGCCGCTGTTCGTCGGTCGCGACGCGGAAGCCGCCGCCGCCGAGTTCGAGAAGCAGTTCGAGGCCTGGCCGGACGTCAAGGCGCGCGTGAAGGCCTATGTCCGTGTCGCCGGTCGCCGCTGGGACCTGCGCCTGGACAACGGCGTCGTCGTCATGCTGCCGGAGACCAACGTGCCGCGCGCCATGGCGGTGCTTGCAAGGTTCGAGGCGGAGCAGGGGATCCTGGAGCGCGACATCGCCGCCGTGGACCTGAGGCTGGAAGACCGTACCACCGTTCGACTGACAGAGGGTGCCGCTGAGCGCCGCATGAAGGTGCTGGAGCAGCGGACGAAGGAATTGAAGAAGGTGACCGACCGCTCATGAGTATCTTCGGTTCCTCCCATTTCGGCCTGCCGCGCCTGAAGCCGCTCAATTCGAAGCGGACGCACATCGTATCGGTGCTCGACATCGGCTCGACCAAGGTCGTCTGCATGATCGGCCGGCTGACGCCGCGCCCCGAGAGCGAGATCCTGCCGGGTCGCACCCATTCGATCGAGGTCATCGGCATCGGCCACCAGCGCTCGCGCGGCGTCAAGAACGGCGTGATCGCCGATCTCGATGCAGCCGAGAGCGTCGTCCGGCTGGCGGTCGACGCCGCCGAGCGGATGGCCGGGCTGACGATCGACAGCCTGATCGTCAACGTCTCGGCCGGACGCCTGCAGAGCGACATCTATACCGGCACGATCGATCTCGGCGGACAGGAAGTCGAGGCGGCCGACCTGCGCAAGGTGCTGACGGCGGCGGGCCAGCGCTCGCTGCGCCAGGACCGGGCGATCCTGCATTCGCTGCCGACCGGCTATTCGCTGGACGGCGAACGCGGCATCCGCGATCCGCTGTCGATGTACGGCGACGTCCTCGGCGTCGACATGCACGTGCTGACGGCCGAGCGCACGGCGCTGAAGAACCTCGAGCTCTGCGTCAACCGCGCCCATCTTTCGGTCGAGGGCATGGTGGCAACCCCCTATGCCAGCGGTCTTTCGGCGCTCGTCGACGACGAGGTCGAACTCGGCTGCGCCTGCATCGACATGGGCGGCGGCACGACGGCGATCTCGGTCTTTGCCGAGGGCAAGCTCGTGCATGCCGACGCGGTCGCGCTCGGCGGCCATCACGTCACCACCGACATCGCCCGCGGCCTCTCCACCCGGATCGAGGATGCGGAGCGGCTGAAGGTCGTGCACGGCTCGGCGCTGCCGAATGCGTCCGACGAAAGCGATATCGTCGCCGTCCCGCCGATCGGCGAGGACGACCGCGACCAGCCGACCCATGTGCCGCGGGCGCTCCTGTCGCGCATCGTCCGCGCCCGCATCGAGGAGACGCTGGAGCTGATCCGCGACCGGATCCAACGCTCCGGCTTCTCGCCGATCGTGGGTAAGCGAATCGTGCTGACGGGCGGTGCCAGCCAGCTCACGGGACTGCCGGAAGCCGCGCGCCGGATTCTGGCGCGCAACGTTCGTGTCGGGCGTCCGCTCGGCGTGTCGGGCCTGCCAGCCGCGGCCAAGGGTGCGGCGTTTTCCACGGCGGTGGGCCTGATGATCTATCCGCAGGTGGCGGAGTTGGAAGCGCATTCGACGCAGGGCGGCATGCTTGCGTCGCTTGCAGGAGGAAACGGCCGCATTGCCCGCATGGGGCAATGGCTGAAGGAGAGTTTCTGACGGGTTGCCGCCGGGTAGTTGCGTAGGCGGGTTACGGAATTAGGGAACATGGCCGGTGTGGCGACGCGGGCCGGAACAGACAAAAGGAACATCGACAATGACCATCAAGCTGCAGAAGCCGGACATCACTGAGCTGAAGCCCCGCATCACCGTCTTCGGTGTCGGCGGCGGCGGCGGCAACGCTGTCAACAACATGATCACCGCGGGGCTGCAGGGCGTCGATTTCGTCGTCGCCAACACGGATGCCCAAGCACTGACCATGACCAAGGCCGAGCGCATCATCCAGATGGGCGCGCAGGTCACCGAGGGCCTCGGCGCCGGTTCGCAGCCCGAGGTCGGCCGTGCGGCCGCCGAGGAGTGCATCGACGAGATCATCGACCACCTGAACGGCACGCACATGTGCTTCGTCACCGCCGGCATGGGCGGCGGCACCGGCACGGGGGCTGCCCCGATCGTCGCGCAGGCGGCCCGCAACAAGGGCATCCTGACCGTCGGCGTCGTCACCAAGCCGTTCCACTTCGAAGGCGGCCGCCGCATGCGTCTCGCCGAACAGGGCATCCAGGAACTGCAGAAGTCGGTCGACACGCTGATCGTGATCCCGAACCAGAACCTGTTCCGGATTGCCAACGACAAGACCACCTTTGCCGACGCGTTTGCGATGGCCGACCAGGTGCTCTATTCGGGCGTCGCCTGCATCACCGACCTGATGGTCAAGGAAGGCCTGATCAACCTCGACTTCGCCGACGTCCGCTCGGTGATGCGCGAGATGGGCCGCGCCATGATGGGCACCGGCGAGGCATCGGGCGAGGGCCGCGCAATGGCCGCAGCCGAGGCCGCGATCGCCAACCCGCTGCTCGACGAGACCTCGATGAAGGGCGCGCAGGGCTTGCTGATCTCGATCACCGGCGGCCGTGACCTGACGCTGTTCGAAGTCGACGAGGCTGCAACCCGCATCCGCGAGGAAGTCGATCCGGACGCCAACATCATCCTCGGCGCCACCTTCGACGAGGAACTGGAAGGCCTGATCCGCGTCTCCGTCGTCGCCACCGGCATCGACCGGGCGACGTCGCAGGATACCGGCCGCGCTGCCGACTTTCGCCCGGTGAACAAGCCGCTGGTGCGCCCGTCGGCTGCCGTTCCGCCGCATCCGCAGGCCGCCCCGGCACCGCAGCCGGTTGCAGCCGCACCCGCGCCGGTCATGACGCAGCCCGTCGCGCCGCAGCCGGCACGCATGGCCGACCCGGTCGCCGAGACGATCCGCCAGGCCGAGATCGGCCTCGAGCGCGAACTGGCCCTGCCGGACGCCAAGCCGGCGCCCGCCCCGCAGGAAGAGTTCCGCCCGCAGAGCCGGATCTTTGCGTCGACTCCGGCCGAAGCTCCGGTCATGGCGCCGGTTGCCGCACGCCCGGCGCCGGCTCCGCAGCCGCAGTACCAGCCGGCCCCGGTCCAGCAGCGCGCCGAGCCCGCGGCCCCGGTCATCCGCCAGGAGCCGGTCGCCAGCCGCATGCCGAAGATCGAGGACTTCCCGCCGGTGGTGCAGGCCGAGATGGAGCACCGCGTCCAGCCGGCGCAGGCCCAGCCGGAGGAGCGCGGCCCGATGGGGCTCCTGAAGCGCCTCACGTCCTCGCTGGCGCGTCGCGACGAGGAGGAGCAGCCGGCAGCAGAAACCGCCGCCCCGCAGCGCCGGGCGATGTCGCCGGAAGCGAGCATCTACGCACCGCGCCGGGGACAGCTCGACGACCATGGCCGCGCCACGCCACAGCCGCGGGCGCTCAGCGAGGACGACCAGCTGGAGATTCCCGCCTTCCTGCGCCGCCAGTCGAACTAGCGCTGTCAGCATTGTTGCAAACGAAGGCCCGGACCGCCTGTCCGGGCCTTCTTTTTTGTGAAATCTTTCAGTGGTTTGGGTAGTCCTTGTGGGGCGTAACAAAACGAAAGAAACAGTGATTTGTAACAATTCAGGCGCGCAACTACATTCCGGCCAGAAACGCCGCCAGCGCATTGATTCACGGGCGATTTTTACAGGCCTGGCGCAGTCTCTGCTGCAACGCTCCGATTTCCCGCTTCGACGGTCGAGGAGCACGCGAAGCAAAACGACAACAAAATAGTGACGATCGGCCCGGTGCCGGTGATAAGATAAGGCGAATTAGAAGATGTCCATTAGCTTGCTGGGTTTTCAGACGACGATCTCGAGCCCGGTCACGATTTCGGGAACAGGCGTCCATTCCGGCGCGGTCGTTTCCATTACGTTTCATCCGGCCGAGGCCGACAGCGGCATCGTCTTCCAGCGCCTTCACGACAACGGGTCCGTGAGCGAATACCGTGCCGTTTCCTCGCAGGTGGGCAACACCGACCTCTGCACCGTTCTCGGTTTCTCGCCGGACAAGTCCATCGCCACCATCGAGCACGTCATGGCAGCGCTCTATGCGCTCTCGCTGGACAACGTGCTGATCGAGGTCCAGGGCGCCGAGATGCCGATCATGGACGGCAGCTCCGCTCCCTTCATCGATGCAATCGACCAGGTCGGCCTGCGGCCGCTTGCCGTCAAGCGCCGCTACATCCGCGTGGTCAAGCCGGTCCGCGTCGAGGCCGGTTCGTCCTGGGCGGAGTTTTCGCCGCATGACGGCACCCGCTTCGAGGTCGAAATCGATTTCGATTGCCCGCTGATCGGCCGCCAGGCCTGGAAGGGCGAACTGACGCCTGCGACTTTCCGCAGCGAGCTGTCGCGCGCCCGGACCTTCGGCTTCATGCGCGACGTCGAACGCCTCTGGGCGGCCGGCTATGCGCTCGGCTCCTCGCTTGAGAACTCGGTCGTCATCTCCGACGACAACGCCGTGATCAACATCGAGGGCCTGCGCTACGACGGCGACGAGTTCGCCCGTCACAAGACGCTGGACGCCGTCGGCGACCTGGCGCTTGCCGGCGCGCAGTTCATCGGCTGCTACCGCTCCTACCGCGGCGGCCACAAGATGAACGCGATGGCGCTGAAGGCGCTGCTCAACGATCGCACGGCCTATGAGGTCGTCGAGGCTTCGGTCCCGCGCGCTCGCGCCGGCAAACGCGAGCTCATCACCGTGAACGCACCGGAGTTCGCTCCCTGGTCCGCCTGAGGGCCGGGAGCATTTCCGATCGCACGGTGCTTCACACTTTCTTTGCCATAAAAATGCGTTAATGCAGCGGCATGGCGTTGCGGTATGCGCGGGATTGGGGATAGAACGCGTTCAATGAACGGCGCTCGAACAGGGCGCCGCGATGATTTTGGGATTGTCAGATGAAATTTGCAGGGATTGTTGGTGCCAAGCATTGGACGCGGATTGCCTGCGTCGCCCTCCTGTCCACGGTGCCGCTGGCGCTGACGGCATGCCAAAGCGATCCCGACATCGACATCACCAAGCTTTCGGCCGAGACCGATCCGCCCGAGGTTCTCTACAACCAGGGGCTGGCGAACCTCAATGCCGGCAACGTCACCGAGGCCTCGCGCAAGTTCGCCGCGATCGACCGGCAGCACCCGTTCTCCGAATATGCCCGCAAGGCGCTGGTGATGAGCGCCTTCGTGAACTACCGACAGGGCGCCAACCAGGAGGCGATCACCGCCGGCCAGCGCTACCTCAAGCTCTATCCGGAGTCCGAGGACGCGGCGTATGCGCAGTACATCGTCGGGCTGGCTTATGCCAAGCAGATCCCGAGCGTGACGCAGGACCAGCGTCCGGCCACGCAGACGATCGAGGCGATGCAGGCGGTCGTCACCAAGTACCCCGATTCGGAATATGTCGAGGACGCGCAGGCCAAGATCCGCTTTGCGCGCGACCAGCTCGCCGGCAAGGAGATGCAGGTCGGCCGCTACTATCTCGAGCGCAAGGAATACCTGGCGGCGATCACCCGCTTCCGCACCGTCGTCGAGCAGTACGGCACGACGAACCAGGTGGAGGAAGCGCTCGCGCGCCTCGTCGAATCCTATTATGCAATGGGTATTACCAGCGAAGCGCAGACCGCTGCCGCCGTTCTCGGCCACAACTATCCGGACAGCCAGTGGTATGCGGATTCCTACAAGCTGCTGCAGTCGAAGGGGCTGGAGCCGCGCGAGAATGCTGGTTCCTGGATTTCGCGCGCCGGCAAGGCCCTCATCGGCGCCTGAGCAAAGAGATATGACCTCGGATGCTGGCACAGCTTTCGATCCGCGATATCGTCCTGATCGAACGGCTTGACCTCGCTTTCGATGGCGGGCTCTCGGTGCTGACCGGCGAAACCGGCGCCGGAAAATCCATCCTGCTCGATTCGCTCTCGCTCGCCCTCGGCGGGCGCGGCGACGGCTCGTTGGTCCGCCACGGGCTCGACAAGGGCCAGGTGACGGCCGTGTTCGACGTGCCGATGGGGCACGCGGCCCGCACGCTTCTGCGCGACAACGCCATCGACGACGACGGCGACCTGATCTTCCGCCGCGTGCAGTCGGCCGACGGCCGCACCAAGGCCTATGTCAACGACCAGCCGGTCTCGGTCCAGCTGATGCGGCAGGCGGGGCAGTTGCTCGTCGAGATCCACGGCCAGCACGACGACCGCGCGCTGATCGACACGGACGCGCACCGCGTGCTGCTCGACGCCTTCGGCGGCCTTGGCGAGACGGTGGCGGACGTTTCCCGCCTCTACCAGAACTGGAAGGATGCCGAGCGCGCGCTGCGCCGCCACCGCGAAAAGGTGGAGGCGGCCGCGCGCGAGGCCGACTATATCCGCTCCTCCGTGGACGAACTGGAGAAGCTCTCGCCGCAGGACGGCGAGGAGGAGGTACTTGCGGAAGAGCGCGCGCGGATGATGAAAGCCGAGCGGATCGCCGGCGACATCAACGAGGCGAGCGATTTCCTGAACGGCAACGCCTCGCCGGTTCCCGTCATCGCCTCGATGGTGCGGCGGCTGGAGCGCAAGAGCCAGGAGGCGCCGGGTCTTTTGGAGGAGACGGTCGAGCTGCTCGGCCGCGCCGTCGACCAGCTCTCGGACGCGCAGATGGCGGTCGACGTGGCGCTGCGCAAGACCGAGTTCGATCCGAAGCTCCTGGAGCGCACCGAGGAGCGGCTGTTTGCGCTCCGCGCCGCCTCGCGGAAATATTCCGTACCCGTCTCCGGCCTGCCGGCGCTGGCGGTGCGGATGATTGCGGACCTCGCCGATCTCGATGCGGGCGAGGAGAAGCTGACCCGGCTGGAGCAGGCCCTGGGCGAGATGCGGGCTGCCTTCGACGCCGCCGCGCGCGCGCTGTCGGAGCGCCGCCACCATACGGCCGAGGCGCTCGCCGGCGCGGTGATGGCGGAGCTTCCGGCGCTCAAGCTGGAGCGCGCCCGCTTCATGGTCAACATCACCACCGATCCCGACGGCGGGGCGGAGGAGGGGATCGACACCGTCGAATTCCATGTCCAGACCAATCCGGGCACGCGCCCCGGCCCGATCATGAAGGTCGCCTCCGGCGGCGAACTCTCGCGCTTCCTGCTGGCGTTGAAGGTCGCGCTTGCCGACCGCGGCTCGGCGCCGACGCTCGTCTTCGACGAGATCGACACCGGCGTCGGCGGGGCGGTGGCGGATGCGATCGGCCAGCGGCTGAAGCGGTTGTCGTCGACGGTGCAGGTGCTTTCCGTCACCCATGCGCCGCAGGTGGCGGCGCGTGCTGCCACGCATCTCCTGATCTCCAAGGGGCCGGTCGACGGCGGCGAGGCGATCGCCACCCGCGTAGCCCGCATGGACGACGGCGCCCGTACCGAGGAAATCGCCCGCATGCTCGCCGGCGCGTCGGTCACCGAGGAGGCGAGGGCGGCGGCGGCGCGGCTCCTGTCCGGCGGCGGCTGACCGAGGCAGCGGAGCCTCAAGATGCCTTTGTACCCGCGGGTGCCCACATCTTCGTGAGGACTACGCCCGAGGCTGCTTTTCTTTTTGCCGCCATGCTCTAAAAACCAGACGAACCTTTCTGGAGCAGTGCGATGTCCGTCGAGAAAATCCCCGTCGAGAACCTGACAGACGAACAGGCGGCGGCCGAGCTGGCCTTTCTTGCGGCCGAGATCGCCAGGAACGACGTGCTCTACCACGGCCAGGACCGGCCGGAGATCTCGGACGCCGACTATGACGCGCTGAAGCGGCGCAACGATGCGATCGAGGCGCGGTTCCCGCAACTCGTGCGCGCCGACAGCCCTTCGATCAAGGTTGGCGCCGCGCCGCTTGCGACCTTTGCGCCGATCACCCATTCGCGGCCGATGCTGTCGCTCGACAACACGTTTTCCGACGAGGACGTGCGCGACTTCGTCGCCTCCGTCTACCGCTTCCTCGGGCTCCTGCCGGACGGATCGATCGCGTTTACCGCCGAGCCGAAGATCGACGGCCTGTCGATGTCGATCCGCTACGAGCAGGGTCGCCTCGTCAATGCGGCGACCCGCGGCGACGGCACGACCGGCGAAAACGTCACCGAGAACGTCCGGACCATCAGGGAAATCCCCGACCGCCTGCCGGCCGGCGTGCCGGATGTGGTGGAGGTCCGCGGCGAGGTCTATATGAGCAAAGCCGACTTTCTGGCGCTCAACGAGAAGATGGCGGCGGACGGCAAGCAGACCTACGTCAATCCGCGCAACACGGCGGCAGGCTCGCTGCGCCAGCTCGATGCGAAGGTGACGGCCAGCCGCAACCTGAAGTTCTTCGCCTATGCCTGGGGCGAGATGTCCGCGATGCCGGCCGATACGCAGATGGGCATGGTCGAGACGTTCAGGGATTGGGGCTTTCCGGTCAATCCGCTGATGAAGCGGTTGACCTCGGTAGAAGACATCATCGCCCACTATGCCGAGATCGGGCTGAAGCGCCCGGATCTCGACTACGAGATCGACGGCGTCGTCTACAAGGTCGACCGGCTGGACCTGCAGGCGCGGCTCGGCTTCCGCTCGCGCAGCCCGCGCTGGGCGACGGCACACAAGTTCCCGGCCGAGCAGGCGTTCACGAAGGTCGAGAAGATCGATATCCAGGTGGGCCGTACCGGCGCGCTGACGCCGGTGGCGCGGCTCACCCCGGTCACCGTCGGCGGCGTCGTGGTGACGAATGCGACGCTGCATAACGAAGACTACATCAAGGGCCTCGGCAATTCCGGCGAGCGCATCCGCGACGACGGCCACGACATCCGCATCGGTGACACGGTGATCGTGCAGCGGGCAGGCGACGTCATCCCGCAGGTGCTCGACGTGGTGATGGAGAAGCGGCCGACGGATGCCGTGCCCTACGAATTTCCGAAGACCTGCCCGGTCTGCGGCAGCCATGCGGTGCGCGACATCAACGAGAAGTCGGGCAAGGTGGATGCGGTGCGCCGCTGCACCGGCGGCTTTGTGTGCCGGGCGCAGGCGGTGGAGCACCTGAAGCACTTCGTCTCGCGCAACGCCTACGACATCGAGGGGCTCGGCTCCAAGCAGATCGATTTCTTCTTCGAGGCGGAGGATCCGGCATTGTCGATCCGCACCGCGCCGGAGATATTCACGCTGAAGCGGCGGCAGGAGACCTCGCTGACCAAGCTGGAGAACATCGACGGCTTCGGCAAGGTGAGCGTGAAGAAGCTGTTCGACGCGATCGACGAGCGGCGGACGATCGCGCTTAACCGCTTCATCTACGCGCTCGGCATCCGCCATGTCGGCGAGACGACGGCCAAGCTCCTGGCGCGCGCCTACGGCACCTATGCGGCCTTCGAGGCGGGGATGAAGGGGGCGGCCACGTTTTCGGGCGAGGCGTGGGCGGAGCTCAACAGCATCGACGGCATCGGCGAGGTGGTCGCCCGCGCCATCGTGGAGTTCTACAAGGAGCCGCGCAACCTCGACGTGATCGGGCGGCTTATCGAGGAGGTCACGCCGGAAGCGGCCGAGGCGCCCGTTGCCAGCGACAGCCCGGTTGCCGGCAAGACCGTGGTCTTCACCGGAACGCTGGAGAAGATGACGCGCGACGAGGCCAAGGCGATGGCCGAGCGGCTGGGCGCCAAGGTATCGGGCTCGGTGTCGAAGAAGACGGACCTCGTCGTGGCCGGCCCGGGCGCGGGCTCCAAGCTCGACAAGGCGCGGGAATTCGGCGTCGAGGTGATCGACGAGGACCAGTGGCTGGAGCGCGTCAAGGCCTGAGCGGATGGGGTTCCAGCGGCGTGGGGCTACGCCAGGTCTCAATGGTCCCGGCGGCGGCGGTCGGGGCCTTCGTGGATGACCACCAGTGCGCCGATCATGGTGGCGCCTTCCGAATAGCAGGGCGTCAGCCGGCGGCGGATCACGACGAGGTTGCCGTCCCGCTCGCGGGCATTGGTGTATTCGACGGTCTCGCCCGCAAAACAGCGGTCGAGATTGCCCTTGATAACGTTGTTGAAGTGATCGGCGCCGACGATGTCGCGCACGTGCCGCCCGACCAGTTCGTGCGGCTTGCGCTTCAGCCGTGCCGCATCGGTGGCATTGGCGTAGAGATAGCGATAGTCGGTGGTCACGACCGAGACGCGCTCGGCCAGCGTATCGAGCTGGCCGATGTCCAGCACCCCGTTGCGGACCGGCGCGGACAGGGCGGGCAGGCCGTTCTGGTCGGCCGGCCGGGTGCGGACGGTGATGTATCGCCGGAGGAGCAGTTCGATCAGGTCGGCATTGTTGCGGACGCTGGAGGCGTCTTCGGCCTCCTCGCGCAAAAGCCGCAGCAGAGCGGTGAACTGCGCCTGCTGCTCGGCCGCGTCCTGCGTCTGGTGGTCGACCAGGGCCGTCAGCGCGTTCGTCAGTTCCCGGTCCATGCGGTGGACGAGCGGCATGTCTTCTGCGTCGATGGCGTCGTGCAGGCGACGGTAGCGTTCCCAGAACTCTTCGGTCAGCCTGTCCATGGAGAGGGACAGGAGACTGTTCCGGCCCATATTTGGTTTCGTTTCTGCCATTCAGCCCGCCACGTCGCGCCGCCCCCGTCCTGATTCGAAAATCCTGTGGCGCTGCAGCGACAATATGATTCTTCCGGCAGGTGGTGAAGGGGGAAAACGGCGAAATACGCCCATTCGTTGCGCGAATCGGCGAAGCGACAGCCCAATCCTCGATTGCGAGACGTGGTCGGGACGCAATCAGGAACGCGATAAGGGAGGCGGGAAGGCGGCAGGCACATGCCGCCTTCCGGGCGTCAGCCGTTGGACTTGCGCGCCTTCCGCTTGGGCGATGCAGCCTTGGCCGGATGGTCCTGGCGGGGCGGCTTGTCGGCGAAGGCGCCGTCCTTGAAGGACTTGGCCTTGCCCTTGAAGTCCGCCGTCTTGCCCTTGAAGCCGGCCGGCTTGCCGGGACGCTCGTCCCGGTCCTGCGGGGAGCGGCTGCGGCCTTCGGCCTGGGCGGCCTTCTCCCAGCCCTTGCGGGCGGGCTTGCCGGCGAAATCGGCGCGGGCAGACCTGTCGGAGGCCCGCTCACGCGGGCCGTTCTCGCGCTCGCCTGCGAATTCCCGATCCTTCCGCGGGCCGCGGCCGGGGCGGTCGCCTGCCGGCTTGCCGCGTGTCATGTCCGGTGCGCCGTCGAGCTTCGTCAGGCGAATGCCCTTCTCGATGACCTGCTTCGGGCCGATCCTTTCGAGGAAGGCCTCTGCCGAGGCTTCGGCGAGTTCGACATAGGTTTCGTCCTGCTGCATGCGGATCGCGCCGATCTCATTGCGGGTGATGCCGCCGGCCCGGCAGAGCATCGGGATCAGCCAGCGCGGCTCGGCGTTCTGCTTGCGGCCAACGGAGATCGAGATCCAGCGGCCGGGGCCGAAGGCATCGCGCGGCGGGCGGGGCGCCGGATCTCCGGCTTCGCCCGACCGGCGTTCGCGGGCGGGGCGGCGTTGCGTAAGATCGACTTCCCGCAGATCCTCCGGCGCGGACCGGCCCTTGCGGTAGAGACGCACGAAGGCCGCTGCGATCTGGCGGGCGTCGAGGGTCGAAAGAAGGGTGTCGGTGAATTCCGCCTCGTCGTCGGCCACCGGCTCGGCCAGGATGGGATCGGCCAGAAGCCGCTCGTCGTCGCGGCGAAGGATCTCGTCGGCGGATGGCGGGTTTGCCCATTCGGCCATGATCTTGGCTGTCGCCAGCAGGCGCTCGGCGCGGCGGATCGCCGGCACCGGAACGATCAGCGCGCTCACGCCCTTGCGGCCCGCCCGCCCGGTGCGGCCGCTCCTGTGCAGCAGCGTCTCCGGATTGGTCGGAAGATCGGCATGGACGACGAGTTCGAGATTGGGCAGGTCGATGCCGCGGGCGGCGACGTCGGTTGCGATGCACACCCGGGCGCGGCCGTCGCGCATCGCCTGCAGGGCGTGGGTCCGCTCGTTCTGCGATAGTTCGCCGGAGAGTGCTACGACGGAGAAGCCGCGATTGTTCAGGCGCGCGGTCAGGTGGTTGACGGCGGCGCGGGTCGAGCAGAAGACGATCGCCGTCGGAGCCTCATAGAAGCGCAGCACGTTGATGATGGCATTCTCGCGGTCGTGCGGGGTGACCGCCAGCGCGCGATAGGCGATGTCGCCGTGCTGGCCCTTCTCGGCCGCCGTCGTCACGCGCACGGCGTCGCGCTGGTAGTTGCGCGCGAGTTCCTCGATGGCGCGGGGAACGGTCGCCGAGAACATCAGCGTGCGGCGTTCGTCCGGCGCGGCCTCGAGGATGAATTCCAGGTCCTCGCGGAAGCCGAGGTCGAGCATCTCGTCGGCCTCGTCGAGCACCACCGCCTTCAGTCCGGAAAGATCCAGCGCGCCGCGGTCGATATGGTCGCGCAGGCGGCCGGGGGTGCCGACGACGATCTGGGCGCCGCGTTCCAGCGCGCGGCGCTCGGTGCGGATGTCCATGCCGCCGACGCAGGAGGCGATCACGGCGCCGGTCTCGCCATAGAGCCATTCGAGCTCGCGCTTCACCTGCAGGGCGAGCTCGCGCGTCGGCGCGATCGCCAATGCCAGCGGCATCGACGCCCGGCCAAAGCGTTCCTCGCCGCCGAGCAGGGTCGGCGCAAAGGCGAGCCCGAAGGCCACCGTCTTGCCCGAGCCGGTCTGGGCGGAAACGAGCAGGTCCGCGCCTTCGAGGTCGGGATCGGCCACCGCCTTCTGCACCGGGGTCAGCGTCGTGTAGCCGCGTTTCGCCAACGCGCTTGCCATCGCCGGAACGAGGCGTTCGTAATCGGTCATGTCTGGTCTTTCGATATTGTGAGGCGCGCTGCCTGATAACGGCTCACGTGCCTTCCGTGTCTCTATCCTGTGCATGGAGCGGTCCCGAAACCGCTGCACGTCTTCGGGGCGCATGCGTCAGGTCCGGCCCGGACGTACGGGCGCATTGCTCCGGCTCTCCGGCCGTCTGCGATTGGCGCGTTCGTAGCGGGAAGCGGCGCAAAAGTACAGATAGAATATCGGATGGCGCGTTGGCTGCCGCGAGGCCGTGTGCGGACAGGAGGCCAACCGGAGTTCGGCGCGGCGGGAGATTGTGTTTTTGCGCTGCACAAGCTAGAAAGCGCCGCTGCCGCGAAAGAGCCGAGAGGCTACCGGCAGCGGCACCTTTGGGAGGAGGTGTGGCGCAGACGGGTCGGGCCGGCAGCGATGTGCGGCGGGGCCGATGCGCGGCAGTGAAATTCGTGCTGACCCTGGCGGATCGCTCATCTTCCGTGGTCAGCCAGGCTGGAGGATCCGCCTCGATGCAGACCGTCACCACAATCGAAGGCTTGCGTGCGGCGCTGGCGCCGTTTCGCGCCAGCGGCAAGTCCGTCGGCCTCGTGCCGACGATGGGTTACCTACACGTCGGCCACATGGAACTCGTGCGGCGCGCGCGCGCCGAGAACGACGTGGTCGTCGCCTCGATCTTCGTCAATCCGCTGCAGTTCGGCGCTGGCGAGGACCTGACGCGCTATCCGCGCGACCTGCCGCGCGACGAAAAGATGCTGGAGGAGGGCGGCGTAGACTTCGTGTTCGCGCCCGGTGTTTCGGATATGTATCCCCGCCCGATGGCGACGGTCGTCGACGTGCCCACGCTCGGCGCCGAACTCGAGGGCTCCGTGCGGCCCGGCCACTTTTCCGGGGTCTGTACCGTCGTCACCAAGCTCTTCAACATCGTCGGCCCGGACCGCGCCTATTTCGGGGAGAAGGACTTCCAGCAGCTGACGATCATCCGCCGCATGGTCGAGGACCTGGCGCAGCCGGTTGAGGTGGTCGGGGTGGCGACGGTCCGCGAGCCGGACGGGCTCGCATGCTCGTCGCGCAATGTCTACCTGAATGCCGAGCAGAGGGCGGCGGCGGTGATCGTGCCGAAGGCGCTGGCGGAGGCCGAGCGGCTCATCGGCGCCGGCGAGACTAGCCCGCGCGCCGTCGAGGACAGCGTTCACGCCTTCATCGCCGCCGAACCGCTGGCGAATGCGGAAATCGTGGCGCTGCGGCACCCCGAAACGCTCGCCGAGGTCGCGGAAATCGGTCCCGGACCGGTTCTTTTGTTGCTTTTCGTCCGGATCGGGAGCACGAAGCTGCTCGACAACCGGATTATCGGCCAGAACGTGCAGAATTCAGCGAAGGTAGCCTGACAATGAGCGTGCATGCAGCGAAACGGCGCCTTGCGCCCGCGGATATTCGGGCCCTGAAGGGCCAGCGGCCGATCGTCAGCCTGACGGCCTATACGACGCCGATCGCCAAGCTGCTCGATCCGCATGTGGACTTCATGCTGGTCGGGGATTCGCTCGGCATGGTGGTCTACGGGCTCGATTCCACCGTCGGCGTGACGCTGGAGATGATGATCGCGCACGGCCAGGCGGTGATGCGCGGATCGGACAAGGCCTGCGTCGTGGTCGACCTGCCGTTCGGCTCCTACCAGGAATCGAAGGAGCAGGCGTTCCACAGCGCCGCGCGCGTGCTGAAGGAGACCGGCTGCAGCGCGGTCAAGCTCGAGGGCGGTGCGGAGATGGCCGAGACCGTCGATTTCCTCACCCGGCGGGGCATTCCGGTGCTCGGCCATGTCGGGTTGATGCCGCAGCTGATCAACACCACCGGCGGCTACCGTTCGCTCGGGCGCAGCGACAAGGAAGCCGACAAGATCCGCCGCGACGCCAAGGCGATCGACGATGCGGGCGCGTTCGCGATCGTCATCGAGGGCACGGTCGAGCCGCTCGCCCGCGAGATCACGGAGTCGGTCAAGGCGCCGACGATCGGCATCGGCGCGTCGCCGGCCTGCGACGGCCAGGTGCTGGTCGTGGACGATGCGCTCGGCATCTTCACCGACTTCAAGCCGCGCTTCGTCAAGCGCTTCGCCGACCTCGCGCCGCAGATCAGCGAGGCCTTCGCGACCTATGCCGAAGAGGTGAAGGCGCGGACCTTCCCCGCCCAGGAACACACGTTCCAGGTGAAGGCCAAGTCCTGATCCCGAAAGGACGATCCGGCTTCGGCCGGCTCGCCAATGGTTCAACGAAATCGATCGATACTTCAGCCATATTCAATTGCGCTGAGGGGTGCGGGGGACTACAGCGGTTCCACGTGAGGGCAGAGGTGCGCGCCAGGTGAACAAGGCTGATTTCTTCGAGGGCGTGCGCAACGGCACGCCGGTGTTCCTGTCGGCGGCGCCGTTCGGCGCGCTGTTCGGCGCGATCGCGGTCGCCAACGGCCAGACGATCGCCGAGGCCGTGCTGATGAGCATGACGATCTTCGCCGGCGCCAGCCAGCTCGTCGGCATCGAGCTGTTCGGGCAGAACATCGCCCCCTGGGTCATCGTGCTGTCGATCTTCGCGGTGAACTTCCGCCACATCCTCTATTCGGCGGCGATGACGCCGTTCGTCAGGCATTTCTCGCCGGTGGAAAAGCTCTTCGCCTTCTTCGTCCTCACCGATCCGCAATTCGCTGAAACGCTGCGGCGCGGTGAATCGGGCCGCAAGGTCAGCTTCGCCTGGTATATCGGCTTCGCGCTGGTCATCTATATTCCCTGGCAGGTGATGACCGCGCTCGGCGGCGTCTTCGGCCAGCTCATCGGCGATCCGAAGGTGATCGGCATCGACGTGCTGCTGCCGATCTATTTCATGGCGCTGGTGCTCGGCTTCCGCAAGCGGCCGAACTTCCTCTCCGTGGTCGCGGTGAGCGGTGCGGTCTCTGTGATCGCCTATCACACCGTCGGCTCTCCCTGGCATGTCAGCATCGGCGCGCTTGCCGGCATGGCGCTCGCCGCCGTGCTGCCGGTCAAGCGCGGCCCGGCGTCGCGCGACGCGGCGCAGGAGGGCTGAAATGGGCGCGTTCTTTCATGCCGACATGATCGCGATCATCCTTGCGGGTGCCGTCGCGACCTTCCTGACGCGCATCGGCGGATACTGGCTGGTGATGCGGATGAAGACGATCCCGCCGCGGTTGGAGGCGGCGCTGAACGCCGTGCCGGCGGCGGTGCTGACGACGCTCGTGGCGCCCGCCTTCTTCACCGGCGGCCCAGACGTGCAGGTGGCGATGGCCGCGGCCCTGATCGCAAGCCTCAGGTTCTCCGTGCTGCCGATGCTGGCGATCGGCTGGTGCGCGGTAATGCTGATGCGCTACGCCCTCGGCGTTTGAAGAAGACCTTCCGGAAGAGAGCGAATTTCCGCGCGCGCAGGTATCCGGCGGGCGGATGCTGCGCTCTTGACATGAGAACCACCGATCACGGAACAGCCCGTTTGCAGAACGAAGGCATCGCACCGGCGCCCCGTGCTGGAATATATTATTAAATTAAATCCATAAAATCTATCGATATTGATGCCATCGTTTTCCTGGCATAGCCTTTCTCCCACAAACCGACAGGAGAGGGCATATCATGCTGGACAGACGGGCATTTCTCGCAACCACCGCCGCCATGGGGCTCTCGGCGGCGTTCGGACGCGGCGCGGCGGCGCAAGACGCTCCCGCCGCAACGACGAAGCTGGTCGTTGCCGACCAGAGCGAACTCGTGCGCAATCTTCTCGAGGCGAGCGGAGAGGGAGGCAAGCTGGAGTTCCAGTTCGAGCTGCCGAACTTTGCCGGCGGGCCGGCGATCTACGAGGCGATCCGGGCGGAGGCGCTCGACATCGCCTATGTCGGCGACACGCCGCCGATCCAGGCACGCGCTGCCGGCACGCTCCTGCCGATCGTCGCCACCTTCACCCGCGAAGTGGCGCAGTACCGGCTGACCAGCCGGCCGGGGCTGGTGATCAACAAGCTCTCGGAGCTGAAAGGCAGGAGAGTCAGCTACATCGAGGGCTCGGGACGGCAGGTGTTCCTGATCGAGGCGCTCAACCGCGCCGGGCTGAAACTCGAGGATGTGCAACTGGTCAAGCTGCGGATCGCAGACCTGCCGGATGCAATCCGTTCGGGCGCCATCGACGTGGCGGTGCTGCAGGAGCCGCACGTGACGCGGCTGGTCAACCAGGTCGGCGCCAGCCCGGTGCTCGACCCGGAGGAGCGAAGACTGCTGCCGAGCACGAGCTACTTCTACGCCCGCCCGGCGGTGCTCGCCGATCCGGACAAGGCGGCAGCGGTCCGCCAGTTCATCGGCGCCTTCGTCCGCGCCGGTCGCTGGAGCAACGACAACGAGGATGCGTGGGCGAAGCACTACTACACGGATTTCCAGCGTATCGCCCCGGACGACACGGCGGCGATCCTCGCCGGCCAGTCGCCGCTGGTGTTCCAGACGTCGGTGGAGGCGATCCCACATCACCAGAAGCTGATCGACATCCTCTACCAGTCCGGTTCCCTGAAGGAGCGCTTCGATGCCGCAGGCTCCTTCGTGGACACCTTCGACGACGTGATTGCCGGCGCCCGCGCCTGAGCGCGCTGCTGCAAACGACAGGAGACGACATGACCGACGTGACTTCGGGGGGCAATTTCTACGCGGCGGGACGGGCAGGCGAGCGATCGCCTGCCGCGTCTCGCGGCGGGGCTCGCGCGGTCCGGCTGACGCCGGAGCGTCTGCCGCCGGGGCTTCGCCTGCTGGGGCCGGTTCTGGTCGTTCTGGCATGGGAGGCCGCCTCGCGGCTCGGGCTGCTGTCGCCGGCGACGCTGACGGCACCATCGACCGCACTCGTCACCGGCTACCAGATGTTTTCCGACGGCAGCCTGCTGCCGCATCTTCTGGCCTCGGCCGGCCGCGCCTATTCCGGGCTCTTCCTCGGCGTGCTCGCCGGTGTGGTTCTGGCGCTGCTCTCGGGGTTGACGCGGACCGGTGAGGCGCTGATCGACGGGCTGGTGCAGATCAAGCGGGCGGTGCCGACCTTGGCGCTGATCCCGCTCGTGATCATCTGGCTCGGCATCGGCGAGGCGATGAAGGTGTTCCTGATCTTCACCGCCGTGCTCGTGCCGGTCTACATCAACACCCATGCGGCGCTGCGTGGCATCGACATCGGCCATATCGAGCTGGCGCGGACGCTGGGGCTCACGCGCGGCGAGTTCATCCGCCACGTGGCGCTGCCCGGTGCGCTTCCCGGCTTCTTCGTGTCGCTGCGGCTCGCCGTGGCGCTCTGCTGGACGGCGCTGGTGGTGCTCGAACTGATCAACACCCAGACGGGCATCGGATACCTGATGAACCGGGCGCGCGACTGGGGCCAGACCGACATCATCGTCGTCGGCATCATCATCTACGCGGTGCTCGGGCTCGTTTCGGACGCGGTCGTTCGCGCCGCCGAAGCAAGAGTGCTGTCCTACCGGAGGTCGCTCGGCTCATGACCTTCCACCGTCCCATCACCCCCTCGGTCGTCCTGCGCGATCTGTCGCGCAGCTTCAGGGGCAAGACCGTGCTCGACCGGGTGTCGCTGGAGATCCCGCGCGGCCAGTTCGTGGCGCTGCTCGGCGAGAGCGGTTCCGGCAAGACGACGCTGCTTCGCGCGCTTGCCGGTCTCGACGACGATGCCGAGACGGCCGGCCATTTCCAGGTCGCCGGCAGTTCCTCGGTGCTGTTCCAGGATTCGCGCCTGCTGCCGTGGATGAGCGTGATCGGCAACGTCACGCTCGGCCTGCGACGCCCGGACGGGCGGGCGGCGGCGCTGGAAATGCTGGAGGCCGTGGGCCTTGGCGACAAGGCGGACGTCTGGCCGTCGACGCTCTCTGGCGGCCAGAAACAGCGGGCTTCGCTGGCACGCTCGCTGCTGCGCGAACCGGACGTACTGCTCGCCGACGAGCCCTTCGGCGCGCTCGACGCGCTGACGCGGCTGCGCATGCAGGCGCTGCTCCTGCGCCTCGTCGAACGGCAGCGACCGACCGTCATCCTCGTCACCCACGACGTGGAGGAAGCGCTCCTTCTGTCCGATCGCATCCTCGTCCTGAAGGACGGGCGGATCGCCGAGGACCATCCCGTCCGCATGCCGCAGCCGCGGCGCGTCGACCATCCCGATTTCGCCGGGCTCCGACAGACGCTGCTGTCGAGCCTCGGCGTCGAAGCCGAAACCGTCTGAAAGGCAGGACCATGACCCGCAAGCTGCACCTGAACCTGTTCCTCATGCCGCGCGGCCATCACGAGGCGGCGTGGCGGCATCCGGCCTCGGCCAAGAAGGCCCTGACCGATGTCGATCTCTATGCGAAGGCCGCGCAGATCGCCGAGGCGGCAAAATTCGATGCGGTATTCCTCGCCGATGCGCTGGTCGCGCCCAATAATGGCGGGCTGGTGGCGACGGGGGCGCTGGAGCCGTTGACGCTGCTCTCGGCACTCGCGATGCGTACCGAGAAGATCGGGCTGATCGGCACCGCTTCCACCACCTACAGCCAGCCCTATACGCTGGCACGGCAGTTCGCCTCGCTCGACAATATCTCGAACGGTCGAGCCGGCTGGAACATCGTTACCTCCTGGGCGCCGCAGGCCGGCCTGAACTACGGTCTTGCGGCGGACGTCGAGCATGGCGAGCGCTACCGGATCGCCGAGGAGTTCGTGGAGGCGGTGGACGCGCTCTGGCGCAGCTATCCGGCGCATGCGGTGCTCGACGATCGCGACGGCGGGCGCTACCTCGATCCGTCGCTGGTCCAACCCGTCGACTACGAGGGGCGGCACTACCGCACCCGCGGCCCGCTCAACGTTCCGGCCGGGCCGCAGGGGCGGCCGGTCTACGTGCAGGCAGGGCAGTCCGACACCGGACGCGCCTTTGCCGCGCGCTGGGCCGAGGCGATCTTCACCGCGCACCTGACCAAGGATTCGGCGCGGACTTTCTACGCCGACGTGAAGGGCAGGGCGGCCGCCTTCGGGCGCCGGCCGGACGATATCGTCATCCTGCCCGGCCTCAGTGCTGCGATCGGTTCGACGACGCGCGAAGCTGAACAGGTCTGGGAAGAGCTCGATGCGCTGACCAGCACCGAGATCGGACTGTCGCGGCTGTCGGCCCGCTTCGGCGGCCACGATTTCAGCGGCGTGCCGCTCGACCGCCCGCTGAAGCGTGGCGACTTCCCGGCTCCGGAGCGGGTGGAGGCCTCGAAGAGCCGCGCCATCGGCTATGTCGAGACTTCGCTCAACGAAGGGCTGACGCTGCGCCAGTTGCTGCGGCGGCTTGCCGGCGCACGCGGGCACTTTACCGCGACGGGGACGCCGGAAGCAGTGGCCGACATCATCGAGGACTGGCTGGTCTCGGGGGCTGCCGACGGCTTCAACGTGATGCCGCCGATCCTCTACAGCCAGTTCGAGCTGTTTGCCGCCGAAGTTGTGCCGATCCTGCGCAGGCGCGGCCTGTTCCGCGAGGACTACGAAGGTACGACGCTGCGGGAGCATTTCGGCCTGGGAACCGTCCGCGAGGACGTGCCGCTGGCGCATTCGGCCTGAGCGGGCAGGGGCGGGGGATGGCCGTTCGCCGTCTCGCGCATCGGCCGAAGGAATGCCCCTCACCCTGACCCTCTCCCCGCAAGCAGGGAGAGGGGACGGAGACGTCGTGCCTCCATTCCCTCATTCTCTTCCCTTCTCGTCACTCCGCTCGCCATGAAGGGGACGGAGACATCGCGGTCTGCGTACTTCTCCCCGCTTGCGGGGAGAAGGTGCCGGCAGGCGGATGAGAGGCAGCCGCACAATTCAGCCGCATGATTCAGGATCGGCGGCCTTTCACAAACCCTGCAGGCGCCCGCTGTCCCGTCAGCCCTCGCGGCCGAGCGGTGCCGTCGCGGCTTCCAGCCATCCCCGCACGTCGGCATCCTCGATCAGCGGCATCAGCTTTTCGCGCGTATGCTCGTGATAGGCGTCGATCCAGTCCGCTTCCTCGCGCGTCAGCAGGTCGGTGACGATCAGGCGCTTGTCGAGCGGGCAGAAGGTCAGCGTCTCGAAGGCGAGCATGTCGATGTCGCCGCCCTCGATTGGAGCTGCGGCCAGGACATGGATCAGGTTCTCGATGCGGATGCCGAAGCTGCCGGCGCGGTAGTAGCCGGGCTCGTTGGAGAGGATCATGCCGGGGAGCAGTTCCTGCGTGGCGAGCCGGGAGATCCGCTGCGGCCCCTCATGCACGGAGAGATAGGAGCCGACGCCGTGGCCGGTGCCGTGGGCATAGTCGGCACCGGCCTTCCACAGCGCCGTGCGGGCGAGCGGGTCGAGGTCGCAGCCGCGGCTCCCCTTCGGAAAACGGGCCGTGCTGATCGCGATCATGCCCTTCAGCACCAGCGTGAAGAAGCGCTTCTGTTCATGGGGTACGTCACCGATCGCAACCGTGCGGGTGATGTCCGTCGTGCCGTTGATGTACTGCGCGCCGGAATCGATCAGAAAGAGCGTGCCGTCCTCGAGCGTCGCGTCGGTCTGCGTGGTCACGCGATAATGGATGATGGCGCCGTGGGCGCCGGCGCCGCTGATCGTGTCGAAGGAGATGTCCTTCAGCGGGTTCTGCATGCGCTGGCCGACGGCGGCGCGGCAGGACTCGAGCTTCTTCGTCACCGCGATTTCCGTGAGCGTCCCCGGTTCGGACGCGTCGAGCCAGGCGAGGAACTCGACCATGGCGGCGCCGTCCTGCAGGTGCGCCTTGGCGGAGCCCGCCAGTTCGACCGCGTTCTTGCAGGCGCGGGGCAGGCGGGCCGGGTCGGCGGCCTCGACGACCATACCACCGGCTGCGCGGATCGCTTCGGCGAGGGCGAAGGGTGCCTGGTCGGGGTCGAGCATGATGCCCTTGCCCTCGCGCGACAGGGCGGCGATGCGGGCCGGAAACGCGGACGGCGGGGAGAAGTCGGCAAGCTGGGTCAGGTAGGCCTCTTCCTCGATGCCGGTCTTGCGCTTGTCGACGAAGATCTCGGCCTTGCCTCCCGCATGCAGGATCGCGCGCACCAGCGGGTGAGGGGTGTGGGGGACATCGCTGCCGCGAATGTTGAACAGCCAGGCGGCGGTCGAGGGATCGGTGACGGCGAGCGCGTCGGCGCCGGCCTCAGCGACCTTCGCGGCCATCTCGGCGATCTTGTCCTTGGCGAGCATGCCGGCGAACTCGATCGGCTGGATCTTCACCCGGCCGAGCGGTTCGGCGGGACGATCGGCCCAGAGCCGATCGAGCGGATTGTGGTCGAGCAGGACCAGACTGCCGCCGACCTTTTCCAGCGCCTTTCCGAGCTTGCGCACCTCGCCGCCGGTGTGCAGCCAGGGGTCGATACCGAGGCGGAACCCCTTCGAGGCATGCTTTGGGATCCACAGGTGCGGCGGCTCGCCGACGAGGTCGCCGCCCTTGAAGACGCTGCCGTCCACCTGTTCGGCGAGCTGTGTGACATAGCGGCCGTCGACGAAGACGACGGCCTCGCCGCGGGCGACGAGGGCAATGCCGGCCGAGCCGGTGAAACCGGTGAGCCAGGCCAGCCGCTCGGCGTTCTTCGGCACATACTCGCCCTGGAATTCGTCGGCGCGCGGCACGAGGAAGCCGTCGATGCCGAGGCCATCGAAGGCGGCGCGCAGCGCTTCCACGCGTTCGCGGCCGAATTGCGGGGTGGAGGTGACGTCGAAACTCTGGAACATGGCTGTGCTACCGAACGGATTTGAATACGAAGAAGGACACTAAAGCATGTCTTTCGAAAGTGGTAACCGGTTTCCGGACGATCACACGGGAAAAAGCGGGGCATGCCGGCCAGACGGCCGCCGAAGATGTGTTACACCGCCTGACGGGCGTGCCGTCCATCGATGGCGGCGATGGAAAGGCGGAAGCAAAGGTCCTCAATGTCGATACGTGGCAGGATACTCGCCTCATTTTTCATGCTGCCGATGCTCGCTGCCCCGGCGCCGGCGCAAGAGAGCCCCTATCCCGGCCGGCCGGGACTGGCCTTCCCGGAAGGAACGCCCGTGGAAACCGCGCGTTGCAACGATCTCCACAAGACCATTGAGAATTTCCGGCCTCCAAGCGGCCAGCGCATCGATCTGTGGGCTTCCGGCCCGCTGACGATCGTGGAGACGGATGAGGTGCTCTGGTATCTCGGCATCTGCCCGGTGCCGGGCATCCGCGTCTTGTGCGTGACCTACTCGGACAACGGCATGCAGGTCGGCGATATCGTGACCGTGCGCGGCGCCATGAGAATTCAGGACGACAGCCATATTCTGCTCGACCCCTGCCTCGCTTCGCGCGACTGATCCGATCGCGTCGGGAGTGTTGCGAGGGTGTGCGGTGTCGGTATTAATCCATGCGGTATACGCATGGCTCCCATGCCAAGATTTCGCTGTCGTTATTTTTTGTTTCGGTTATAAAGCGCGCATCGAAGCGAACGCGATATGCGGTCGAAGCGAAAGAGAAACGAAAGATTCCGCCGCAAGGCGATCCTGCTAGGTGCTCCGGTCCAATACCTGTCCGGTCACTCCTCCTCCCTCCTCCGGGCGGGTGTTCGGAGCACGTAGAGTCCGCTTGAGCTCTCCTCCTCCCAAGCTCGCGGACAGGTCGGGAAACCGGCCCATAGGCGGTGCCTCTGGCACCGCCTTTCTCTTTTTTGAAGGCCTTTTTCGGTCATGCCTCCCGGTCGCATCCCTGCGCGGCCGGGAGGTTTTTTTTTGGCGCATGCGCGTCAGGGCCGGTCGAGATGGATCGTCACCCAGCCGTTGCGCCAGATGGTGCGGACGTGGCGCAGGCCGGCGCCGGAATAGGCGGCGATCACCTTCCAGCGCTGGTTGGCGAGAATGCCGGACAGGACCACGTGTCCGCCGGGGGCAAGATGTGCGGCAAGCTGCGGCGCCATCCGCATTAGCGGGCGGGCGAGGATGTTGGCGATGATCAGGTCGAAGGGGCCGTGCCGGCGGAAGGCGGTGTGGTGGAAGCCGGTCGCCGTCTCGAGCGTCATGCCGGCGGCGATCCCGTTCTTGCGCACGTTCTCGCGCGCCACCTTCGTGGCGACCGGGTCGATGTCGGTGGCCAGCACCGGGATCGGCGCCAGCTTGCGGGCGGCGATGGCCAGCACGCCGCTGCCGGTGCCGAGGTCGAGGGCGGAGCGGATCCGGCCCCTGCGCATGACGTGCTCGATCACCTCGAGGCAGCCGGCGGTGGTGCCGTGGTGGCCAGTGCCGAAGGCCTGCCCGGCATCGATCTCGATCGCGATCTCCCCGGAGCGGGCGGTGCCCCGGTCATGCGATCCGTGCACGACGAAGCGGCCGGCGCGGACCGGCTGCAGGCCTTCCAGCGATCTGGCGATCCAGTCGACGTCGGGAATGTCCTCGCGCTCGATCGTCGCTTTGGGGAAGGCGGGCGCCAGCAATGCGGCGAAGCGCTCGCGCATCTCCTCTTCCTCGTCGGCCATCAGGTACAGCGATGCTTCCCAGATGTCGCGCTTTTCGTCTATCTCCATGGTGGCGATAGCGTAGCCTTCGTCCTCGAAGGCGTCGGACATCAGCGCCAGGATCGCCTCGGCGTTCTTCTCGGTCGTGGTGGTGAAAAGGCGGATCTCGCTCACGGTCTCGGTGTTCCTGCTTGCCGGCCGGACGGCATGCCCTGGCCATTTACACGGTCGGCTGCGACACGGGCCGCTGCCGATCCGACCCGCGGCGCAGTAGCATGTCTGCGGGCTGGCGCAAAGCGCATCAATACGCGACGGGCAGCCAGGGCGGCTCCGGCGTGTCCATGCCGGCAATGCTGCGCACCAGCGCCCGCTCGGCGAAGCGGAGATGCGCCATCAGCGGCAGGATGCGGTCGCGCAGGGCGAGCGATGCCGGCCGGTCCATCGTCGCCATCGCCGTCAGCATGCGGGTCTGGCGCAGCACGCCGCGGACTGCCGGCAGGCGAAGGTCCGAATAATCGGCCTCGCGTCCCTCCGAGACGAGCCAGGCAAGCCAGCAGGCGTCCTCGATGCCGAGGTTCATGCCGCGGGCGCCGATCGGCGAATGGATATGGGCGGCGTCGCCCGCCAGAAAGACGCGGCCGGCCGACATCGTCTCGACATGGCGGAAACTGACGGTGAACTGCGAGCGCCAGGCGCATTCGCCGTTCGGGCGCGGATGGACGATCCGGTCCTCGAAATCGGCCATGGTGGAGATGTAGCGCAGCACGTTGGCGCGGACCGGGATGCAGGCGAGGACGCCGGGATTGAAGAATTCCACCCGCCCGTGGCGGACGTCTACCGGCGCGTCATAGGCGTAGTCGGCAAGGAAGAAGTCGTTGTCCAGCGCGTCGCCCGGAAAGGTGAAGCCGCAGGCCTTGCGGACGGTGGAATGGGCGCCGTCGGCGCCGACGAGCATGGTCGGCCTGACCGTTTCGCCGCTGTCGTCGTTGCGCACGAGCGTAACCTCCGGCGCATCCGGGGTGCCGTCGATCCTGTTGACCCGCGTGTGCCATTCGGGCTCGACCTCCAGCGCCCGCAGCCGTTCCAGCAGCAGGCGCTCGGTGGCGCCCTGCGGCAGGATGCTGAGCGCCGGGCCGGGTCCGCGAAACCGCGCCGTGCTGACCGTGAGAAGCGGGGCGCCGAGGGAGGAAAGCTTGAGCCCCTCGATCGGCAGCGCCTGTGCGGCGATGTCGGCGGCGACGCCCGAAGGGCCGAGCAGCATCAGGGTTCGGGCGTTGACGCCGAGCGCGCGGCTCTCGTTTTCGGCGACGGGGCCATCGGTCTCGGCGACGATGCGCGGCTTGATGCCGCGGCGCGCCAGTTCGAGGGCCAGCGTCAGCCCCACCGGTCCCGCGCCGGCGATGAGGATCGAGCAGTCGGCGCGTGAAACCATGGGCGGAGGTCCCTATCCCTTGATGAGGTTCTCCAGCTTTTGTACGGCAACATCGGGGTTCTCGCCATAGGCTATGGTGCCCCGGAAGCGACCGTCCTTGTCGAGCAGGAAGACGGAGGCGGTGTGGTCCATCGTGTATTCGCCGTCCGGCTGGCTCTCGTCGACCGGCACCTTGCGGGCATAGACGCGGAAGCCCTTGACCATGTCCATGACCTTGTCGGCCGGGCCGGAAATGCCGGTCACGCGCTTGGAAACGTTGGAAACATAGGTGCCGAGGATCTCCGGCGTGTCGCGCTCGGGATCGACCGTGACGAAATAGGCCTGCATCTTCGAGCCGTCCGGGTCGGTCTTGGCGAGCCAGCCGTCGAGCTCGAACAGCGTCGTCGGGCAGACCTCGGGGCAATGGGTGAAGCCGAAGAAGAGCGCGGTCGGCTTGCCGGTGAACGCCTTCTCGGTGACGGGGCTGCCGTCCTGCGAAACGAGGGTGAAGGGAACGCCGAAGGGGCCCTCGGCCAACTGGTCTCCGGTGCGCGTCATCTCCAGCGTCAGCCAGCCGAGCAGGCCGGCAAGGAGGGCAATGGCGATCCAGAGGATGGTGCGTACGGTCTTCATGAGGCAATCCGTCATCGGCAGGTCGGCCGCGGCGCGGCCGGTTCAGACCGTGTCATAGTCGGTCCCGCCGCAGGGGGCAAATGCACGTTTTGCCGCAAGCGGGCGCGCCGGACGGCGATCCTGCCGGTCCGGTTGCGTCAGAAGCACCAGGACAGGCCGGATTCCGCCATGGAAAGCAGGATCGACGAGCCGTGCTCCAGCCAGCCGGCAAAGGCGAGCGCGGAGAGCGCGGCGAGCAGGGCCGCCCCGGAGGCGATCAGGACGGCGGCGCGGACGGTGTGGCGGGCAGTGGTCATGAGCGCATGTTAGCGCAGATGGGCGCCGACCGGAATGGGGCAGGGCATCGGTGCCGGCCGCCGGCGCGGAGCCATGCGCTCCCGGGCCGGCCGCAAGGCTGTGCAACGCCCCGAAACCGGACGTTTGCCGGAGATTCTTAGCGTTTGCTTAATCTATCTCTGCAAGGCTTGCCGCAGCGTATGGGCCGTCCTGGCCTCTCGGGCATGAGGTCCGCCGGCCGTTCAGGCCTTGCGCAGATGCGATCCCTCGGCCGAATCTGGGAAGTCCGATCCATGTCCAACGCCATCAAGCAATCCGGCGCCTATCTCGAAATCGTCTCCTTCCACCTCGGAGACCAGGAATTCTGCATCGACATCATGGCGATCCGCGAAATCCGCGGCTGGGCGCCGGTGACGCCGATGCCGCATACGCCGCCCTACGTCCTCGGCCTGATCAACCTGCGCGGTGCGGTGATCCCGGTCATCGACATGGCCTGCCGCCTCGGCATGAAGATGACTGAGCCGTCCGAGCGTTCGGCGATCATCGTCACCGACATCGCTGGCAAGCTCGTCGGCCTGCTGGTGGAGCAGGTCTCCGACATGATGACCATCAAGAGCGAAGACCTGCAGGCGGCGCCGGAAATCATCCCGGAAGCCCAGCGCGCCTTCTGCCGCGGTATCGTCGCGCTGGAAAAGACGATGGTCTGCTTCCTCAACCTCGACACCGTGATCGCCGACGAACTGGCGCAGGCCGCCTGATCGACGAGGACCGGCCGGTCGCATGACGAAACCCCGGGACGCGCGTCGCCGGGGTTTTCGCACGCGCGCTACGCGCCTGCCTTTTCGTTCGGCCCCTTGATTCTTCGCAACGCGATGCAACATGCTTGTCCGTATAGCTTGGGGTTGCGCGACATGCGTTAGCCCCGGACATGCGCCATGGAATCGGAGTGCCCATCATGAAGTGCCTGCTGCTCATCGACCTCCAGTCCGGGTTCTGCCCGGGTGGCAACCTGGCCGTCCCCGAGGGCGACGACGTGATCCCGGTCGCCAACCGGCTGATGGCGAAGGGCGGCTACGACCTGATCGTCGCCTCGCAGGACTGGCATCCCGCCGACCACGGCAGCTTCGCCTCCAGCCATCCCGGGCGGAGCCCGTTCGAGATGGGAGAACTGAAGGGCAAGCCGCAGATGCTCTGGCCGGACCATTGCGTCGAGCACACCGAGGATGCGGCGCTTCATCCCGCCCTCGACGTGACGCGGATCGACTACATCCAGAAGAAGGGCATGGATCGCGAGGTCGACAGCTATTCCGCCTTTCGCGACAACGACAGGACGGCCCATACCGGGCTTGCCGACTACCTGCGCCAGCGCGGGGTGACGCAGATCGACATCGGCGGGCTTGCGACGGATTACTGCGTTCAGGCTTCGGCGATCGACGCAGTCGAGATGTTGCCCGGCGTGCGCGTCCGCTTCGTCGAGGACCTGAGCCGCGGCATTGCACCGGAGACGGTCGCGGCGGCGGAAAAGGCGATGGCTGCGACAGGGGTTGCGACGGTGACGGAAGCCGAGATCCTGCGCGAGGCCCGCGAGGCGTGACCGGAGGCTGAACCGCAGGTTGGAACAAAGCGGGGCGAGCGGCATTTCCCTTTCCGAAGGCGCAGAAAAGCGCTGCAGGGAGATCACCATGAAACCGCTTGCAACTCTTTCGTCCATCCTGCTTGCCGGCGCGATTGCCGCTCCCGCATTTGCGGCCACGACCATCGACGGCATGAACGTTCCGGTACCGACCCCGCGTCCCGCCCTCGAGATGGCGCAGGCGTCCGGCGAGCCGATGATCCGGCCGGACGCTTCCGGCCAGGCTCAGGATGGTCAGGCCATGGACATGATGAGCACCGGCGCGATCGCGCCGAGCGTCTCCGGTGTCGAGGACTTCAAGGCGGTCGATGTCGCCAGGATCGCGGTGATGCGCGTCGACGAGGTCGCCGACGCGGACACCCGCGAGCAGTATCGCCTGCTGTCGGACAGCCATGCCGCCGACATGCGCAAGCTTCAGTCCGACATCAGGGCCAATTCGGACCTCGTCGCAGCGCTCGAGGCGCAGCAGGTCGATGTCGATCAGGTCATTTCCGTCCAGCAGAACGGCGACGGCAGCGTGACGTTCATCGTCCTGTAGGCCGGCCGGGAAAACAGCTACGGAGGAGGAGGCCGCAATGGGTCCGGAGCAATCCGGCCTATTGCGGCTTTCCGTTCGTCCAGGTGACGTTCTCGCCGAAGAGCGGAACGGTGGAGATCGACATCTTGGCGGAGCCTTCCGTCAGTTCCCGCGAATGGGCCAAGTAGATGAGCGTGTCGTTCTTGCGGTCGTAGATGCGGGTGACCACCAGCTTCTTCCAGATCAGCGACAGGCCGGCCTTGAACACTTCCTCGCCGTCCTTCGACAGGTCGATCTCGCCGATCGTGATCGGGCCGGTCTGCTGGCAGGCGATGGCGTTGTTGGAGGGATCCTCGAACCAGTTGCCCTTCTGCAGCCGGTCCAGCACGCCCCGGTCGAAATAGGTGATGTGGCAGGTCACGCCGGAAACTTCGGGATCGCCGACCGCATCGATCTTGATGTCGTTGCCCATCCAGTCCACTCCGACTTCGCCGACCGTGTCGGCGAGCGAACCGGTGGCAAGGAGGGCAAGGCCTGCAGCCAGGGCGAGGCGAAGGCGGGAAGCGGTCATCGGGCGGTCTCCATGGGGGCTGGAAGCGTCGGGCATCGAAACGGAATCGATTCGGGAATCGATTCAAGGCGATATGCGGAATGTCTCATGTCCTGCTGCGGCATTCTCCATCTCACTTAGGTGCCGCGCGGCACTTTGCAATGTCGACCGGTCTCAGGGCGCTTTCGCAGCGGCGATCGTCGCGCGGACGCTTTCGGGATCGGTCAGGGTCAGTTCGTATTCCCGGTCCTTCTCCGTGCCGCCCATGCCGACGTGGGGATTGCGGAAGCGCATGCCGCTCGGCACCGTCTTCAGCGCGGCGAAGTGCATCTCCTTCAGCCCCGCGCCGTCGCGCACCGCCTTGATGTTGCCGGCATCGAGCGCACCACAGCCCATGATGACGATGCGCTCGCCGGCCTGCGCCACCGTCCGCCTCAGGATGTCGATCCCCTCGGCTGCGGTGTCGCGCTGGCCGGAGGTCAGCACCCGGTCGACGCCGCAGCGGACCAGAGCCTCGAGCGCCTCGCCGGCGTCCTCAGTCATGTCGAAGGCGCGGTGGCAGGTGACCGACATCGGCCGCGCGGCGGCCACGAGTTCCTTCGTCCGCGCCTCGTCGATCCGGCCGTCCGGGGTGAGGCAGCCGATGACGACGCCGGCCACGCCCTCGGTGCGGAGGGCCGAAATGTCCTCGCGCATGGTCTCGAACTCGGCCTGCGAATAGAGGAAATCGCCGCCGCGGGGGCGGATGATGACATGGACCGGGATACGGGCCGCCTTCACGGCTGCGCGGATCGTCGCAAGGCTCGGCGTCAGGCCGCCTTCCATCAGGCTGGCGCAGAGCTCCACCCGGTCGGCGCCGGCTGCCTGCGCCGCCAGAAAGCCGTCGATGCCTTCGACGCAGAGTTCGATGAGCGGTGCCGCCATGGTCTTTCCTTCCTGTGATTCCGGGTGACGTTAGGGCGGCGGCAGGCCGGGAGCAATGGGGCAGGCTGGCTTTGCCTTCGCCGGCAGGTGCGCTATGGATTTGCGCGCACGAGAGGGAGGGATGCCGAAGTGGACGGATTGACCGCGTTGTCAGCAACCGAGCTTTCGGCGGAGATCCATGGCCGCAAGGTCTCCTGCCGTTCGGTGATGGAGGCGTATCTGGCGCGGATTGGGGCGATCAACCCGCTCCTCAACGCGATCGTCAGCCTCAGGGACGAGGGCGAACTGATTGCCGAGGCCGAGGCTGCCGACCGGGCGCTCGCGGCGGGAGGTTCGCGCGGATGGCTGCACGGCATGCCCTTCGCGGTCAAGGATCTCTCGGAGGCCCGCGGAATCCGCTGCACCTACGGCTCGCGGATCTATCGCGACTTCATCCCGGACCACGACGACATCCATGTGGAGCGCATTCGTGCTGCCGGCGCCATCGTCATCGGCAAGACCAACGCGCCGGAGATGGGGCTCGGCTCGCACACCTACAACGACGTCTTCGGCGTGACGCGCAATCCATACGACCTGGCGAAGAGCGCCGGCGGCTCGTCCGGCGGTGCGGCGGCGGCGCTGGCGGCCCGGCTCGTCCCCGTCGCCGACGGCAGCGACATGATGGGATCGCTGCGCAATCCGGCAGCCTTCAACAACGTCATCGGTTTCCGCCCGAGCTTCGGCCGCGTGCCCTCGCTCGGCAACGAACTTTATCTCGGCCAGCATGCGGTGAATGGGCCGATGGGGCGCTCGGTCGCAGACGTCGCCGCGCTGCTTGCGACCCAGGCGGGTCATGACGCCCGCGATCCGCTGTCGCTGCCGACGGAAGATCTTGCGCCGGGCAGGGCCCGCGACTTCTCCGGGGCGAGGATCGGCTGGTTCGGCGACCATGGCGGCCACCTGCCGTTCGAGCCCGGGGTGCTGGAGGTCTGCCGTTCGGCGCTCGAGGTCCTGGCCGCGCTCGGCGCCGCCGTTGCCGAGGTGCCGGCGGGCTTCGACATGGACCGCCTCTGGTGGGGGTGGAAAACCTACCGCCACTTCCTCGTCGCATCCGCGCAGGCGGCCGATCATGCCGATCCCGATCGGCGGGCGATGATGAAGCCGGAAATGATCTGGGAGATCGAGAACGGGCTCGCGCTGTCGGCCGGCGAGATCGCCGCTGCCTCTGCGATCCGCAGCGACTGGTACCGCTACGTGCTGGCGCTGTTCGAGCGCTACGACTTTCTGGCGCTGCCGTCGGCGCAGGTCTTTCCGTTCGACGTGGAGACGCACTGGCCACGGTCGATTGCGGGCAGGGCGATGGACACCTACCATCGCTGGATGGAGGTGGTGATCGGGCCAACCATGGCCGGGCTGCCCGTCGCCGCCATGCCGGCCGGCTTCGGCCCGGAAGGCTTGCCTGCCGGCATCCAGATCATCGGGCCGCCGCGTGCCGACAGGGCGGTGCTGCAGATCGCTGCCGCCTACGAGGCGCTGGCCGACTGGACCGGACGGGCACCCGACATCGGCTGATCCTTGCGGACGCGACACCGGGCTTTGTGATTTGTCCGTCGTGCCGCGCGGACGTATCCTTGCCGTTTCGCGGTCGCGCGCCGGCCGCCGGGCACCGGGAGGGACCCATGGGACGCAGATACATCGACTGCCGGGAATTTCCGAGCGACATGAAGTGCACGATCGCCATCTCCGCCGACAGCGAGGAGGAGCTGATCGACGCCGCCGTGCTGCATGCGGTGTACAATCATGGAGAGCACGATACGCCGGCCTTCCGCGCCGAGATCCGCAAGGCGATCCATGACGGCATGCCGCCGATGAAGGTGGCCTGAGGCACTGTTGTCGGGTGGGTCCGACTCGTCCACCTGCCGAGTGGGGGGAAGGCGAAGGGCCTCCCCCGCGTGCGGAGATGATCGCCGTCTCGTCCGCCGCGTGCCGATGAGCCGTCCCGCCTGCTCCCTTTCGTTAGCAGATAAAGCAATTCGCCATCGCGAAGCTGCCCGGATTTCGCGCGCCCGCAGAATATTTTCGGCAGCGTTCCTCCTTGCGGAGGTTGTTGAAAATGCTGGACGATTCCGGCCCCTGCACAGGCATCCCAGCCGTGCCGCCGGCGTTTTCTGAAACGCCGTAAAGGATTTGCTTACCATAGTTTGACAGCATTTCGGTCATTGTTTCGACCAGCGTGCATGGCACGGGGCGCCGAGAAAGACGGCGCTGCGACGCCATCGGGCCGGTCCCGGCGACAATCCGTTCGATTGGCGCCGGATCGAGTAACCAGTAATTTGGGTAACGGGTATCATGGCGTCATCTGTCGTTGCGTGCGGTGAAATTCCTTCCCGTTCCCGGGGCGGCTCCTTCTTCAAGACCACGCGCGGCATGCTCTTCGGCGCACTCGCCGCCTGCCTTTCGGTCGCCGCCGGCGCCTGGGTCTCGGGCGCGCTCGCCACGGTCCAGGCGACGGCTTCTCCGGCGGCGGCTGCCAAGCAGGGGCGGCTGCAGGCCTCCCTCGATATGCCGACGCTGGCGCAGAAGGTGCCGGTCGAGCGCAATATCCGCATCAAGAAGTTTTCCCGGTTGTCGAAGACCCCGGCCGACCAGCTCTGGCCCGCCGGCCTCACGGTCGCGGTCATCAAGGACCATTATGACCGGCGCGCCGTCCTTGCTGCGGCGAAGATCGAGCGCGAGACGGCAAGGAAGGCGCAGGCCTATGCACTGGCCGCGTCCTCGCGGGCCGAGGCCAGCACAATGACCGGGACCGTGGCTGCGGCAAACGTCGCCGTGCAGCCGACGCTGGTCTCGGCGCTGGTCGATCCGGGCGCGGCGCGTCCCTCGCTCGACAAGCCCTTCAACCTGGTGCTGCCCGAGGAGGCGGCCGAACTCGGCCTGCCGGACACGATCCCGCTGCCGGAGGCCCGGCCGAAGCGGCTGGCGAAGGTCGATGACGCGGAGACCGATCGCAAGGCCGCAAAGCCCGCCGCCGCCCGCGAGCTTGCCTATGCCAGCCCCTCCCAGCTGAAGGACGACGACGAGGTGCGCGAGAAGCGGCCCGGCCTGTTCGGCAGCTTCGGCCGGAAGGCGAGGGGGCGCACGGCCTACTACGACATCTCAGCCGGGATCGTGCATCTGCCGAACGGCGAACGGCTCGAGGCCCATTCGGGCATCGGCAAGATGCGCGACAACCCGCGATACGCGCATATGAAGATGCGCGGCCCGACGCCGCCCGGCACCTTCAAGCTGACCATGCGGGAGAAGCGATTCCACGGCGTGGAGGCCCTGCGCATGACGTCGGTCGACGGTCGGCACCCGCTCGGCCGGACAGGGCTCCTGACGCATTCCTACCTGCTCGGCCCGAACGGCAATTCGCATGGCTGCGTGGCGTTCAAGAACTATCCGCGCTTCCTCGCCGCCTTCAAGCGGGGGGAGATCGACACGCTGGTGGTCGTGCCCAGCATCGGCAGTTCGAAGCTGGCCTCGCTGTTCGGCAGACGGATCTGAGGTTGCCCGAGCCGTTCGCGGTTCGGTGAAACACGCTTCGGCGCCCGCAAGGCGGCCCGCTCTCCGCGCAGGCAAAGACCACCGCCGGCCGGGACATTGCCGGGCCGGCGGACCTTTCTGGCTCGTTGCGTTCTCCCGGCGACGCTCACGCGTTGAAAGCGCCCGCATGTGCAGCGTCGCGCACGGACCTGCCCGCACAGGTGCCGTGCCCGCATGCGATCCCGTATCCGGACGGGCTTCGCCCGCGCCCGGACGATGAGGGCGCTATGCCATGAACAGCCGGCGCAGCACGGCAAAGAAGCCCAGGGGCTTCGGTGCCAGCACGGCCCGGATCTGCGCCGCTGCCGTCCCGGCGCTCACGGCCGATCCGTAGTGGCAATAGCAGATGACCTCGTGCAGTTCGTCGTCGGACAGCTCGAAGAACCGCCGTGCCTCGCCATAGGTGTCGTCGGCCAGGCCTGCCGTCCGCAGCACCGGATCGGCGAAGGCCACCGAGATCGGCGAGCCGTCGCCGCGCATGGCGTTGCGGACGCTCGGCGACTGGTGCTCCGTCTGGCGCAGCGTCGACAAGTGCCAATGCGGGTTCTTCTCAAGGAGTTCCGCCCAGCGCTCGAGGCGCTCGGTGCGCGTCAAGGTCTGAGCCGGAAAGGTCTCGACTTCTGCAACAAGCCGCAGTTGTTCTACTGTTTGATGCTTCATCTTGGACTCCCATTTGAGGATGGATGTTCCTTCCCCCAATGCTCATGCAGCCCCTCCGAGGAAGGGTGAACCCACCGGGCGCGGATGTCCAATCACGATCGAAATGGATGGCAGGAAAGATTGAGCTGATTTTGCGGCAAAGTCTCAATGCGAGATCATCGATCAATTTGGGAGACCGCGCTCCTACGCGACATCAGGGCCTTCTCGGTCTATCCGTTCGGCTCAGTCGCCAGGAGTTGATGTGGGGGTAAGCTGAGCAATCCGTACGATCGCAACGCCTCGTGTAACTTCGGCACTTCATCGGAACGTCTATCAGCGCAAATAAGGAATGCTTGCAGTGCATTCACGGCTCCGCCGCTCGCACGCCATGCTGTATGAAGCGCTTCTAAAGTCCAGACTTCAGCTCCGTTGAACTTGGGACTCTGCATTAGATCATTTATCTGCTCAAAAGGGTCACCGCCATTTTCAGCTAGGTAAAATATATGCTTTGATATTCCATACGATTCGCTGATATTTTCAGCCTTCGTCAGAATAATGGCATTGGGGTGGTTTACGCTTTTCCCCCAGATTCCATGGGCGAAATTATTTCGTATTTCCCTTATTTGTTTAATTTTCGGCTTTATCGCCTTATATGTTTCTTTCAGATGGTTGTTCGCGTGATTGGTAATGACTCGTTCTATTGTTTTTTCTATTGCGTCTGAGTTTTTTATTGCGCGAAGTAATGAAGCTATTGATCTCGCTTCGGCTTTCAGTAAGGAGATGATGACAAGCTGATAGATTTGATCCACTTCGGCAATTTTTGCAATTGTCATGGCGACAAGTGCCGCGAAATCAGGCCTCTCGTCGAGAGCAGAACTGGTGAATGTATATGTATTGTGGTTGGGTGACGCAAAATTCTCGGGCGTAGGAATAACTATAGGCTCAAGCGGCATATCCAATAACCTTCCCAGAGGCTCTCACACCCTTTCCACGAACCCGTCCAGCACCTTCTTCTGGCCGGCGCGGTCGAAGTCGATGGTGAGCTTGTTGCCCTCGATCGCGGCGATGTTGCCGTTGCCGAACTTGAGGTGGAAGACGCGGTCGCCGACCGTGAAGCGCGACGGCTCGGTCGTGGTCGACTTGGCGACGAGTTCGCCCTCGATGGTGCGCGCCCGCGGGCCGCTTTCGCCGTAGCCGATGCGCTCGACCGCATGGCCGGAGCGGCTGCCCCAGTTGTCGCGGGTGGCATCGGTCTTGTTCTGTTGCGCGCGGCGCCAGCCGGGGGTGGAGTAGGCGTTCTGGAACGGCTCTTGCTTGTCGAAGCGCGACTGGCCGTAGCCGCCGCGCCCGCCATAGCCGCCATAGGATTGCTCGCTCTCGGCGACCTCGACATGGGCCTCGGGCAGTTCGTCGAGAAAGCGCGAGGGGATGGTCGACTGCCAGAGGCCGTGGATGCGGCGGTTGGAGACGAACCAGATGTGGCAGTTGCGCTTGGCGCGGGTGAGGCCGACATAGGCGAGGCGGCGCTCCTCCTCCAGCCCCGAGCGGCCGCCTTCGTCGAGGGCGCGCTGGTGCGGGAACAGGCCTTCCTCCCAGCCGGGCAGGAACACGGTCTCGAATTCCAGCCCCTTGGCCGAGTGCAGCGTCATGATCGAGACGGCGTCGAGGTCCTCGTTCTGCTCGGCATCCATGACAAGCGAGACGTGCTCGAGGAAGCCGCGCATGCTTTCGAACTGCTCCATCGAGCGGATCAGTTCCTTCAGGTTCTCCAGTCGTCCGGGGGCTTCCGCCGACTTGTCGTTCTGCCACATCGCCGTGTAGCCGCTCTCGTCGAGGATCTGCTCGGCAAGCTCGGTGTGCGGGGTGTTCTCCAGCAGTTCGGACCAGCGCTTGAAGTCGGCGACGACGTCGAACAGCGCCTTGCGCGCCTTCGGCTTCAGCTCGTCGGTCTCGACGATGTCGCTTGCGGCCGCCAGCATCGGGATGTCGCGGGCGCGGGCATAGTCGTGCAGGTTGCGGACGGTGGTGTCGCCGAGGCCGCGCTTCGGCGTGTTGACGATGCGCTCGAAGGCGAGGTCGTCGGCCGACTGGCAGACGAGGCGGAAATAGGCCATGGCGTCGCGGATCTCGAGCCGCTCGTAGAAGCGCGGGCCGCCGATGACGCGGTAGTTGAGGCCGAGGGTGACGAAACGGTCTTCGAATTCGCGCATCTGAAAGGAGGCGCGCACGAGGATCGCCATGTCGTTGAGGTTGTGGCGCCTGCCGTTCCTGTCCGGCCGCTGCAGGCTCTCGATCGTCTCGCCGACGGCGCGGGCTTCCTCCTCCGAATCCCAGGCGGCATGGACGACGACCTTGCCGTCTTCCGGATCGTGGCGGTCGGTGAACAGCGTCTTGCCGAGCCGGCCCTCGTTGTGCGCGATCAGGTGGCCGGCGGCCCCCAGGATATGGGCGGTGGAGCGGTAGTTCCGCTCCAGCTTGATGACCTTGGCGCCGGGGAAATCCTTCTCGAAGCGGAGGATGTTGTCCACCTCGGCGCCGCGCCAGCCGTAGATCGACTGGTCGTCGTCGCCGACGCAGCAGATGTTTATCTGCTGCTTTTCGTTTGCGCTCACGCTGTCGCCGCTGCGCGGCTCGCTCCGCGGGGACGCGCCATCAGGCGCGACGGCCGCTTGGCCTTGCCGTCCTTCGGACGGATAGGCGCCTACTTCATCCCATGGCCCGGAACTCGGCGCGGCCTGTCCCTCCCCCTCGTGGGGAGGGGGTGGGGAGGGGTTTTTCCTCGCGGATGACCGTTGCGCCAGCAACCGCAGCCACATGTACTGGGCAGTGTTGGTGTCCTGGTATTCGTCGACGAGGATGTAGCGGAACTTCTGGTGATAGTCCTTCAGGATATCGGGATTGGTGCGCAGGATGCGGATCGGGTGCAGCAGCAGGTCGCCGAAGTCGCAGGCGTTCAGCGTCTTCAGACGGTTCTGGTAGGCGGCGTAGAGTTCGCGGCCCTTGCCGTTGGCGAAGGCGCGGGCGTCGCCTTCGGGGATCTGCGCGGGATCGAGGCCCTTGTTCTTCCAGGTGTCGATCATGCCGGCGAACTGCTTGGCCGGCCAGCGCTTGTCGTCAAGCCCCTCGGCCTGGATGATCTGCTTGATCAGGCGGACGACGTCGTCGGTGTCGAGGATGGTGAAGTCCGACCGCAGCCCGGCCAGTTCGGCATGACGGCGCAAGAGCTTGACGCCGATCGAGTGGAAGGTGCCGAGCCAGGGCATGCCCTCGACGGCGCCGCCGACGAGCAGGCCGATGCGCTCCTTCATCTCGCGGGCGGCCTTGTTGGTGAAGGTGACGGCGAGGATCTGCGAAGGATAGGCGCGGCCGGTCGCCAAAATATGGGCGATGCGGGTCGTCAGCACGCGGGTCTTGCCGGTGCCGGCGCCGGCGAGGACGAGCACCGGGCCGTCCAGCGTCTCGACCGCCTCGCGCTGCTCCGGGTTCAGGCCGGAGAGGTAGTCGGGCACGCGGTGCTGGTCGCGAGCGGCCATGGCGCGCGCGGCGATGCCGCCGCCTGCGGGACTGCCGCCCGGGGTCCTGTTGCCGGAACCGGGTGTCGGGGCAGGGGTCTTCTTCAGCGCCGGATCGTCGTCGTCGAAGAAGGGAATGTCGTCGTAACCGCTCATCATGCGGCCCAATGTAGTGATTCGGGACCGAAAGGCCAGTTGCGCGTTCCTCTTTTATTCCGGTCGCCGCGGCTTGCGGGGCGACCGGATCGGAGGAAAACGGGCCGCCTACTGGTAGACGACGATCGGTGCGTGGTACTTCACACGGCCATAGAGGTCGATGACGTCCTGATTCATCAGGCGAACGCAGCCTGAGGAGACCGCCTTGCCGATCGAGCGCCATTCCCGGGTGCCGTGCAGGCGGTAGAGCGTGTCCTGGCCGTTCTGGAAAATGTAGAGCGCACGCGCACCGAGCGGGTTCTTCAGGCCCGGCTCCATGCCGCCGTTCTCGATGGAGTATCTCGCCAGTTCCGGCTGCCGGGCGATCATCTCGTTCGGCGGCTTCCAGCGCGGCCAGGGCTGGCGCCAGTGGATGATGCCCTGGCCCTGCCAGGCGAAGCCTTCGCGGCCGATGCCGACGCCGTAGCGCATCGCCGTGCCGCCGGGTTCGACCACGTAGAGGAAGCGATTGGGCGTGTCGACGACGACGGTGCCTGCCGGCTCGCCGGTCGGGTCGATCACACGCTGGCGGTAGAATTTCGGGTCGATCTCCTGAAAGGGAACCGCGGGGATCAGGAAGCCGCCGTCCTCGACCGGGCCGTACATGACCTGCAATTCCGCATCGCTCGGCGGGATGATGGGGCGGCGGGGGGCGACCGGGACGGGCGCGTTGCGGGCGGGCAGGGAGGTGGAGCAGCTTGCCAGCGCCATCGAGGCTGCTGTCAGCAGGAACGATCTCCGGGAGGTGAACGTCATTTTAGTGCAGGTCTTTCAAGGGATGGTTGGCGTGAGGTCGGAAATCCGTAACGGGATTGTCTGCGCGAACGCAAGACGGGACTGCGATCACATCTTTGTCACGGCGAACGCCGCTGCATCAAGGGAAGCAGCCCGCCAAAACCGGCTGGCGGCGCATGTCCGCGCGCCGGTGGTGCGCTTCGGCAACGCTGTTACCAGGATCCGGCCCCGCGACTAGTTGCGGTCTGCGTCGAAGGCGGGGTCGACGGGGACCTGCAGGGCGGTCGCGAGCTGGTTGGTCCTTGCTGCCAGCGAGATGATCGAGAGAAGCTCGGCGTGCTGGGCCTCGTCCATGCCTTTGGCCTTCGCCGCCGCCGTGTGGGAATGGACGCAGTAGCTGCATCCGTTCGTGGCCGAGACGGCGATGTAGAGCATCTCCTTGACCAGCGGATCGAGCACTGAAGGCGTTGCCATGACGGCCTTGACGTCGCGCCATGTGCTTTCGAGCAGTGCCGGGTCGAAGGCGAGATAGCGCCACATGTTGTTGATGAAGTCGGATTTGCGCGTGGCGCGGATGTCGTCGAAGACGGCCTTGACGCGCGGATCGGCTTCAAGGTCGGCTGCGGGCTTGACGGTGCTCATGGCGTCGCTTCCTTTCGATGCGGGCTTTTCATGCGGATCGGACCGGCGGCGGTGGCCGCCGATCCGGACCAGACCTCAGACAAGGGCGATCACGCGGGACGGGCCGCCCGTGCCGCCGCGCACCTTGGGGGCGCCGACGACGAGCGTGGCGCCCGTTACCGGCAGGCTGTCGAGATTGGCGATGGCCTCGAGGCCCCAGCGGCCGGCCGGAAGCCAGATGTTGTGGGCGGCGAAATCCGGCGAGGGGCCGTAATCGAGCGAGAGCGTATAGACGGCGATGCCGGCCGCCTTCGTCTGCAGCAGGGCCTCGACCGCCTCGGCGTGGAAGCCGGGGAAGTGCATCTTGCCGTCTGCGTCCGCGTTGCGGAACTTGTCGGTGCCGAGATGCTGCGACCAGCCGGAGTTCAGGGCGACGCAGGCATTGTCGGGGATGTCGCCGTTGGCCGCCGTCCAGGCCTTGATGTCGTCGGGCGTCAGCTGCGCGTCCGGGTCGGCCGCGGCCCTTTCGCGAATATCGATGACGACGAGCGGCACGACGAGGTTTTCGACCGGGATCTCCGCGACCGAGAGTCCGTCGGCGGAAAAGTGCAGCGGCGCGCCCAGATGCGTGCCCGTGTGCTCGCCGTAGCGCAGCTCGAAGAGATTGAACGAATGTTCCTTGAAGTTGAACTTCTGCTCGCGGAAAAACTGCTGCGGGCCGAAATAGGTCGGAAATTCCTCATAGAGTTCGTGGGTCAGGTCCGTCACCTTGGTCGGCGCGGCGGCAAGCGCCGGGCTGAGGGCGCCGGTGGCCGCCACGGCGGCCGTGGCCGCTCCGGCAGCGGCGGCACGAAACAGGTTGCGCCTGGAAAGCATGTTCTTCTTGACCGTCTCGATCACACAAGCGTTGCACATCGCAGTCCCCTTTTCGAAAAAGATACACCGTCTCCAAAACAAGGCGAACCCGGTTCGCCGATGCGAAGGCTATCAAGCGGGCGGGGCGCCGTCAGCACAGTGGAATCCTGCAACCGCTACCGGTAGCGAACGAATTTTCGCGCGATCCTTACAATTGCGTTTCGCGCGATCCTTACAATTGCGTAATGATCGCATTCTTTCATTGCCGGTTCATGGGACAGGCATGATACTTGGCCCGTTCGGCGAACCGCCCTGAAGGCGGACGGCCGTGTCATGTCCGGAGTTCTGGATGCGCGTTTGGAAGCAAGTGCTTGTGAGCCTCGCCGTCGTCGGCGTCGGCATCGTCGTCTGGGGACGGCTCGCGCCCGGCGCAGCCGATACCCTGAAGGCCGCAGGCGTTCCTGACGGGGTCGTTTCCTGGGTGGCTCCGGCCGCCGATGCGGGCGAGGGCGGGCAGGGCGGCGGCCGTCGCCAGGCCGGCGGCTTCGGCGGGCCGGCGCTCGTCGTGACGAGGCCCGTCGAGCTCGCGGTCGTCAACGACCGGCTGAACGCGATCGGTGACGGCGAGGCGGTCCGCTCCGTGATCGTGACGCCCTATTCCACCGGCAACCTCATCGAGGTCCTCGTCAGGTCCGGCGACCGGGTGGCGCAGGGACAGGTGATGGCGCGCCTCGACAACGACGAGCAGCGGATCGCCGCCGACCAGGCGCGCCTGACCCGCGAGCGGGCGGAAGACAAGCTGAAGCGCTACGAGAACCTCAAGGCGGCCGCGGCCGTCACGGATGTTGCGATCCAGGATGCGCGCGACGAGCTGAAGGCGGCGGAGCTGGCGCTGCAGAAGGCCGAACTCGACCTGCACCGCCGTGACATCAACGCGCCCTTCGACGGCGTGGTCGGCATCATCCTCGTCAATGTCGGCGACTACGTCACGACCTCGAGCGAGATCGCCCGGGTCGACGACCGTTCCGACATCCTCGTCGATTTCTGGGTGCCGGAGCGCTTCGCCACAAAAGTGCGTGTCGGCGGGCCGATCTCCGCCACCGCGGTCGCGCGGCCGGGCGAAGTGTTCACCGGCTCGGTCCAGGCGATCGACAACCGCATCGACCAGGCGAGCCGCACGCTGAGGATCCGGGCGCGGATCGACAACCCCGAGGACGTCCTGCGTGCCGGCATGTCGTTCTCCGTCAGCATGCATTTCGAGGGCGACCGCTATCCGAGCGTCGACCCGCTGGCACTGCAGTGGAGCGCCGACGGCTCCTACGTCTGGCGGATCGCCGGCGACAAGGCGCAGAAGGTGCCGGTGAAGATCATCCAGCGCAATCCCGACCGGGTGCTCGTCGATGCCGAGCTCGCCGAGAACGAGGTCGTGGCCACCGAGGGCCTGCAGCGGCTGCGCGACGACGCCGAGGTCAAGGTGATGGGGGCGGAAAACAGGGCGCGCGAGCCCGCCGCCGCGGAGGGCACGTGATGGCGGCAAAGGACGATGCAGCGACCGACATCCGTGGCGGGCAGGGCGGCTTCACCGCGCTGTTCGTGCGCCGGCCGATCTTCGCGCTCGTCGTCAACACCCTGATCGTCGTGGCCGGGCTTGCCGCCTTCAACGGCGTGGAAATTCGCGAACTGCCGTCCGTCGACCAGCCGGTCATCAGCATCACCACGGAATTCGAGGGCGCCTCGCCGGAGACGGTCGATCGCGAGCTGACTGATGTCATCGAGGGCGCGGTATCGCGGGTGCAGGGGATCAAGGACATCTCCTCCTCGTCGTCCTTCGCGCGCAGCCGCGTCACCCTGCAGTTTTCCGACACGACCGACGTCAGCCAGGCCGCCAACGACGTGCGCGACGCGCTGGGCCGGGTGGCGAACCAGATCCCCGACGGCGCCGAGGAACCGCGCGTCGTCAAGGCCGATGCCGACAGCCAGCCGATCATGCGGCTGGCGCTCACCTCCGACCGCCTGTCGATGGAGGACCTGACGCTTCTTGCCGAGAACGAAGTCACCGACCGGCTTGCAGCCGTCGAGGGCGTCGCCGACGTGGACGTTTCGGGCGAGCAGGAGAAGGTCTTCCGCGTCGATATCGACCAGGCGAAGCTCGCCAGCCGCGGGCTGACCATCGCCGACCTGCGCAATGCTCTGGCGACGGCCTCCTTCGACGTGCCGGCCGGTTCGCTCACCAGCATGAACCAGGACATCACCGTGCGGGCGACGGCCGACCTGGCCAAGCCGGAAGACTTCGAGAACCTGCTGCTGCAGAACCGCGTCCGGCTCGGCGATCTCGCGACGATCACCCTCGGGCCCGACGACGGCACCACGGCGCTGCGCTCGAACGGAAAGCCGGGCATCGGGCTCGGCATCATCCGCCAGGCGCAGTCGAACACGCTCGACATTTCCGCGGGCATCCGCGCCACCGTCGAGCAGTTGAAGGGGATCCTGCCCGAGGGCACGGAACTCAGGGTGACGAGCGACGACGCCGTCTTCATCGAGGGTGCGCTGCACGAGGTGGAGATTGCGCTCGCGGTCGCGGTGATCATCGTGACGCTGGTGATCTATCTCTTCCTGCTCGACTGGCGGGCGACGCTCATTCCGACGATCTCGATGCCGATCGCGCTGATCGGCACCATCGCGGCGATCTACCTCGCCGGCTTCTCGATCAACATCCTGACGCTGCTGGCGATCGTGCTGGCCACCGGCCTCGTCGTGGACGACGCGATCGTGGTGCTGGAGAACATCGTGCGCCGCCGTGCCGAAGGGCTCGGCCCGCGGGCGGCCGCCGTGCTCGGGACGCTGGAGGTGTTCTTCGCCGTCATCGCCACCACGGCGACGCTGTGCGCGGTGTTCGTGCCGCTGTCTTTCCTGCCGGGCCAGACCGGCCGGCTGTTCCGCGAATTCGGCTTCGTGCTCGCCTTCGCGCTGCTCCTGTCGGGCTTCGTCGCGCTGACGCTGTGCCCGATGCTCGCCTCGCGCATGCTGACGAAGGAGAATGTCGAGCATGGCCATGGCGGCATCCTCGGGCGGTTCGGCGATCTCTGCGCCGGCTTCTATCGCCGCTCGCTGAACGCCTGCCTCAACGCGCCGGTGGTCGTCTTCGCCGTGGCGCTTCTGTTCACCGCCTTCGGCGCCGGATCGTTCCTGTCGCTGAAGTCCGAACTGACCCCCAGCGAGGACCGCTCGCTGGTGATGATGCGCATCCAGGCGCCGCAGGGCGTCTCGCTCGAATATGCGCAGGACCAGATGCGCCTGATCGAGGACAGGCTGCGCCCGCTCTACGACAAGGGGGAGATCGTCAACATCTATTCCGTCTCGGGGCAGGGCAGTTCCACCAACAACGGCTTCATGGTGCTCACGCTCGCCCCCTGGGGCGAACGCGAACGCACCCAGCAGCAGATCGTCGCCGACATCAATGCGGCGGCGGCCGGTGTGCCTTCGGTGCGGGCGTTCGCCATCCAGCCCAACAGCCTCGGCATCCGCGGCGCCGGCAACGGCCTGCAGGTGGCGCTCGTCGGCAACAATTACGAAAAGCTCGGACGGGCGGCGGCGGAACTCGTCCGGCAGATCGAGGACAGCGGCCGGTTCGAGAACGTGCGGCTGAACTACGAGGCGAACCAGGCGCAGCTTTCCGTCACCATCGACCGCGAGCGGGCGTCCGACCTCGGCGTCGACATCAACGGGCTCTCGGCGGCGCTCAAGGCTATTCTCGAGGGTACGAGCATCGTCGACGTCTATGTGGAGGGGCAGGCCTATCCGGTCGTCATCTCGTCCACCACGAACCCGGTGAACGATCCGACCGACCTGGAGAACATCTTCCTCAAGACCGGCGACGGCAAGATCGTGCCGATGTCGTCGATCGCGTCGCTGGAGGAAAAGGCGGTGGCGCCGCAGCTCTCCCGCGAGCAGCAATTGCGGGCCGTCTCGCTTTCGGCGGGGCTGAAGAGCGGGCTGGCGCTCGGCGATGCGCTGGCGATGGTGGAGCAGATGGCCGAGCCGCTGCTGCCGCCGGGCTCCCGCCTCATCCCGATGGCCGAGGCCGCGACCCTCGACGAGAACACCAACGGCCTGGTCATCACCTTCGGCTTCGCGCTCGTCATCATCTTCCTCGTCCTGGCCGCCCAGTTCGAAAGCGTCGTCAGCGCGCTGATCATCATGACGACGGTGCCGCTGGGGCTGGCCTGCGCCATCTTCGCCATGATCCTGACGGGGACCTCGCTGAACATCTACAGCCAGATCGGCCTGGTCCTGCTCGTCGGCATCATGGCCAAGAACGGTATCCTGATCGTCGAGTTTGCCAATCAGTTGCGCGACCGCGGGCAGGACGTGCGCAGCGCGATCGAGAACGCGTCCAACATCCGCCTGCGGCCAGTGATGATGACCATGATCGCGACCGTCGTCGGCGCCCTGCCGCTGGTCCTTGCGAGCGGTGCGGGTGCGGAAGCCCGCATCGCGCTCGGCTGGGTGCTCGTGGGCGGCCTCGGCCTTGCCGCCGTCGTCACGCTCTACCTGACGCCGGTCGCCTATCTCGCCATGGCGCGCTTCGCCAAGCCGCATGCGGACGAGGAACGGCGGCTGCGGACCGAGATGGAGGCCGCCGCCGGCCTCAAGCCGAAGGCGATCGAGACGGAGGGGCGCCAATTGCTGCCGCCGCCGGCGCAGGCCGCGGAGTGAGGCAGGCGCCGGCGGACGGCGTTGCGCGGTCGCCGAAGGGCAACCTGTGATCCGGCCGGCGATGAATTCGGGCCTTCACTCCTCGGCAACCCTTTCTGGCGATTCCGTTCGCGTGCCGTATTCCGTTAGCATTCGCGTCGTATTCATCCGCAGAATCGTTCCGCTGTGATCGACGCCTGATGGCGGGCCGGGCATGGCGGGCCGGTCGGGTGCGCAGGACAAGACGGGATCGGGCAGTGCAATGGTGAAATTCAGGACGTCCACGGGGACCGTCACGGTCGACAACTGGGGCTATGCCCTGCAGGGGCTGAACGGCAAGGCGGCCAAGGCCGACCTGCTCGCCCGGGCGACCCACGACCTGCTGGTGATCGACGCCTCGCGCGACGGCACGACTGCCGGCCGCTTCTCGCATGACGAGATCGCCCGCATAAAAGACGGCATGGGCGGCCGGTCGGTGGTCGTCTCCTACGTCTCGATCGGCGAGGCTTCGGATTTCCGCGGCTACTGGCGCGACGAGTGGACCACGGGCGGCGATGCCCCCGATAAGCTGACCGGCAAGGCGCCCGATTGGCTCGGGCCGCTCAATCCGGACTGGCCGGAATCGCGCAAGGTCCGGTACTGGGATCCCGACTGGCAGAAGATCATCTTCAACGACAGGAAGACCGGCGAGCTCGACGCCATCGTCAAGGCCGGTTTCGACGCGGCCTATCTCGACATCGTCGACGGTTACTACTTCTGGGGCGCCGAAGTCGCCGACAGGGACCGGGAGGCGGGCGATCCGAAGAACGTCAAGCAGGCGGCGCAGCGCATGGTCGATTTCATCGTCGCGCTGACGGAGCACGCGCGCGAGACCAATCCGGACTTCTTCGTCATCCCGCAGAACGGCGCTTGGATCATCAACGATCTCGGCTCCGACATTGCGCGCAAGACGGCCTATCTGGATGCGATCGGGGGCATCGGCGTCGAGGACCTCTACTATGGCGGCGACGCAGACGAAAACAACCGGCTCGATCCGGACGAGGAGACGATCGCGATCCTCAAGCGGGACTTCCTCGAAAACGACAAGCCGGTCTTCGCCGTCGACTATGTCAACGGGAGCAAGCGGGTCGCGCAGTTCAACAAGCTGGCGCTCGAGGATGGATTCATTCCGTTCGCAGCACCTGAGCGCGATCTCGACCGCCTGGTCGGCACCCATGACGGCGATCCCGCCTATATCAGGCCGACGGCCGGGTCCGACACGCTGCGCGGCTCGAAGCTCGCCGACAGGATCGAGGCGCTTTCCGGCAACGACAGGGTGGACGGGCGCGCCGGCAGCGACACGCTCTACGGCAATGCCGGCAGGGATCACCTGCTCGGCGGCGCCGGCAACGACCGCCTTTATGGCGGCAGCGGCGACGACCGCCTCAACGGTGGATCCGGCAAGGATACGCTCAGTGGCGGCTCGGGAGAGGACAGGCTTTCCGGCGGCACGGGCAACGATACGCTTTCGGGCGGGAGCGGTGCCGACACGCTTCTCGGCGGCGGTGGCGACGACCGGCTCAAGGGCGGTTCAGGAAAGGACAGCCTTGCCGGCGGATCGGGGAGGGACCAGTTCGTCTTCGACACGAAGCCGGGCAAGGGCAATGTGGACAGGATCGCCGATTTCGACGTCTCGCAGGACCGCATCCTGCTCGACGGCGACGTGTTTGCGGCGCTGAAGACCGGCCAACTCGCGCGATCGGCCTTCGCCGTCGGGGCGGAGGCGCAGGATGCGGGCGACCGGATCATCTACCACAGCCGGAGCGGCGATCTCTTCTATGACGCCGACGGTTCGGGCAGGGGAGACGCCCTCCGGTTCGCGCGACTGGAGGCGGGCCTCGACCTCACCGCTGCGGATTTCCTGATCTTCTGACCGTATCGAGCGTCAACGGGGCAGGCCCCGCGGCGATGCGTGGGGCACACCGCCGTGGTAAGGTGGCGGACCGCGACGATGTCAGTTGCCCGTTGCCGGCTGCTGCGTACCCTCGACCGGTTTCGGTTCCGTCGCCATGTCGGTCGCAGGCGCTGCGGTGCCCGTGGTCGTCGATCCCGTCTGTTCGCTCGACGGGGGCGGGGGCATGGCCGTGGTCTCGGTCGTCCCTCTTTCGCCGGTGATCCGGTAGCCGACCGTCAGGATCGCCAGAAGGATGACGATGGCGATGATTGTCCAGACGCTGCGCTGGCTCATGGCTTGCGCTCCTCTTTCCATCAACGGCTGCAATTATCCGCCATCACGTTGTATATTACAAACTAATTACATAAGCATGCGGCAGCGTGGAGGGCTTGCGAAACGGCTCTGGACAGAAGCACTGCAGGTCGCCCATATGGCGGGCGGACATGCAGCGGAGGACGATCATGGCGCTTTCGGATATCAGGACGGGGTTGCGGAACGAGGAGGCGATCGCGACGGCGGTCTCGGCCTTCCGGCAGGTCTTCGGGGACCGGTTCCAGACCGGGGAGGCGATCCGCGCGCAGCATGCCCATACGACCACCTATATTCCGGCCCAGCCGGCCGATGGCGTGCTGTTCGCGCAGAGCAAGGAGGATGTGGCGACCGCGGTGCGGCTTTGCGCCGAGCACAGGGTTCCGGTCATCCCCTTCGGCACCGGGTCCTCGCTGGAGGGGCAGGTCAACGCGCCGCATGGCGGCATCTCCATCGATTTCAGCCGGATGAACCGGGTTCTTGAAGTGAACGCCGAGGATCTCGACTGCACGGTGGAGCCCGGCATCACGCGCGAGGAACTGAACGCCTACCTGCGCGATACCGGCCTGTTCTTCCCGATCGACCCGGGTGCGAACGCCTCGATCGGCGGCATGGCCTCGACGCGCGCTTCCGGCACCAATGCGGTCCGCTACGGCACGATGAAGGACAACGTACTGGCGGTGAGTGTCGTGACGGCCAGGGGCGAGGAGATCCGCACGGCCAGGCGGGCGCGAAAGTCGTCGGCCGGCTACGACCTGACGCGGCTCTATGTCGGCTCGGAGGGCACGCTCGGCGTGCTCACCTCCGTCACCCTGCGCCTGCAGGGCATCCCGGAGATGATCGCCGGCGGCATCTGCGGGTTCCCGACGCTGAAGGATGCCTGCAACGCGGTGATCATGACGATCCAGCTCGGCATTCCGGTGGCCCGCATCGAGCTCGTCAATACGCTGCAGATCAAGGCCTGCAACGCCTATTCCGGCCTCACCCTGCCCGAGCAGCCGACCCTGTTCGTCGAGTTCCACGGCAGCGAGGAGAGCGTCGCCTTGCAATCGCGGCAGTTCGGCGAGGTCGCGTCGGAATGCGGCGGCGGCGACTTCCAGTGGACGGCGGATGCCGACGAGCGGGCGCGGCTCTGGAAGGCGCGCCACAACGTCTACTGGGCCGCCAAGGCCTTGCGCGCCGGTGCGGCGGTGCTTGCCACCGACGTCTGCGTGCCGATCTCGCGGCTTGCCGACTGCGTGGCGGAGACGGAAGCCGACATCGAGCAGCACGGCCTGCTGGCGCCGATCGTCGGGCACGCCGGCGACGGCAATTTCCACGTCAGCGTCGTCTTCGACGACCAGGACCCGGGCGAGATCCAGAAGGTCGAGGCCTTCGTCGGCCGGCTCAACGCGCGGGCGCTGTCGATGGACGGCACCTGCACCGGCGAGCACGGCATCGGCCAGGGCAAGCAGGCCTTCCTGCCGCGGGAACTGGGCGAGGCGGTGGACGTCATGCGGCAGATCAAGCGGGCGCTCGATCCCGACAACATCCTCAACCCCGGAAAGATTTTTCGCTTGGGGTGAGACATGGGCCCAGCATCTGCCTATAGTCGTAGAGGATACGAGGGCGGAAGATCCGCCGGGTATGGAAATGGACATGAACGTAGGCCCGCTCCCGGCGGCAAGCGTGTGTCGGTAGTGTCGGGATTGGCAGCGTGCTCGCACGTGTGATGTTGGCGATTGGCGGTCTGGTCGTGCTGGCGCTGTTCGGCGCACTGCTGGCCCCGTATTTCATCGACTGGACGGGCTTCCGGCAAGATTTCGAGCGCGAGGCGAGCCGGATCGTCGGCCGTACCGTCGTCGTCCACGGCAAGGTGGATGCAAGGCTCATCCCCTTTCCCTCCGTCACCCTGCACGACGTCCGCGTCGGCGAGGACGCCGAGGGCGATGCGGCCGTCACCATTCGCCGATTCTCCATGGATGCGGAGCTGGCGCCGTTCCTGAGCGGCGAGGCGCTGATCTTCGACATGCGCATCGACGAGCCGAAGGTGCGCCTGAAGCTGATGGCCGACGGCACGCTCGACTGGGCGCGCGAGCGCAAGTCCGACATTCCGGCCAAGACCGTCGTGCTCGAGAACGTGGCCGTGACCGGCGGCGAGATCGAGTTCATCGACGAACAGGCCGGGCGCACGCGCCGTATCAGCACCCTCGACGCCAGGATGTCCGCCCGCTCGCTGAACGGGCCCTGGCGGATCGACGGCCGCGGCGTGCTCGACGGCAATGCCGGCGCCTTCCAGATATCGACCGGGCAGACCGACGAGCGCGGCATCCTGAAGATGAAGGCCCGCATCGTCCCCGACCAGATCGGCTTTGCCGTCGATCTCGACGGCGACCTGGAGGTCGTCGATTTCCGGCCGCAATACCGGGGCACCTTCGCGCTGGGGCAGAAGCCGGCGGCCGACGGCAAGCCGGTGGCGAACCCGATCCGCGTCGCCGGAGACTTCGAGCTTTCCAACGACCGCCTGCGCGTTCCCCGTTACAATCTCCAGGCCGGCGATCCGGCCGATCCCTATCTCGTCACCGGGGAGGCGACGCTCGATACCGGCAGGCAGCCGGAGTTCCTGCTGATCGCCGACGGCCAGCAGATCGACGTCAGCCGGATCGGCCGCAACGGCGAGCAGGGCAAGACGGGACGCAACGCACAGACCTCGGCGCGCCAGCGACTGGAGGGGCTGCTTTCGATCCTGGCGGACATCCCGGTGCCGCAGGTGCCGGGGCGGGCAAGCCTGAAGCTGCCGGCGATCGTCGTCGGTGACACCACCATTCGAGACGTCATGCTCGACGTGGAGCCGGACGGCGACGGCTGGACCGTGGCGCGTGGCACCGCGCAGTTTCCGGGCCGCACCACCGTGGACGCGAAGGGGCGGCTGACGCTCAAGGGCACGCGCGCCTTCGTCGGCGACCTGCTGGTCGCCTCGAACCAGCCGTCCGGCTTTGCCAGCTGGGTTGCCGGTTCGGTGGATCCCGAGATCCGCAGGCTGCGCAGTGCGGGCTTTGCCGCGGAAGTCCAGCTGACCGACCTGGTCCAGCGCTTCGACAACCTCGAAATCGCCGCCGGCGGCGCGACGCTGAAGGGCCGGATCGAGCGCCTGTCACCGGCTGACGAGGCGCCCAGCCTTTCGATCCAGCTCGGCGGCGACGCGGTCGAGCTCGAGACGCTCCGGGCCTTGGCGGGGCTCGTGGCGGGCGAGGCGTCCGCCGACGTGCTGCTTGGCCATTCGATCGCGCTCGACCTGAAGGCCGAGCGGTTTACCGCTTTCGGCGAGGAGGCGCGCACCGTCGATGCGCTGCTGACGCTGAGGGACGGCGCCCTGAGCGTCAGCCGACTGGACATCGGCTCGGTTGCCGGTGCGTCCGTATCGGTCAAGGGGCAACTCGGCGGCACGCTGGCCCTGCCCTCGGCAGGGCTGGACCTGTCGATGCGGGCGGAGCAGATGCGGCCGGTCATGGAGATGCTTGAACGGCACCTGCCTGCACATCCGGCTCTCGCGCGCCTCGTCACGAGCGCCGGCTACTATGACGACGCCGACCTGAAGATGACGCTGGCCCTGCCGGGCAACCGCAACGGGCCGATCGGCCTGATCCTGTCCGGAACGGCCAATGGCGGGCGCATCGAGGCACGCGCTTCGGCCGGCGAATTCGGCGACTTCCTCGCGGGCGGCAATTTCGAGGCCGAGGCGACCCTCACCAATCCGCGGACGGTGGTGCTGGCCGGCCAGCTCGGCCTCCAGCCGCTGCCGTTCGACGGCGAGGCGGACGGTACCGTCGCGATCAAGGTCTCGCAGCCCGCGGCCGGTGCGGCCGCCGATCTCGATTTTGCCTTCACGACGGCCGGTACCTCCATCACGGCGGAGGGAACGGCGAACCTTTCGGCGGAGCATTTCCTCCAGGGTGAACTGAGCCTGTCGGCCGAAGCCGGCGACATCGAGCCCTATCTGGTGATGAACGACATCGTGCTGCCGCAGACCGGCACCGGCCTTCCGGTGGCGTTGAAGGCGAGGGCGATCGTCGACGGCGGCACGGTCCGCCTTGCCGACATCTCGGGCACGGTCGACCGCAACGGGGTCTCGGGCGAGCTTGTGTTCGATCGGTCGGCCGAGATCCCCAAGGGGACGGGCAGCCTGACCTTCGACACCGTCGATCTCGGATGGCTCGCGGAAGCGGTCCTCGGTCCCGTCGATGACCTGGAGGGGCTCGGGTTCAGCCGTGCCGCGATCGGCAGCCCGGCACGCGAGAACGCCGACTTCCGGCTGCGGCTGGCCGCTGGCCGGTTCTGGACGGGGCTCTATGGGCCGGTCGAGAACTTTGCGGCGAGGCTCGCCTGGACCGGCGGCGACCTGGCGCTGGAGGAAATCGGCGGCGACTGGCTCGGCGGCAGGGTCGGTGGCCGGTTGAAACTGGCGAATGCCGGAGCCAACGGTCTTCTGGAGGCGCGGGTGACGCTCGCGGGTGCTGCGCTTTCGCAGCTCGTCTGGAGCGGCGAGGGCGGCCCGGTGGCAGAGGGCAAGGCTTTCGTGAACCTGGCGCTGGACGCTTCCGGCGCGAGCATCGCCGACATGGTATCGGCGGCGAGCGGCTCGGGCGAGGCGCAACTCGAGGACTTGCGGCTACGGGGGATCAAGAGCGGCGGCTTCGCGGCGATCCTTTCTGCGGCGGACGCGATCGACGGCGAGATCGGCGTTGGCAGCGTCGAGGCGATTGTGCGCGAGCAGGCGCTCGGCGGCGACGTCTCGCTCGGCACCGTCAACATCCCGTTCACGATCGCTTCGGGCCGGGTGCGCGCCGATACGATCACAGGCGCCGACGGGGCAGCGAGCTTCAACGGTGCCGCCGAGATCGGCCTGGCCGAGCGGACCTTGCAGGGCCAGCTCATGATGCGCCTGCGGGCAGGCGAGGAGGCGATGACCGGCGGTGAGCCCGAAGTGGCGCTCGTCTTCGAGGGGCCGCTCGCCGCGCCCCGGGTGCGCCTGGATGCGCAGCCGCTGACCAATTACCTGTCGCTCCGCCGCTTCGAGCGCGAGCGGCGGCGGGTGGAGATATTGCAGTCGAGCATGCTGGAAAAGCAGCGGCTGCGCCGCGAGGCGGCGCTCTATCGCTCGCGCGCCGAGCAGAGGGCGGCGCTGGCCGAAGCCATGCGCCTGCAGATGCTGGAGGAGGAGCGCCGGCGTGAGGCGGCGCGGCTGGAGATCGAACGCCAGCGGGCTGCGGAGCGCGCGAGGCTGGAGGCGGAGCGCCGGGCCGCGGAGAAGCAGGCCGCGGAGAGGCGGCAGCAGGCCGAGCCCGAGGGCGGATTCCGTGTCGCTCCCGAGGAGGGCGTCGTGCGCGAGCCGTTGCCGCCGGTCAGCGGCCAGCGCCTCAATTTCGATTCGCTTCCCGGGGTGAACTGAGGGCCTGCCGTGTCTGCGCGGGCCGTGCCGAACCTCGCCTCAGCCGTGGGGATCGCCCTTCCGTTTCAGCGTGTCGAGCACATAGACGCGCAATGCAGAGGACAGGTTGCTGCCCGGCGGGCGGGCGTCGTCGATTTCGCAGAGCAGTTCGGCAAGCGCCATCTCCCGGGTGGCGGCGATGGCCTTCAGTTCCAGCCAGAACGGTTCCTCCAGGCTGAAGCTGGTGCGGTGGCCGTGCAGCGTGGCGGAATGCTTGCGGATCACCGCGTCTCGCTTTCGATCTAGCCGCCTTCGATCTGACCGCTTTCAGGGAGTTCGCGGATCGATTCAGCCAAGGGCCACAAGTCCCTGATGCGGGGCGCTTTTACGGCTCCGGTCATTCCGGCTTTTCGATCCGCCCCTGGTCCAGCGACTTCTCGGCCTTGTCGTTCAGGGCGCGGGTAAGGTTCTTTTCCGCCTTGGTGCGGCCGTGAGCGATGCGGTTCTGTTCGGCCTGTCGCTCCTTGTCGGAGCGGGCCTTCTGCTTGCGGAACTGGCGAAGATTGACGACGTCGCCGCTCATGCCGCCTCCATCAGTTCTTCTTGCGGAAGGAATCGAGCGAGACGACGGAACCGCCGGGCTTCTTGTCGCCGTCGTCGCCGGTGGCTGCGGTCTCGCCGTCGCCTTCCGGGGCCTTTTCGAGCGGGTAGGCGGTGATCTCGGCGGTATCGGCTTCGTCCTCTTCCTCGTCCTCGCCGGCTGCGACGTCGAATTCGAGCTCGAAGCTGACCGAGGGGTCGTAGAAGCCGCGAATGGCGTTGAAGGGGATCACGAGCTTTTCGGGCGTGTCGGAGAAGGAAAGGCCGATCTCGAACAGGCTCTCGGTGACCTTCAGCTCCCAGAACTGGTGCTGGATGACGATGGTCATCTGCTCGGGATACTTGGACTTCAGGTGCTGCGAGATGCGCACGCCCGGCGCGCCGGTGAGGAAGGTGATGAAGAAATGATGATCGCCGGGGAGGTGGCCCGTTGCCGCCACTTCGCTCAAGACTTTGCGGATGACGCTGCGAAGCGCGTCCTGGGCGAGTATGTCGTAGCGGATGTGGTCTTGCGCCATCAGAGCCCGTCTTTCCTGCTGTTTCACATGTCTGTTCGCATTTTTTTGCCTTTTGCCGAAAACCGGCGCCGGCGTCAAACGCGATCGGCCGTTTCCGGCCGGTTATTCCTCCAGCATTCCTCCGGCACGCGCCTGCGCGTTCGCCTGCTGCGAGTCATCCCGAATGACAGCTATAAACCATTTCGAAAGAGGGGAGAAGGTGAAGGCTTCTGTTGCCAGGTGCCTTCGGACCCCGCCTTACGGTGCTACCCGCAAGGGCTTGATTTGAAGTGTCGCACCGCCGTTAGGCAGCGAGACGTGCTTCAGCATAGTTGTCGTTTGCAACTACAATTTTAGCCCGATAACGGTGGTACAATGCCGAGCAAAAAGTCGATCTTTACGCCCTTGTCGATCCTATTTCGCCCCCATCAAAAGCCGATCCGCGAAAGATCGGTTTTTGGTGGAGGCGCCGGGTACCGCCCCCGGGTCCAATGGGTTTATTACACCGCCCGTTTATTGCCATAGCTGCACGAGGCAGCAGCAGAGATATAGGCGCTTCCGGGGCCCAAGAAAAGGTCTTTGTGACATTTTTTGAGGCAGCCGGACGGTTGAAAACCGGCTTGCTCGCGGGATTGCGCTTGACTTGCCATCTTTGCGTGAAACACTGCCGCCGTTGACCCTAGAGCAATGAATCCATTCACACATCGGATTGCTCTCATATCGACCCGGCCTGCCGGGCCAACTGACAGAGGAGACAGCATGACCGACTATCTGGCAGATGTTCGCAAGTATGACAGTGGCGCCGACGAGGCCGTCGTGAAGAAGATCGTCAGTCACCTGGGGATCGCGTTGCGCAACCGCGATTCCTCGCTCGTCTCCTGCTCGGACCCTGAGGAACTGGATCGGGTGAAGGAGAAATGGTGCGGCAAGAAGCTCGGCGTGACCGGCGACGCCGCCGACAAGGCCGTGGAGAAGGTCTGTGCCGCCATGGCCGACGACCGCACGAAGTCGCGCGTCACCTTCTACTATCTCACCGCCAAGGAACTGGACAAGCTCGGCGCGCTTGCCTGAGCCGGGCCTTTCAGGTCGCCTGCCGGCCGGTCCTGGCCGGCAGGCCCAAAAGAACTGGAAACTTCCCTTTTGCCGTTGGTCTTGAGGCCGCGCTCGCCCTAGATTAGGAGCGACACCAGAATCGGCGACCGACCCATGAAGCAGTATCTCGACCTTCTCAGCCACGTGATGACGAACGGCACGAACCGTTCCGACCGGACCGGCACGGGCACGCGCTCGGTCTTCGGCCACCAGATGCGCTTCGACCTGTCGGAGGGCTTCCCGGTGCTGACGACGAAGAAGCTGCACCTGCGCTCGATCATCCACGAGCTGCTGTGGTTCCTGCAGGGGGACACCAATGTCGCCTATCTGCGCGAAAACGGCGTCACCATCTGGGACGAATGGGCCGACGAGAACGGCGACCTGGGGCCGGTCTACGGCTACCAGTGGCGCTCCTGGCCGGCACCGGACGGGCGTCACATCGACCAGATCGCAGCCGTCGTCGACAGCATCCGCAAGAACCCGCACTCGCGCCGCCATATCGTCTCCGCCTGGAACCCGGCGCTCGTCGACGAGATGGCGCTGCCGCCCTGCCATTGCCTGTTCCAGTTCTATGTCAGCGACGGCCGTCTCTCCTGCCAGCTCTACCAGCGCTCGGCCGATATCTTCCTCGGCGTGCCCTTCAACATCGCCTCCTATGCGCTGCTGACGATGATGGTGGCGCAGGCGACCGATCTGTTGCCGGGGGACTTCGTCCATACGCTGGGCGATGCGCATATCTATTCGAACCATTTCGAGCAGGCCGAACGGCAACTCGGCCGCACGCCGAAGCCGCTGCCGTTCATGAAGCTCAATCCGGCGGTGAAGGATCTCTTTGCCTTCCGGTACGAGGATTTCGAGCTCGTGGGCTACGAGGCCGACGCGAGCATCAAGGCGCCGATCGCGGTCTAGTCGCATCCGGGGGCTCCGGATCCCGGATCCTGGGGCGCTTTTGGCCGGCAAAGGGAGGATACCATGCTCACGCTCGTGCATGCGCGGCAGTCGCGCTCGTTTCGCATGCTCTGGCTGCTGGAGGAACTGGAGGCGGACTACGACATCCGCCTCGTCAACATCCGCCGCGCCGACGGTTCCGGCGGGCCCGATCCGGACAATCCGCATCCGCACGGCCAGGTGCCGGCGCTGATCCACAACGGCACGTTAGTGACCGAATCGACGGCGATCGCGCTCTACCTGACGGATCTCTTCCCCGGCTGCGAGATGGGGCGGGACATCGGCACGCCGGAGCGCGGGCCGTATCTTTCCTGGCTCTCCTACTATTCCGGCGTCGCCGAGCCCGCGGCGATCGGGCACATGAGCGGCTGGACGGCGAGCAATGCGGAGGCCGCGCGCCTCTACCAGGCGATGGCGGAGCGCTTCATCACGACGCTGGCGCGCCAGCCCTACCTCATCGGCGAACAGCCCTGCGCGGTCGACGTGATCCTTGCAAGCTCGCTGATGTGGTTCCGCGGCATCCTGCCGGACAGCCCGGCCGTCGACGCCTATATCGGCCGCATGGCCGGGCGCCCGGCGCTGGCCCGCGCGCAGGCGCGGGAGAACGGATAGCATGAACCGGCATGGCAAGAGGTGCGGGCATGAGTGAGCCGAAGATCGTCCTGGTGGTGGCCGCGGCGCTGAACGGCGTAATCGGGCGGGACGGCGACCTGCCGTGGCGGCTGCCGTCGGACCTGAAGCGCTTCAGGCGCCTGACGATCGGAAAGCCGGTGGTGATGGGCCGGCGGACCTACCAGTCGATCGGCCGGCCGCTGCCGGGGCGGCCGAACATCGTCGTCACGCGCGACACCGCCTTCCGCCCCGACGGCGTCATCGTGGCCCGCTCGGTGGACGAGGCGCTGGTCTATGCCCGGCGCGAGGCGCAGGCGCTCGCCGCCGACGAGATCTGCATCATCGGCGGCGGCGACATCTACCGCCAGACCATCGCGGACGCCGATGCCATCCATGTCACGGAAGTGCAGGCCGAGGTCGAAGGCGACACCCGTTTCCCCGCGATCGATCCCGAGGTCTTCGAGGTCGTGACCGAGGAGGAGATCCCGCAAGGGGAGAGCGATAGCCACCGGATGCACTTCCTGACCTATGCGCGGCGGAATTCGACGTGATTTTAGCCTTCTAAAGCCCTGTTCACGAACTATTTTGCCGCATCTGCGCCGGAAGTTGGGCCGCCTCCGTTGAAAGCCGCATGGGGGATACATATAACGGGTTCACATCATGTGACCGCGGCACTGCCGTGCCGCATGAGAGCGGGAGATTCCAGAGAAAGAGGTATTGATGCCCTGGAGCAATCAGAATGGCGGCGGCGGCCCTTGGGGGGGCGGCGGCGGCAACAATCAGGGACCATGGGGGCAGGGACCGAACCGCCCCCGCGGCAACGGCAGTGGCGGTCCGCCGGATCTCGAGGAGATCATCCGGCGCGGACAGGACCAACTGAAGAACGTGGTTCCCGGTGGCTTCAACGGCGGCATCTTCGTCATCGCGGCACTGCTGATCGGCGTGTTCTGGCTGATGAACTCGATCTACACTGTCCAGCCGGACGAGCGCGGCGTCGAACTGCGCTTCGGCAAGCCGAAGGACGAGGTCTCCATGCCCGGCCTGCACTTCCATTTCTGGCCGTTTGAAACCGTCGAGATGGTGACGATCACCGAGCAGCAGCAGAACATCGGCCGCAAGGGCGCCTCGGTGAACGCCGAGGACAGCGGCCTGATGCTGTCCGGCGACCAGAACATCGTCAACGTGCAGTTCTCGGTGCTCTATTCGGTCACCGATCCGCGCGCCTATCTGTTCAACCTCGAAAACCCGTCCTCTACCCTGCAGCAGGTGTCCGAAAGCGCAATGCGCGAGGTGGTCGGCCGCAGGCCCGCCCAGGACATCTTCCGCGACAACCGCCAGGCGATCGCGGAAGCCGTCAAGGCGACGATCCAGGCGACGATGGACGGCTACGGCGCCGGCATCTCCGTCAACACCGTCGCGATCGAGGATGCGGCTCCGCCGCGCGAAGTGGCCGACGCGTTCGACGAAGTGCAGCGTGCCGAGCAGGACGAGGACCGTTTCGTCGAAGAGGCGAACCAGTACTCCAACCAGAAGCTCGGCCTTGCCCGCGGTCAGGCCGCGCAGATCCGCGAAGAGGCGGCCGCCTACAAGAACCGCGTCGTCAACGAGGCGGAAGGCGAGGCGCAGCGCTTCATCTCGATCTACGACCAGTACCGGCTGGCACCCGACGTGACCCGCCAGCGCATGTTCCTTGAAACCATGGAGGGCGTCCTGAAGGGCTCCAAGACCGTCGTCATCGACGAAAAGCAGGGTGGCCAGGGCGTCGTGCCCTTCCTTCCGCTCAACGAGCTCAGCAGAACCCCGCCGGGCCAGGCGCAGGGCCAGATCCAGGGCCAGGGAGGGACGCAGTAATGGGAAGCCGTTTGCCAGCTATCCTCGTCGGCATCGCCGTCGTCCTGTTCCTCGTCTACTCGTCGGTGTTCATCGTCAATGCCCGCGAGCAGGCGATCGTCGTCCGCTTCGGCGAGATCCAGTCGGTGAAGACCGAGCCGGGCATCTATTTCAAGCTGCCCTTCGCCTTCATGGACGCCGACCGCGTGACCTACGTCTCCGATCAGGCGCTGCGCTTCGACCTGGACAACATCCGCGTCCAGGTTTCGGGCGGCAAGTTCTATGAGGTCGATGCCTTCGTCGTCTACCACATCAGCGATGCGCGCCGTTTCCGCGAGGCCGTCTCGGCCGACCGCGATGCGGCCGAGGCGCGGCTTCGCACGCGTCTCGACGCAGCACTCCGCCGCGTCTACGGTCTGCGCGGTTTCGAGGCCGCCCTGTCGGAAGAGCGCGCTTCGATGATGCGCGAAGTGCGCAACGAACTGACGCCGGATGCGGAAAACCTCGGTCTGACGATCTCCGACGTCCGGATCCGCCGCACCGACCTGACGCAGGAAGTCTCGCAGCAGACCTTCGAGCGCATGAAGGCCGAGCGTCTTGCTGAGGCCGAACTCATCCGCGCCCGCGGTAACGAGCAGGGCCAGACCCGCCGCGCCATCGCCGACCGCCAGGTCGTCGAGATCGTGGCCGAGGCCCGCCGCGAATCGGAGATCATCCGGGGCCAGGGCGACGCCGAACGCAACCGCGTCTTCGGCGAGGCCTTCGAACGCGATCCGGGCTTCTTCGGCTTCTACCGTTCGATGGAGGCCTACCGGCAGAGCCTCGGCGTCTCCGACACGACGCTGGTGCTGTCGCCGGATTCGGAGTTCTTCCGTTACTTCGGCGACGTCAACGGCGGCGCTGCCGCAGCCGGCGCCCCGGCGGCGCCTGCTGCACCGGCGGCTCCCCCGCCGGCGGAGTGATCCGCAGGACCATGGCGGATTTCCTGACGGGGTTCGCATTCTTTCTGGTGATCGAGGGGCTGGTGTACGCACTGGCCCCTTCGTCCTTGAAGCGAATGGCGGCGCTGCTGCCGGCGGTCCCGGAGGCGCAACTGCGCCTCTTCGGCCTCGGCTCCATCGCGCTCGGCGTCGGCCTCGTCTGGCTGATCCGGGGCTAGGCGCGTGCCTGGTGGAGTGCCTTGTGGATAAGGCGGGCGGTGCGATTGCGGGATGCCGCCCCACCGACGCATCTGTCCGGCAGCGGCTGCGGCCTGATCGCGGGCCGATCACGAAGATTTAACGGACGACGGCTGGACGGCCGCGGTCCGGCGGTTCCAATATCCCCAATTCCGCCGCATCCATGGCGATGATTGAGGGTCCAGCGAAGCGAAAGGACAGCGCAGATGGCATCGAGCAGCAGGTCACGACACTACGGCACGCGGGTGCTGGCGACGGCGCTTTCGGTGCTCGTCGCAGGCACGGCGCTGCCGTTCGCGGCCGCGCATGCACAGGCGCAGATCGCACCGCAGGGGGCCGTTCAGCCGACGCCTCCGGCTGGAACGCCGGCACCGCCGCCGCCGGGCGGCGCGATCCAGCCGCCGGCGATGGCGCCGCTGCAGTCGCCGCAGGGGCCGGAGTCGGTCGCAGACCTCGCCGAACGCCTGCTCGGCGCGGTCGTCAACATCTCGACCTCGCAGAACGTCAAGGCCGACGACGACGCGCCGACGCCGCAGGTGCCGGAGGGCTCGCCGTTCCAGGACCTCTTCGACGATTTCTTCAAGGGCCAGGAAGGCGAGGGCGGCAACGCGCCGCGCACCGTCAATTCGCTCGGCTCCGGCTTCGTCATCGATCCGGCCGGCTTCATCGTCACCAACAACCACGTGATAGAGGGGGCCGACGACATCGAGGCGAATTTTGCCGACGGCTCGAAGCTGAAGGCCACGCTCGTCGGCGTCGACAGCAAGACCGACCTGGCGCTGCTGAAGGTCGAACCCAAGGAGCCGCTGGTGGCGGTGCCTTTCGGCGATAGCCGCCAGATGCGCATCGGCGACTGGGTGATGGCGATCGGTAATCCGTTCGGCCTCGGCGGCTCGGTGACGGTCGGCATCATTTCGGCGCGCGGCCGCAATATCAATGCCGGTCCCTATGACAACTTCATCCAGACCGATGCCGCGATCAACCGCGGCAATTCCGGCGGACCGCTGTTCAACATGAAGGGCGAGGTGATCGGCATCAACACGGCGATCATATCGCCGTCGGGCGGCTCGATCGGCATCGGCTTCTCGGTGCCGACGGAACTGGCGCAGAACGTGATCGGGCAGTTGCGCGAATTCGGCGAGACCCGCCGCGGCTGGCTCGGTGTGCGCATCCAGCCGGTGACCGACGAAATCGCCGAAAGCCTCGGCATGGCCGATGCGAAGGGCGCTCTGGTGGCCGGTGTCATCAAGGGCGGGCCGGTGGACAACGGCGTGCTGAAGACGGGCGACGTGATCATCCGCTTCGACGGCAAGGACGTGGTCGAGATGCGCGACCTGCCGCGGGCGGTGGCCGAAAGCCCGGTCGGCAAGGCTGTCGACGTGGTGGTGATCCGTGACGACAAGGAGGTGACCGTCAAGGTGACCCTCGGCCGGCTGGAGGATGGCGAGAAGATCGCGGAAGCCAAGGCCACGCCGGATGCGAAGCCGGAGGACAAGGCGGCCCCCGGGCAGGCGCAGCCTGCGGCCCCCGTCGTTCTCGGCATGACGCTCGGCGCGCTCGACGAGGCAACGCGCAAGTCCTTCTCCATCGCCGATACGGTCAAGGGCGTGGTTGTCACCGCCGTCGACGGGGCCTCGGCTGCCGCCGAACGGCGGGTCCAGCCGGGCGACGTGATCGTCGAGATCGGCCAGGAGGCCGTGTCCTCGCCCGAGGATGTGAGCAAGCGCATCGGCGAGCTGAAATCGCAGGACCGCCGCAACGCGCTGCTGATGCTCGCCGACAAGACCGGCGCCTTGCGCTTCGTCACGGTCCGCATCGAATAGGACGCAACGCCAGGGTGCGCGCGTCACGCTTGCTGGCGTGGCGCGGGGAGGCCTCTGCGCCGCGCCGGCGGCGCAGGACAGGCTCTTTTCGCGCAAGGACTTGCGCGGCGGGGGCCGGTATGATGGAGGAAGAGCGGCAGCCGGAGGGGCGTTCTGCGTCTCGCGCGGAATGAAGATTTAGCGCGTGCGGAATGGATTTTTTCAGTTTTTTCCGTGGCTTGTCCGGACAATCGCCGAAATCGATTCACCGACTTCGCATCTCGATTCAGCGTCTGCCTGACACCGTCTTTCGTCCCTCCCACTGCGCGCGGGTGATCGCGTAGAAGGCGTGGCGGATGAGGTGGGGGTGGCTCGCCGGGACGCGCGGATGGTCGAAGTCGCGCGCGGGGTCGGGCCGCATGCCGATGCGGCTCATCACGGCAGTCGAGCGGGCGTTGTCGGAAACGGCGAAGGAGACGATCTCCTCGAGGCCGCAGCTTTCGAAGCCGTGATCGAGCAGCCCGGTCGCAGCTTCAGTCACGTAGCCCTTGCCCCAGTGCGGTCGCGCCAGGCGCCAGCCGATCTCGACGGTGCCGTCCGGCAGGATGGGTTCGAGATCGGTGCGGGCGAGGCCGCAGAAGCCGATCGGACGGTCGTTTTCGGCAAGAGCGATCGCGAAGAAGCCGAAGCCGGTTTCGCCGATTGCGTTCCGGAGCTTGTCGAACAGGGCGTCGGACTGGGGACGGCTGCGGCGGAAGGGGAAATAGGCCATCACCTCCGCATCGGAATTGATCTCGTGAAAGAGATCGCGGTCGGTCTCGACCCAGTTGCGGATCCGTAGCCGCTCCGTCCTGAGGATCGCCGTGCTCATGCGGACCGGGCGGGCGAGACGAAGTCGGCCTTGCGATAGCCCTGGATGTAGAGCAGGGCGGTCAGGTCGCCATGGTCGATGCGGATCCGGGCTTCGGCCGCCACCGCCGGCTTGGCGTGGAGGGCGACGCCGGCGCCGGAACGATACAGCATGCCGAGATCGTTGGCACCGTCGCCGACGGCCATGGCCTCTTCGGTGGAGATGCCGAGCCGGGCGCAGATGTCCTCCAGCGCGTCGACCTTCGCCTGCTTGCCGAGGATCGGTTCGCGGACCTCTCCGGTCATCCGTCCACCGTCCTCCAGCAGCACGTTGGCCCGGTTCTCGTCGAAGCCGAGCTGTGCGGCGATGCGGCTGGTAAAGACGGTGAAGCCGCCGGAGACCAGCGCGGTGTAATGGCCGTTCGCCTTCATGGTGGCGATCAGTTCGGGGCCGCCGGGGGTGAGCGTGATGCGCTTTTCGATGACGTCGTCGACCACCGAAAGCGGCAGGCCCTTCAACAGCGCCACGCGCTCGCGCAGCGCCGGCTCGAAGGCGATCTCGCCGTTCATGGCGCGGGCGGTGATCGCGGAGACCTCGTCCTTGAGGCCGACTTCGGCGGCCAGCTCGTCGATGCATTCCTGGCCGATCATGGTCGAATCCATGTCGGCAATCAAAAGCCTCTTGCGCCGTGTCTCGGCCTCCTGGACGACGAGGTCGACCGGGGCCGTGCCGATGGCGGCGGCCAGTTGCCGGCGCGCCGCCGCCTCGTTGGTGCCGTCGCGAAGCGGGATGTCGCAGGCGATGCCGTCGGCGAGCCAGTAGAGGCCGGAGGCTGCGACAGCATCCGCGGCCCGCTCGCCGAGCGCAGCTTCAAGGACCGGATTTGACGGATTGGCGATAAGCGTGGCAACGAGAGCCATGACGAGAATTCCTGAAGCTGAGACTGGCGCCATCCTGATAACCGGCCCGACCGCGAGCGGCAAGTCCGCTCTCGCGGTCCGGCTCGCCGCCAAGCACGGCGGCGTCGTCGTCAACGCCGACAGCATGCAGGTCTACGACACGCTGAACGTCCTGACTGCGCGGCCGCAGCCGGAGGATATGGGCGGCATCGAGCACCGGCTCTACGGCCATGTGCCGGCCGGGCAGGCCTATTCCAGCGGTGCATGGCTGCGGGAGGCGGCCGAGGTGACGCAGGATCTGCGCGCCAAGGGAAGGCTGCCGGTCTTCGTCGGCGGCACCGGCCTCTATTTCAAGGCGCTGACGGGCGGGCTGTCGGACATGCCGCCAATCCCGGCCGGCGTCCGCGACGCCTTGCGGGCGCGACTGGCCGAGGAGGGGGCGCTGGCGCTGCATGGCGAGCTTGCGCGGCGCGACCCGCAGACGGCCGCGACGATCCGGCCGGCCGACGGGCAGCGCATCCTGCGGGCGCTGGAAATCCTCGACGTTAGCGGCCGCTCGATCCGGGCGTTCCAGTCGGCGGCGGGGCCGGCGATCGTCGATCCCGCCCGCGCGCTGAAGCTCGTCGTCCTGCCGGATCGCAGCCTGCTGCATGTGCGCATCGACGGGCGTTTCGCGCAGATGCTGCGCCTGGGCGCCGTCGAGGAGGTGCGCGCGCTGCTGGCACTCGGCCTGCCGCCGGAGATGCCGGTGATGAAGGCGATCGGCGTGCCGCAAATCGCAGCACTCCTGGCTGGGGAGATGAGCGAGGCCGAGACGATCGAGCGGGGTGCTGCGGCGACCCGGCAATATGCCAAGCGGCAGATGACGTGGTTCCGCAACCAGATGGACGAAAGCTGGATCAGGACCGACCGCCTTTCGACCGCCTTCGGCTGACGGCCGGCCCGAACCGCCGGCGGTCGATCAGAGCGCGGGCAGCAACGCTGGGCCAGCAATGTGCTGCTGGGCTCAATGCCGGTTGCGGGCCAGCAGCACGGCCGATCTGCCGCCCACAGCAGCGCCGAGGGCAGGGTCGGAGCCCCCCGGATCACTTCCGCAGCAGGCTGCTCAGCGGCTTCTTCAGCAATTGCTCCCGGATCGACCCTTCCTTGCGGATCTCGCCACCGCCCTCGCCGAAGGCCGGGCGTTGTGGCTGCCGGGCCTGTGCGGCCCGGTCGCCGGCCTGCTCGTTCAATTCGCGCCGCAGTGCCTCGAAGCGGTCATGCGCCGACAGCGGGCTCGGCCCCTCCTGCATGCGCGGTAGCATTTCCGGTCGGTAGGGCTCGATTCCTGCGGGACCGGCCGGGGGCGGATCGTGCGGGAGTTCGTGGGCGGATGGCTGCGGGTCGCTCCAGGCCCCGCCATCGTCGGCACCGGTGCGCGAGGCCTCGTATTCTGCCGTCTGGCGTTGCGCGAATTCTGTCTCGGCGCTCAGGACGGAATTCTGGAAGGCGGAGATGTCCGGACCGGAGACGGAGCGCATGCGACCGACGATGGAGCGTAGGTCAACGCTGTCTGGCGTATCGTCGCTGGCCTTGACGGTGATGCCGTTCGCCTTTGGCAGGCGGTTTTCCTGCACGCGGGTGAATTTCATGCGCATCGGCACGGTCACGGCCTCGCCGAAGGCGATCGCCTCGCCATTGCCGATCGAGGAGATGAAGCTCGTGGTCGACGACGACGAGTTGGGGATCGCCGAGCGGATGATCTCCTGGTCCTGGTCGTTGGCGAGCCGCATGGCGAAGACGGTCGAGCACTGCGACAGGATCGTCGGGTCGAGTTCGCCCGGGCGCTGGGTGATGATGCCGAGCGAGACGCCGTACTTCCGGCCTTCCTTGGCGATGCGCGCGATCGCCTGGCGGGTCGGCAGGAAGCCGAGCCCGGCATCGGCCGGAACGTAGCGGTGCGCTTCCTCGCAGACGACCAGCATGTGCACGCCGCCGCTGCTCCACAGCCCGATCTCAAAGGCCATGCGGCAGAGCACCGAGGCGACGGAATTGACCACTTCGGAGGGAATGCCGGCGAGCTGGAAGGTGGTGATCGGCTTGCCTTCGCCGGGGATGCGGAAGATCCGCGCGATCGTGTCGAGGATGGTATCGGTAATCGTGTTCGAGGAGAACATGAAATGGTAGCGCGGGTCGTTGATCGCCGACATGACCTTGACCTTCAGCGAGCGAAGGTAGGGCTTTTCCGAGCGGCCCTCGAGCCGGCCGATGCGTTCGTCAACGAGCGCCAGCAGATCGGCGATGCGGTAGGGCACCGGCGTGTCGGCGGTGATCGAGCTCTTCTCGTTGCCGCGGCGCATGAGGCTCGATTCGCCCGAGCCGCGGAAGGCCTTCTTCGCCTCCGGGATCAGGTCGCGCAGCACGTCCAGTTCCTCGGGCACGGCCGGGCGGCCGCGGAAGATGACTTCCGAGAACTCGTCCAGCCGGAACAGCCAGAAGGGCAGGTCGAGCGTATCCGTCTCGATGACGACGGAATGATCGGGGAAGGCGGCTGCGAATTCGTTGTGCGGGTCGAGGATGAGGACGCGCAGCTTCGGATCGGCCTGGATCGCCTTGTGCAGAAGCAGCGTGACCGCAGTCGACTTGCCGACGCCGGTGGTGCCGACGATGGCGAAGTGCTTGGCCAGCATCGAGGGTACGTGGATCGTCGCGTCGAGCGTTTCGTCCTGCGTCAGCTTGCCGATCACGCAGACGTCGTTCAGCCCGGTGTCGTAGACGCGGGCGAGGTCGGCGGCGCGGATGCGGTGGGCGATCGCGCCGAGATAGGGATAGCGGGTGATGCCGGCGGAGAATTCCTCGCGGCCGTCAGGGCCCATGTGGACCTCGCCCAGCAATTCCACCTCGACATGGAAGACGGTGTCGCCGCCGATGGACCAGGTCTGCTGGTCGGTGCCCATCGCATAGACGAGCGCCACGACCCGGTTGTCGCCGACGGAGATGGAGATCAGCCGACCGACGGACCAGAGTTCGGTGAGCGCGGTTTCGCCGGCCTCGGCAACGGCGCTGATGGTCGCGCGCGATCCGCTGCAGGCGACGACCCGCCCGAGAAGGCGGTTGCCGGGCGCTTCCTCGTCGCGCCGTTCCTGTTCGCCGGCCGCCATCGAGTGGTGAAAATCGGTGTTCCGCAAATCGAAGCACTCCGGGTCCGTTTGCCGGGGGAATAACAGCAGTGGCTAAACCATTAACAGCCGCCGCTTAACAATGCGTTTCGCGGCCGCACGCCCGCATGCGGCAATCCATCGCCGGCGGCCACGGCCCGGCCGGAGAACGGGGGACGTGGATAACTGATTGACGGCCTGTGCATTAGCGTCTATCACTCCGCCCCATGATTTCGAACGTCGCGAAGATTCTTGTGGTGGGATGGCGCATGGGCAAGGTGGTGTAACCACCGGGCGAAAGCTCCCATGCGCGGTAAGCAGGCTCCACACGGGGCCTTTTTTTATGCCCCCGATTTCGCTAATCACATTTTCAAAACACGAGCTACGGACGGAAACATTCCGATGAGTGCAACTGAGAACCAGATGACGGGCGCCGAGATCGTCCTGCAGGCGCTGAAAGACAACGGCGTCCAACATATCTTCGGCTATCCGGGCGGCGCAGTCCTGCCGATCTACGACGAGATCTTCCAGCAGGAGGACATCCAGCACATCCTCGTTCGCCACGAGCAGGGGGCCGGCCATGCCGCCGAGGGTTATGCGCGCTCCACCGGCAAGGTCGGCGTCATGCTGGTGACCTCGGGCCCCGGCGCCACCAATGCGGTGACGCCGCTTCAGGATGCGCTGATGGATTCCATCCCGCTCGTCTGCCTGTCCGGACAGGTTCCGACCTCGCTGATCGGCTCGGACGCGTTCCAGGAATGCGACACCGTCGGCATTACCCGGCCGTGCACCAAGCACAACTGGCTGGTCAAGGACGTCAACGATCTCGCGCGCGTCATCCACGAGGCCTTCCGCGTCGCCCAGAGCGGCCGTCCCGGGCCGGTCGTCGTCGACATCCCGAAGGATATCCAGTTCGCCACCGGCACCTATGTCGCCCCGTCCGCCGCGCCGGCGCAGCATGCCTACGCGCCGAAGGTCCAGGGGGACCTCGCGCGGATCAAGGAGGCGGTCGAGCTGATGCAGGGCGCGAAGCGGCCGGTCATCTACTCCGGCGGCGGCGTCGTCAATTCCGGGCCGGAGGCCTCGCACCTGTTGCGCGAACTGGTCGAGCTGACCGGCTTTCCGATCACCTCGACGCTGATGGGCCTCGGCGCCTATCCGGCCTCGGGCAAGAGCTGGCTCGGCATGCTCGGCATGCACGGCACCTACGAGGCGAACCTCGCCATGCACGACTGCGACGTCATGGTCTGCATCGGCGCCCGCTTCGACGACCGCATCACCGGGCGGCTGAACGCGTTCTCGCCGAATTCCAAGAAGATCCACATCGACATCGATCCGTCCTCGATCAACAAGAACGTTCGCGTCGACATCCCGATCCTGGGCGACGTCGGCCGGGTTCTGGAGGACATGGTCCGGCTCTGGCGCGCCACCTCGAAGCAGGCGGGCAAGGAGCATCTTTCCGACTGGTGGGCCTCGATCGCCCGGTGGCGGGCGCGCAACTCGCTGGCCTACAAGCCGAGCGACGACGTCATCATGCCGCAATACGCAATCCAGCGGCTCTACGAGCTGACCAAGCACCGCGACACCTACATCACGACAGAGGTCGGCCAGCACCAGATGTGGGCGGCGCAGTTCTTCGGCTTCGAGCAGCCCAACCGCTGGATGACTTCGGGCGGTCTCGGCACGATGGGCTACGGCCTGCCGGCAGCGCTCGGCGTGCAGATCGCCCATCCGGACGCGCTCGTCATCGACATTGCCGGCGACGCCTCGATCCAGATGTGCATCCAGGAAATGTCAGCTGCGATCCAGCACGACGCGCCGATCAAGATCTTCATCCTCAACAACCAGTACATGGGCATGGTGCGCCAGTGGCAGCAGCTGCTGCACGGCAACCGCCTGTCGCATTCCTATACCGAGGCGATGCCGGATTTCGTCAAGCTTGCCGAGGCCTATGGCGCCGTCGGCCTGCGCTGCGACAAGCCCGGCGATCTCGATGGGGCGATCGAGGAGATGATTTCGGTCAAGAAGCCGGTGATCTTCGATTGCCGCGTCGCCAACCTCGCCAACTGCTTCCCGATGATCCCGTCCGGCAAGGCGCATAACGAGATGCTTCTGCCCGACGAGGCGACGGACGAGGCGGTCGCGAACGCGATCGACGCCAAGGGCCGGCAACTGGTCTAGAGACACCGGAGGAGAGAAGACCATGAACGCACATCTTCAGCCGACCGGTTCGGCCTATTTCATCGCTCCCGAGACCCAGGTTTCAGAAAACCACACGCTTTCGGTTCTCGTCGACAACGAGCCGGGCGTGCTTGCCCGGGTCATCGGCCTGTTCTCCGGCCGCGGCTACAACATCGAGAGCCTGACGGTGTCGGAAACCGAGCACCAGGCGCACCTGTCGCGGATCACCATCGTCACCCGCGGCACGCCGCACGTGCTCGAGCAGATCAAGGCACAGCTGGAGCGGATCGTGCCGGTGCACCGCGTCGTCGACCTGACCGTGCGCGCCAGGGACCTCGGCCACGAGCGGCCGCTGGAGCGCGAGCTGGCGCTGGTGAAGGTGTCGGGCACCGGCGACCACCGGGTCGAGGCGCTCCGCCTCGCCGACGCCTTCCGGGCCTCGGTCATCGACGCCAATACCGAGCACTTCGTCTTCGAGATCACCGGCAAGGTGTCGAAGATCGACCAGTTCATCGCCATCATGAAGCCGCTCGGCCTGATCGAGGTCTGCCGCACGGGGATTGCCGCGATGAACCGCGGCCCGCAGGGGATGTAGGCCGCCGGCGCGTCAGAACAGGCTGATGTCGGGCTTCTCCAGCATCAACCAGAGGATGACGAGCACGGACAGGAAGGCGGGAAAGCCGCAGGCGAACCAGATGCGGTAGAGCCTGCGCCATTCCGGCGGCAGCGGCGTCCCGCCGGCTGCCGCCACGCGCGCCAGGTTGCGCAGGCGGATCTGGATCCAGACCACCGGCAGCCAGAAGAGGCCAGTGAAGACGTAGAGCATCAGCGACAGGGCGATCCAGCCCTCGCTCAGCGACCAGCCGATTTCGCGGGCGAGCAGATAGCCGGTCAGCGGCTGGGCCACGACCGCAGTCGCTGTGAAGATGGTGTCGGCGATCACCACCGTTCCCGCCACATGGGCAATCAGCGCCGGCTTGCCGGTGCGGCCTGCCATGACCATGAAGAAGGCGATGCCGGCGCCGGTGCCGAACAGCACGGTGGCGCCGATCACGTGCAGCAGGCGGTAGACGAGTTCGGCTTCGATCATCGCTCATCCAGCAGTGCAAGGGTGGTCAGGGTGAGGGCGAGGGCCGGCAGCACCTTGACGTACGGGCCGAGCGGATCGAGCCAGAGCGCCGGTTCGAGCAGGGTGCCGCCGGCGAGATAGGCGAGGGCCAGCGCAGCCTGGCCGACGAGGGCGATGCGCGCGGTCGGCCGCCAGAGCAGCAGCAGCCCCAACACGATATCGAGGAGCGAGGTCGCGGCCGTCAGGCCGAGTGCCGCCGCCTGCGGCATGAACGGCGCGAAATGGGCGGCCGCACGGCCGAGGTCGAGGAACGGCACGAGCCCGGAGAGGATCCAGAACAGGGCGAGCGTGACGATGAGAACCGGCTTGGCGAGATAGAGCCTTGCAAACCACAGGTCCTGCACGCCGGCAGGGTTGCGGACGAGCGTTTCGCGCGCCGACGACAGCGGCCGGTCGAGCCTTGTTTCGCCGGCCGCAATGCCGCCCGCCATGACCTGCATGGCGGTGCTGCGCAGCGGCGAGCGCCAGCCGAGGCGCCCGGCAAGGTCCGCCAGCCGCGATACCGGCGCTGCGATCGCGTCGGGCAGGGCAAGGGTCTTCGCAGGCGGCAGGCCGAGCCATGCGCGATGCAGGGCGACCAACTTGCCGAGATCGGGCGCATCGGCTGCGAGATCGACGTCCGTTCCGGACGGCAGTCTGCCCTCGATCGCCTCGTGCACGCATTCCGCCACGTCCTCGACCGAGACCGTCTCGACACGGCGATCGGAAAAGGCCAGCGGCGTCACAAAAGGCAGGGCGGCCAGCGCCCGCAACAGCGCCGAACCGCCATGGGCGTTGCGGCCGAGCACGAGCGCCGGCCGCAGGATGACGTGGTCGAGGCCGGATGCGGCCAGTGCCATGTCCGCTTCGGCCTTCGTCGAGAGGAAGGGCAGGTCTTGTCCGCGGTCGGTCCGGGCGGAGATCTGCACCACGAGCCGGAGACCGCTTTTCCGGGCGGCCTGATAAAGCGCCAGCATGGCGTCGCGTTGCGTGGCCACAACGTCGTCGCGCTGTCCGTCCTGCAGCGCGCCTGCGCAATTGACGACAACCTCGACGCCGTCGAGATACGGTGCCCAGCCTTCCACGCTCTTGAGACCGGACAGGTCGGCGCGATGCCAGCGCACGGACGGGAAGCGGTTTTTTGCGTGCACAATGTCACGGCCGAGGCCGGCAAGAACGTGGCCGTCGCGGGCAAGCCGGGCGAGCACCGCGGAACCGACAAAGCCGTTTGCGCCGAGAATCAGGATGGTCATGCGCACGACTATTGCGTTTGGCAGCCCCGCTGCACAAGCGTTGCGACAGGCCTGTCCGTCGTTCAGATCATCGCAAGCGGCGTCTTCCGCTTCGGCGGCGGGAAGGCGGCGTCGAGGGTGGCCATGTCCTCGGGCGTCAGCTTCAGGTCTGCGGCCTTGCGGTTTTCCGCCACGCGTTCGAGCGAGGACGATTTCGGGATGGCGACGATCTGGTTCCGCGCCAGCACGAAGGCGAGCGCGACCTGGGCTGCGGTGGCACCGCGGCTGCCGGCGATGCGGACGAGCGCCGGGTGGCGGACGAGGCGGCCCTCGTCGAGCGGCGAGTAGGCCATGGTGACGATGCCGCGCTGCGCGCTCCAGGGCAGGAGGTCGAACTCGACGCCGCGGCGGGCGGGATTGTAGAGCACCTGGTTGGCCGCGACGTTGCCGCCACCCTCGACAGCAAGCAGTTCCTCCATGTCGTCGACGTCGAAATTGGAGACGCCCCAGGCGCCGATCTTGCCCGCCGCCTTCAGGTCCTCGAAGGCCGCGACCGTGTCGGCAAGCGGATGGCGGCCGCGCCAGTGCAGGAGATAGAGGTCGATCCGCTCCGTGCCGAGTCGCTTCAGGCTGGCCTCGCAGGCGGCAACGGTGCCCCTGCGACTGGCATTGGAAGGCAGCACCTTGCTGACGAGAAACACGTCGTCGCGCCGGCCGCGGATCGCTTCCCCGACCACCTGTTCCGAGCCGCCGTCGGCATACATCTCGGCGGTGTCTATCAGCGTCATGCCGAGGTCGATGCCGGCCTGCAGGGCGCGGATTTCGGCCGGCGCGGCAGCACCGCTCTCGCCCATGTGCCACGTACCCTGGCCGAGGGCGGGCACGCTGCGACCGTCGGGAAAGGTGATCTCGTGCGGGTTGGCGCTCATGTCGTTCTCCGGGGAAGGGGCATTCATCACGCTGACGAATGACAGTATGACAAGAATTGGCTGGTCCTTCCATGCGCATCGCCTATCAAGGGTGGAGATGACACGCGCCGCGGAGGGCGTCTTGCCGTTCGAGATCTTCCTGACGCTCGTCGTTTTTGCTTTCACCACCTCCATCACGCCGGGACCGAACAACATGATGCTGTTCGCCTCCGGCGTGAATTTCGGCTTCGTCCGTACCATTCCGCACATGTGCGGCATCGGCGCCGGCTTCCTGACGCTGCTTCTCGGCGTCGGGTTCGGGCTCGGGGCGCTCCTGGAAGCCGTTCCACTCGTCTATACGGCGCTGAAATTCGCGGGCGGCGGCTACCTTGTCTGGATCGCCTGGAAGATCGCCACCTCCGACAGCCTGAGCGACCGCAAGGCCGGCGCCCGGCCGATGACGTTCCTGGAGGCGGCAGCGTTCCAGTGGGTCAATCCCAAGGCGTGGGTGATGGCGGTCTCGGCCATGGCGACCTATACCGAGCCTGCCCACTACACGATGAGCGTGCTTCTCGTCGGGGTGGCGTTCGCCCTCGTCAACTTCCCGAGCGTTTCGACCTGGGCGGGATTCGGATCGGTGCTGCGCGAATGGCTGTCGGTTCCGGCGAGGCTGCGCGCCTTCAACGTGACGATGGCGCTGCTGCTGGTGGCGAGCCTGTGGCCGATGCTGCGCTGAGGCCGCCGCGGCCTCATGCGTCTTCCATCTGCCGGTAGCATTCGTCGGCGACGGCGCGAAGCGCCTCGGCGGAGATCTCGCCGGTGACGGCATAGCCGATCGGGCCGTCAATCCAGTAGAAGGTGCGCAAGGGATCCTGCACGTCGAGGCGGAAGCTCGTCTCGCTGTTTTCGTCGTTGCGGCCGATCAGCATCGTCAGCCGCCGGCCGGCCGGGTTCTGGTACATCAGCAGCGCGCCGGGCTTTCCCGCGACCGGAACCAGCCGGCCGCCGACGAGGGCGTAGCCGAGGCCTGAGAGGTCGGGGACGCGCAGGCGGTAGTCCAGCCGCTTGCCGAGCCAGGTGGCCAGATGCTCCTGCTGATCCGCCCCCACCTCGACGGGATGGCGGACCTCGCTGGCATAGATGAGGAAGGCCGAGCGCGCCTCGGCCGCCAGTACCGTGTCGGCGGTCCCGGCCGCGGGGGAGGCGCCTGCGGGCAGCATCCGGCCGGTGCCGAAGCCTGCGGCGAAGACCAGGAGCGCTGCCGCGGCGGCGATCCCGGTGCGTAGGATGCGGGCGCGCACCCTGCCGTGTCCGGCGCTGGCGGATGCGGACGGCCCGCCTTCGGGCCTGAGCAGGTCGGGGTCGCCCAGGCGGGAGACGTAGTCGCCGGCGAAGGCGTCGCGGATGCGTTCGTTCTGGCTCCACCAGCCGGCCACGCGCTCCGCCTCCTGCGGATGGGCCTCGAGCCAGGCCTCGACCTCGGCGCGGCGGCCGTCATCCAGCAGGCCGTCGACATAGGCGTGCAGGTCGTTCTCGCCGACTGTGGCCTTTCCTTCGTTCATTTCGGTCTCCTGAGGGGGACGATGTTGTCCTTTGCCAGCCGCTCGGCCAGCTGATGGCGGGCGCGCGACAGCCGCGACATGACCGTGCCGATCGGGATCTGCATGATCGAGGCCGCCTCCTGATAGGTGTAGCCTTCGACGACGACCAGCATCAACGTGGTGCGGATGTCGGGGTTGAGCGTGTCGAGGGCGGCACGGATGCGGGCGCGTTCCAGCGGATCGCCGGTGCGGTCGGTATCGGCGAGTTCCTGCGCCTCCTCGATCGCCGTGGTCGGCCACCGAACCCGCACGCGGTGACGGTTGCGATAGAGATTGGTCATGATGGTGAAGGTCCAGGCGCGCAGGTTGACGCCGCGCCATTGCGCGCGCCGTTGCAACGCCGTCTCCACGCAGTCCTGCAGGAGGTCCTCGCCATCGGCATCCGTGCGGGTGAGGCTGTGCGAATAGCGCCTGAGGCCGGGGACCAGCACCAGCAGGGCGTCCTCGAAGGCACCGGCCGTGCCGTCCTCCGGCGCCTGCCGGGCATGGCCTGCCCGGTGCCTCGATCCGTCTGCGTCATCCTCAGGGCCGTGCGGCATCCCAGACGCCTTTCACACCGTCGCCGGCGACGTCGCCTTCCTTCTTGTCCTTGATGAAGAAGTAGAGCGGCATGCCGTCCTTCGCCCACTGTTTCGTGCCGTCCTTGCGCTCGACGAGGCTGTAGCCGTCGCCGGGCGCCGCATCCGCGCCGGCCATCAGCGGCGGCCAGTTGACGGCGCACTGATCGTAGCAGGTCGAGGCGCCCTTGCTATCCTCCTTGTAGGTGTAGAGCGTCATCCCGTTCTCGCCGGCCAGCACCTCGCCCTTGTCGGTCTTGACGGTCTTGATGGGGGCGGCGGCGAGGGCGGCCGCGGCAGAAAGCAGAAGGGCGGTGGCGGTCGTTGCAAGCATCGTCGTTCTCGTCGTCGTTCTCATGGCAAGGGTTCCTCGTTGCGAATTGGTCGATCCCGGCTCACGCGGGTGCAGCCACGGGACAAACATCGGACAAAGGAGATCGGCGGTTTATTCCCGCATCGGTCGCGCTGCGGCTTGCCATGGAGCGGCAGCGGGCGCAGGCTCTGCCGTCGAGCCGCGGAAGCGGAACGAATGCAGGCGGAACACGTTTCGCCTCCTGCCTACAGGGTCTGCTCACCGGGAAGGACGCCATGGCGACGCGCATCTTCTGGAAAGGCTATCTGAAGCTCTCTCTCGTCACCTGCCCGGTGGCGATGACGCCGGCGACGAGCGAGGACGAGAAGGTGCGGTTCCACACGCTGAACCGCGCCACGCAGAACCGCGTCGTCAGCCGATACGTCGATTCCGTCACGGGCAGGCACGTCGACCAGGACGACGAGGTGAAGGGATACGAGCGCGGGGAGGGCGAGTTCGTCCTGCTCGAAGACGACGAGCTCGATGCGGTCGCGCTCGAAAGCACGCGCACGATCGATATCGAGACCTTCGTGCCGCGCGACAGCGTCGACTGGATCTGGTTCGACAAGCCGCATTACCTGACGCCCAACGACCCGGTCGGCGAGGAGGCGTTCAGCGTCATCCGCGATGCGATGGCCGCAAGCAGGATGGTCGGCATCTCGCGGCTCGTGATGTATCGCCGCGAGCGCGCCGTGCTGCTGGAACCGCGGGACCGGGGCATCGTGCTCTGGACGCTGCGCTACGGCGAGGAGGTGCGCCAGCCCGACGCCTATTTCGAGGACATGAAGACGATGAAGACGGAGGCGAAGCTGATGACGCTCGCCGAGACCTTCATCGAGGAGAATACGAAGCCATGGACGCTGGAGATGGCGCAGGACCCGGTGCAGGACAGGCTCCTGGAGATCATCGCGGCGAAGAAGAAGGGGCACAGGAAGCCCACGAGGGAGAAGGCGGAGGCGCCGCAGGCGACCGCCTCCAATGTCATCAACATCATGGATGCGCTGCGAAAGAGCGTGGCGGCCGAGCGCAAGCCGAAGAAGACGTGACCGGCCTTCGGGGGCGTCCATCAATCCGGGCCGCGGTCAGGCGGCGCGCCCCTTGCGCGCACCGGCGCCGGGAAGCGGGGCGGCGGACTTGCGGAAATCGGCCCAGGGATCGGACGGCAGCGCCGCGAGCCGCTTTCCCGCATTGAGGACCGTGAAATGGGCGGGGCCGAGGGACGCGTCGAGTTCGTCCCAGGCGAGCGGCATCGAGACCGGCGCGCCCGGCCGCGCCCGGGTGGAGTAGGGGGCAACCGCGGTCTGGCCGCGCTGGTTGCGCAGGTAGTCGATCAGGATCTTGCCGCCCCGCTTGGCCTTGGCGATCGTCGCGACGTACTTCTCCGGGTTGTCGGCGGCCATGCGGTCGGCCAGATCCTTGGTGAAGGCCTTCGCGTCCGGCCATTCCGCCTTCGGCTTCAGCGGCGAGACGACGTGAAGCCCCTTGCCGCCGGAGGTCTTGACGAAGGTGGCAAGACCCAGATCCTTCATCCGGTCGCGGATCTCCAAGGCCGCCGCGATCACGTCGCTCCAGGCCACGCCCGGCCCGGGATCGAGGTCCATGATGATGGTGTCGGGCTTTTCCCAGTCGGCGGTCGTCGCTCCCCAGGGATGGATTTCGAGCGCGGCCGACTGCACGAGGCCGGTCAGGCCGTCGAAATCTCCGATCGCGATATAGGGCGCCTCGGCGGGTTCCCTTGGATCGGCCACGAGCGTGATGTGTTCGTTGATCCCCTTCCAGGGATGCTTCTGGAAGAACTGCTGGCCGTCTATGCCGTCCGGGCAGCGCAACAGCGCCAGCGGCCGGTCGACGACGAAGGGCTCCATGAAGGGCCAGACCTCGGCGTAGTAGTCGGCAAGGCCGCCCTTGGTGACGCCCTCCTTCGGCCAGTAGACGCGGTCGGGATGCGTCAGTTCCACGGATGAATTCGGTCTGGCGGCGGATTTCGACATGGTCGACCTCTTGTTTCCGTTTCCGTTTCTGCCTCTGGCAGCGGTTGCGGCCGTCTCGCGAACGATGTCCTTCGGCGACTTGTCCTCGCGGATGCCGCGGAAGGCGGCGTGGCGCAGGTGGCCGTCGGCCGTCCAGGCCCGGAATTCGACCTCGGCGACCAGTTCGGGTCGCACGAAGCGGGTGCCGCGGGCCTCGATGGCGGTGAGCGGCGCCGCAAAGGGGCTGGCATCGGCCTTCAGGCGTTCGAGGCGCCTTGCCAGGTCGATCGCGAGCGCATGGCTGAAGCCCGTGCCGACGCGGCCGATGTGCTCCAGCCGGTCGCCGTCGTAGACGCCGAGGACGAGCGATCCGACCGCCTTGCGTGCGGTCGAGGAGGGGACCCAGCCGGCGATGACGAATTCCTGGCTGAGGGCGCACTTGGCTTTCAGCCAGCCCTTGCTGCGGCCGGACCGGTAGGGATCGTCGGCCACCTTCGAGACGATGCCTTCCAGTCCCAGCCGGCAGGCGTGCTTCAACAGCACCCCGCCGTCGTCCTCGAAGTCGGAGCTGTAGCGAAGCATGCCCGTCTCGGAGGAAACGATCGTGCGCAGCAGGGCCTTGCGCCGGACGAGCGTCGCCGCCGTCAGGTCGTAGCCGTCGAGATGCAGGAGGTCGAAGGCATAGTAGACGAAACGGTCGGTCCGCCCCTCGCTGAGGTCCGCCTGCAGGGCGGAGAAGTCCGATGCGCCGGAGCCGCTTTCGACGACGAGTTCGCCGTCGATCAGCGCGTTGCCGACGGGCAGGTCGCGGAAGGCGGACAGGAGCTGCTTGCCGAACCTGTCCGTCCAGTCCAGCCCGCTGCGAGTCAAGAGCTTGGCCTTGCCGGCCTCGACGCGCGCCTGCAGCCGGTAGCCGTCGAACTTGATCTCGTGCAGCCAGCGCGTGCCGGCCGGAGGCTTCGCCGCGAGCGTCGCCAGCGACGGCTCCACGAAGGCCGGCAGCCGTGCCTTCCGGGCGCCCTCGATCTTCGCTGGATCGCCGGGCGTGATCGCCGCCGGCCCGGCTTCGTCGATGCCCGCCTCCCTTGAGCCGGCCGCAGCCTTGCCGGTCTTGCGCGCGGCCTTCTTCGTGATCCGGCCCGTCTTCGACGACCAGCCGGGTTCTTCGCCTGCGACATCGGCGATGAGGCGGCCGGTCTTGACCGATTCCGGCCGCTCCTCGAGGATGTCGGGATCGCCTTCGTTGCGGGCGTCGTCGTCCTCGCCCTTGATGAGCAGCCAGTTCTCCCGGCGTTCGCCGGGCTTGCCTTCCATGCGCACGAGATGCCAGAGGCCGTGCAGTTTCTCGCCGTGGAGCGCGAATTCGAGGTGGCCCTTGGCGTAGCCTCTGTGCGGATCCTCCAGCGGTTCCCAGGTGCCGCGATCCCAGACGATCACCGTGCCGCCGCCATATTCGCCCTTCGGGATGGTGCCCTCGAAGCCGCCGTATTCGAGCGGGTGGTCCTCGACATGCACCGCCAGCCGCTTCTCGCCGGGAACGAGGCTCGGGCCGCGCGTCACGGCCCAGCTCTTCAGGACGCCGTCCATCTCGAGCCGGAAATCGTAGTGCAGCCGGCGTGCGTCATGCTTCTGGATAACGAAGCCGGCACCGCCGGCCTTCGTCCTGCCGCCCCGCGGCTCGAAGGTCTTGTCGAAGTTGCGCTTGCGGCGATAGGTTTCGAGCGCCATCGGTCATCCGGCCTTGCGCCGCGCCGCCGGCGCCTTCCTCGCGGCAGCCGCGGCTCCCGTCTTGCCGACGCTCTTGGCCGCCGTCTTCGATCCGCCTTTTGCCGGTTGATCCTGCTTGCTGCCGAGTGCGGCGCTCTGGCGGAGCGCTTCCATCAGGTCGGTGACCTTCTCGCGCTTCGGCTCCTTGCGGCGCGCGATCGTACGGCCCTCGATCTTCGCCTTCACCAGTTCCGCCACCGCCTCCTCGTAACGGTCGTGGAAGCCGGTCGGATCGAACGTGCCTTTCTTCGTGCCGATGATGTGTTTGGCGAGGTCCAGCATCTCGCCCTTGATCTTCAACGGGGCAATGTCGGAAAACGCGTCCTTCGCCGGCCGGATCTCGTAGTCGAAGTTCAAGGTGGTGGCGATCATCCCGTCGCCCTGCGGCCGGATCAGCACCGTGCGCATGCGCCGGAAGAGCACGGCCTGCGCAATGGCGGCGGACTGCCGCTTCCCCAGCGCGTCGCGGATCAGCGCATAGGCCTCGTCGGCCATGCGATCGGCCGGGGCGAGGTAATAGGGTTTGTCGAAATAGAGGTCGTCGACCTCCGCCAGCGGCACGAAGGCCTCGACGGCCAGCGTCTTGTCACTTTCGGGGATCGCGGCCGCCACTTCCTCCGGCTCCAGCACGATGTAGTCGTCCGTGCCGACCTCGTAGCCCTTCACCTGGTCGTCGCGCCCGACCGGCTCGCCGGTGACGCTATCGACGAACTCGCGGCGGACGCGATTGCCGGTGTCGCGGTTGACGGTGTGGAAGGCGATGCGGTCGGACGTGGAGGCGGCCGTGTAGAGCGCGACGGGGCAGACGACCTCGCCGAACTTCAGAAAGCCTTTCCATTGCGCGCGCGGTGCCATGTGCGGTGTCCTCGAAGCCGGCAGGAGGACCGGCGGGAAAGGGGCAGCAAGGAAATTGAACGCAGGCGATTTTTCTTTGTTCCCGACACTCTACCCTGAAGACGGGGGAAAATCAGGTGAATTGCGCGGCAGCGGTGATTCGCGCGCGCCTGCGACCTCAGGTGCGGTCGGCGACGAAGCGGGCGATCAGCGGGCCGATCAGCGTGATGATCACCAGCCGCGCCGTCTGCAGGGCCATGACGAAGGAGAGATCGACATTGCTGGAGGCGGCGATGACGGCGATGGAATCGAGGCCGCCGGGGCTGGTGGCGAGATAGGCGGTCATCGGATCGATCCCGAGCCAGATCACCAGCAGGTAGGCGAGCAGGCCGGAGAAGGCCAGAAGCACGACGATCGAGACGACGGTGGGGACGAAGGCACGGCGGGCATGCCGCAGGATCGAGCGGGTGAAGCCGAGACCGATGCTCCAGCCGAGCAGCGCGAAGGCGCTCGCCAATAGCCAGGGCGGCAACTCGACATGGATCGTCCCGGTCAGGCTCAGCAGGGCGCCGATGCCGAAGGGCGTCAGGAAGCTGCCGGCGGGTATCCGCAGGAGCCGGCCGAGAATGCCGGCGCCGACGCCGATGCCGAGCGTCAGCGCGAAGGCCTGGAGGTCGAACGGGCCGAAGAACGGCAGGCGCTCGGCCATCGCCTGATGGCCGCCGAAATGGCCGATCAGCGTGGCGAGGGTGGCGACGAACACCACCCGCAGATATTGCATGAAGGCGACGAGGCGGATGTCGGCGCCGTAGGCGCCGCCCATGACGAGCATGGTCGATGCCGCACCGGCCGACGACCCCCAGATCGCCGTCGTTCCGGGGAGGATGCCCATGCGGGCGATCACCCAGCCGCTCAGCGTGCTCATCGCGATCACCGAAAGCACGATCGCAAGGAAGATGGGCCAGCGGCTGAGGAAGGTGTCGATCAGGTTCGGCGACACCATGCCGGCGATCATCATGGCCAGCACGACCTGCACGCCGAAGAAGCAGACGCGCGGCAGCCGGATCGTGCCGCCGTTGATGGCGACGACGACGCCTGCGAACATCGGGCCCATCATCAGCCCGGCGGGGATGCCGGCGATTTCGAAGAACACCGCAAGCGGCGCGGAAAGGACGAACAGGACCAGCCATTGCACGGGTTTGCGAAGCAGGCCGATTCCGGATCGGGCTTCAGGGTCATCCGGATGCTGGGGCTTGTCTTTCACAGGGGGCATTCCACGATGCAGATGTCGATTGCGACAATCATGGCGTCTCCTTACGAACAAATGCTGCAACGCGCCATTGAAAAATGCAGCATGCAGGGGCTGGGTGACGTGCGGGAACTGTCCTCATAGCCCGGAATGCCGGTCCCGTTCATGACGCGGCACCGCTTTTCCTTGCGTCCGAGGGTCGAATCCTGCCAAGTCGGCGCATGGAATTTGCACCGCAACAGGATGAGGCGCTCAAGGCCGTCTCGCGCTGGCTGAAGGAAGGGCGCTCGCCGCTGTTCCGCCTGTTCGGCTATGCCGGCACGGGCAAGACGACGCTCGCCCGCCATTTCGCCGAGCATGTCGACGGCGAGGTGCTGTTCGCCGCCTTCACCGGCAAGGCCGCCCAGGTGCTGCGCTCGAAGGGGGCCAGCAACGCCCGGACGATCCATTCGCTGATCTACCGTCCCCGCGGCGAGGAGGAGGTCTCCGACGAGGAGACCGGCAAGACCTCGATCGCGCCGATGTTCTCGATCAACCGCCAGAGCCCGGTCGCGAAGGCGGCGCTGATCATCGTCGACGAATGCTCCATGGTGGACGAGGCGCTCGGCAAGGACCTGATGAGCTTCGGGACGCCCATCCTCGTGCTCGGCGATCCCGGCCAGCTGCCGCCGGTTTCGGGGGGGGGCTTCTTCACCAGCCAGGAACCGGATTTCCTTCTGACCGACATCCACCGCCAGGCGCGCGACAATCCGATCATCCAGCTCGCCATGCATGTGCGCGAAGGCAAGGAGATCATGCACGGCGACTGGGGCACCGCCAAGGTGATCGGGAAGGGCGACGTGACCCAGCCGCTCGTGCTCGACGCCGACCAGGTTCTGGTCGGGACCAACAGGACGAGGCGGCGCTACAACGTCCGGCTCCGCGAATTGAAGGGCTTTACGACGGAGTATCCGCAATCGGGCGACAAGCTCGTCTGCCTGCGCAACGACCCGGCCAAAGGGCTTCTGAACGGATCGCTCTGGCAGGTGATGACCTCGTCCAAGGAGACGGTGAAGCCGGGCATCAACCTGATGATCCGGCCCGAGGACGACGACATGGACAGGGGGGCTGCGAAGATCAAGCTCCTGAAGGCCGCCTTCGAGAACCTCGAGGAGGAGATCCCCTGGTCAACGCGCAAGCGCTATGACGAGTTCGACTACGGATATGCGCTCACCGTCCACAAGGCGCAGGGTTCGCAGTGGGACAATGTGGTGCTGTTCGACGAGAGTTGGGCGTTCCGCGATACGCGCGAGCGCTGGCTCTATACGGCGATCACGCGCGCAGCGGAGACGCTGACCATCGTGCGCTGACGGCGCCTGAGTGAGGTGCAGGCCGAGCTGCCGCCCGGCCGGTTCTTCGATCAGTGCCCGATGATGCCGAGAAGCACCGCCTTCGCCACCGCCTGAAAGCGGTTGTTGCTGGCGAACTTGCGGATGATCTCCTTTTCCATCCCCTGCACCTGGCCGGGATCGACCTCCAGCGCACGGGCGATCCGGGTGGTCGGATAACCCTCGGCCATCAGCGTCAGGCACCGCAGTTCCTGGTCCGACAGTGCTTCCGGGCGGGTGTTGTCGTTCAGCTCGATTTCCTGGCCGGCGCTGAATTCGAGCATTTCGCCGATCTGCTGCATCTGGCGGCGGATCGTCGACTGCTGCGCGGTCAGTTCGCGCTTGCGGGCGATCATGGCGCCGCGGAAGATGGCGTCCGCCTCCTGCTGGCTGCCGGCGTCGCAAAGCGCCTCGAGAAGTTCCTGGATCGCAGCCACCGGCATGCCGGTCTCGCGGCAGGTGTTGACCACCGCCATCTGCTGGATCTCCTGTGGGCCGTATACGCGCATGGGCCCGACGCGCGTGGCGCTGAGCAGGCCCTTTTCCTCGTAGAAGTGCAGCGTCCGGTGGGTGACCCCGAAGGCGTTTGCCATGTCGGCAATGGCGAGCCGGCCTTCCGGCAGGTCCTCCGGCAGGGGGGCGGACGGCAGGAAGCGAATGGCACGTTCACCGGCGGCAGTGGTTTTTCTGGTTTCGCTGATCGTCACGGCAACCACCCGCATGAAAGTGTCGACATTAGCACACATCCCTCGCTGTTCGCAGGATCGAGCGCCAAGATGTGCGACATTTCCCGAACCCGCGCTCCATTCCCCTGTTCCGGAACGCACGTGGCGAATCCGGACAAAAAAGACTAGCGCTGGGTGGAGTGGTTTGAATACCCCTATATCTAGGGATGTATCCGAAATGGCGCCGGGCGTTTCAGAGCGCGCGGGCCAGGGGCGGGAGCCTGTCGGTGGATGGCTGGTCGGTCGTCTCCGGGGCCGTCGAGGCCTGCAGCAGCGGAAGATGCAGGCAGTCGGAACCGGGCTCGCGCCGGCGGTCGGCTTCCTGCAGACAGCGCATCGTCGGGCTGGCGGCGCCGAGCCGCTGCGCATGGAGATAGATGCGGCCGTTCGCCGACAGGATGCGGCCGGCAAAGGTGAAGGCCTCGTAGCTGATCGTGGCCTCGTTCAGGTCTGCGGCGCGGAACTGCTCGGCATGCACCGTCAGGCCGCTCTGGGCATGGATGAGACGCGCATACATCGTCTCGCCATTGCCCTGCGCCTCGATGCGGATCCGGTAGGCGAGCGGGTCGCCGTCGCCGCTCATGCGGCTGTCGCCAAGCTGGACGGTCCCGTAATAGCCGATCGCCTTCTCTATGGCGTCGGCGAGCTGGCGGCAGACGCCGGTTCCGGGCCAGCAGCGCTCGATGCCGACGACCGGAATCCGGCCGCTGAGGCCGATGGCGGCGCGTGCCTTCTCGACATGGATGCGGGTATTCGCAATCGCAGTGATCGCCACGCCGGAATGCGGGGCCGGGGCGAGCAGCAGCATCGGCAGGAGCGTGAACAGGGCGAGGTGCGAGGATATGGGGGCGGGCCGCCAGCTGTCGCGCGGGAGGTTTCGCCGCCTGCGGGCCAGTGGCGGCGGCGGTGGCATCGGTTCGGGCGCGGGAGCGGCGGCCGCGGCCAGGCTCGCGGCCGCCTGCGAAGGGCTGCGCCGTTCCCAGGCGATCTGCGGGGCGTAGCTGCCGAGCGGAATGCGGATGCGCAGCGGCGCGCGCGCGCCCTCCGCGTCATAATACTGATCGAGCAGCTTCCTGAGCTTGCCGGCCTGAACGCGGACGATCGGATCGCTGCCGGCGTCGAAGCCGACCGGCCTGCCGAATACGTCGATGCCGATCGTATAGCCCTTCAGCTGGCCGGCCTTGCCGGCGAGGGCGCATTCGACGACATAGTCGAGAAAAGCGCGCAGACGCCCGGAGCGCGCGAAGGTCCTGCTGGAGAGGATCTCGTCCACGTGCGCCCTGATGACAGCCGCCTGCGCTGCGCTGTTCACTGCTGATGTCCCGTTGCGATCATCCCTGATCGTCCGCCCCGCATGTTCCCCAAGGTGATCAAGGCTCACCTTTCGCCAGCTTGGGACCCTATCGTTGATTCTGATAGGGCGGCAAGCGGCCGGGAACCGAAAATCACACGTTATTGCGGTCCCGCAGGGCCGGCGTCGCCACGCAGGCGCTCAAGGGGAGGTACGCGGGGCCGGATCGGCCCGATTGAACGACGGGCGGCAACAGGCTAGAGCTTGTCGAAGACAACGGGAAAGATATTGCGATGCCTGCGAAACTGTCGGTCAATCTGAATGCGATCGCGATGCTGCGCAACCGCCGGGACCTGCCGTGGCCGAGCGTTCCGGACCTCGGGAAGATCGCGCTCGCGGCCGGCGCCAGCGGGCTGACGGTGCATCCGCGGCCGGACCAGCGGCACATCCGCTTCACCGATCTCGGGCCGATCCGCTCGTTGATCGACAACGCGTTTCCGGAGGCCGAATTCAACATGGAGGGCTATCCGGAGGAGGGCTTTCTGCGCCTCGTCGAGGAGCACCGTCCCGAACAGGTGACGCTCGTGCCGGACGATCCCGCGCAGGCGACCTCCGATCACGGCTGGGACTTCCGCAGGGACCGCGGCCTGCTGGAGAAGGTGGTCGGCCGGCTCAAGGGGCTGGGCCTGCGGGTCTCGCTGTTTGCCGACGCCGAGCCCGACCGCGAGGCGCTGACGATCGCTCGGGCCGTGGGCGCGGATCGCATCGAGCTCTATACCGGTCCCTATGGCGGCTGCCATGACGACCCGGCCCGGGCGGCCGTTCTGGTCGAGGCGCTCGGCGCGACGGCCGATATCGCCGCCGAACTCGGCCTCGGCGTCAATGCCGGGCACGACCTGACCGTTGCCAACCTGCCGGCGCTCGCCGCCCGCATCCCGGCGCTCGCCGAGGTTTCCATCGGCCACGGGCTCACCGCCGATGCGCTGGAATACGGAATGGCCGAGACGGTACGGCGCTTCTGCCGGGCCTGCGGGCAGCCGGTCTAGGGTCAGGATCTATCCGGTTGCAGGCCGCGGCTGGCGCGGCCTACGGGGGCAACATGCCGGGGCGTTCCTCTCAGGCCGTGAGCGCCTTGGCGTTCTCGGCGAGAAATGCGTCGAGACTCAGGGACTTGCGGCCCGTCAATTCCTCGACGTCGCCTGTCGCCATGGCAATCTTGCCTTCGCGCGTGTTGGTCTCGAAGGAGACGACGGTGGGCACCACGGCCTCCGGCAGTCCCGCGGCCTTCAGTCCTTCGGCGAGCTGTTCGTCGGTGACGTGGACGACCTGGAGCGTCCGGCCGGTTGCCCGCGACGCGGCTGCGGCGATCTCCTCGGTGGTGTGGGCCACGGACCCGGTGAGCGTGTAGATGCGGCTCTCCCCATCGGCGGCGAGCAGGCCGGCGGCGATCGCCGCGCCGACGTCCCGACGGGCGACATGGGCGATCCTGCCGTCGCCGGCGGCGCTGAACCACTGGCCGGCCTGCAGCGCATGCGGCAGGGCCATGAACAGGTTTTCCATGTACCAGCCGTTGCGGAAGATCGTGTAGGGGACCCCGCTCGCCTTGATGGCGTTCTCCGTGCCGAGATGGTCGCCGGCGAAGGTGACCGCCGAATCGTCCGGCTGCGGCAACGAGGTGTAGAGAATGCGCTTTGCCCCGGCCTTGACCGCTGCCTCGACCGCGGCGACATGCTGGGCAAGGCGCTTGCCGGGTTCGCCAAGCGCATCGGTCGAGATGATCAGGACCCTGTCGGCGCCGGCGAATGCGGCCGGCAGCGATGCGGGATCGTCGAAGTCGGCCTTGCGCACGGTAACACCCCTTGCGGCATAGTCGGCGAGCTTTGCGGGGTCGCGCGAGGCGGCGATGACCGAGGTCGGCGCCACCTTGCCCGATGCGAGAACCTGGTCGAGCACGATGCGGCCGAGCTGGCCGGAGGCGCCGGTGATGAGGAGATTGTTCGACATGGCTGCTTCCTTTCGTTGGCGTCCGGACGAAACGATGGTATCTGTCCGGTATATGGTCTCAAAAAGAGAGTGCGTCCTTCATCGACCAGGGGACGGACCTTGTAAAGGAGGCAGTTTTGGCTCCACTGGTTACCTGGAGGGAACCGCGATGAACAAGATTGCGAGCAGGATCGAGGGCGAGAGGGTGCTCGTCATCGACGGCGTGGCCATGTCGATGGACGATTGCCCGGTCCGCGACGTGCTCGACCATATCGGCGGAAAGTGGAACTCGCTGATGCTTCTGGCGCTCGCCGACGGGCCGATGCGCTTTTCGCAATTGCGCCGCTTCATCCCCGACATCTCGCAGCGGATGCTGACGCAGACGCTGCGCGACCTGCAGCGCGACGGCTATCTGGTCCGTACGGTCTATCCGACGCTGCCGCCCAGCGTCGAATATGGGCTGACCGATCTCGGGCATTCGCTGCTGACGCCGGTGCGGGGGCTGGTGCAGTGGTCGCAGGCCAACCACGCCACGATCCGGCAGGCCCGCAGCGCCTATGACGCGCAGGACGGCAAGGGACGCTAGAACCTTGTGACGACTGCCTCGTGACGCGTGCCGGCAGCGCAGGGCACGCATGTCGAGACGGCCATTGTGCGCCTCCCGTCGAATGCCCAGATTGTACGGTGCGCGCGCACGGTTCGACATGAACGAAACGGGATAAAGCCATGCAAAGCCTTCATCATCTGGTCGTCGTCGGTGGCGGTTTCGGCGGCCTTCAGCTCGTCAACGCCCTGAAGGGCGCACCCGTCCGGATCACGCTGATCGACCGCAGGAACCATCACCTGTTCCAGCCGCTGCTCTACCAGGTCGCGACCACGGTGCTGGCGACGTCGGAGGTAGCCTGGCCAATCCGGCATCTCTATCGCAACCGTCCGGAGGTCACGACGCTGCTCGACCAGGTGGTCGGCGTCGACCCGGCCGCGAAGACGGTCAGCCTCGCCAGTGGTGGCGCCGTCGCCTACGATACGCTCGTGCTCGCGACCGGCGCAACGCATGCCTATTTCGGCCATGACGAATGGGAGCCGTACGCGCCCGGCCTGAAGACGCTGGAGGATGCGACGACGATCCGGCGCCGGCTGCTGCTCGCCTTCGAGCGCGCCGAACTTTCGACCGACCCCGCCGAGCGCGCGGCACTCTTGACCTTCGTGATCATCGGCGCCGGCCCGACGGGCGTGGAACTCGCCGGCATCATCGCCGAACTCGCGCAGCGCACGCTGCCCGGCGAGTTCCGCCGTGTCGACACACGGCAGGCCAGGGTCATGCTGGTGGAGGCCGGCCCGCGCATCCTGGCCGGCTTCGGCGAGCCCTTGTCCGACTATGCGCGCCGCTCGCTGGAGAAGCTCGGCGTGGAGGTGCGCACCGGCGTGCCGGTGACATCGTGCACGGCGGACGGCGTGACGATCGGCGATGCCTTCGTGCCCGCGCGCACGATCGTCTGGGCTGCGGGCGTGCAGGCCTCGCCGGCGGCGCGCTGGCTCGGCATTCCGGCCGACAGGGCAGGGCGGGCGATCGTGTCGCCGGACCTGTCGGCGCCCGGCCTGCCGGACGTCTTCGTGATCGGCGACACGGCTGCGGTGACGCAGGAGGGCGGAAAGCCGGTGCCGGGGATCGCGCCGGCGGCCAAGCAGCAGGGCGCCTATATCGCCCGCCTGATCCGGGCGCGGCTCGCCGGCAAGCCTTCGCCGGGGCCGTTCCGCTATCGCCACCAGGGCAGCCTGGCCACGATCGGCCGGCGTGCCGCCATCATCGAACTCGGCCGTTTCAGGATGAAGGGCGCATTGGCCTGGTGGCTCTGGGGCATCGCCCACATCTATTTCCTGATCGGAACGCGCAGCCGCTTCGCCGTCGCCTGGAGCTGGCTGTGGACCTACCTTAGCGGCCAGCACAGCGCCCGCCTGATCACGCAGAGGGAGACGATCCCCGAGCGCGAGGCCCGCAAGCCCGTGGCCGAAGGACCGGCTTCCCGCGACCGGGAAGCGGCCGGCTGAGGCACTGTCCCGGCAAGATCCACCAACGAAAAAAGGCCGGCGATTGCCGGCCTTTCCTCTGATCCCTGTCGCGGCAGCCACGGGCGTGGCTGTCGGCGGAACCGGCTATGCTCAGGCTGCCTGCAGCTGGTCTGCAGACATCTTGCCCGACTTGCGATCGCGGACGAGCTCGTAGCTGACCTTCTGGCCTTCGTCGAGGCCTGCGAGGCCTGCGCGCTGTACGGCCGAGATGTGCACGAATACATCCGGTTCACCATTGTCGGGAGCGATGAAGCCGTAGCCCTTGGTGGTGTTGAACCATTTAACGGTACCTGTTGCCATGACGAAACCCTTTTTTCTCCGGCGTCTTTTAGGTGGATACCCGGCCTTTGAGCCGAAAATCCGGTCTTAGTCGAATTTGAAGGGGAAGTTCGTCAAACTGCGCCGGAGCGCAAAAGCAAAAGTCGTCGTTCAAATCTCGATGCGGCGCAAGATAAGTGCTTCGCCCGATGAGGTCAAGATATGCTGCAAGGCTGCCATCCGTCCCAAATCGGCACGCGAAACCGCCTTTCAAGCGGCGGCGCAGCAGCGATTGCCGCGCCCGGCAGGAGCGCGGCGACCGTGTCGAACGCGGGCAAAAGCCCTCAGTGAAGCGACGGCGGCGTGAGGCGCGAGGCCTCGACGAAAACCGCCTGTGCCTCGCCTTCCTGGCGGCGGCGCTTGCGGATCAGCACGCCCATGATCCGGGCGGCGGTGGAGAACGTCATGACGTCCAGCGGGCCGTCTCCGTCCCAGCGCTTGGTCAGCCGTTCGGCCACCATTTCCATGACGCTCTTGGGCACGATGTCGGTGCATCCGCGCATGGCCTCGAAAACGGTGCTGATCGGGATCAGCGTTCCCTCGTGCATGACGGAAGGCTCGGGTTCGTCCGTCTTCCAGTCGTAGAAGGTATCGATCGCATCGCGAAAGAGGTGTTGCAGGGTGATCGGAGCGTGTCCTTCGTGAAGGTCAGGCAGGAAATTCATCATTTTCTGTCTCCTTGGCGTCGGGGCTGGCTGCTTACTCCTGCAGCGGCGGTAAAAGGCGATAAAACATGTCCTGTGTTGCCGCGTGATGACCACTGTCGTTCATGAGCGGCCTCACCAATTCTATCGAGTTGAAATGTCTTGGGAAGAGAAAAATGATGCGCGAAAGCGCGTCTGGATCTCAGGTTTCAAGAATAATGTTTCAATTCAATCGGTTGATGTTTGCTCTTAAGCCGCAAATTCATCTCCCGTTCAGCTTTCTCGCTTGCCGGTCCTGCGCGTTTTCCGGAAGAATCGTGCCGCCTCCGCTTCGATTGCGGTCCGCCCTGCGCTCCCGTCCCTCAAAAATCTGTTGACCCCGGTTTGCGATCGGCATAGAACGACGCCGAACCGTACCGTACGGTACGCATTCGTTCGGGCTTGGACCGGGCGGATTGCCGAGGGAGCAGACGTGCAGATCGTCGACGAAAACCGGGCGAAGGCGGAGAGGGCGGGCTTGAGCGAGCGCCAGAACGCCGTGCTGGAAAGCGCGCTCAAGCTGCTGGTCGACGGCGGCGAGAAGGCGGTGACGACGGCCGGGGTCGCGCGGGCGGCCAATTGCTCGAAGGAATCGCTCTACAAATGGTTCGGCGATCGCGACGGGTTGCTGTCGGCGATGATATCCTACCAGGCCGGCAAGGTGCGCACCGTCGAGGTCGGGGCCGAGACGCTGACGGCGGACGGCCTGCGCAAGCACCTGGCGGCCTTTGCCCTCGATCTGCTCGACGTGCTCTCGGGCGAGGTCTCGCTGGCGCTGAACCGGCTGGCGATCGGGCAGACGGTCGGCAGGACCGCCATGCGCGGCGCGCGCGGGTCCGGGCCGACGCTCGGGCGGCTTCTCGAGGAGCGGGGGCGGCGGCAGATCGGCCGGCGCGCGACCATGCTGCTGGAAGCCGGGCGCAAGGCAGGGCTTCTTGCGTTCGATGATGCGGACGAGGCCTATGGCACGCTCTACGGGCTGATCGTGACCGATGCGCACCTGCGCATGCTGCTGGGCTTCGACCCGGCGGCGCTGAAGAAGGAATTCGCCGGGCGGGCGGAGAGGGCGGCAGCGTCCTTCCTGACCCTCTACGGCGTGGGAGCAATGGCGGACGCATAGGGCGGCCGACCGAGACCGTTTGACAAGCAAGGGAAGGAAACATCGATGCGCGTCTATTATGATCGTGATGCCGATCTCAACCTCATCAAGGCGAAGAACGTCGCCATCATCGGCTACGGCTCGCAGGGCCGTGCCCACGCCCTCAACCTGAAGGATTCCGGCGCCAAGAACGTCGTGATCGCGCTCAAGGCGGGCTCGCCGACGATCAAGAAGGCCGAGGCCGACGGCTTCAAGGTCATGACGGTGGCCGAAGCCGCCAAGTGGGCCGACCTGATGATGATGGCGACGCCGGACGAACTGCAGGCCGACATCTACAAGGCCGAGATCGCCGGCAACATCCGCGACGGTGCCGCGATCGCATTTGCCCACGGCCTCAACGTCCACTTCGGCCTGATCGAGCCGAAGGCCTCGGTCGACGTCGTCATGATCGCGCCGAAGGGGCCGGGCCACACGGTGCGCGGCGAATACCAGAAGGGCGGCGGCGTTCCCTGCCTCGTCGCCGTTCACCAGAACGCTTCCGGCAACGCGCTCGATCTCGCGCTCTCCTATGCCTGCGGCGTCGGCGGCGGCCGTTCGGGCATCATCGAGACCAACTTCAAGGAAGAGTGCGAAACCGACCTCTTCGGCGAGCAGGTCGTTCTCTGCGGCGGCCTGGTCGAACTGATCCGCGCGGGCTTCGAGACGCTGGTGGAAGCCGGCTATGCGCCGGAAATGGCCTATTTCGAGTGCCTGCACGAAGTGAAGCTGATCGTCGACCTGATCTATGAAGGCGGCATCGCCAACATGAACTACTCGATCTCGAACACCGCCGAGTGGGGCGAATACGTCACCGGCCCGCGCATCATCACCGACGAGACCAAGGCGGAGATGAAGCGCGTCCTGAAGGACATCCAGACCGGCAAGTTCACCTCGGACTGGATGCAGGAATATCGCTCCGGTGCCGCCCGCTTCAAGGGCATCCGCCGCGTCAACGACGCCCACCAGATCGAGGAAGTCGGCGCCAAGCTGCGCGGCATGATGCCGTGGATCGGCAAGAACAAGCTGGTCGACAAGGCCGTCAACTGATCGGGCGATCATCTGATCGGCCGCCTATGCGCCCGGGCCGGCAACGGCTCCGGTCGCAGGCTAACTGAAACGTCATGGAAGCCGGGCATCTGCCCGGCTTCTGTTTTTCGCACCTGTCGAAATTTGGCAACGGCAAGTTGACGCGGCCGAGCAAGCTGGTGCATCCTCCCGGGCGAAATGCGGACCCGCTGCTGGAGAGGGCGCTTCGACCTTTCGGAGCGTTGCAGCGACAATTCCACGACAGACGACCCTTTCGCATGCATGCGGTTCTTTCTGGAATGCCTGTTCTTCTTGGAACGAGGGAGGAATGCACTGTGAAGCGAAATGCATCGCGCCTTCTTGCGCCGGCCGTTTTTGCGGGCCTGCTCGCGGCCCAGCCGGCACAAGCGGCCGACCTGGCCATCTCGGCGCCCAACTGGCCCTCCGGGCAGGCCACCGCCAACATCCTCAAAGTCGGCATCGAGAAAGATTTCGGCCTCCAGGTGGAGGTCAAGCCGATGGGGACGATGAACTCGTTCGTCGGTCTCGAAACGGGTGCGGTCGACATCCAGCCGGAGATCTGGCGGCCCAATTTCGACGATCTGGTCAAGAAATACGTCGACGGGAAGGGGGCGGTGAAGCTTGCGGACCATCGCATCACCGCCTGGCAGGGCCTGTGCGCGACGCCTGCCGCGGCGGCCACGTTCAAGTCGGTCACCGATCTCGGCGATCCGGAAAAGACGAAAGTGCTGGACACGGACGGCGACGGGCAGGGGGAGATCTGGATCGGCGCCCCGACCTGGCTCTCCACCGGGATCGAGCGGGTGCGGGCCAGGAGCTACGGCTATGAGAAGAACCTGAGCCTCGTCGAGGTGGAGGAGGACGTGGCGATGGCGGCCGTGGACGCGGCGGTCGCGACCGACCAGCCGATGGTGTTCTATTGCTACGCGCCGCACCATGTCTTCGAGCTGCACGACATCGAACGGCTGGAGGAGCCTGCGCACGATCCGGCGAAATGGAACCTGGTATCGGCGCAGGACCCGCTCTGGATTACCAAGTCGAACGCCACGACCGCCTGGGATGCGGCGCATTTCCAGATCGGCTACGCGACGGCCTTTGCCAAGGAGCGGCCTGAGGTCGCGCAGTTCCTGGAGAAGGTGGACTTCACCCCGGAAGAGGTGACGCAGATGAGCTACGCACTCGGGGTCGAGCGCCAGGAGCCGCTCGAATATGCGAGGAAATGGGTCGAGCAGAACGCTGCGCGCGTCGAAGGGTGGGGCAAGCCATGACGATGGGAACAGACGGCCAGCGCGGCACGATCGTTGGGAAGATGCGCCGCTTCGGACTGGTGCTTGCGGCCGCCAGCCTTTGCCTCGGGCCGCTCGTGGCGCTGGCCGAGACGCAGATCTACGATGCGCGCACGGGCAAGTGGGTCGACTACGACAAGAAGAAGGCGCGCCAGCTCTACGCCCGCAACAAGCAATTGCCGGAGGCATTCCGCCGGCAGGTCGTGCCGTTCCGCACGGCCGAGGCGCCCGGCACGATCATCATCGACGGCAACCAGCACTTCCTCTACCTCGTGCAGCCGGGCGGGCAGGCGATCCGCTACGGCATCGGCGTCGGGCGCGAGGGCTTCGGCTGGGCCGGCATCGTCCGCGTCGGGCGCAAGGCGGAAAACCCGACCTGGACGCCGCCGCCGGAAATGGTGGCGCGCGACCCCAATGCGGCGAAGTGGGCGGCCGGCATGCCCGGCGGGCGGCCGGACAACCCGCTCGGCCCGCGCGCGCTTTATCTCTATGTCGGCAACAGCGACACGATCTACCGAATCCACGGCACGATCGAGCCGTGGACGATCGGCCTCGACGTCTCCTCCGGCTGCATCCGGCTGAACAACGAGGACGTGATCGACCTCTACGGCCGCGTCGATGTCGGGGCCAAGGTGATCGTGCTGATGCAGGGGGCGGCGCTCTACAAGGGCGTGTGACGCAGGTGCATGTGGCACAAGCGCATGTGACACAAGGGTTTGTGACGTGGCGCACCGGGAAACGTGGACATGAGCCTGGCGGACTGACCGCCACAGCGAAAAGAGAGGACGTGTCGGGGATGGATGCAAGGGGGATCACATTCGGCTGGCTGGTGCTGGCCTCGGCGGGTTTGCTCGGCGGCTGCCAGTCGTCGACGCCGGCGCCGCAGGACATGGCGCGGACCAGCCTCGGCACGGCGCCCGCCGACCTGCAACTGATGTGCGCCAGCGCCGCAGCCGGGCCATCCGGCGTCGACAGCAGCAGGATCCTGCCCACGAACTCGAGCCAGCTCGACGCGACCAACTACCGCGTCGATCTCGATGCGGCCGGCAGCAGGTTCACCTGCCTCATCGACAGCAGCGGTTCGGTGAGGTCGGTCGCGCCCGCAACGGCCGCGGCCACGGGGGCGGCGCCGGCTCCGGCCGAAGCAGGCTAGCGGCTCCACATCAAGGGCGGGAGCCGCCCGGCCGGGGCAACTGATGCGAGGGGGCTTCGATGGGCGCCACGTTTTGTGGTGTTTTGCCGGGCCTTCCGCGGCAACCTGGCTTGGCAGGCGCGCGTCCGTCGATATCGCTGATTGAAATAGTTACAGTTTTGTCACATACTTCCTCTCGTCGTTTCACGATCAGGGAGGAGAGTGCGATGACAACCTTGGTGTATCATTTCGCATGGTTCGACCTGGCGATCCTGAGCGTGATCGCCGCGCTGATCTTGGCGAGCCTGTATGGCGAAGGAAGGGCCCGGTAGATCGCCTCTCGGGCGACTGCCGAGCGATGAAGGCGCCGCCGGCGGCTGCTGGCGGAGCTGTTTCGTGCGCCATGCCGTTTGGCTGCGCTTCCGGACGGCGCTTCGATCGCTGATCGGCGGCGAGGTGTCTGTTCGCCGGTGCCATTGGGACTGTCTTCCGCTTGCCGAGCTGTTCCCGCGTTTTCCTATGGAAATTGAGCGTGTCGATGCCCGAAAGGGAATCGATTCAACGTCTTGTCCGCAAGAGTTGAAGTCTTGCAGCGCCCTCCGCGATGCGGCCGGGCGCTGCGAGAAACTGCTTTGTCGCGTCCTGATCTGCTACTTCGCCGGGACGACCAGCTTGCGATAGAGATGCCAGGTGGCGTGGCCGAGGATCGGCATCATCACGGCGAGGCCGGCGAAGACCGGTATCGATCCGATCATCATGCAGACCGCGACGATGAAGCCCCAGAAGGCGACCGGAACGGGATTGGCGATCGTTGCCCTGAGCGAGGTCTCGACGGCGGAGACGGCGCCGACGTCGCGGTCGAGCAGGAGCGGGAAGGCGACGACGGTCGTCGCCAGGACCACGGCTGCGAAGCAGAAGCCGATGGCATGGCCCGCGATGATCAGCGTCCAGCCGGCCCGCGTTCCGAGCACCTGCTGGATAAAGCTCGAAAACGACTGCGGCTGCTCGGGACCGAAGAGGCTGACATAGAGCCGGTCGGCGACGAGAAGCCAGGCGACGAACAGCGTCAGGAGCATGAGGCCGACCACGATGATCGCCGGCAGGGCCGGAGAGTGGCGCACTTCGAAGGCGTGGCGCCAGGAGGTGTCGAGCCCTGCCTCGCGCCGGCGGCTGATCTCGTACAGGCCGACGGCGAGCAGGGGACCGAGCAGCGCGAAACCCGCCGTCAGCGGAAACATGATCGGCATGAGATTGGCGCCCGAGCTCCAGATCATCAGGATGATGCCGGAGAGCGGAAACAGCAGGCAGAGGAATACGTAGTGCGAGGGCTGTTCGCGAAAGTCGTCGATGCCCAGGAGAAAGGCGTCCCAGACCTGGCCGATGGTGATCTTGTTGATCTGGGGATGGGCGACCGCGTGCTCGGCGTCCGACATCACGTGAAATGTGGCCATGCTCAGTCCTCCTTGCCGGTTGGAACCGAAAGGGCCGTCGAGGGCAGGACCTTGAACCACCGCACGGCGGTACCCTGGATCGGCTGAAGATAGCATCGTTGCGGGCGATTGTCCTGCCTTTCGACGCGATCCTCGGCGGTGGCCCTTGACACGGCGCATCGGCGAACGCACATCGCCTCACCATGAAAGCATCCGAAGCAGAGATCCTGATCGTCCCCGGCTACACCAATTCCGGCCCCGACCACTGGCAGACCCGCTGGCAGTCGAAGCTTTCGAGCGCGCGGCGCGTCGAGCAGGCGGAATGGTCGAAGCCGGTGCGCGAGGACTGGGTCGACCGCCTGGTCGAAGAGGTCGAGGCGGCAACGAAGCCGGTCGTCATCGTCGCCCATTCGCTCGGCGTGGCGACGGCCATCCATGCCGTGCCGATCGTCGGGCACAGGATCGCCGGCGCCTTCCTGGTGGCGCCCCCCGACGTCGCCAATCCGGATATCCGGCCGAAGCACCTGATGACCTTCGGCCCCTATCCGCGCGACCCGCTGCCGTTTCCGTCGCTGGTGGTGGCCAGCCGGAACGATCCGTTTGGGTCCTACGACCACGCCGACGACATCGCCAACGCCTGGGGCTCGTTGATCGTCGATGCGGGCGAATCCGGCCATATCAACGCCGATTCCGGACACGGCCCCTGGCCGGAAGGCGGCATGGTGTTCGCCCAGTTCCTGAGCCGGCTGAAGCCCTGATCCGGCTATGCCGGGCGCCGGATCTGGCGATGTGCCGACGCGGCACGACCGGCATTAATTGGAACTTCATCGAATTCCCATATACGGTTGGCCTGAGTTAGTGCGAGTAGGCGACGCGTCTATGGGGCCATCCCGATCTGCGAACACGATATCCGCCGCCGACCTTCCGGAAGAGACGGCCTTCCGCCATTCGCCGTTCGGCATGGGAACGATCGACGCCGGCTTGCGGTTCGTGTCGGCCAACCCTGCGCTGCTCCGCATGTTCGCCGCCGCCGGTGTCGAAGACCTCCCGCCGCTGGACCGGATCGCCTTTGACGACGTCGCCCTTGCGCTGCCGGAGGCCAGCCCGACGGGCGACATCGAAAAGCCCCGCGAGATGCGGATCCGGCGGCTGGACGGCAGCGCCCTCTGGTGTCTCCTGTCGATCCTCGACGTCGGCCGCGCCGATGCGCCCGCCTTCCTGCTGCAGATTGTCGACATCGACGAGCGCAAGCGCCGGGAACTCGACCTTGCCGATCGCGAGAGCCGCTGGAACCATGCGCTGGAGAGCGCGGGGCAGGGGGTGTGGGACCACGACTTTGCCAGGGGCGAACTGTTCTACTCCCGCCAGTGGAAGGCCATCCGCGGCATGGCGCCGGACGAGGCGGTGGACGGGACGCTGGAGACATGGATCCAGAACGTCCATCCCGACGATCGCGCGCGTGTGCTTGTCGAGATCGAGCGGCAGGAATCGGCGGAAGCGGTCTTCAACGTCTTTTCCTACCGCGAGCGCCATCGCGACGGGCACTGGGTCTGGATCGAAAGCCGCGGCGCTGTCGTCGAATACGGTCCCGACGGCAGGCCGTCGCGCATTGCCGGCACCGACACCGACATCACCGGGCGCCGGAAGGCCGAGGAGAGGATGGCGCAGCTGTCCCGGCGGCTGGAACTGGCACTCGACATCTCGCGCATCGGCGTGTTCGAATCGAACCTGCACGACAAGACCGTCGCCTGGGACGAGCGCATTCGCCAGATCTACGGCAAGACGACGGGCGCGATCGGGCGGACGGACTGGGAGGATTCCATCCACCCGGCCGATCGCGACCACGCAAGTGCGGTGGTCGCAAAGGCGATCGAAAGCGGCGCGGAATACAGCCAGGCCTTCCGCATCGTCCGCGGCGAGGACGAGATCCGCCACATCCGTTCGCGCGGGGTCACCTTCGTCGATGCCGACGGGGTGCCGCGGCTGGTGGGCGCCAATTGGGACGTGACCGAGGACGTGCTGCTGCAGCAGGAACTGCAGCGTGCCAAGGACCTCGCAGAGGCCCGCAGCGCTGCGCTCGAAGAAGCGCAGGCGCGGCTTCAGCACAACGCCCTGCACGATCACCTGACGCAGCTTCCCAACCGTCGCTATCTCGACGTGGCGCTGGAGGAGCGGTCGATCCGCGCGGCAGCGACCGGCACGCGCCTGTCGATCCTCCACATCGACCTCGACCGCTTCAAGGAGATCAACGACACGCTCGGCCACAGTGCCGGCGACGGCATGCTGACGCATGCGGCGCGCGTGCTTCGGGCGCATATGGGGCCGCAGGATTTCGTCGCCCGCATCGGTGGCGACGAGTTCGTGTTCCTGGTCTGCGGGCCGGAAAAGCGCAATCTCGGCGACCTTGCCGAGCGGATCGTCACGGCAATGCGCCAGCCCGTCACCTTCGAGGGCCATGTATGCCGCTTCGGCGCGAGCATCGGCATCGCCAGCGCGGCGGGACCCCTGATCGACGGCCGGCAGCTCCTGATCAATGCGGACCTCGCGCTCTACCGCGCCAAGAACAAGGGGCGAAGCCGCCACGAGTTCTTCACCAGTGAGTTCCAGGCGCAGATCATCGTCAGCAAGAAGACGGCCGACGAGATCATGGCAAGCCTCGAGCAGCGCCGCTTCCTGCCCTACTACCAGCCGCAATTCTGCGCCCGGACGCTGGAGGTGGCCGGTATCGAGACGCTGGCGCGCTGGGACCATCCCGAACGGGGCATTCTGGCGCCGGCCGCGTTCCTGCCGATTGCCGAGGACATCAACGCCGTCGGCGCGATCGACCGGCAGATCCTGGAGCGGGCGCTGTTCGACCTCGCCGCCTGGGACATGCAGGGCGTCGTCGTGCCGAAGCTCTCGGTCAACGTCTCCTCGCGGCGGCTGCAGGACCCCGATCTCTGCGCCTCGCTGCGGGCGCTGCCGCTGCAGGCCGGACGGCTGTCGTTCGAACTGCTGGAATCGATCTTCCTGGACGACTGCGACCCGAAGATCCTCGAAAGCCTGGCGGAGATCCGCAAGCTCGGCATCGATATCGAGGTCGACGACTTCGGTACGGGACATGCCTCGATCGTCAGCCTGATGAAGCTCCTGCCGCGCCGGCTGAAGATCGACCGCCAACTGGTCAAGCCGATCGTGCGGTCGCAGGCGCAGCGGCGCCTCGTCGGCACGATCATCGAGATCGGCCGCTCGCTGGACATCACCGTGACGGCGGAAGGGGTCGAGACGGCGGCGCATGTGCGGCTGCTGCAGGAGATGGGCTGCGACCTGCTCCAGGGCTACGCGCTGGCGCGACCGATGCCGGCGCTGGAGATCGTCGATTTCATCCGCTCCGAGCGCTGGCGCGAGGTGCAGGAGGCGGCGCCGGACCTGCCGGAACGGCTGACGCGCTCGTGGTAGGGGCGGGGCCATCTTGCAATGGACCGGGGATCGGAAGGTTCTGCTTGCCGCACCGGGCCGGCGGTGGTACGGCCTGCGCGGGGAGAAGGAATTTAGGTCAGTAACGTTGACTTAAATTGGCCGGCGTGTTCCTCTCCCGAACTACAAAATTCCGAGGAAACCCCCATGCTGAATTGGGAAGATATCTTTGCCACGCGTTCATCCCGGATGAAGGCGTCGGAAATCCGCGAACTGCTGAAACTCCTGGACCGCCCGGACATCATATCGTTTGCCGGCGGCATTCCCGATCCGGCGCTGTTTCCCGACCAGGACTTCAAGGCGGCCTACGCTGACATCTTCTCCGGCGCAGCCGTGAGCGCGGCCCTGCAGTATTCGGTCAGCGAGGGCTACAAGCCGCTGCGCGAATGGCTCGTGGCCGAGATGGGCAAGCTCGGCGTCGCCTGCACCGCCGACAACGTCTTCATCGTGTCCGGCTCGCAGCAGGGACTGGACTATCTCGGCAAGCTGTTCCTGTCGCCGGGCGACACCGCGCTCGTGACGTGGCCGACCTATCTCGGTGCGCTGCAGGCCTTCAATGCCTACGAGCCGACCTACGACCAGCTGACACTCTCGGGCAACCGCACGCCGGATTCCTATCGCAAGGCGGCGCAGGCGGCGGGCGGCAAGGTGAAATTCGCCTATCTCTCGGCCGATTTCTGCAATCCGACCGGCGAAACCGTCGACCGGGCCGGGCGCGAGAAGCTGATCGACCTTGCCGACGAGCTCGACATTGCCATCATCGAGGATGCCGCCTACCAGTCGCTGCGCTATGACGGCGAGCCGATCCCGCCGATCCTGGCGCTGGAACTGGCCCGCAAGGGCGGCGACATCAACCACACCCGCACCATCTATTGCGGCAGCTTCTCCAAGACGCTGGCGCCGGGCCTGCGGGTCGGCTTCGTCGTCGCCAATCACGACATCATCCGCAAGCTGGTGCTGATGAAGCAGGCCGCCGACCTGCACTCCTCGACGATCAACCAGATGGCGATCGCCCACGTTGCCGAGCGCGGCTTCGAGGCGCAGGTGGCGAAGATCAAGTCGGCCTACAGCAAGCGCCGCGATGCGATGCTGCAGGCGCTGGCCAGGTACATGCCCGAGGGCGTGCGCTGGACCAGGCCGGAAGGCGGGATGTTCATCTGGGTGACGCTGCCGGAGGGGCAGGACGGCGCGAGCCTGCTTGCGAAGGCGATCGAGAAGAAGAAGGTCGCCTTCGTGCCCGGCAAGGCGTTCCACGCCGACGGCAGCGGCGCCAACACCTTCCGCATCTCGTTCTCCTGCGCCGACGAGAAGACGATCGACGAGGGCATCTCCCGCCTCGGCGCGCTGATCCGCGAGGAGACCGGCGCCGCCTGAGGCGAAACCGGACCGGCGCCCCCGCCGGAAGGCGGTTCAGCGACGAACTCCGGCAGGGGCCGCCGATCGCGGCGCCTGTCACATCTCTGTTAAGCGACATGACTAAAGCCTCGGCACATTCCAACAGGGGATGTTCCGATGAAGACGCTTGTTTCCACCCTCGCAGCGCTCGCCGCCGCCACCTTCCTCGCCACGACGGCAAACGCCGCCGATCTCGTGCTCTATACCAGCCAGCCGAACGAGGACGCACAGGCGACCGTCGACGCCTTCAAGGCCAAGAACCCGGGCATCGAGGTCGAGTGGGTCCGCGACGGCACCACCAAGCTGATGGCCAAGCTGATGGCGGAGATCGAGGCCGGCAACCCGGTGGCCGACGTGCTCCTCATCGCCGACACGGTGACGCTGCAGCGGATGAAGGAAGCCGGCCAGCTTCTCGCCTACAAGTCCCCGGAAGCCGCCCATTTCGACGCGACGCTCTACGATGCGGACGGCGCCTACTATTCGACCAAGCTGATCACCACCGGCATCGTCTACAACACCGGCGCCGGCATGAAGCCGGAAGGCTGGAAGGACCTGACGAAGGCGGAGGCGAAGAACCTCGTCATGATGCCGAGCCCGCTCACCTCGGGTGCGGCGCTGATCCATGCGCAGGTGCTGACCGGCCTCGACGGCTACGGCTGGGACTACTACAAGGCGCTGCAGCAGAACGGGGCTGCGGCATCCGGCGGCAATGGCGGCGTGCTGAAGGCCGTCGCCACCGGCGAGAAGGTCTATGGCATGCTGGTCGACTACATGGCGATTCGCGAGAAGGCCAAGGGCGCGCCGATCGCGTTCGTCTTCCCCGCCGAAGGCGTCTCCGCCGTCACCGAGCCGGTGGCGATCCTTGGCGGTACGAAGAACGAGGAGAACGCGAAGAAGTTCGTCGACTTCGTTCTCTCCGAGGACGGCCAGCAGGTCTCGACCAGGCTCGGCTACATCCCCGCCCGCAACGGCGTCGCCATGCCGGAGGGCTTCCCGGCGCGCGAAACGATCAAGGTGCTGCCGCTCGATGCTGCCGCGGCGCTGAAGACCAGCGAAAGCGACATCAAGTCGTTCTCGGACATCTTCGGCACCAACTGATCCTGGATGCGCCGCCTGCCGCATGCGAACAGCCAGCCCGGCTGGCTGTTCGCCTCAGTCTTCCTCGTCATCCTTCTCCTGAGTGCCGTACCGCTCGGCCGGCTGGCCTATGCGGGGCTGGCCGCCACGTTCAGGAGCGGCCTGCCGCCGGTGCTTCTGGAGACCGGCACCTGGCGGGCCTTCGCCAACACGCTTTCCACCTCCGTGCTCGGCATGTTCGTTTCGGTCGCCCTCGGTGCCGCCTTTGCGCTTGCGACGTCGCTTTCCGACATCCGGCGAAAGCGCCTGCTCGGCTTCTGCTTCATGCTGCCGATGATGGTGCCGCCGCAAATCACCGCCCTTGCCTGGGTCGAGATGTCGGGGCCGGCGAGCCCGCTCCTGAAGACGCTCGGCATCGCCCCGCCGCTCGGCACGCCGCAGCCGCTCTATTCGATCGGGGGGATCGCGCTGCTTCTGGGCGTCCAGCACGCGCCGCTGGTGTTTCTGGCGATGCAGGCGGGGCTTGCCGCCATCCCGCGCGACGTCGTCGAGGCGGCGCGGCTGTCCGGGGCGGCACCTCGCCGGGTGCTGCGCGACATCGTGCTGCCGCTGGCGCTGCCGGGGCTGATCGCCGGCGCCTCGATCGCCTTCGTCTCCGGGGTCGGCAATTTCGGCATCCCGGCGATCCTCGGCATTCCCGCCTCGATCCTGACGCTGCCGACGCTCGTCTACAGCCGGCTGGCAAGCTTCGGCTCGCAGACCTTCGCCGATCTCGCCGCACTGTCGCTGCTGATGGCTGCGATCTGCGCCGTCGGGCTCGCCGTCCAGCAGCGGGCGCTGTCGGGGCGGGACTATCGCACGATCGGGCTTTCGGGCGCCTCGCCGGTCTTTTCGCTCGGCCCCTGGCGCACGCCGGTCGAGGCCGGGCTGTGGCTCGTGCTCCTCGTCATCCTCGCAGCCCCCTTCGCCGCGTTGGTGGCGAGCTCGCTGGTTCCGGCCTACGGCGTGCCGCTGACGACTGAGACCGTCTCGCTGCGCGCCTATGGCGAGATCCTGTTCCGCCAGAGCGTGACCGTGACCGCCTTCGGCAATTCGGCCTTTCTCGCCACCACCGCGGCACTCGGCCTGCTCGTGCTCTCCTTTGCCACGGCCTACCTGCTCCTGCACCGCAAGGGGGCGGCGATGGCGTTCCTGCTGGTGCTGATCGAGATCCCCTATGCGCTGCCCGGGATCGTGCTCGCGGTCGCCTTCATCCTGCTCTTCGCGGCGCCGCTGCCGGGGCTCGGCTTTTCGCTCTACGGTACGATCTGGATCATCCTGATCGCCTATCTCTCCAGCTTCTTCGCCGTCAGCCTGAAGCCCGTGCTGAGCGCCTTCCGCCAGATCGATCCGGCGCTGGAGGAGGCGGCACGGCTGTCCGGTGCCGGTCTTGGCCGGCGCATGCGCGACATCCTGCTGCCGATCATGGCGCCGGCGGCGGGCGCGTCCGTCGTCCTCGTCTTCCTGATCGCCTGCAACGAACTGACCGTCTCGGCGCTGCTGTGGTCGGCCGGGACGCAGACGCTGGGGGTGGCGATCTTCAATCTCGACGACAGCGGCAGTTCCGACCTGGCATCGGCGCTGTCGGTCCTGGTCGTCGCCATGATCGTCGCGCTCATGGCGCTGCTCGAGGTCCTTGCCCGCTACCTGCCGGACGGAGTGCTGCCGTGGCGACGCTGATCCTCAACCACCTTTCGAAGGCCTATGACGGCGGGCGCGCGGCGGTGAACGGCGTCTCGCTCACCGTGCGCGACGGCGGCTTCCTGGCGCTGCTCGGCCCGTCCGGCTGCGGGAAGACGACGCTGCTGCGCATGATCGCCGGCTTCGAGCAGCCGAGCGACGGTTCGATCGTGCTCGGCGAGCGGGTGATCTCAACGGCCGAGGGGGTGTTGCCGCCGGAACGGCGGAATATGGCCATGGTCTTCCAGTCCTACGCGCTCTGGCCGCACATGACGGTGGCCCAGAATGTCGGCTACCCGCTGAAGCTGCGCGGCGTGAAGGGCGAGAAGCTGCGCCGCAAGACGATGGAGGCGCTCGACGTCGTGCGCCTTGCCGACCTTGCCGAGCGCAGGCCTGCGGCGCTGTCCGGCGGTCAGCGGCAGCGCGTGGCGCTGGCGCGCTGCCTGGTGACGTCGCCGGACGTCGTGCTTCTCGACGAACCGCTCGCCAATCTCGACAGGCACCTGCGTGCGGCGATGGAGGAAACCTTCCGCGATTTCCACGCCCGCTCCGGCGCCACGATGATCTATGTGACGCACGACCAGGCCGAAGCGATGGCGCTTGCGACCGAGATCGCGGTGATGTCGGAGGGGCGGCTTTTGCAGGTCGCCGCGCCGAACGAGATCTATGCGCGCCCGGAGGGAAGGGTAGTCGGCGGGCTGATCGGGCAGGGCAGCATCCTGTCGCTGCCGGTCGGCGCGGGGCGGGAGCGGAGCCTCGACCGCGCCGCCTGCCATGCCCTGCTTCTCGGCGAGGCGGGCGGAGACCTGCGCGACGTCCTGATCCGCCCCGAGCATGTCCGCCCGGCTGCCGACGGCATCGCGCTTCAGGTGTGCGACTGCGTGTTCACCGGCGAGCGCCACGCGCTGACGCTGGCACGCGCCGACGGCACGCTGCTGAAGGCCTATTCCGCCGAGCGCCTTGCGCCCGGCTCCATGGCGGTGTTCTCGGTCGAGCGCGGCTGGCGCCTGTGAGCGCCGCCCGTGCTCCTGCCGTATAGCTCAAGGCATGCGAACGTCGATCTCCCGGCCCGAACTGTCATAGACGACGCGCCCGATCCGGCTGCCGTCGGCGTTCTCCAGTCGCACCTGCAGCGTCGGGCGACCGTCGGGCGAGGGGACCATGTAGGTCCCGTCGGGTCCCATGATCTGGCCGATGGCAAAGGCGTAGCGGACCTGCGGCATGCTTTCCTCGTCTGCCTGCAGCCGCCGGTAGGTGCGCGCCGTGAAGTCGGCGAGACCGTCGCCAGATGTGAAGACGGTCAGGGCCTTCAGGTCGAACAGGCGTTCCTTGCGAAACTGCTCGTCCCAGGGCATCAGCCTGCGAGTGCGCGACAGGCCGGCCGCATCGGCCTCGAACCCGGCCATGGCGCCGGGATGCGCCGGATCCTCGCCGAGGATGCGGGCCTTGTCGGCGTCGAAGACGATTTCCGCGAAGCGGCCGCCGGGGCCGAAGTCCTTGCCCAACTGTCCAAGCGTCGCCGATATCGAGGCCGGCGCCAGCCAGTCCGCGGCCGAAGCGCGGCCGGCGGGGAGGGCGACCTTGCGCACCGTGCCGTCCGGCGTGACCTCGACGCTGCCCGAGCCGGCGGCCTCGCCCGCCTTCGTGCCGAGTTCGGTGAAAGTGACGATCCAGCGCAGTTCCGGCTTTCCCGTCGTTTCGCCGACGCGCCGGAGCGTCATGTAGTCGAGTTTCGCGCTTTCGTGGCCCCAGGCGTTGCGGGCGATGGCGCGGATGCGGGCGAGCGCGGTGAAATCGACCTCCTGCAGCGAGAACAGCTCGGCTTCGCTCGCACCATGCATCAGCGGCGAGAGCAGCGGCGAGCGGGTGACGCCGGAGATCGTCCAGTTGTAGTCTTCCTTGCGGCCGGGGGCATCCGGGTGATCCGCGGTGACGGAAATCGCGCGCGGCCGCACGGTGACATCGCGCAGGCGCCGCTTGTCGCCGAAGACGGCGAAAAGCGCGTCCCTGGCCTCCTTGTGCGGCCAGTCGCCGTCGCCGAGCAGGTCCATGTTGCGGGCGCGGTTGGTGTTGGCGAGGTCGGCGCCGATGATATTGCCGGCGGCGTCGGTGCGCACGATCGCGCTCTCGCGCCCCGAGGTCACGTAGATGGACCAGCGGATGTCGCCATAGGCGGGCTTGGGAAGGATCTCGACCTGGCGGGATATCTCGATCGACTGGACATGGGCTTCCTCGTCCAGCCTGGCATAGGCGATCGCGCTTGCCGCGACCTCCGGCACCTTTTCCAGCGCGATCTCGCTGCGGTCGAAGAAGCCGCTATCGGTGTCGCCGACGAGGCCCGCCGACCGGACCGGGCGGGGGCCGACGATCGTCTCGAACTCCAGGAACAGTCGCGTCACCCGGCCGATCTGCCATTCGTCCATATCGCCCGGGCGCTTGCCGCGGGTGTCGATGGTCAGGCGCCGGTCGGAGAGTTCCAGCGCGTGCATGCGGGGTTTGCCGCCCGTTTCGGCGACGAGGGCGTCGAAGGCGCGCGCCGCCTCGCCGGGATCGGCGATATAGGAACTGTCGGCGCGGGCCGGGCCTGCCACCGACAGAAGCACGGCGAAGAGGCCGGCGACCAGAAAGCGCGCCGCAATCGTCGTCGCCCGCATTCCGATCCTCCCCCGGTCGCTGAATCGCAGCGTCGATTCCGGCGCCGATCATGGTGCCGTAGCGCCCGGCAGACAAGCCGCTTTTTGCCCGCTGCCTGTCTGTCCGTAACGGCTCGCTTCTGTCCCGGGAGACGATTTAATCGCTTCCCAACGGCCCGGCGATCGTTAAACTCCCAGTCGATTCAATGGTTGAGTGCCCGATGTCCCTTCGCCTTGCCACCTTCAACGTCGAGAACCTGCTGTCCCGGTTCGATTTCACCGGATTTCGCAACCAGACCCGGCAGGACCGGGTGCTGCGGCTGTTCAGTATCCGCTCCGAGGCCGAATTCCAGCGGCTGGAGGAGGCGCGCGCGATTTCGCTCGCCGACGATGCCCGCCAGCAGTCGGCGCTGGCGATCGCGGATGCGGATGCGGACGTGCTCTGCCTGCAGGAAGTCGACAACATGGAATCGCTGCAGGCCTTCGAATACGGCTACCTGTTCAAGATGGTCGGCAACGGCTACCGGCAGCGTTACCTGATCGAGGGCAACGACAAGCGCGGCATCGACGTGGCCGTCCTGATGCGCGAGCAGACGCGTGACGGCCAGAAGATCGAGTGCGTCGACGTGCGCAGCCATGCCGGCGTGACCTTCTCAGACTTCGGCCTGCATGCGCCGGAGCTTGCCCCGCTCCTGCCGACCGACCGCATCTTCAAGCGCGACTGCCTGGAACTCGACCTGCGGATCGGCGGCCGCCCGCTGACGCTCTACGTCGTGCACCTGAAGTCGATGGGGCCGGGTCGCGAGGGGCTGGACGGGCGCTCCTCGACCATGGCGTTGCGCACCGCCGAGGCGCGGGCGGTGCGCCGCATCATCGAGGACCGCTTCGGCGCCGGCGGCACCGCCAGCAAGCAGTTCGCGATCTGCGGCGACATGAACGACTACCAGGAGCGGCTCGTCGTCGAGGGCGACCGGCGCAACGGCTACACCTTCCGCCGGGTGGTGGAGGACAGGAGCGCGCTCGACGTCTTCACCCGCGACGGCTTTGCCGAGAACCCGGTCGAGAAGCGCCCCGAGGACGACCGCTGGACGCTCTACCACAACATGGGGCCGCAGGACCGGCATCTCTGCCAGCTCGACTATATCCTGCTGTCGCCCGCGCTGGCGCGCCGCAACCAGCAGCGGGTGCCGGAGATCATCCGCGCCGGGCAGCCCTATCGCACCGTCTTCCCGCCCGGGCAGGAGGTGGAGCGCTATCCCCGCATCGGCTGGGACCGGCCGAAAGCCTCCGACCATTGCCCCGTCGTCATGACCCTGGACGTGTGATGAACCGTTCCATCGAGGAGACCCCCGCCGCCTGGCCGCCCGAGGGTGCGATCTTTCCGATCGAGCGCATCGAGATCCGCGTCTCCCGCACGCCGCATCCCTTTTTTGCCGGTCGGGAAGGGGCGATCCGGGACAACTGGCGCACGGAGATCGCCGCCAATCCCGCCCTCTTCGACGGCCAGATGCTGCTGCAGGGCGACGTCTCGATCTCGGAGGCGGGCATCCGCACGACGGCGCATCCGGTCTCCTTCTCCACCTTTCTCCTGTGGCGCAAGAGCAGGCCGGATGTGGTCGGCCACCACCTGTTCGGCCTGCCGGTGATCGTGTCGTCGGACGGCGCGGTGATCGCGATCCGGATGTCGCAGCACACCGCAAATCCGGGCAAGGTCTATTGCGCCGCCGGCTCGCTCGACGAGAACGACGTCGTCGACGGCGTCTGCGACCTGGAGGTCAACATGGTGCGCGAAGTGGCCGAGGAGACGGGGCTGGACCTGCGCCGGGCCGTCGCCGATCCCGGCCTGCACGCCCTTCATGTCGACCGTATCATCACGATCTTCCGTCCCTATCGCTTTGCCGCGACGGCCGAGGAGCTTCTCGCCGTCATCGACCGTCACATGCGCACCGACGCCGAACAGGAGATCGACGGGGCCGTCGCCATCTTCGACAGCGATCCGGGCCGCCACACCTATGCCGCCTTCATGCCGCCCGTGCTCGCCTGGCTGTTCGACAGGCGCCAGGGGTGAGGGGCAGGGATGAGGAGACAGGGGCGAGAAGGACAGGATGGGGGCAAGACGGGGATGATTTGCGCTTGCCCGGCGCGGGGGCGTCGTGCAGGTTGCGGGTCGGGACGATCGTGCGAAGGAGCAGGCCGTGTCGCGTCGATACGCCGTCTATGACGTTTTCACCGACCGCAGGCTGGCCGGCAATCCGCTGGCCGTCGTGTTCGATGCCGATGGGCTGGACGATGCAGCCATGCAGGCGATCGCCGGCGAGTTCAACCTGTCGGAGACCGTGTTCGTCAGGCGGGCGCAGAATCCCGCTCACACGGCGCAGCTCAGGATCTTCACGCCGGTGCACGAACTGCCCTTTGCCGGGCACCCGACGGTCGGAGCCGCGGTCGCGATCGCCGAGAGCCTGAACGGCGAGACGGGCCGGCCGCACGACTTGGTCTGCGTGCTGGAGGAGAACGTCGGCCCCGTGCGCTGCGCGGTGAAGCTTCCCGAAAGCGGGGCGGCCTTCGCCGAGTTCGACCTGCCGCGCAAGTCGATGCGGCTCGATGCCGTCCTCGACCGCCAGGCGCTCGCCGACGCCTTCGGGCTGAAGGCCAGCCAGATCGGGTTCGAAAACCACGTTCCCTCGCTGTGGAGCGCCGGCGTCGCCTTCGTGCTGGTCCCGGTCCATGATCTCGCGGCAGCATCGGAGGCGGAGTTCGATCCCGTGCTCTGGCAGCGCTGCGTTCCCTTCGCCGAGGGCCGGCTCGCCTCCGCCTATCTCTACTGTCGCGGCGCGGTCAACCATCTGGCCCGTTTCCATGCCCGGATGTTCTCGTCCGACAGGGGGATCGAGGATCCGGCGACAGGCTCGGCGGTGGCGGCTCTTTCGGGCGCGATCCAGTTCTTCGACCAGTTCGTCGACGGCCATCATCCGATGCTGGTGGAGCAGGGGGTGGAGATGGGCCGGCCTTCGATCGTCCACCTGCATCTCGACATCGCCGCCGGGCAGATATCCGGCGCGCGCATCGGCGGCCAGGCGATCCGCCTTGCCGCAGGTCTGCTCGATATCTAGCTTGCGCCTTCCGTTGTTCGATAAATCTCAATGCCTTATCGATTCCATGCCATCAATTGTACTTGGTCGCGGGCGAAGCCGGCCGGGGTCCGCCCACCCATCCCGGGAAAAATCGCAGCGATCGAAAGAAAAATTCCGCCGATGGCTAGACAAGGTTCGCGAAGGCCATTATACGCCCCTCCAGACCGCAGCGACGCGGTCCTGGACGGGTGATTAGCTCAGTTGGTAGAGCAGCTGACTCTTAATCAGCGGGTCCACGGTTCGAGCCCGTGATCACCCACCAAAAACTCTTTTACTTCAATGATATGGTCTCCGCCCCTGGGCGGACTTTAGCGTGAGATTTTTGGGAAAGTCGCACGCCGGTCGCCCGATTCCCTTGGCCTGGACCTGTACAGACACCGACCGCGCGTCGATCATCGCCGCCGTCCGGCCGGCCGGCCTGTGCATGTCACCCGGTTGCGGCCGTCGTCTCGTTGCGGTTGCGCATTCTGTCGCGAAGCTGTTTGGGGGTGATGCCGAAGTTGGCGCGGAAACGCCTGCAGAAGTGGGAGCTGCTCGCGAAACCGACATCCAGGGCGATTTCGATCATCGACTTGGAGGTCCGTTCGACCAGCAGCGCCGCCTTCTTCATGCAGACCTTCTCGTAGGCTGAGGCCGGCGAGATGCCGGTCTTGCTGCGAAAGATCCGCTCCAGCTGCCGTCGGGACAGGCCCACATGGCCGGCGATCTTCTCGATGTCCCATCGGTCGTCGATGTTTTCCTCCATGCACAGCAGCGCGGCGCGAATGCGGTCGTCGCTGTGAACGGGCAGGGCGATCGGCGTGCGGCTCTGCAGGTTCGAGCCCTCCCTGCGGCGGTCGAGATGGAGGATCTCCATGGCATTGCGTTCCGCCACCTCGCCGACATGACGCCGGACAAGAAGGGCGGCCAGATCGGCGACAGCGCTTCCGCCGGCGCAGGTCGTCACCTTCCCGTCCTCGACGAAGATGCGCTGCGAGGTCAGCCGGATCTTCGGAAAGCGCGCCTTGAACTCGGAATGATGCAGCCAGCTCACGCAGGCTTCCTTGCCGGCAAGCATCCCCGCCTGCGCGAGGATGAAGCTGCCGGTGCAGACGCCGATCAGGTTGACGCCCTTCTGGGAGGCGCGCTGCAGAAAGCGCATCGCCTCATGGGACAGCGGCTCCTCGACGCCGAGAAGGCCGCCGATGACGACGATGTAGTCGAAACGCTCCGGATCGCCGAGGCTTGCCGTCGGAGCGACCTGGATGCCGCAGCTGGCGCGGATCAGATGCGTGCTCGGGCTCACCACGTCCCAGTCGCACAATAACCGGCCCGACTTGTCGTCGACGTCGCTGGCGAGCCGGAGCGTATCGACGAAGAGGGCGAACGCACTCATCGTGAACTGCCGGGCCAGGAGGAAGCCGACCTTCAGCCGCTTCTCCGACGGTGCAGGCGCGCTGCGATCCCGCCCGCCTCCGGCGACGACATAACCGATACCATTCACATTCACGGGCTGCACCTGCTTCTCGGACATCTCGACTGTGTTCGTCCCGGCCGGGACAAGACATATACCGGGTGGCGCGACGGCGCCGCAACTATGGATCCCTCGGGGCGCATTGGAACGTCCAATTCCACGGTCCAAAACGCCTGTTGTCAGGGAAGTGGATCATACGGGGCCGATTTGATCAATGGATCGACTGGATATTGATCCTGAAGCGGCAGGCCCGGCGGGCACTGTCCGGTTCGGCTTCCGGACGAGCTGCCCGCCCGGCAACCGCCGAGCTTCTTTGCGAAACCGGCGGCGCAAGGTGGCTCTCCGCCCTTGCGCGCTTCGGTCAAACCAGTCTATGTTCACTTGTAGGATATCCTTCAAATAGCTTGGGAAAGATCGTGCGATGCGGCTGGTTTTCTTTGGTGTCGGGCACTGGCATGCGGAGATGCATGCCCATGCGGCGCAGGCGGCGGGCGCGGAGATCGTCGGGGCGTGGGACGGCGATCCGGCCCGTGCCGCCGCATTCTCCGCCCGGTTCGGCGGGCAGGCGGCGCACGGTATCGAGGCGGCCCTGGCCCTGAAACCCGACCTGGCCGTCGTGATGGGGCGTCCGGGCGAAATGGCCGAACTGGCGCAACGTTTCATCCTTGCGGGCGTGCCGATGCTGATCGAGAAGCCGGTCGGTGTCTCGGGTACGGTGCTGAAGCCGGTGGCCGAGCTCGCGGCGGCGCACGGGGCTTTCGTCTCGGTGGCGCTGGCCCACCGCTTCAGCCCGGTCCTGCGGGAGGCTGCGGCCTTGCGCGAGGCGGACCGGCTGGGACCGATTTCGCATTCGCATTTCCGGCTGATCAACGGTCCGCCGCAGCGCTATCTCGACGATGGCGTGGCCTGGGTGCTGGATCCGGCCGTCAGCGGCGGCGGCGCGTTGCGCAACCTCGGCATTCACGGCGTCAACGCCTTCCTCAACCTGTGCGGCGAACAGGCGGTCGAGGTCGAGCACGTCGCGTTCGGCCGGCCCCTGCATGGCACGCCGGCCGAGGACTACGCGCTCGTCGTGCTGCGGGCGGCCGACGGGAGCATCGGGACGGTGGAGGCGGGCTACACCCATGCGTCGATGACGCAGGGCCTCTTCGAGTGGCGTGTCAATGCCCGCAATGCGAGCCTCGCCGACCGCGACGGCCGCCTGCACGTCGCCACACTGGACGACGGCGGCTCGCGCGAACTTGCCGCCACGCCCGTGGCCCGCCGCTACGACGACATGATGGCCGACACGATCGATCGCCTGAGGGGCGGGCTGGCGCCGGCGGTCACGCTCGGTGATCTCTGGCGGGCGATGGACATCATTGATCGCTGCTACGCTATGGCCGGAAACAGGGGAGACTGAGCATGCTGGGCATTGGCATCATCGGTGCGGGGCACTTCGGCGCCGAACACGCAAGGGCGCTCCGCTCGGTCAAGGGAGCGAGGCTGGTGGCCGCATGCCGCAACGACGCGGACGGACTTGCGGCCTTCACCGCCGCGTTCGGCGGCAAGGGCTATGCCGACTATCGCGACCTTCTCGCCGACCCGGATGTCGACGCGGTGGTGGTGGCGCTGCCGCATCACCTGCACACCGAGGCCGCGATCGCCTGCGCGCAGGCGGGCAAGCACCTCATGGTCGAAAAGCCGCTGGCACCGACCGTTGCCGAATGCCGGGCGATCCTCGCCGCAGCGCAGGAGGCGGGCGTGGTGCTGATGCCGGGTCATACGATGCGCTTCACCCTGCCATATCTCGTCGCCCGCGGGCTGATCGAGGATGGCGGGCTCGGACGGATGCGCTACGGATCGAGCCGCATGATCAAGCTCTGGATGGAGGGCAACCGACGCGACTGGCATCTCGACCCGGCGACCGGCGGCGGCATGCTGTTCACCGCCGGAATCCATGCGCTCGACCGGCTGCTGGCCTTTGCCGGGCAGCGCGCCACCCATATCAGCGCCATCACCGCCACCAGCTTCCATGAGCAGAAGGCCGACGACGCGGCCCTGCTGCTCCTTCGTTTCGGCGACGGGGCGGCAGGCCAGGTGGCCAGCATCGGCTATGCCGACGGCGCCTTCATCTCGGGGGACGAACTGATCTTCGACAAGGGCGTTCTGAGCGTCGACTTCTTCAAGGGCGTCACGCTCGGCCGGGCGCTGACGTGGCAGCCGGTGGAGCAATCGATCGAGCAGGACGTCGCCGGTCGCGGGCTCGTCCGCCAGTGGCAGGCTTTTGCCGACGCCATCGTCCACGGCACGATACCGCCCGTGACCGGGGCCGACGGGCTGCATGTGGTGGCCTGTATCGAGGCGGCCTTTAAGGCCTCGCGCGAGCGCCGCGAGGTGGCCGTCGAAAGCTGAACGCGGGCCGCCGTCGTCCGGTGCGGCCCGTCTCTCCACCATGAAGATCGCGAAACGAACGGCCCCGCTGCCCCGGGCGGGCGGCGAGGCCGTCCGTTTGCCTTGGGAGGCGGGATAGCCATCCGCCCGGGGGCCGGCTCCACGCGAAGAGATCAGGCGCCGGGCGACGCCAGGCTGCCCTCCAGATCGTCGCGGATGCAGGCCTTGAAATGACCCGGTGCCACCTCGCGCAGGTCCGGCACAGCGGCAGCGCAGGCGTCGAGCGCATTCGGACAGCGCGTGCGGAAGACGCAGCCGCTCGGCGGGTTGGCGGGGCTCGGAATGTCGCCCTTCAGGATCTGGCGCTGCTTTTTGGCCTCGGGGTCGGGTGAGGGGATCGCCGACATCAGCGCCCGGGTATAGGGGTGCTGGGGCCGGGCATAGAGATCCTCGGCCGTGGCGATCTCCATGATGCGGCCGAGATAGAGCACGATGACGCGGTCGCAGATATATTCGACGACCGCAAGGTCGTGCGAAATGAACAGCATGGTGAGCCCGAGCCGCTGCTGCAGGTCGCGCAGGAGATTGACCACCTGCGCCTGGATCGACACGTCCAGTGCCGAGACCGGCTCGTCTGCGACGATGAAATCAGGCGCGAGCGTCAGCGCCCGGGCGATCCCGATGCGCTGGCGCTGGCCGCCGGAGAACTCGTGCGCGTAGCGGTCGATGGCATCCGGCGGCAGTTCGACCTGCTCCAGCGCCTTCCGGGCGCGCTGCAGCCGTTCAGCCCTGGTGCCGATCTTCTGGATCTTCAGGCCCTCGGTGAGGATCTCACCGATGGTCATGCGCGGCGACAGCGAGGCGTAGGGGTCCTGGAAGATATATTGCATGCGCGGGCGGCGGCGGCGCATTTCGCCGGCCGAAAGCCCCGTCAGATCGGTGCCGTCGAAGACCACTTCGCCCGCGGTCGGCTCGATGAGCCTCAGCACGGAGCGGCCGATGGTGGTCTTGCCGCTGCCGGATTCACCGACGAGCCCGACCACTTCGCCTTTGGCGATGTCGAAGGAAATGTCCTGCAGGATCTTCAGCGTAGCGCCGCGCGTCTGGTAGTGCTTGGCGAGGCCGCGAACGGAGAGGAGGGGGGCGGTGGTCATGCTGTGATCTCCTGCCAGCGGATGCAGCGGCTGCCATGACCCTCGTCGACGGCGGCAAGTTCGGGCACGGCGGTGCGACAGGCATCGATCGCGAAGGGACACCGGGGCGCGAAGGCGCAGCCGGCCGGTAGCTCGGCAAGACTTGGCACCATGCCGGAAATGGCCGGCAGCTTCTCGCCGCTGCGCTTCATCGCGGTCGCCTTGCCGAGACGCGGCATCGAATTGAGCAATCCCATCGTGTAGGGATGGCGGGGTTTCCGGAAGACCTCGGCGACGGCGCCGGTCTCCACGATGCGGCCGGCATACATGACCACGACGCGATGGGCGATCTCGGCGACGACGCCGAGATTGTGGGTCACGAACAGCATGCCCATGCTGCGCTCGCGCTGCAGCTTCTGCATGAGGTCGAGGATCTGCGCCTGGATGGTGACGTCGAGGGCGGTGGTCGGCTCGTCGGCGATGAGCAGCGTCGGGTCGCAGGCGAGCGCCATGGCGATGGTGACGCGCTGGCGCATGCCGCCCGACATCTCGTGCGGATATTGCCCGGCGCGGCGACGGGCGTCCGGAATGCCGACCTTCTCCAGCAGGGCGACCGCGGCTTCCAGCGCCTCGCGCCGGCTGGTGCCGCGATGGACGCGCAGCGATTCCGATATCTGGTCGCCGACCGTGTAGACCGGGTTGAGGCTCGTCATCGGCTCCTGGAAGACCATGCCGATGTCGTTGCCGCGGACATGGCGCATCTCTTCCTCGCTCAGCGCGACAAGGTCCTTGACCTTGCCGTCCTTGCCGCGGAAGCGGATCGAGCCGGCATCGATCGAGCCGATCTTGCGGGCCAGGAGCCGCATGACCGACAGGCTCGTCACCGACTTGCCCGAACCCGATTCGCCGACCAGCGCCACCGTCTCGCCGGGGTGGACGACGAGATCGATTCCGTTGACGGCGGCGATCTCCCTCCCGCGTACGCGAAAGACGGTTCTGAGGCCCTCGATCTGGAGAATGGGTTCGGGTGCCATCGGTATCCTCAGTCGAGCAGGCCGGTCGAACGCAGGATCTCGTCGACCTTGCGCGCCTCGGCATCGTTGAGCGGCGCGCGCGGACGCGCCATGACATTGGTGGAGATGATGCCCAGGCTGCGCATCGCGGTCTTGAAGCCGCCGACGCCCGTTGCCCCGCCGCTGACGCGGCCGGCTGCGACCCAGACGATCTCGAACAGGCGGCACAGGCGCTCCTGCTCCTTGCGGGCGGCGTCCCAGTCGCCGCGCTTGGCATGGTCCCAGAGGCGGACGTAGCCGGCCGGATCGACATTGGCGAGCCCGGGGACGACGCCGTGCGCGCCCATGTGCAGGGCGCTGTCGACGACGATCTCCGAGCCGGTCATCAGGAACACGTCCTTGTTGCCGGAAAGGTCGCTCAGCGCGTAGCGGAAGTTGCCGTCGTCGCCGGAGGAATCCTTCAGGCCGATGATCGTGCCCTCGTTGGCGAGTGTCACCACGGTCTGGCGGGCGAGCTTGGCGTGGACGCAGACCGGAATGTCGTAGGCGATCAGGGGAATGTCGACCGCGTCGCGGATCATGCGGAAATGGTCGATCGTCTCGGCCTGGCTGGTGATGGTGTAGAAGGGAGCGGTGACGACGACGGCGTCGGCGCCGACATCCCTGGCCGTGCGGGCATGACGGATGACGCGATCGGTCGTCGGGTCGATGACGCCGGCGATGACCGGCACGCGGCCATTGGCGACCTTGACGGTGTGCTCGAGGATCTTGCGGCGTTCCGCATCGTCGTAGAACACCACCTCGCTGGTCGATCCGAGGGCGAACAGGCCATGGCAGCCGTTATCGATCAGATGTTCGAGGACGCGGGTGTAGGAGGCGTAGTCGACCGAGAAATCCTCGTTGAGGGGGGTGACGACGGGAGGAACGACACCGAAGAATTTGGACATGGTTTGCTTCTCTTCCAGGGGTTAATTGAGTTCGGATCGGGGGTCGAAGGCATCCCTCAGGCCGTCGCCGATGAAGTTGATGGCAAGTACCGCGAGCACGAGGGCGCCGCCGGGAAACAGCCATTGCCAAGGGAACTGCTCGAGGACCGCCGTGGAGCGCGCCGCGTTCAGCATGTTGCCCCAGCTTGCCGCCGGCGGCGGTACGCCGAGGCCGAGGAACGACAGCCCGGCCTCGAGCAGGATCGCGTTGGCGACCTGCAGGGTGGCGTAGACGACCAGGATGTCGATCGAATTGGGCAGGCCGTGGCGGAACAGCAGATGGCCGATGCCGGCGCCCATGCCGCGCGAGGCCATGACGAATTCGCGTTCACGCAGTTCCAGCAGGCGGGCTCGGATCATCCGCGACAGCACCGGCCATGACAGGAGCGCGATGACGACGACGGTCGTCCAGATGCCGGAGCCAACGATGGAGGCGAGCACCAGCAGGAAGATGACCGGGGGCAGCGTCATGGCGAGATCGACAGAGCGCATGGCAAGCGCATCGGCCCAGCGGCCGCCGAAGGCCGAGATCGCGCCGACGAGAAAGCCGATGGCCGTCGACAGCACGACCGAGGAGACGGCGACCATGAGCGAGATGCGGCCGCCTTCGAGCGTGCGGGCGAGCACGTCGCGGCCGACCCCGTCGGTGCCGAACCAGTGCTTCCCGGACGGCCCGGCGTTCATGGCCAGAAGATCGATGTCGTTCGGCTTGTAGGGCAGCCAGAGAGGATAGGTCAGGACAGCCAGGAGCAGGGGGACGAGCAGGACGACCCCGAACAGGGCGGCGTTGTTCTGGGTGAAACGGCTGGTGGCGCGGGCCAGCGGGCCGGAAGAGGAGGAGAGGGCGAACAGGCTCATGTCAGGCCACCTCGATGCGCGGGTCGATGACCGCATAGGCAAGGTCGGTCAGGATATTGACGATGATGACGCAGGCGCCGATGACCAGCGTCGCCCCCATGATGACGGGATAGTCGCGGGTCTCCACCGCGCTGATGAGCAGCAGGCCCATGCCCGGCCAGTTGAAGACGCTCTCGATGAAGATGGCACCGCCGACGGCAAGCCCGATGGTCGAGCCGATCAGGGTGACGACCGGCAGCAGCGCGTTGCGCAGCGCATGCTTGGTGACGACCCAGAATTCCTTGATGCCCTTCGCCCGCGCCGTGCGCACATAGTCCTGGTTCAGAACCTCGAGCATGGAAGCGCGCATGTAGCGCATGATCAGCGCCGCATGGCCGATCGACAGCACGACCGCCGGCAGGATCAGATGGTGCAGCAGATCGGCGAGCGAGAACTCGGTCGCCGGCGTCAGCATGCCGCCGGAGGGCGCCCATTTCAGCCGCACGGAAAAGACGTAGAGCCCCAAAAGCGCCGTCAGGAATGCCGGGCTCGAGATGCCGAGCAGCGCCAGCACCGAGAAGGAATAGTCCGGCAGCGAATTGCGGCGCACGGCGCTGAGGATGCCGGCGGCGATGCCGACGACGATGGCGATCGCGAGGCCTGCGCCCATCAGCAGCAGGGTCGGGCCGATTCGCGAAATGATCAGGCCGGCCACGGTCTCGTTGAAGCGCTGCAGCGAATGGCCGAGATTGCCCTGCACGGCCTGCGACAGCCAGGCGAGATACTGGACGGGCAGGGGCTGGTCGAGGCCGAGCCGCGCCCGTAAGGCATCCATCGCCTCCTTCGTCATGGCGACGTTGGGATCGATATAGGCGTCGATCGGGTCGCCGGGCGTCAGCTGCAACAGCACGAATATCAGCACGGTCAGCGCGAGCAGCATGCCGAGCCCGATCACCAGGCGATGGAGACAGTAGCGAAGCATAGGTCGTCAGCACCCTTTCCAGGGAGTTCCGGAACGTCCGAAAAAGGGGGGTGACCGATGGGACGGCCACCCCGGGGAGGAAATTGGCCTATTCGGCGATCGCCCACTTCTCGGGATGGGCCTGGTAGGGGCCGCCGGCCGGCGCAGGCGTCCAGACGAAGTCGTTCAGCTTCGTCGAGGCGACGCCGTAGCGATTGGCGACCCACATGGTGCCCCACGGCAGGTTGGCGTTGGTGGCCTTGCAGACGTCCTGGTAGCGGGCGTCGTGCTTGCTGGCGTCCGTCTCCGCCAGTGCCGTATCGAGGGCATCGGTCACTTCCGGCATGCGGATGCGCATGAGGTTGGCGCCGGCCGGCGGGATCTGCTTCTCGTTCAGGCCGATGTTGATGTTGGACGCGTCGGGGCCGTTCTGCAGGCCGGCGAAGATCAGCGGAAACTCGCCGGCATTGCCCGACTGCTGGTAGACGATCGAGTTGTAGGTCGGGGTATCGACGGCGCGCGGCACGATATTGATGCCGACCTGGCCGAGCATGGCCTGCATGGCGGCGAGCACGTTGGCCACGAGCGGAGAGGTGTAGTAGGTCAGGATGGTGATCGGCTTGTCGCCGTTGATCTTGTCCCAGCCGGCCTCGGCCAGCAGCTGCTTGGCCTTCTCGGGATCATAGTTGTAGGTATCGATGCCCTGCGGCACCAGCCGATCGGCGACATAGACGCAGTTGGCCGGCTTGGCGGCTCCGCCATAGAGGCTCTGGATGATGGCGTCTCGGTTGATGGCGTGCATGAAGGCCTGGCGGACCTTCAGGTCCTTCCACAGCGGAACTTCCTGGTTGAAGCCGACATAGTTGACGACATAGGAGTCGCCTTCGATCACCCGGAAGGCACTGTCGTCCTTGAAGGTGGAGACGTCGTTGGAATCGACATAGGTGAACTGGATCTCGCCCGAGCGCAGGGCGGCAATGGCCGCGGCGGGGTCGGCGAAATAGCGGTTGATCAGCTTCTCGGCCGCAGGCTTGCCGCCGCGGTAATCCGGGTTGGCGGCGAGCTCGACATACTGGTCGGCGACGTATTTGGTGAACTTGAACGGGCCGGTGCCGATCGGCGAGGTCGACCACCAGGCGTTCTTGGCGATCTGCTCGACCGGGATGGAGGCCAGGGCGTGCTCGGGCAGCACCATGAGCTTGGTGAGGGTGTCGAGCATGCTGGGCGTCGCCGCCGACAGCGTGATCACGACGGTGCGGTCGTCGGGCGTCTCGACGGACTGGATGGCGCCGAGACGGGCTGCGAAGACCGAGCCTGCCTTGTCGTTCTTGGCCAGATCGATGGTGAACTTGACGTCCTTGGCGGTGAAGGGCTTGCCGTCATGCCACTTGGTGTCGGCGAGCTTGAAGGTATAGGTCTTCTGGTCGTCGCTGATCTCGTAGGTGTCGGCCAGCGCACCCACAACCTTTTCGAGCTTGTCGTCGTAGATGACCAGCGGTTCGAAATAGGTGACGAGCCAGGTGAAGCCGCTGGTCGCGGCGAGCGGGTTGAAATTGCCCTGGAAGCCGCCGGGGCCGACGTCGAAGCCGCCGGTGATGGTGCCGCCGTCGGCAAATGCCGGCGTTGTCGTGGCGGCGAGGCCGCCGAAAAGCGCTGCCGACAGGGCAAGCGCCGAAATCTTGGTCTTCAGGTTCATGTAGTCCTCCCTACAGGTGTGATTGTCTTGCTTTGGGCGATCACCCGGTTGATGCCGGCGTAGTGCTTGTCGAGCCGGTCCCTGGCGGCCACGGGGTCGCGCGCCTCGACCGCATCGACGATCGCGGCATGGTCGCGCCAGGTCCGCATCGGATCGGCATTGTCGAGGTTGACGAAGTCGGACGCCTTGTAGAAGGCGAGCCAGAAGACCTCGAGCAGGCGCAGCAGCACCTCGTTGTTCTGGCAGCGGAACAGCAGCTGGTGGAAGTGCCGGTCCTCGTCGGGGAAGCTCTCGCCCCGCTCGGCACGTTGTCTCATCTTGTCGCAGGTCTCGCGCAGTTCGCGGATGTCGTCCGGCCCGATGAGTGCGAGCGTCCGGTCGATCAGGCCGACTTCGAGGGTGCGGCGGATGCTGATGACCTCCTCGATCTGCTTCAGCGCGCCGCCCAGGCCATAGGCCAGGTTTTCCAGCAGGGGCTCAAACGAGAAGGCCTTGACGAAGACGCCGATGCCGCGGCGCGACTCCAGCACGCCGACAGACTCCAGCGCCTTGATACCCTCGCGCACCGAGTTGCGGCTCACGCCCAGCTGGCTGGCGAGCTCTCCTTCGGGTGGCAGCGGCGCGCCGGGATCGAGGCGGTTGTCCTCGATATAGGCACGCAGGCTTTCCTGCACCGATACATGCAGGAGAGGGGCGCGCTTCAGGGGCTTGATCGACTTCACGTTCATCTTCGTCTCCGGTTGCCTTCATGACTCCGAAAAGACAGTGGGCGGATATTTATCCACTTGTAGGATATCTGTCAATCGGATATTGAAATTGCCAATAACTGCAGCTTGCCCGGAGATACCCGAAATGCTCGCATTCGCGAACGGGAAATCGCGCTCCGGGCGTGTCGCGGCCCGGATTCGTCGCAGAGTCAGCAGACGATCCGCGTTGTCCGCGCCTTGAACAGGGGAGGTCCGCCATGAACGCCGGACGCGATATCATCGAAGGCCTGCGGGGCAGGCTTGTCATCTCCTGCCAGCCGGTTCCCGACGGCCCGTTCGACACCGTCGCATCGGTCGTCGCCTATGCGCACGCCGCCGAAGCCTCCGGGGCCGCCGGACTGCGCATCGAGGGCGGCGCCAACGTGGCCGCGGTCGCGCAGGCGAGCCGGCTGCCGGTGATCGGTCTCGTCAAGCGCGACCTCGAAGACAGCGCGGTACGGATCACGCCGTTCCTGAGCGACGTCGTGGACCTTTGCGAGGCCGGCGCTGCCATCGTCGCGGTCGACGCCACGGACAGGCCGCGCCCGGTGCCGGTGGCCGACCTGCTTGCTGAAATCAAGCGTCGCGGCCGGCTGGCGATGGCCGACATCTCGACCGAGGCCGAGGCCCGCGCCGCTCTTGCGGCCGGGGCCGACATCGTCGGAACCACCATGTCCGGCTATGCCGGCGACGCGCTGACGCCGAAGGAGCCGGACCTCGAGCTCGTGCGGTGCTGCGCCCGCCTGGGGGCGCCGGTGTTTGCGGAAGGGCGCTACAACAGTCCGGAGTTGGCCGCGGCGGCGATCCGGGCCGGCGCCGATGCCGTGGTCGTCGGTTCGGCGATCACACGCCCCGAACACATCGGCGACTGGTTCAGGCAGGCGGTGGAGGGGGCCGCGCGCCCCACGGCACCGGTGCTCGCCTTCGATATCGGCGGCACCAAGACGCTTGCCGCCCTGGTACAGGGAGAAGCCGTGCTCGAACGTCGTGTCGTGCCGACACCGGCGGATGTGGGCAGCGGGGATTGGATCGCCGCGATCGCCGATCTGGCCCAAGGCTGGGACGGCCGCTATGAGCGCGCCGCAGCGGCGGTGACCGGCCGGATCGACGGCCATGTCTGGTCGGCGCTCAATCCCGGTACGCTCGCGATACCGCAGGGGTTTTCGCTGGCCGATACGCTCGGTGCCGCGCTCGACACCCCCGTTCTGGCCGTCAACGATGCGCAGGCGGCCGCCTGGGGAGAATATCGCTTCGGCGCGGGGCAAGGGCGGGACATGGCGTTCCTGACGGTCTCCAGCGGCATCGGTGGCGGCATCGTCCTTGGCGGCCGGCTGCTCCGTGGCGCGCGCGGTATTGCCGGCAGTCTCGGGCAGGTGCCGATCGAGACGGCAACCGGCCCCGTTCGTCTGGAAACGCTGGCATCCGGGTTCGGGATTGCCCAAGCCGCCGGGCGCCGTGGCCATGACGGCGACGCCCGCGCGGTCTTTGCGGCCGCCGGTGCCGGCGAAGGCTGGGCGCAGGAGACCTTGCGCGAGGCGGCGGGCCGGCTCGCGGCCGCCATCGCCGGCCTGCAGGCCGTCGTGGACCCCGAATGCATCGTGATCGGCGGCGGCGTCGGCCTGGCCGAGGGCTTCCTCGACCTGCTGCGCGATGCGCTCGCCGTTCATCCGGAAGCGGTCGTGCCCGTCCTGGCGGCCGCCGAACTCGGCGCCGATGCCGGCATCATCGGCGTGGCCGACATGGCCGCTGCGCCATGATGCGCGTCGGCCGTGACGCTTCCCAGACCTTGTCGACCGATGGAGAGGAGACGATGAATGCCTGGAGTGACCCTTGGAAAACGGTTGGCGGCCGGCGTCGCCGTCGTCGCGCTATCGACCGGTGCCGCTATGGCCGCTGAGACCTGGCCGGACCTGCCCGTCGCCGTCAAAAACGGGGTCGCCGCGCGCGTCGGCGACGTGGCCTATGTCGGACTCGGCTCGGCTGGAGCCGATTTCTACGCACTCGACCTCGCCGATCCGGCGAAGGGCTGGGTGAAGCGCGCGGCCTTCACCGGGCCGTCGACGAACGGCGCGGCCGTGGCCGTCTCGGGCAAGACGATCCTGACCTTCAGCGGCAACGGCAAGCCGGACGCCGCCGCCAGCTCGCCGATCATCTTCGACACGGTCTATGCCTACGACACCGAGGCGGACACCTGGTCGAAGCTGGAGACGCGCACACCCGCCGGCCTCTCGGGCGCGAAGGCGTTGACGCTCGACGACGGGCGCATCGCCATCGTCGGCGGCTACAACAAGGACCTGTTCGACAAATACTTGGCCGACGTGAGCGCCATCGACAAGGACAAGGATCCGGCAGGCTTCAAGACGCTCGTCGACGGCTACATGGGCATGCAGCCGAAGGACTATCGCTGGAACGACAAGGTGCTGGTCTATGACCCTGCCGGCAACAGCTGGGGCACGCTGGGCGACAATCCGTACCTGCCCAACTGCGACCCCGCCGTGGTCGCCCAAGGCGGGGACCGCTTCATGGTGATCAGCGGCGAGATCAAGCCGGGCCTGCGCACGCCGGAGGTCAAGCTGGTGCAGGTCGAAGGGGAGGAGGCGTCCTGGGAGAAACTCGCGGACCTGCCGCCGGTCTCAGGTTCCGAACCGCAGGAAGGGGTGGCGGGAGCCTATGCCGGCATGGCCGGCAACGACGTCCTTGTTGCCGGCGGCGCGAACTTCAAGGGCGCGCAGGCCAATGCGGCGGCGGGAAAGTGGTTTGCCCATGATGGGCTGATGAAAGGCTGGCGCGACGAGGTCTATGCCTTCGACGGCAGCAGCTGGCGGCCGGTGGGCAAGCTGCCACGCGGACTGGCCTACGGCGCCTCGTTTGCCGTGCCCGGCGGCGTTCTTGTCGTCGGAGGCGAAGACGGCGAGGGCAAGCCGCGCACCGAAGTCTTCCTGCTCCGGTGGGACGGGCAGACACTGGCGGTCGAGAACTGAGGCGGTCGAGAACTGTACCGTTCGACCATGGCGGGAAGCCGTCTTTCCGCCATGGCCTCGGCGCGTGACGGTCAGGGCTGCTCGCGGGTCCCGGGAGCGGCTTCGCGCTGGTCGGCGTCTTCCAGGTCCGTCTTGACGATATAGGCGTCCGCGTGTTGCCGGGCGGCCTCGCGAAGGGCCTGCAGGCTCGGCAGATCGTCGCCCTCGATTTCGCCTTCGCCCTGGTCGATCTCGCGGGCGGCCAGTTCACGCTCGGCCACCTCGCGTTCGGCTTGGGCCCAGTGCTCGAGCTCGCGGCCGAGCGGCCGGCCTTCGCGGTCCCAGATCTCGTAGGCGCGTTCGCGGATCTTCTGTTCGCGGTCTTGCATGACGATCCCTCCGGATTGGTTCAGGATTCGCCCGAAGGCGCCGCGCTATCGGACCATGAAGCCAATGACGAGCGCGTTGGCGATGTCGATAAAGAAAGCAGAGACGAGCGGCAGAATGATGAAGGCCGTGGGCGCGGGGCCGTGGGCCTTGGTGACGGCGGTCATGTTGGCGATCGCCGTCGGCGTGGCGCCGAGGCTGATGCCGCTGAAGCCGGCCGAGATGACGGCGGCCTGGTAGTCGCGGCCCATGGCCGGGAACACGATGAAGATCATGTAGAGCACAGCCACGATCGTCTGGATGCCGAGGACGATGACGAGCGCCGGCCCGAGGCCGCCCAGCGTCCAGAGCTGCATGCTCATCAGCGACATGGCGAGGAAGATGTTCAGCGACAGGTCCGAGACCAGCGCAAGCGAGCGTGAGCGGGACGGCCAGAACATATGCGGGAAGAGGCGGGGGATGGTGTTGGTCATGACGATGGCGACCAGCAGGCAGACGACGAAGAGCGGCAGCTTGATCCCCGTCTCCGCGACGATCTCGTCGAGCGCGAAGCCGATCAGGATCGCGACGTTGAGGACGAGCACCGTCCGCAGCAGGTTGACGTGGTTGATGCTGCTTTCGCGTTCCGTCGCAGGCGCGTCGGGCAGGCCGATGCTCGGCGGCTCGGCCGGCTGCCCGCTCAGGTGATGGCGATTGATCAGGACGCGGGCGACCGGGCCGCCGACGAGACTGGCGATGACGAGGCCGAGCGTCGCCGAGGCGATGCCGATCTCCAGGGCGTTGCCGAGGTCGAAGCGGGCGGCGATCAGCGGCGCCCAGGCGATCGTGGTGCCGTGGCCGCCGATCAGCGAGACCGAGCCGAGCAGGGCGGCGATGCCCTCCGGCAGGCTCAGCAGGGTCGAGCTTCCGACCGCGATCAGGTTCTGCAGGAGAAGGTAGGTCAGGGTCAGCACCAGCAGGACGACGAGCGGCTTACCGCCGGCCCTGAGATCGCTGAAGCGGGCGTTCAGGCCGATGCCGGTGAAGAAGTAGAGGAGCAGCATGTCGCGGGCGGCGAGATCGAACACAACCTCGGCGCCGAAGAAGCGGTAGGCGGCAAGCGTCAGTAGTGCCGCCACCAGTCCGCCGGTCACGGCCTCGGGGATGTTCCAGCGCTTCAGCGGGGTCAGGATCCTGTTGAGGCTGGAGCCGACAAAGAACACGATGATGGCGATGGTGAAGGTCACGAAACCCGGTATCTGGATCGTCGTCATCCGTCGGTCGTCTCCCGATGGCCGGCATCACATGACCGGCTTGCCTCGCACTCGCCAGAGTTACACCGGGACGGGTCTCAGGTCTAGGTGACGGTGAAGGGCCAGACCGGAGCCGTCGGGCCGAAGCAGCCTCTCTGCCGACTTGTGCTGCCGCTCGAGGTGGCGGGGTGGGAGCCGTCTTGTCCTTGAATTCGCGTTTCTTATCCGGAACATCGCCCGATACGGCCGGCTTGCGGGCTGTCACGGGATCGTTGCGACGGTGTGCGCCTTTTTAGCTTAACCGTCGGTTAGGCCTGTCCGAAATCAGGGCAAGGCCCGTACTGCCGCCGGTTGCATCCTTCGGCGGAATCTTTCTATAAGCGAATGAGCGAATAAGCAGATAGGCGGAGTGCAACAATGAGCAAGATCACGATCAAGGGTTTCAACAGTGGCAAGGGTGCGAGCTTCCGGGAGTTCGTGTCCCTGCCGCTTGAAACCTTGCTCGACTACGACGACGAGAAGGCGACCTCGACCACCCTGAAGTTCTTCGACGATTCCAAGAACTACATGACGTTCGGTGGCAAGGGCCTGAAGTACGAGTATGTCGACGGCTATGTGTACGGTGCCACCGCCGGGACGATCACGTCCTTCAAGGTCGTGTCCGACGGCGTCGCGCTCGTGGCAGCGACCGACCTGAAGATTTCCGCCAAGGCTGTGTCGGCGGCCGTCGAAAGCGGTAGCACGGCGAAGTTCATCAACGCCGTCCTGGCCGGGAACGACGTCATCAAGGCGACCGGACGTGCCGACGTCTTCTGGGGCGGCGCCGGCAACGACACGCTCTACGGCTACAACGGCAACGACACTATCTCTGGCGGCGCCGGTGCGGACAAGCTCTATGGCGGCAACGGCAACGATACGCTCAAGGGCGACGGCGGCAAGGACAAGCTTTACGGCGGGGCAGGGGCAGACAAGCTCTATGGCGGCTCCGGGGCCGACACGTTCGTGTTTACATCGACGAAGGACAGCACGGTCGGAGCCTCGGGGCGCGACAAGATCTACGATTTCAGCCGCTCCCAGGGCGACAAGATCGACCTGAAGGCGATCGACGCCAACAGCAAGGCCGGCGGAAACCAGGCGTTCAAGTTCATCGGTAACGACGATTTCCACGGGAAGGCGGGCGAGCTTCGCTTCCAGAAGAAGTCGGGCGATACCTGTGTCTATGGCGACGTGAACGGTGACGGCAAGGCGGACTTCTCGATCGTCCTCGACCCGAGCCTGTCGTTGACCAAGGGCGATTTCATTCTCTGAACGGACGGCGGGCGCGTGAGCGCGCGCCCGCTGCCTCCCGTCCGGCCTTCACAATGTCGTGACCTGCGTGCTGCGGCGGCACAAATTGCCGTATGATGCGTTTGCCTTTTCGATAGGCAAGGTGACGCACATGAAGATGCTCGCAATCATTGGGCTTTCACTGGCGACCGCCGTTTCTGGCGTGCTGCCGGCGCAGGCGTTTCCCTCGTTTTCCGCTCCCCGGATAGACGCTTCCGATATCATTCAGGTCAGGGACAGGGGACGCGGATACGGCAACCGGCACTGGCGCGGTGGCGGCGACCGCTGGCGCAACGACGGCTACCGCTATGGCCGCCGCTACGGTTCCTATAACGGCCGCTATTACCGACCGTCCTACGGGCGTTATTATCGTCCCTATTACGGGGGCTACTATCGCCCGTACTACGGGGGCGGCTACTATCGCGGCTATGACGACTTCGGCGCCGCACTCGGCGGTTTTGCCGCCGGAGCGATCATCGGCGGACTGGCCGCGCAACCGCGCTACTACGCGCCACGCTACTATGGCGGCAACGGTCATGTCAGCTGGTGCTATGCACGCTACCGATCCTACCGGGCCTATGACAACACGTTCCAGCCCTATTACGGGCCGCGGCGGATTTGCGTCTCGCCCTACTGACCACGACCGGCGAGATGACGGGCAGGGCGTTTGCCAGTGGCACGGACCGCCTCATCTATCGCAAGAGAGAAATCGCGCGACCTGTTGAAGCCGCGCGAACAATCATGATTGGTCATCAACGCAAATGGCCGCCGTATCGGGGGCACATGCCGTCGTGGCGCGGGTAGTCCGGCCTAGCTCACATAGTTCCGCCAGCTGTGTTCGGGGCGGAAGCCCAGCATTTCCTTCGCCTTGCTGTTGGACAAAAGCGTCTCGAACTCGCCGAGTTCGCGCCTGAGCGGCACGCCGGGATAGAAGCGGTCGAGGAGTTCGCGGGTCGGCAGGTCGGAGGAGGTGTCGTCGTTGACGGCATTGAAGACCTGATAGCCCAGCCCGTCGGTCTCGATTGCGCGCGCGGTGATCTGGCCGAGGTCGCGCGCGTCGACATAGCTCCAGGCGATGCGCTTGCGGAAGCCGGGATCGGCGAACCACTTCGGAAACAGTTCGTATTCGTTCGGTTCGATCACGTTGCCGATGCGCAGCGCATAGATGTCGATGCCGCTCCTGAGCGCGAAGGCGCGGGCGGTCTTCTCGTTGACGACCTTGGAGAGCGCGTAGCTGTCCATCGGGTCGACGTCGTAGTCCTCGTCCAGGGGGAAATAGGCGGGGTCGCGCGGTTCGTTGGCGAAGACAAGGCCGTAGGTCGTTTCGCTGGAGGCGATCACGACCTTGCGGATGCCGAGTTTCACGGCCGCTTCGATCACGTTGTAGGTGCCGAGCGCGTTGATGCGGAAAAGCTCGTTGTCGGGCGTGATCATGATGCGCGGGATCGCGGCGAAGTGCACGACGGCGTCGACGGGCTGCGGTCGCAGAGACGGGTCGAATTCGTGCAGGCCCATATAGCTCGACAGCGCGTTGAAGACCTGGCCGCTGTCGGTGATGTCGGTGATCAGCGTGCGCACGCTCGGATTGTCGAGCGGTCGATTGTCTAGGTTCAGGACCTGGTAGCCCTTGTCGACGAGGTAGCGAACGACGTGCCGTCCCGCCTTGCCGCTTCCGCCGGTGAACATGACCCGCTTCGCCATCGACTTTCTCCGTCCCGTTTCCTGCGCCGGCTTGAGGCCGGCCATCTCCTCATGCGGCGCTGCCCGCGCCCGCCGCCACAGGAGAGCAAAATTGCGTCGAGGGCAAGCGGCAAGATCGGGGCGCCGCAGGCGCGACGCCCCGAAAGGGCGCTATTTCTGGATGCAGGTATCGGCCGTGTCCTTGGTGCATTCGTCGAGGCCGGTGAAGACCGGGTCCTCCACCGTCTTGCCCTCGATCAAGTCGATCATCACCGACGGTGCCTTGTAGCCCATCTCGAACGGCCGCTGCCCGACCAGTGCCGTGACGAGCCCCTCCTTGGCGATCGCCACTTCCTCGCCGATCGTGTCGGCCGCGCCGATGACGAACTCGTTGGCTGCGATCTTGTCGGCCATGGGCTTGAACAGATCGCGATAGGGCTGCGGGGCGCCGAACAGCGGCCAGCCGCCCATGATGCCGAACGCGTCCAGGTCAGGGTTGGCGGCGAGGATGTCGGTCATCGCCTGCACGCCCTTGGCGCCGTCGTCATTGGTGAAGACCGGGCAACCGGCGACTTCCGTCCAGCCGCCTTCGCCCTTCAGTTCGGTCAGTCCCTTCTGGCCGGTCAGCGCGTCGCGCATGCCCTGGGCGCGGCGCAGGATGTTGTCGGCGCCCGGGTTGCCCTCGATCGTGCAGATCTTGCCGCCGTCCGGCTTGCCCTTCTTGATGTATTCGCCGATGCGGAAGCCCATCAGGTAGTTATCGGTGCCGAGATAGGTCTTGCGGAGTGCGGAGTCCTCGGCGGCGAGGTCGGCGTCGAGCGTCATGACGGGCACGGTCGGGTTGGCGGTCTTGATCGTCTGGGCGATCAGCTTCGCGTTCGAAGGCGAGATTGCGATGGCGACGGTGCTGGCCTTGCCGAGCATGTCCTGGACGATCTGTGCTTCGCCCGCCTCGTCCGAGGTCGAGGCCGGTCCGGTGTAGAAGCACTCGTATTCGGAACTGGCGTTTTCGTTGTTCCACTTCTGGCAGCCCTGGTTGATCGCCTCGAAGAACGGGTTGTCGAGCCCCTTCACCACGATCACCAACTGCTTCTTTTCCTGTGCCCCGGCCTGACTGGCTGCAAGCGCCAGCGCCGCGACTGCAAGCAACAATGCTTTCCTCATCTGTCTTCCTCCCGTTGAAACAGGCGGGTCTGACGTGCCCGCCGGGCGATCGATCCGGGTACCAGAGGATGCGAGGGTCGGTCTTCGAGCGCTCGTATCGCCGGGCCAGGTCAATGAGCATTTCGAGGTCTTGGCGCGGGCGCCGGCCCAGCGGGGCCTTCGCCTTGCAGTTGTCCATCCAGTCGGAGGACTGGCCACCGGTTATGTCGAAAGGGCGTGCGAATGCGCTTCGGCAAACGCGGCGTGTCGAGCAGGGCCGTGATGAAATGCTGCCGACCTTGCCCGCGGGGCCGGTCACGGGGATCGGCAGGTTCTCCTCCTGTCACAGCTAATCATCCGCCGGCTTCGGGCGTCAACTCGTATTTGTCATACTATAAAAATTTCGTGCCGGAGGCCGTTGCGCGACGTACGTCATTGACGGTTTTGCAGCCGTTTGCGTAAATATGCCGATCGCTTCCGGGGAGGAACGCAGGAGGCGAGATCGCCAGGCCGTCCGGGACGCGATGATCCGGCCGGTCGGCGAGCTCCAGTTTCCGGGAGGAAGTCCGCTGGTGGCCGCACTCGAGCTCACCAATATCTCCAAGCATTTCGGGGCCATCCAGGCCGTCAACGACGTGTCGTTTTCGCTTCAGGCGGGCGAGGTGCTCGGGCTGATGGGCGACAATGGCGCCGGCAAGTCGACGCTGGTGAAGATGATCGCCGGCAACTTCCGGCCGAGCAGCGGCACGATGGCGCTGGAGGGGCAGGAAATCGTGCTGCACAAGCCGCTGGACGCGCGCCGGCACGGCATCGAGATCGTCCATCAGGACCTGGCGCTCTGCGACAACCTGACGGCGGCGGCCAACGTCTTCCTCGGCCGCGAGCTGCGCCGCGGCATCGGCCCCCTCAGCATTCTCGACTACCGCTCGATGTATCAGCATGCGGGCGCGCTGTTCCGCGAGCTGAAATCCGAAACGCGGCCGCGCGACGTGGTCCGGCAGATGTCCGGCGGGCAGCGCCAGGCGGTGGCGATCGCGCGGACCATGCTGTCGAAAGCCCGGATCGTGCTGATGGACGAGCCGACCGCGGCGATCTCCGTGCGCCAGGTGGCCGAAGTGCTGAACCATATCCGGCACCTGCGCGACCGGGGCATCGCGGTGATCCTGATCAGCCACCGCATGCCCGACGTCTTTTCGGTCGCCGATCGCGTCGTGGTGATGCGGCGGGGGCGGAAGGTGGCGGACAAGCCGATCGCTCGCAGTTCGCCGGAAGAGGTGACCGGGCTGATCACCGGCGCCATCGAAATGGTATGATGAACCGCTCGCCCGGGGCAGAAACCGGAGCAGGGACACGAGGTGGCGGATGGCTGTTACCCTAGACCAGACCATCGAGCAGAAGCAGAAGACGGTATGGGCGTCCATCCTCGGCCACCAGACCTTCTGGGTGCTGGTGGCCGTCATCCTCGCCTGCGTCTTCCTGTCCTTTGCGACCGACGCGTTCGCGACCTCGAAGAACCTCTACAACATCACCCGCAACGTCACCTTCGTCGCCATCATCGCGCTCGGCATGACGCTGGTCATCATCACCGGGGGCATCGACCTGTCGGTCGGCTCGGTGCTGTGCCTGTGCAGCATGATCCTGGCCGTGGTGATGAATGCGGGTTACAGCATCGAGGCCGGCATCGCCGCCTCGGTCGCAACGGCGCTCGTGATCGGGGCGTTCAACGGCGTGCTGATCGCCTATCTCGGCTTTCCGCCCTTCGTCGTCACGCTCGGCATGCTGTCGGTAGCGCGGAGCCTGGCGATGGTCGCCTCCAACAACACCGTGGTCTTCGAGTTCGGTCCCGACCACGACAAGCTGCTCGCGCTCGGCGGCGGCGCCTGGCTGTTCGGCATCGCCAATCCGGTGCTCTACATGATCGTGCTGGCGCTCCTGACCGGCTTCGTGCTGCGCTGGACGCGCTTCGGGCGCTATCTCTTCGCCATCGGCGGCAACGAGCACGCCGCCACGCTGACCGGCGTGCCGGTCAAGGCGATCAAGGTCGCAGTCTACATGATCTCGGCGCTGTCGGCGGGGATCGCCGGCATCATCCAGACCGGCTGGCTGGGCGCCGTCACCACCAATATCGGCGCGGGAATGGAATTGCAGGTGATCGCCGCGGCGGTCATCGGCGGCGCCAACCTCGCCGGCGGGGCGGGAACGGCGCTCGGCGCGCTGGTCGGGGCGGCACTGATCGAGGTGATCCGCAACAGCCTCGGCCTGCTCGGCATCAACGCCTTCTGGCAGGGAACCTTCATCGGCGGGGCGACGATCCTGGCCGTCCTGTTCGACCGGATCCGCAATTTCCGGCAGAGCGAATAGGAGAGGCGGGTTCTGCGCGGCATTCCGCACTGCTACGGGCAGGCGGATGGGCCGCATGCGCAGGCGTGCGGATGCTGCAGCGGCGACATCAGCCGGCGGGGTCCTTCAGGTAGCTGATCACGGCGTCGGCGATCATCCCCTTGTGGCGCGTCATCGTTTCCTTCTCGGAGAGGTCGCGCCGGAAGATCGTGCCGAAGGTGTAGCGGTTGGAGACGCGGAAGAAGCAGAAGGCGCTGATCAGCATGTGCACGTCGATCGGATCGGCCTTGCGGCGAAAGGCGCCGCTGGTGTGGCCGCGTTCGAGGATGCCGGCAATCGTCTCGATGACGGAAACGTTGAGGTCGCGGATCGCCTCGGACCGCAGCATGTGGGCTGCGTGGTGGATATTCTCGATGCTGACCAGCCGGACGAAGTCCGGGTTCGCCTCGTCGTGCTCGAACGTGGTGAAGATCAGCGTCCTCAGCGCTTCCTCCGGCTCGAGGTCGGACAGGCGCAGGTCGGCCTCGAGCGTGCGGATCTTGCGGTAGGAGCGCTCGAGCACGGAAAGGTACAGGCCCTCCTTGCTGCCGAAGTAATAGTAGATCATGCGCTTGGAGGTGCGGGTGCGCTCGGCGATGGCGTCCACCCGGGCTCCCGCCAGCCCGTGGGTCGCGAATTCCTCGGTGGCGACGATCAGGATGTCCTCGCGCGTCCTTTGCGGATCATTCTTCCTGCCGTTCGCCGATCGCGGAGCCATTTCGCCGTCTTCCTCCAAAGTTCTGTTCGGAAAGGCATTTTCGCCGTTCCGTTCCGCCGGACGAGACTCTCCTCCCGGTCCTTCCCCAATTTCTATTGAGCCTCACGTCTTGTTTCAAGACTTGCCGCTTGACTTCCTAACTAGTTCGTACATTTTTGACGAAGCGCATGAAAGCTTGGAGGAGTGGCCAGCGCGGGTGCATTCTCGGGACCGTCCCGGCCGCAGTGCCGTGAAATCGCGAGGCGCCATACGCCTGGGGAGGATTAATGGCCAAGACAATCGATTTCTGCTTCTTCGTGTTGAAGGCGGCGATCGCACTCCTGCTCCTGACGATGGTGATCCTCGTCTTCGGCAACGTGGTGCTGCGCTACGCCTTCAACACCGGCATCACCTACTCCGAAGAACTCTCGCGCATGTGCTTCGTGTGGCTGACCTTCCTGGGCGCCGTCGTCGCGATGCGCGAGCATGCCCATCTCGGCATGGATGCGCTGCTTACGCGGCTGCCGCCGGCGGGTGCCCGGCTCGCAGCACTCGTCGGTCAGGCGCTGGTGCTGTGGGCCACGTGGCTGATGATCAGCGGAAGCTGGACGCAGACGCTGATCAACTGGCACGTCTCCGCGCCCGCCACCGGCATCTCCATGGGCCTATTCTACGGGGCCGGCCTCGCCTTCGGCATTCCGGCGGCGCTGATCGTGCTCTGGGACATGTTTGCGATCCTCACCGGACGGCTGGACGTCCGGGCCGGCGGGATGGTCCAGGAGAGCGAGGACGAGGCGGGGCACGTCGCCCACGCCACGCCCGAACTCTCCAATCCTGCGATGAAGCACTGAGGGCGGCGCGATGACGGTCACGATCTTTCTCGGCGCCCTGCTCGGTCCCATGGCGCTCGGCGTTCCGATCGCCTTCGCCCTGATCATCAGCGGCGTCGCGCTGATGATGTATCTCGGCCTGTTCGACGCGCAGATCGTCGCGCAGAACGTGCTGAACGGCGCGGACAGCTTTCCGCTGATGGCGGTGCCGTTCTTCATGCTGGCCGGCGAGGTGATGAATGTCGGCGGCCTGTCGCGCCGCATCGTCAACCTGGCGATGGTCATGGTCGGCCATATCCGCGGCGGGCTCGGCTTCGTCGCGATCTTCGCCGCCTGCGTCATGGCAAGCCTTTCAGGCTCGGCCGTGGCGGATGCGGCGGCGCTCGGGGCGCTGCTGCTGCCGATGATGATGAAATCCGGCCACGATCCGGCACGGGCCGGCGGCCTGCTGGCGTCCGCCTCGATCATAGCACCGATCATTCCGCCGTCGATCGGCTTCATCCTCTATGGCGTGGTCGGCGGCGTCTCGATCACCAAGCTCTTCCTCGCCGGCATCTTTCCGGGGCTTCTGATCGCGGCGGCGCTCTGCGTCACCTGGCTGATCGTGTCGCGCAAGGAGCAGTTCCAGCTGCCACCGCGGCAGGGGGTCGCGGTCCGCTGGAAGGCCTTCGTGGAAAGCATCTGGGCGCTGATACTGCCGCTGATCATCATCGTCGGGCTGAAGTTCGGCGTCTTCACGCCGACCGAGGCCGGCGTCGTGGCCGCCGTCTACTCGCTGTTCGTGTCGATGGTGATCTACCGCGAATTGCCGCCGTCGAAGCTCTTCGAGGTGTTCGTGTCGGCCGCCAAGATCACTGCGGTCGTGATGTTCCTGGTCGCCTGCGCGGCGGTGTCGGCCTGGCTGATCACGGTTGCCGACGTTCCCGGCGAACTGGCCAGGCTGCTCGAGCCGCTGATGGGCAACCAGACGCTGCTTCTGATTGCGATCATGGTGCTGGTGGTGGCCGTCGGGACCGCGATGGACATGACGCCGACCATCCTGATCATGACGCCGGTGCTGATGCCGATCATCAAGCAGGCAGGCATCGATCCGGTCTATTTCGGCGTTCTCTTCATCATCAACAATTCGATCGGGCTGATCACGCCGCCGGTGGGCACGGTGCTCAACGTCATCTGCGGCGTGTCGAAGCTGAAGATGGAGCAATTGATGAAGGGCGTCATGCCGTTCCTGATCGCCGAACTCATCGTCCTTTTCCTGCTCGTCCTGTTCCCGCAGCTGGTGACCGTGCCGGCTGCCTGGTTCGCGCGCTAGGGACTGGCCGCGTCCGTATCTGGCGGACATTCAACCGGCACCAGCGGGGCGCTGGGCCATACTTGGGAGGAAAGCATGTTCAACAGATTGATGAAAGTCGCGCTCGGCGTTGCCTTGCCGATCGCAATCCTGGCCGGTTCGCCGGCCGCGGCCGAGATCCGCGAGCACCAGCTGAAGTTCGCCTCGGCCAACAACAAGGGCCATCCTCAGGTCACCGGAATGGAGAAATTCGCCGAGCTGGTCGCCGAAAAGAGCGGCGGCAAGATCGAGGTGAAGCTGTTTCCGGGCGGCGTGCTCGGCGGCGACGTGCAGACCGTCTCGGCCCTGCAGGGCGGCGTGATCGAGATGACGGTGCTCAACGCCGGCATCCTGGCCAGCAACGTCAAGCAGTTCGGCGCAGTCGACCTGCCGTTCCTGTTCGGCAGCGGCGAGGAGGCCGACAAGATCATGGACGGCGCCTTCGGTACGGGCCTGATGGAGCTCCTGCCCGATACCGGGCTGGTCGGGCTCGGCTACTGGGAGCTCGGCTTCCGCAACCTGACCAACAACCGCCATGCGGTGACGAAGCTGGAGGATATCCAGGGCCTGAAGATCCGCACGATCCAGTCGCCGATCCCGATCGAGCTGTTCAACGCGCTCGGCGCCAATGCCGTGCCGCTGCCCTATACCGAACTCTACACCGCGCTCGAGACCGGAACGGTGGACGGCCAGGAGAACCCGGCCGCCAACATCATCAATGCCAAGTTCTACGAGGTGCAGAAGTACATGACGGTGACGCGGCACCAGTACAATCCGCAGATCGTGCTCGTCAGCAAGAAGTTCTGGGACGGCCTCAACGACGAGGAGAAGGCCGTCTTCCAGGCTGCCGCCAACGAGGCGCGCGACTACCAGCGCCAGGTCTCGCGCGAGTTCGACGCCAAGGCCATCGCCGATATCAAGGCGACGGGCATGCAGGTGGACGAGCTTTCGCCCGAGGAGACGCAGAAGCTGCGCGATGCGGTCAAGCCGCTGATCGACAAGTTCAGCGCCGAGATCGGTCCGGAGACCGTCGCGGCACTGTTCAAGGAACTGGAAACCGTTCGCGGCAACTGAGGCCGCTGCCGGCCCGCAGGCGGACCGCGGGCCGGCTCTTTTGCGATGAAGGCAGCCAGATGGCCGAAACACTGCTGAAACCGTTCAGGGCCGGCCTGATAGGCGCCGGTATCCAGGCGTCGCTGACGCCGGCGATGCATATGCGGGAAGGCTCCGCGCAGGGGCTCGCCTACGAATACGAACTGATCGATCTGAACGAGATTGGCGCCTCGGCCGACGACCTGCCGCAGCTTCTGGCCGATGCCGAGGCCCGGGGGCTCGGCGGCCTCAACATAACCCATCCCTGCAAGCAGGCGGTGATCCCCTATCTTGACGAGCTTTCGGGCGAGGCGCGGGACCTGCGTGCGGTCAACACCGTCGTGCTGAAGAACGGGCGGCGCTACGGACACAATACCGACTGGTGGGGCTTTGCCGAGAGTTTCCGCCGCGGCCTGCCCGGCGCCGACCTCGGCGCGGTCGTGCAACTGGGCGCAGGCGGTGCGGGCGTCGCCACCGCCTATGCGATGCTGTCCATGGGCGCGCGTTCGCTGGTCGTGTTTGACCGCGAGCAGGGGCGGGCGGAGGAGCTCGCTTTCGGCATGGCGGCGATCTTCCCCGAGGCCCGGATCGAGGCCGGCAGCGACCTCGAGGCGGCGATGGGATCTGCTTCCGGACTGGTGCACGCCACGCCGACCGGCATGGCGAAATATCCCGGCCTGCCGCTGGAGGCTTCCCTGCTCGAGCCACGCCACTGGGTCGCAGAGATCGTTTATTTTCCGCTGGAGACGGCGCTGTTGAAGGCAGCGCGGCAGCGCGGTTGCCGGACGCTCGACGGCGGCGGCATGGCGGTATTCCAGGCGGTGGGGGCGTTTCGCCTGTTCACCGGGCTCGAACCCAGCGCGGAGCGGATGCTGGCGCATTTTCGCGCGATGACAGCCTGACGGGCTTCCCGCTCAGGCCTGTCGGCCGGCGATGCCATGATACAGCCTGGCGATGCGCCGGCGGAAGACGAGGCCGAGGGCCAGCAGCAGCGCACAGGGGACGATCACTGCTGCCACCAGATGGTGCGGTAGCGGCAACCGCCCGAACAGCTCCTCCACGCCCTGGCCGAAGAAATAGCCGATCGCCGTGAACAGCGGTCCCCAGACGGCTGCGGCAATGGCATTCAGCAGCATGAACTTCGCCGTCGGGATCTGCGTCGTGCCGATTGCGATCGGGCTGATCGTGCGCAGGCCGTAGATGAAGCGGAAGGCGAAGACGAAGCCGGTCGGGTGGCGCTCCAAAAGGTGCTGGACGGAGGCCACGGCCGGCTTAGCCAGCATCCTGCCGACGAACCGGTTGGAGCGCATGTGGCGGCCGGCGAAGAAGAAGATCTGGTCGGCGAGGAAGGAGCCGAGCGTGGCCGCCACCGCGACCGACCAGAACGGCAGCAGAGCACGGTGCGCCAGGATGCCGCCGAGGATGACCGCCGTCTCGCCTTCCAGTCCGGCGCCGAGAAAGACGGCCAGCGCACCGTATCGTTCGATCAGGACTTCGATGGACAATTTCCGGTTCTCCGCGGGAGGATCAGGTGCAGCGCGTGCATCGCGCGGTCATCCTTCGACGACCAGGAGCAGATAGGTGACGAAGAGCATCAGGTGCACGAAACCCTGCATCACGTTGGTGCGCCCGCTGGCGAAGGTGATCATGCTGACGGCGAGGGTGAGCACCAGCATGACCGTTTCTGCACGGCCGAGGCCGAGCACGATGGAATGACCGCTGAGGTGGCTGATCGCGAGCATGGCGGGCACCGTCAGCCCGATCGTGGAGAGCACCGAGCCCAGGAAGATGTTGACCGAGCGCTGCAGATGGTCGGCGACCGCCGCGCGCACGGCGCTGATGGCCTCGGGCGTGGCGACCAGCACGGCCATGACGACGCCGCCGAGCGCCACCGGCGCGCGCAGGGTCTCGATGACGTAGTCGATCGGTCTTGCCAGGTGATCGACCAGATAGACGACCGGCACCATGTAGGCGAAGAGAAGTGCCGCGTGCCGGATCAGCGGCTGACCGGAGGACCGGTGCGCGGGGGCAGGCCCGGGGGCAGATGCGGGGCCGGCGGCGTGCGACTGGCGGCCGTTGGTGAAGAAGAGCTTGTGCCGGCCTGTCTGCAGCACGAGGAAGGCGACGTAGAGGGCGATCGACATGACGACGAGGACGGCCTGGTGTGCGCCGGAGATCGCAGGGCCCGACGGCGACGGCTCGTATTCCGGCAGGATCAGGCTCAAGGTCGCCAGCGGCACGATCAGGCCGAGATAGGCATTGGCGCCCTGCAGGTTGTGGCGCTGTTGCGGCCGGCGCCAGGCGCCCAGGAGCAGCGACAGGCCGACCATGCCGTTGAGGATGATCATGACGACGGCAAAGAGCGTGTCGCGCACAAGCGTCGGGTTGTTGTCGCCGTGGAACATCACGGCGGAGATGGCGACGACCTCGATCGCGGTGATCGTCAGCGTCAGGATGAGCGTGCCATAGGGCTCGCCCAGGCGTTCGGCCAGTTCGTCGGCATGCCGGACGACCGAGAGTGCGGCCGTGAGGATGACGCCGAAGAGCCAGGCGAAGAGCACCGCCAGCAGGACCGGGTTGGCCAGGCCGGAGGAGAGGCGGTCACCATAGGCGGCGAAGGCCAGCGTGGTCAGTGCCGCGACGGGCAGGGCGCGCTCCCTGCGGAAAAGGCCGGCCATGCCTGCCCGCTCCTTGCGGACGGCGGCGTCGACCGGGTCCATGGTGTCGGGATCGCTCATGACGAGCAGCCGGTCCTTCGTGACAGGGTTGCCGTGACAGGGTTGCCGCGACAGGGTTGCGCGCCATTCTGCTGAGGCCGTCCGGCGCGGTCAACCTCCGCCTGCGCCGCGTCACGCCCGCTCCGGCCGGTCGACCTTCGCGGCGCGATTGCCCCTCCAAAGGGATACACGGTGAAGGGGTGGTCCGCCAGCGGCGAGTATGGTAATTTTCCGATCTCATCGGGCTTTGGGGGAAGCTTATGCGGCGTGCAGGGGCAGGACTGATCGCGATCGCAGCCGCAGTGGGTCTTGCGATCTCGATCTATAACTACCTCATGCCGGTCAGCCTTCTGGAGCCGGACAGCAGCGTCACGGGAACGGCCGGCGCGCTTCTGGTCGTGGCCTCCTCGGCGATCATCCTCGTTGCCGCGCTCGTGCTGGCAGCCGGGTCCGGCGGGCGGGGGCTGAGGGGTTTTCTCATCTTCGGCTGTCTCGTCGGCGTGCTCGGTACCGGCTTTGCCGCCTATCTCCTCGACACCCTGCCGCTCCTGATCGCGATGGCGGTCTGCCTGATCGGCTGGCTGGCGATGTTCGCAATGCGCAGAAATCCCTATTCCGCCTGATTTCCCGAAGCTCCAGCCCGGTGCCGTGCATGAGACAGCTTCTACGCCAGATCGCTTTGTCGGCCGTCCTCGTCGCCTGTGCCGGAGGTGCGGCGCGAGCGCAGGACGCCACATGGTCCACCTTCAACGGCGACCTGGCGGCGCAGAAATATTCGCCGCTGACGCAGATCACGCCGAAGAACGTCGGCGATCTCAGGGTCGCCTGGGAGGTCCATACCGGCGACGTCTCCTCCGGTGGGCCGCCGCCCGGCGGGTTTCACATCCGCCCCGACAGTGCGGCGGCCGGCGCCGCCACGCCGCCGACGGTGTGGTCGGCCACGCCGCTCTTCGTCAACGACACGCTCTACCTCGGCACGCCGTTCTACCGCATCTTCGCGCTCGAGCCGGACACGGGCCGGGTGAAATGGACCTATGAGAGCAAGGCGGTGCTGGAGGCGCTGACGCAGCCCGACCTGAAGAACCGCGGCGTCGCCTACTGGCAGGCGGCGTCGCCGGTCGCCGACCAGCCGTGCCAGAAGCGCGTCTACATCGGCACGATGGACGCCAAGCTGCATGCGGTCGACGCCGACACCGGCAAGGCCTGCGCCGATTTCGGCAATGGCGGCATCGTCGATATCGACCAGTGGAACGTCGAGAACGCCAGGTGGCCGCTGTCGATCCTGCAGCCGCCGACGGTCCATGGCGATCTTCTGTTCGTCGGCTGGGCCGGCAAGGACTGGGCCGAGGCACAGGCGCCGCCCGGCACCGTCTTTGCGCTCGATGCCCGCACCGGCGCCCTGCGCTGGACGTTCCATGCGCTGGCCCCTGCGGCAGCGGCGCAGAGCGGCACCGGAAACGTCTGGGCGAGCATGTCTGTCGATACCGAGCGGGGGCTGCTCTACCTGCCGGTCAGTTCACCGAGCCCCAATTTCTTCGGCGGCAACCGGCTGGAGCCGGTTCCGCTCGCGACCTCAGTGACGGCGCTGCGGGCGGAGACGGGCGAGGTGGTCTGGACCCGCCAGCTCGTCCATCACGATCTCTGGGACCTCGACACGAATTCCGCGCCGACGCTCATCGACATCCAGAAGGACGGGCAGACGATTCCGGCGCTGGTGCAGACCTCCAAGCAGGGTTTCCTCTACGTGCTGAACCGGGAGACCGGCGAGCCCGTCTATCCGATCGAGGAGCGGCCGGTGCCGGCCTCGACCATCCCCGGCGAGAAGGTCGCCCCGACCCAGCCCTATGTCGCGCTGCCAGAGGCGGTGGTGGCTGATACCTGGCCGGGTGTCTCCACGCTCGCGGATGCGGTCAGCTTCGGCTATTGCAGCCGGACGGCGGCACGGCTGCGCGACGAGGGACGGTTCACGCCGCCGAGCCTCGAAGGCTCGCTCGTCTATCCCGGCACGATCGGCGGCGTCGAATGGGGCGGCGGGGCGGTCGATCCGAGAAGCGGCATCTTCGTCGTGAACTATTCGAGCGCCGTCCAGATCTACAAGCTGATCCCGCGCTCGGACTACGACGCCGCCGCCAAGGCGGGCTCGGAGACCGGCGGCTTCTTTCCGATGAGCGGCGCGCCCTACGGCATCCAGCTCCTGACCTTCCTCAACCCGCTCGGCATGCCCTGCTGGAAGCCGCCCTATGGCTCGATCGCGGCCTATGACCTGAAGACCGGCGCCCAGCTCTGGGACGTTCCCTTCGGCCAGGTGCAGCGCTTCGGCTTCTACATGCCCGAATCCTGGGGCTCGATCACCATCGGCGGACCGGTCATCACCGCCAGCGGGCTGGTCTTCATCGGCGCCTCGATGGATTCGCGCGTCCGGGCGCTCGATATCAGGACCGGCAAGGTGCTCTGGAAGGCGCTGGTGGACGCGCCGGCCGTCGCCCTGCCGGCGGTCTACGCATACAAGGGCAAGCAATATGTGGTCTGGGCGGCGGGCGGAAACTCGATCCTGACGCCGAAGGTCAGCGACCAGATCGTCGCCTTCAGCCTGCCCGACTGATCACGCCGACAGCCGGTCGACGATCATGTCGGCGATCGGGATGGCGGAGGTCGCGGCCGGCGAGGGGGCGTTGCAGACGTGCAGCATGCGGTCGGTGCCGGCAAACAGGAAGTCGTGCACCAGCGTGCCGTCGCGCCTGACCGCCTGCGCGCGGATGCCGGCGGCATGGGGAAGCAGGTCGGAGAGCGACAGGCCGGGGCAGTATTTTCGGCATTCCTCCAGGTATCCGCGCTTCCACAGCGAGTTACGCAGCTCCGACAGGGCCGATTTCCGGTTCTTCAGCACCGTCCTCCAGAAGCCCGGAAAGGCGACGTAGTCGGCAACGTCCTTCGGGGCGAGCGACAGGCGCGGATAGCCTTCGCGGGCAAAGCCGATGACGGCGTTCGGACCGACGGTAACGCTGCCGTCGATCATCCGCGTCAGGTGGATCCCGAGGAAGGGCAGGTCGGGATCGGGGATCGGATAGATCAGGTGGCGGACGATGCCGTTCTTTTCGGCCGGCAGCCGGTAGTATTCGCCGCGGAAGGGGACGATGCGGTGGTCGATCGGCAGGCCGGCGAGCACCGCCAGCCGATCCGACTGGAGGCCGGCGCAGACGACGAGCTTTCGCGCCTGCCAGCTCGAACCTTCCGAGGCTATGGTGACGGCATCGACGGCCTCGGAAATGGCGGTGACCCGCGTGGAAAGGCGCAACTCGCCGCCGAGTGCCGCAATGACGCGGCCCATCGCGCGGCAGACCTCGCCGTAGCCGACGATGCCGGTCGAGGGCACGAGCAGGGCGCCGAGCCCGATGATGGCCGGTTCGCGCTCGCGCAGTTCGCCCTGGCCGACCTGTCTCACCTCAATCGCATTCGATTTCGAGCGCTCGAACAGCGCCTCCATCCGCTTGACTTCCAGGGGGCTGGTGGCGACCAGGAGCTTGCCGCAGACGTCGAAGGGGATGCCGTGCTCGCCGCAGAACGCCTTCGTCGCCTCGGCGCCCCTGCGGCAGAGCTCGGCCTTGAGGCTTCCGGGCGGATAGTAGATGCCGGCATGGATCACGCCGCTGTTGTGGCCGGTCTGGTGGCGACCGAGGCCGTCCTCCTTCTCGAGAAGAATAAGGCTCGCGCCCGGATGCCGCTGCAGAAGCCGCATCGCCGTTGCCAGGCCGACGATGCCGCCGCCGATGACGCAGTAGTCGTATTGCATGTGCTGCCAGTTCCTCCGGTCCGCCGTGACGGCAGCATATCCGAAACGCGGCCGCATGCGAGAGCCGCCCTTCGGCGGATGCCGACGGACCGGATCAGGCGTTGGGGCGGGTGAGGATGAAGAGGACCGGGAGCGCCATGAAGGCGGCGACGATCGCAGCCGTCGATCCGGCGGGGGCGCGGACATAGAGGAACACGGCGAAGCTGGCCGCGATCATGGCCACCGCCATCGCCTTGGCGCGTGGGGCGATCGCACCGTTCTCCCGCCAGCGGCGGATGGGGTCGCCGAAGACGCGGTGGTTCAGGAGCCAGGTCTCGAATCGCGGCGAGGAGCGGGCGAAGAGACCGGCGGCCACCAGCAGGAAGGGCGTGGTCGGCAGCAGAGGCAGGAAGATGCCGACGACGCCGACTGCGACCATGAGCCAGCCGAGGCAGAGGCAGAGGATGCGCAGGGGTTGTTTCATCGGGTTTCCGCGGGGCCGGGTCGGTGACTGATCGGCGGCGTTGATACCACGGTTGCGGCAAAGCCGACAGTTGCAGGAAAGCCGCATCCCGTGACGGTTTCGCGACCGTGCACGGAAAACGTGTGGGCGGACAAGGGGATGGGTTCCCAAGTCGCCGGCCAGTGACTAGTCTGTCGCCGCAACGGGAAAACATGTTCGTGTCGTGCAGGAGGGTGTCGCATGCGAGTTCCGGGAATTGCCACGAGCATCGCTTTCCTCAGTCTTTCCTGCATGGCGCTGTCTGCCGCCCAGGCGCAGGCGCCCGCCGGGGCACCGGCGCCGGCTGTCGTCGTCGCGCCGGCCAAGATCATGGACCTGCGTGAGAGCGTCGATCTCACCGGACGGCTGGTGGCGATCCAGAAGGTCGACATCAGGGCCCGGGTATCCGGGTTTCTCGAAAAGCGAAACTTCACCGAAGGGCAGAAGGTGACGGCCGGAACCGTTCTTTACGAGGTCGAGGACGGCTCCTACCAGGCGGCGGTGCAGGAGATCGATGGCCAGATTCAGGCCGCCGAGGCGCAACGCGACCTGGCGGTGATCGAGTTCAACCGCTCCAACCGGCTGCTGGCCAGCAATACGGTGCCGCAGTCGCAGGTCGACATCGCCAATGCGCAGGTGAAGAAGACCGAGGCGGACCTCGTCCGGCTCAGCGGCAGCAGGGAGCAGGCGGCGCTGAACCTCTCCTATACGAAGATCACCGCACCCTTCGACGGCGTGGCGGGGCTTTCCACGGTGGATGTCGGCGCGCTGGTCGGGCCGGAGGCCGGCGCGCTCACGACGCTGACGCGTCTCGACCCGATCTATGCCGAATTCTCGGTCGCGACCGCGCTCTACATGACCTATCGCGAGCAGGTGCGCGCCGGCCAGATCAGTGCCGGCGCCAATGTCCGCATCGTCCTGCCGAACGGAACGGAATATCCCGAAAAGGGGACGATCGATTTCGTTTCCAGCAATGTCTCGCAGGGCACGGACACCGTGACGGTGCGGGCCGAATTCGCCAATTCCGACGGTCTCCTGCTCGACGGCACGCTGGTGCGCGTCGAGCTGGAGCAATCCAACGAGCAGGACGTCCTGGTGGTCCCGCAGCAGGCGGTGCAGCGCGACCAGCAGGGCGCCTTCGTGATGCTGGTCGGCGCCGATTCCAAGGTCGAGCTCCGGCGGGTCGACATCGCGCGGTCCTCGCGCGGGCAGTCGGTCGTGGTCTCCGGGCTGAAGGAAGGAGACAGGGTCATCACCGACGGCATCGGCAAGGTCCGGCCGGGAATGGTGGTGGATGCGGCTCCGGCAGCGGGTGGCTGAGCGATGATCTCTGAAATCTTCATCGATCGCCCGCGCTTCGCCGCGGTCATTTCCATCGTCCTGACGCTTGCCGGCCTGATCGCGATGACGCAGCTGCCGGTGGCGCAGTTCCCCGACATCGTTCCGCCGCAGGTCAGCGTCACGGCGAGCTATTCGGGTGCCGGCGCCGACGTCGTCGAGGCGACGGTGGCCCAGCCGATCGAGAGCAAGGTCGTCGGCGTCGACGACATGATCTACATGAAATCCACCAGCGGCGCGGACGGGTCCTACAACCTCACCGTCACCTTCGCCGTCGGCACCGATCCCGATATCGCCACCGTCAACGTGCAGAACCGGGTATCGCTCGCAGAGGCCGGCCTGCCTTCGGAAGTGCAGCAGTCCGGCGTCAGCGTGCGCAAGAAATCCTCGGCGCTGATGCAGGTGATCACGATCTACGGCGAGGAGGGGAAGGACTTCGACAACCTCTTCCTGTCGAACTACGCGACCATCAACGTGCTCGACACGATCAAGCGCGTTCCCGGCGTCGGCGACGCGTCGCTGTTCGGCGCCGAGGACTATTCGATGCGGATCGTCCTCAACGTCGACCGCCTGACGAGCCTGAAGCTGACGCCGACGGACGTCATTGCGGCACTCAGGGCGCAGAACGTCCAGGCCGCGATCGGCCGGATCGGCGCCCAGCCGATGACCGACGACCCGCTGTTCCAGCTGAATCTGCAGACCCAGGGACGCCTGACCGATCCGTCGCAGTTCATGGACATCGTGCTGCGCGCCGAGGCGGACGGTTCGTTCGTGCGCGTGCGCGACGTGGCCGATGTGCAACTCGGTGCGGCGAGCGCCGATTCGAGTGCGCGCTTCAACGGCCGGCCGGTGGCGATGATCGGCACCTACCAGGCGCCCGGGGCCAATGCGCTGGCGGCCGCGCGCGGCGTCAACGAGGCGATGGAGCGGCTGTCGCACAATTTTCCGGAAGGGCTGACCTATTCGGTGTCCTACGACACCGGCCAGTTCGTCGAGGCGAGCGTCGAGAACGTCGAGCACACGCTGATCGAGGCCTTCGTGCTCGTCATCATCGTCGTGTTCCTGTTCCTCGGCAGCTGGCGGGCGGCGCTGATCCCGCTGATCGCCGTTCCTGTCGCCCTGATCGGCACCTTCGCCGTCATCCTGGCGCTCGGCTTTTCGCTCAACACCGTCTCGCTGCTGGCGCTGGTGCTGGCGATTGGCATCGTCGTCGACGACGCGATCGTGGTCGTCGAGAACGTCGAGCGGGTGATGGAGGAGAACCCCGGCATGGGGGCGGCGGAAGCGGCCCGGCTCGCCATGGGCGAGATTACCGGCGCGATCGTCGCCATCACGCTGGTGCTGCTCTCGGTCTTCGTGCCCGTCGCCTTCATCCCCGGCCTCAGCGGGCAACTGTTCCAGCAGTTCGCCGTCGCCGTCTCGGTGTCGATGGTGCTGTCGGCGATCAACGCCCTGACACTGAGCCCGGCGCTCTGCGCCATCCTGCTCAAGCCACACCACGGGCCGAAGCGCGGCATCCTCGGCTATATCTCGCGCGGCATCGACAAGGGCCGGGACGGCTATGCCTTCGTCGCCGGCCATGTCGCCCGGCGGGTCGTCATCGGACTGGTGCTTCTGGCGGTCGCCGCGGCGTCTGCCGGCTGGCTGTTCCGCGTCGTGCCGACCGGCTTCCTGCCGGCCGAGGACCAGGGCGCCTATTTCACCGAGATCCGGCTCCCGGAAGGGGCGTCCTTCAACCGCACGGACGCGGTGGTCAAGCGGGTCGAGGGAATGCTGTCGGAGATCGAAGGCGTCGCCGACGTTATCACGGTCACCGGCTACAGCTTCCTCGACGGTCTCGCCAAGTCTAACAGCGGCTTTGCCGTCGTCACCATGAAGCCGTTTGCCGAGCGGACCTCGGCTGCGGCCTCGGTCGACGCTGCCGTCAAGACGACCATGATGAAGGGGTCGGCGATCCGCGAGGCGCAGATCTTCGCCTTCAACCTGCCGCCGATCATGGGGCTCGGCACCGGATCCGGCTTCGAATACCAGCTTCTCGACCTGCAGGGGCGGCCGCCGGCCGAGCTTGCCGCGACGGCGGGCGGACTGATCATCGCCGCCAACCAGAACCCGCTCCTGGGGCCGACCTTCACCACCTATTCGGCGACGGCGCCGCAGCTCTACCTCAACCTCGATCGCGACCGGCTGCAGGCGCTCGGCGTCTCGGTCAGCGACCTGTTCGCCACGCTGCAGGGAACGCTCGGTTCCTACTACATCAACGACTTCAACCTCTACGGCCGCAGCTGGCGGGTGACGATGCAGGCCGCGCAGGCCGACCGGCGCTCGGTCAACGACATCAACCGCCTGCATGTGCGCAATGCCTCGGGCGATATGGTGCCGGTGGCCTCGGTCGCCAGCGTCGACTACATCGTCGGCCCGCAGTCGATCGTGCGCTACAACAACTACCGCTCGATCACGCTGAACGGCCAGCCGGCGCCGGGCGTTTCCTCCGGGCAGGCGATCGCAGCGATGGAAGCCATCTCGGCGGCGACGCTGCCGGCAGGCTACAGCTTCGAGTGGACCGGCACGGCGCTGCAGGAACTGGAAGCGGCCGGCAAGACGCCGGTGATCCTGGCACTCGCCGTGCTCTTCGCCTATCTCTTCCTCGTGGCGCTCTACGAGAGCTGGACGATCCCGGTGCCGGTTCTGCTGTCGGTCGTCGTCGGCGTCCTCGGCGCGCTGGTCTCGATCCTCGTGACGGGGCTGTCCTTCGACATCTACGCGCAGATCGGCCTCGTCGTTCTCATCGCGCTCGCCTCGAAGAACGCGATCCTGATCGTCGAATTCGCGAAGTTCCGGCGGGAGAAGGGCGAGACCATCGTTAACGCGGCGATCGACGGCGCGCGCGCCCGCTTCCGCGCGGTGATGATGACGAGCTTCGCCTTCATCGTCGGGCTGATCCCGCTGGTGACGGCGACGGGGGCGGGCATGCTCAGCCGCCGGGCCGTCGGTACCGGTGTTGCCGGCGGCATGCTGGCCGCCTCGCTGGTCGGCATCTTCCTGATCCCCGCCCTCTACGTCACCTTCCAGTGGCTGCGCGAACGCGCCCACCGCTTCGCCGGCATCGGCGGCGCGCGGGCTCAGGCGGCCGAGGCGAGGGAACACCCGACGCCGCCCGAAGGCGAACAGGCCGCGCAGTAGCGGCCGCACCCGGCTCGATCCGGGCGGTCAGGTGGAGGGAAAGACCGAGCGGCGATCATCCTGTCAGCGCCGGTCGTGGCGCCGGCTCCACGGCGCTACCGGCTGCAAAGCGTCCTGACGTTCAGCAGTCCCCAGCCATAGGTGGCGTCCTTGCCCGGCGTGCCGATATCTTCGGCCGAATTCGCCAGTTCCGCTTCGAGCTCGGGTAGCGTCAGGTCGGGTCTGGCGGCGAGCAGGACGGCGGCTGCGGCGGTCACGAAAGGCGCTGCGAAGGAGGTCCCGCTCTTCTGGCGCACCCCGGACACCGATGCCGCCGTCCAGACGCCGACCCCCGGCGCCGCGATGTCGATATGCTCGCCGCGAACGGCGCGGCGGTAGGGCTTTCGCGCACTGTCGACGGCAGTGACGGCAATGACGCCCGGATAGGCGGCCGGATAGACCGGCTTGGCGTTCGGCCCCTTGTTTCCGGCGGCCGCCACCAGGATCGCGTCCTTTTCGATCGCGGCCTGCACTGCCTTTTCCAGAAGCAGGTTGGGCGGTCCCGACAGGCTGAGGTTGATGACCCTGATGTCGCGTGCGAGCAGAAGATCCAGCGCCCGGACGAGATCGAAGACATTGGCGATGTCGGCCGTCTTGCGGAACCGCTGGAAGGCGTCCACGGCGACCAGTTCCGACGCCGGCAGGAGGCCGGGCACGCGGCTGCCCGCGCCGCCGACGAGAAGGGCGGCGACGGCCGTTCCATGCTGTTCGCCCGATTTCGGCCGCTCCGCGTCGTCGAGCCGCAGCACCTCCAGCCGGCCGTCCGCAAAGGCGGAGTGGTCGGCATTGATCGCCGTATCGACGAGCCCGATGCGCGGCAATGCCGGGCAGGTGCCGGTGCGCTCCTCCCCGGCCGCCGGCCAGCCGACCATGTCACGCATCAGCCTGCAGTCAACGCACGGGGGGCTGACGAGCGACTGGGGCTGATAGTAGTGGTTGAAATCCACCGCGGCCGACGCACTCCTCGCGGTGACCGCCTGACGGGCGGCATCGAGCGTGACGCCCCGCGGCACGATAAGCCGGACCATCTCGCTGCCGGTCAGGGCGATCCCGGTGCGGCTGTCGACGACGTAGCCCTCCTGCTCCAGGCTGGAGATCGACGCGTCATCCAGGCCGATGGCCACGATCTCGTTGGGCGCGCGGGAGGGAAGTTCCGCCTGACGGCGGACCGGAGCGCGGCGCGCCGGTTCGCGTTTCGCCCGTTGCCAGGGCCAGCGGAATGACGGGTTCACACGCCGGATCATGTCGCGATCGCCACCGCTGCGGCTCCCGTATCCGCCGGATCCCCGGCTGCCGCCGTCGTCGTCCCCGCCGTCGTCGTCATCGGCCATCGCAACGGATGTGCCTGCGACAAGACCGGTCTCCTGAAGCGGCGGCGTCGCAACGACCACGGCGAGGCCGAGGCAGAGCACCAGGGAAAGCCTGGTATGGCATGTGAAGAGCTGCAGCACGTTCAATCTCCGATGCAGAAGGTCGTGGGAGCCCGCATCCCGGGCGTCTGTCCTTTCCAGACGTTTGACTCGACAGGTTATTCCCCGCCGTGGCAAAGGTTTCGCATGATTGACGACACGCGTACAGTGCCGCAAAGGCTGGTCGCTTTCCTGCCCAATCTCAGGCGGTTTGCGATCTCGCTTTGCCGTTCGCCCGAGCTTGCGGACGATCTGGTCCAGGCCGCCTGCGAACGCGCGATCCGCTCGGCCGGCAGTTTCTCCCCCGAAAGCCGCTTCGATGCCTGGATGTTCCGGATCCTGCGCAATCTCTGGATCGACCACCTCAGGCGCGCGAAGACGGCGGGTCCGCACCAGGAACTGGACGAGGCGGGCGATATTCTCGGGCCGGACGGGCAGGTCGTATCCCATGCGCGCCTGGATCTGCTCGAGGTGACGGCGGCGCTGATGAAGCTGCCGGAGGAGCAGCGGGAAGTCCTGGTGCTGGTGTGCGTGGAGGACCTCAGCTACCGCGAGACGGCCGACGTGCTCTCGATCCCGATCGGCACGGTCATGAGCCGGCTTGCCCGGGCGCGGAAAAATCTTGCCCGGCTGACGGGAATAGATGCCGGCGACGAACGTTCGTCCGGTACGAAAGGCGGCATGGCATGACGAGAGAGGACTTCGACGACGAGACCTTGATGGCGTTCGCCGATGGCGAACTGGACGAGGCGACGAGTGCACAACTGGAGACGGCGCTTGCGGCAGACGATGGCCTGGCGGCCCGTCTAGCGGTTTTCCTTGATTCCCGCCGCACGGTCGCCGATGCACTGAAGCCGCTGATCGACGACGAGGTTCCCCCGCGTCTGGCTGAAGCCGTGGCGCGCATGGTCGCGCGTGCGGAGGGCGGAGCCGGCCCGGACGAACAAACCGGTGCGCCGGACAATGTGGTTGCCCTGCATCCGCAACGGAGGCGACCGGAACCGCAGAGATGGTTCATGCAGGTCGCTGCGGGCCTTGTCGCCGTCGTTGCCGGCGTGGCCGGGTTCGCCATCGGCCGCAGCACGGACAACGCCGCCCCGGATGCGCACCAGGACCTCGCCGCCGCACTCGACAGCCAGGCGTCCGGCATGGACGTGCCGCTCGGCAGCGACGCCGTGCTGCACGTGGTGTCGACGTTTCGCGACGAGCGCGGCGAACTCTGCCGCGAGTACCAGTTGACCGACCGGGGAAACAGCACGCTCACCATCGCCTGCCGGCGGGACGGCGCGTGGCTGCCGCAACTTGCGCTGACGTCGCAGCAGCCCGCCGACGGCTATGTGCCGGCGTCGTCGCAGGAGACGATCGATGCCTATCTCGCGTCGATCCACGCCGGCGCGCCCCTGTCTGCGGACGAGGAACGCGCGGCCCTTTCCGGCGATGCCAAAAATATTGCCGGAGACGGGGAATAGTCCGATCGCGACCACGTTCTTCTCGATGAAGCCAAGAGGAGAACAGCGATGGCACTCACGCTCCTGCGGAAGACGCAACCCAAACTGACCTTTCTCTGCCGCAAGGAAGACGAAGGGGTGATCCCGCTGCCGGTGCGCGCCAAGACGGCGCTGCCCGACTGGTTCCGCAAGCTGCCTGCCGTGACCGAGCAGCAGGTGTCGCCCACCAACAGCGGGCTGACTGTCAAGCGCTGCATGCCGTTTCTCGACGCCATGGCCGCCGGTTGGGTGATCGGCCTGGCCGGGACCGTGCGCATGGAGATTTCGGACGGCGGCAGGCAGGTGGATTGCGGCTGGGATCTTGACCGGACGCTGGTCAGCAACCATGCCTCCCATCAGGTCGCCGGCAATCCGCGCGAACCGCTGCCGCCGTGCAAGTTCCACAATTTCTGGACGATCCGCACCCCGCCCGGCTGGAGCTGCCTGTTCGTGCCGCCGCTCAACCGCCCCAACGGGATTTTCGAGGTCGTCGCCGGCATCGTCGACACCGATACCTATCAGTCGGAGATCCATTTCCCCTTCTTCGCCACCGGCGAGGACGGCCTGCACGTGCTGGAACGGGGCACGCCCATCGTCCAGGTCATCCCGTTCCGGCGGGAGACGACCGATCTGGCGGGCGAGATCCGCACCGAGACCGAGGAGGAAGGCGCGGTCCGCCAGAACATCTTCCGGAAGACGCTCGCCGCGGACGGCTGGTACCGCAGGTTCGCCCGCGCCCAGCGCTGAAAGGATGCCTTCGGCCTGCGCCTCCGCTCGCCGCTGCCACGCGCAGCGGCGACGAACCCGTTTGTCTCGGGTTCTTGTCGTAACTAATTGAAAATATTTGTATTTGTTGGGAATAGTTTCCGGCGGCGCACGTTTCTCCATGGCAGCCGAAAGGGCTGCTGAAGACGATGGAGTAAAGACATGAAGAAGCTGATTGCCGTATTGAGTGCGTTTCTGCTGGTCGGTACCGCCGCGCCAGTATCCGCGGTTGCCGATGATCCGGTCGCCCGTTTCCTCGAGAGGATCACCCGCAACAACAAGGCCACCTATGCGAGAGGCGATCGCGACGACGATCGCAAGAGCGGCTGGAACTCGCGGCGCGACAGCAACAGTTCCTCGAACTCGTCACGCAACTCGAATTCCAACTCCAACTCCAACAAGAGTTCGAACTCCAGCTCGAATTCGAACTCCAATTCGAGTTCGAACTCGAACTCCAATTCCAGCTCCAACAAGAGCTCGAATTCCTCGAGCAATTCCAGCTCCAACCGCTCGTCCAACTCTTCGAGCAATTCGAGTTCGAACCGTTCTTCCAACTCCTCCAGCAATTCGAACTCGAACAGTTCGTCGAACTCCTCGAGCAATTCGAGCTCGAACTCTTCGTCGAATTCGTCGAGCGACGATTGACGGTGGTCGCCTGCCTGGCAGCCCGGGAGGGTTGCCCTGCCGTCTCCCACGCTGTCGGGCGCGGGGGGCGGTCTCGCGGTGCCGGTCACCGCGCCGTCCTGGCCGGACGGCCGCGGCCGCTGCTTGCCCTCAGTATCGGGAAAGCCCGAGGTCGGACGTCTCGATGTCCGGCTCGCGGCCGCTAATGAGGTCGGCGAGCACGCGGCCGGAGCCGCAGGCCATGGTCCAGCCGAGGGTGCCGTGGCCGGAATTGACGTAGAGGTTCGGGAAGCGGGTGGCGCCGATGATCGGAGTGCCGTCGGGCGTCATCGGCCGCAGGCCGGACCAGAAGGTGGCCTTGGACTGGTCGCCGGCGCCGCCGAAGAGATCCTCGACGGAATGCGCAAGCGTGGCGCGGCGAGCCTGCGGCAGGTCGTCGCTGAAGCCGGCGATCTCGGCCATGCCGCCGACGCGGATGCGGTCGCCGAGCCTCGTGATGGCGATCTTGTAGGTCTCGTCCATGATGGTGGAGACGGGGGCGCGGCTCTCGTCGACGATCGGCACGGTGATCGAGTAGCCCTTGACCGGATAGATCGGCGCCGTCAGCCCGAGTGGTTTCAGCATCGCCGGCGTGTAGCTGCCGAGCGCCACGACGAAAAGGTCGGACTGGACGAAACCGTCGGCGGTCACGACGCCGGTGATCCGGTCGCCGGTGCGCTTCAGGCCGCGGATGTCGACGCCGTAGCGGAAGGTGACGCCGAGGGCTTCGGCATGGTCCTGCAGGCTGTTGGTGAACTTGAAGCAGTCGCCGGTCTCGTCGTTGGGGAGCCGCAGGCCGCCGACGATCTTCTCTTTCACCCCGGCAAGCCCCGGCTCGGCCTTGACGCAGCCGGTGGGATCCAGCACCTCGTAGGGCACGCCGTCGGCGCGCAACACCTCGACGTCCTTGCCGATGCCGTCGAGCTGCTTCTGCGTGCGGAACAGCTGCAGCGTGCCCTGTGTGCGGTGGTCATAGGCGATGCCGGTCTCCTGCCTGAGCGCGATCAGGCAGTCGCGGCTGTATTCGGCAAGCCGCACCATCCGGCCCTTGTTGGTCGCATAGCGCGCGCTCGTGCAGTTTGCGAGCATCGCCATCATCCAGCGCCAGGTGGCGGCATCCGCCATCGGCCGGATGATCAGCGGCGCGTGCTTCATGAACAGCCACTTGACCGCCTTCTGCGGGATGCCGGGGGCCGCCCAGGGCGAGGCATAGCCCGGCGAGATTTCGCCGGCATTGGCAAAGCTCGTCTCCAGCGCCGGCCCGGGCTGGCGCTCGAGGACGGTCACCTCGTGGCCGGCTCTTGCGAGATAATAGGCGGAGGTCACGCCGATGACACCGGCGCCGAGAATGGTGATCTTCATGCTTGCCCCATCAGATGCGGATGCGTGTGCGGAATGCGGATGCGATGTCAGCGATAGTCGCGGTGATAGCGATCGCCGAGCGAGGTGAGGATCTCGTAGGAGATGGTGCCGGCGTCGGCGGCGATCGCCTCCAGCGTCTGGTGCGGGCCGATCAGTTCCACCAGGCTTCCGAGCTTCAGCGTGCCGGCGGGCAGGGCGCCGATGTCGAGGGTGACGCTGTCCATCGACACGCGCCCGACGATCGGCAGGCGAACGCCGTCGAAATAGGCCGCTCCCCTGTGCCCGAGGCTGCGCGGCAGGCCGTCGGCATAGCCGGCGGCGATCGTCGCAAGCCGGGTCTCTTCCGTCGTCACATGCGCGCCGCCATAGCCGACGCGGGTGCCGGCGGGCACGGTGCGGGTCTGGATCACGCGCACGTCGAGCCGCACCACCGGCTTCATGGGGTTGTCGATCGCATCCGTCGGCATGCCGCCATAGAGGGCGATGCCGGAGCGCGCCAGCGCCCCGTGGAAATCGACGCCGAGGAAGACGCCGCCGGAATTGGCGAAGCAGAGCGGAAGGCCGGGGAAGAGGGCGGAAGCCTGCCTCATGGCGGCGAGCTGGTCGCTGTTCTGGACGTCCCCGGACGCGTCGCCGCTGGCAAGGTGGCTCATCAGAAACAGAAGGTCGAGGCGGTCGCGCAGGGCGTCGTCGGCGGCAAGCGCTGACGCCTCTTCCGGCGGCAGGCCGAGCCGCGACATGCCGGTGTCGACCTGTAGGACGGCGGGCAGGCTATGGCCGCGCATCGCTGCCGTCTGCGCCCAGTTGCGGGCCTGTTCGAGGGAATTGAGGACCGGGACGATCCCGGCATCGGCGCAGCCTTCCTCGGCGCCGGGCTGCAGGCCGTTGAGGACGAAGATGCGGGCGCCGTCGACGAATTGCCGGAGCCGGTGCGCCTCTGCGACATGGGCAACGAAGAAGTCGCGGCAGCCGGCATTGCGGAGCACCGGCGCGACGCGGGCGACGTCGAGGCCGTAGGCGTTCGCCTTGACGACGGTTGCGACCGGCACCGGGGCGGTGCGGGCGCAAAGGTAGCGATAGTTCTCCCGCAGGGCATCGAGGTCGATCGACAGGGTGCCCGGAGCGCCGTCCCGGCCGAGGGCCTCGATGGCGCGATTGATGGTTGCGATGGAATGTGTGTTCACGGCCCTGCTCCAGCTTCCTCCTGAGGCTATTGAAACGATCGGGCACTTTTCTTCGAATTGTCGCTCTGATATTTCAATTCTGGCCATTTTATCGAATTTTATCCGAACGATTGAGAGAAACTGCATGAAGGGCCTGGACGCGATCGACCGCAACATCATCCGGCTCTTGCGGCTGGACGCGCGCATCACCAATGCGAAGCTGGCGCAGGAGGTGGGGCTGTCGCCCTCTGCCTGCCTGCGGCGCATCGGGCTGCTGGAACAATCGGGCGTGATCCGCGGCTATACGGCGCTGATCAGCAGCGCGGAAGGCGAGAGCCCGATCGCGGTGATCATCAACATCACGCTGGAGCGGCAGACGGAGGAACACCTGAACCGCTTCGAGAATGCGGTGCGCCGGCACCCGGAAATCCAGGAGTGCTATCTGATGACCGGCGGATCGGACTATCTGCTGCGGGTGGAGGTGGAAAGTGCAGGCGAATTCGAGAGGATCCACAAGGAGATCCTGGCGAAGCTGCCGGGGGTCCTGCGCATCCATTCGAGCTTTTCCATCCGCAACATCCTGTCGACGCGCCTGCCGCCGCGCTGAGGCGACGGGGGAGGCGCAGGCGGCGTTCAGGCCGTGGTGCCCTCCAGGCTCTTGTCGGGCCGCGCCGCCAGCCGTTCGGCGGGCCTCGTATCCTTGATCAATTGCAGCCTGCGGGAGAACAGGTTTCGTTCCGGGACCGGGCGACCGATGCTGATCACGGTCGCGTCCTCCAGATCGTCCTGGAGAATGGCGAGCACGCGGCGAAGGCATTGCGGCTCCATCGCCTCCAGCACCTCGTCCATCACGATCCAGCGCGGCCGGTGCAGCAGGATGCGGGCAAAGGCCAGCAGGCGCTCGTCGTCGTCGCTCAGTTCCCTGTCCCAGCGGGCCTCGGTATCGAGCATCGGCACCATGCGCTGCAGCCCGACCCTGGAAAGCGCGTCGGCCAGGTCCTCGTCGCTGAAGGTGTTGCCGTGGGGGTAGGACAGGACTTCCCTGAGCTTGCCCGGCGGCATGTAGGGCGTGCGCGGCAGGAAGGTGATCGATTGGTCCTTCGGCAGGCCGACCCGACCGCTGCCGAGCGGCCAGAGCCCCGCCATCGCACGGAACAGCAGCGTCTTGCCGATGCCCGGATCGGCGGTGATCACGACCCGTTCGCCGGCCTTGATCTCGACGTGCGGCTCCTCCAGCCGCGTGCGCCCGCTGGGCGAGACGACGTCGAGCCGGTCGATGGTCATGTGGTTGGCGTCGTTGAGGACGAACTCGATGTGGCCCTCCGCCTCGTTCAGCGCGTCGGTCTCCAGAAGGGCGCTGCGGAAGGCGGTGACGCGGTGCAGGGTTGCGCGCCAGTCGGTGATTGCGCCGATATTGGCGACGAACCAGCGCAGCGACGAATGCACCTGGTTGAAGGCGCCCACCGCCATCATCAGTCCGCCGAAGCTGATGTGCCCCGAGAAATAGACGGGTGCGGCGACGAGGATCGGCGCCACCACCGTGACCCAGCCATAGCTGTCGACCACCCAGGAGAGGTTGATCTGCGCCCGGAAGATGTTGCGCATCGCCGTGAGCACGGAGCCGAGGTCGTTTTCCAGCTTCTGCCGCTCGCCGGTCTCCCCGCCCCCCAGCGAGATGGAATCGATGTGCTCGTTCACCCGCATCATGGTGAAGCGCAGGGCGGCCTCGCGATTGTAGCGCTCGCTGTTGAGCGCGATCAGCGGGCGGCCGACGCGCCAGCTGAGCCAGGAGGCGGAGCCGGCATAGATGATGGCCGCCCATACCATGTAGCCGGGAATGTCGAAGACCCGGCCGCCGATGTGAAACGCGAAACCTTCCGAGAGCGACCACAGGACGCCGACGAAGGAGACGAGAAGGATCGACGACTGCAGCAGGCCGAAGGCGAGGTCGGTGGTCAGGTCGGCGAGGTGTCCGGCGTCCTCCTGCATGCGCTGGTCGGGATTGACGCCGATCGCCCCGGCATTGGCCAGCCGGAAGGCGCGGCGCGGCAGCATCCATTCGCAGATCAGGTCGCGGGTCAGCCCTTCGCGCAGCTTCAGCCGGAAGCGCTGGTTCAGCCATTGCTGGGATATGTTGAGAAGCAGCATGCCGCCGGCAATGGCGGCGAAGATCTGGAGCTGGTGGAAGAAGGCATCGAGATTGCGTCGTTCGATGGCATCATAGAAGGGCTGGTTCCACTGGTTGAGGACGATCTGGCCGAGGGCGGTAAAGACGACCACGAGGAAGCTGCCGGCGGAGATGATGAGCAATGTCTTGAAGACGGGCGAGGCGTGGAAGATGCGCCTGATCACCGCCAGCTGCTTCCAGAGGCTTTCTTCCGCCACCGGCGGGGTGGCGCTGCCGTTCCGTGCGGTGACACTGGCCATCTTGCATTCCTTCCTTGCAGGGGCACGCCGCCCAGACTCGCCTGCGAGGAAGGGGCGGTTCGGATACTGGAACACCGTCGACGGCAAACGGCAAGGCCGGCTGGACGCATCGTTCTGACTTGTGATGACGCATCGTTGTGACTTGTGATGGGGCGAGGGCGACGGCCCGTGCGTTGGCCTTTCATGCGGGCCGCATCCACGAAATCCACCGGAATGGTGGAAAATTCCCTTGAAATCACTTCCGGGCGAAAGCTATTTCCGCAGGCCATCTGCCTAAGAAACGACCGGACGTTGCCTTATGTGTGGGCATTTGCGATCTAACGAAGGCGAAACAAGCGGGCGATCCTCCCAACGGCCCGCACCACCAGCGAAAGCAGGAAGCTCATGACCAACGTCCTCTCCCAAGCCCTCGATCGTCTTCACGTCACCCGCCGCGCCGGGCTGTCGGCGCTCCTCGCCGCCACGGCGGCAGTCTTGCTTTCGTCGGCGATGCCGGGGCCGGCGTCCGCCGAGGACAAGACGACGGTCAAGGTCGGCATCATGAGCGGCGAAGACGAGGACATCTGGCGTGTCGTGGCCGCCGAGGCCGGGAAGAAGGGGCTGACCGTCGAGGTCGTCACCTTCAACGACTATACCCAGCCGAACGAGGCGCTTGAGCGCGGCGAGATCGACGCCAACGCCTTCCAGCACGGGCCGTATCTGGAGAACCAGATCCAGGCGCACGGATACAAGATCGTTGTCGCCGGCTACACCGCCGTCTGGCCGATCGGCGTCTATTCCAAGAAGCTCGCCAGCGTCGCCGACATCGGCGAGGGCGCCGTCATCGGCGTGCCGAACGATCCGTCCAACGAGGGCCGCGCGCTGCTGGTCCTGCAGGACCAGGGCGTGATCAAGCTCAGGGACGGGGCGGGCATCCTGGCGACGATCGCCGACATTGCCGAGAACCCGAAGAAGGTCGAGATCAAGGAACTCGATGCGGGCATCGTCGGCCGCTCGGTGGATGATCTCGATGCCGCCGTCGTCAACACCGACTGGGCGCTGAAGAGCGGCCTGACGGTGGAGAACCGCATCGCCCAGGAGAAGATCGCGGACAATCCCTACCGCAACTTCATCGCCGTGCGCGAGGCCGACCAGAGCGCGCCGTGGGTGAAGACGCTCGTCTCCTCCTACCAGAACGATACGGTCAAGGCGGAATTCGACCGCGTCTACAAGGGCACCGGTACCGCCGCTTATTGACCTGAACCGCCCTTGCGGTTGAACATCCGACGGCCTGCGGCCCGCCCGCGGGCCGTCGTGCCATGCGGATGGCAGAAAGGAATATCTATGTCTTCCCAGACCCTGTCGGCCGGTTCGTCGGCAGAGAGCGGCAACGGCCAGGAAGCCGTCGTCCAGCTGACCGACGTGCGCCGGCATTTCGGCGAGACCCCGGCGATCGACGGCGTATCGCTGACGGTGCGCAAGGGCGAGATTCTCGGCCTGATCGGCCGCAGCGGTGCCGGCAAGTCGACGCTGATCCGTTGCCTGAACGGGCTGGAGCGGCCGGACAGCGGCTCGATCAGGATCGAGGGGCGCGAGATCACCGGCCTGAGCGAGCCGGAGCTGCAGCCGGTGCGCCGCCGCATCGGCATGATCTTCCAGCATTTCAACCTGTTGTCGGCCAAGACGGTCGAGGAGAACGTCGCCCTGCCGCTGAAGATCGGGGGCTGGAACCGGGAGAAGCGGCTGGCGCGGGCGGCCGAGCTTCTCGACCTGGTGGGCCTTTCCGGCAAGGCGAAGAGCTATCCGGCAGCGCTTTCCGGCGGCCAGAAGCAGCGCGTCGGCATTGCCCGCGCGCTCGCAGCCGGCCCGGCATTGCTGCTCTCCGACGAGGCGACCTCGGCGCTCGACCCGGAGACGACGGCGTCGATCCTGGAGCTTCTGAAGGATATCAACGCCAGGCTGGGGCTCACCATCCTGCTCATCACCCACGAAATGGAGGTGATCCGCACGATCGCCGACCGGGTCGCGGTCATCGATGCCGGGGTGATCGTGGAGGAGGGGCCGGTGTGGTCGGTCTTCGCCGATCCGCAGACGGAAACGACGCAGAACCTCCTGGCCGGCGTCCGGCCGGGGCTGCCGCAGTCCGTCGCAACACGGCTCTTGCCCGGGCCGGCCGGTGGCGATACCGGCGAGACGGGTGCCGGCGAGACGATCCTCGGCGTCGATCTTTCGGGGCCGGAGGCGGCCACGCTGCTGTCCGGGCTGTCGTCCGAACTTTCGGGCGGCTTCCGGCTGATCCATGGCGGCATCGACGATATCCAGGGCCAGCCGGTCGCGCGGTTCTTCATCGGTATCCCGTCCACGGCCGGCACTGCTGCGCAGGCCATCGCCTATCTCGAGCGCCGCGGCGCCAAAGTGGAGGTCTTCGGCCATGTCGCCGGTCATGCTTGAGCTGTTCATCCGCTCGTTCTGGGAGACGGTCGTCATGACCGTGGCCTCGGGCGCGATCTCGCTGGTCGCCGGGCTGCCGCTGGGGCTGGCGCTGGTGGCGACCGCCAAGGGCGGGATCGCCGAAAACCGGGCGGTCAACCTCGTCCTCGGCGCGATCGTCAACGGCTTCCGCTCCGTCCCGTTCATCATCCTGCTGGTGGCGCTGATCCCGGTGACGCGGTTCATCGTCGGCACGGCGATCGGCATGTGGGCGGCGATCGTGCCGCTGGCGATCGCGGCGACGCCCTACTTTGCGCGGATCGCCGAGGTCTCCCTGCGCGAAGTCGATCGCGGCCTGATCGAGGCCGTGCGCGCCATGGGCGGCAATCGCTGGACGATCATCCGCGAGGTGCTGGTGCCGGAGGCGTTGCCAAGCCTCGTCGCCGGTTTCACCGTGACGCTGATCACGCTAATCGGCGCGTCCGCCATGGCGGGAGCGATCGGGGCGGGCGGTCTCGGCGACCTGGCGATCCGCTACGGCTACCAGCGCTTCGAGACCACGGTGATGGTGGCCGTCGTGGCCGTGCTGATCGTGCTTGTCTGCCTCATCCAGTGGGTCGGGGACCTTTTGGTGGCGCGGCTGGATCACAAGAACTGACCGAGGATTGCCGGCGCCGCAGGGATACGGCGCGTCAGTGTGTGCCGGATGTGCCCTTGCCCTGCGGCGGGGCGGGGACGTCCTCGTCATAGAGGATGCGTTCGGAGGCGCCGTCCAGATCCTCGTACTGGTTGTTGCGCATCGACCAGAGGAACAGCGCAAGGCCGGCCGTGCCGAGCAGCAGCGAAACCGGGATCAGGTAGTAGAAGGCGCTCATGTCCTTGCCTTTCGCGCGGGGGCGGCGGCCGCTCGCTGTGGGCGTCTCAATCCCGGTCCTTGATCGCCTGGTAGGCATGCCAGGTGGCATGGCCGAGGAGCGGAAAGGTGATGACGAAGCCGAGCATGCCGGTCAGCAGGCTCGCCGCCGTCAGAACCAGAACGATGGCGCCCCAGGTCAGCATGACCGGCAGGTTGTTCCAGGCAAGCGAGATGCTGGTGCCCATGGCGGTGAAGGCGTCGACGTCCCGGTCGACGACCATGGGCACGCCGAAGACGCTGATGGCGAAGGCAAAGGCGGCGAAGAGGGCGCCGACCGCCGTGCCGAAGCCGAGCAGGGCAAGGCCCATCGTGCTGCCGAACAGCATGGGCACCACATGGTCGAGCCCCTGGAACGGCTGCCAGCCGACGAACAGCGCATAGAGGATCACCGCCGCGCGCATCCACAGGAGCATCAGCCCGCACAGGACGGCGCCGACGAAGAGCACGTGCTGGCCGGTGCCGGGCTTCGGGCGGATCATCACCGACAACGAGACGGGCAGGCCCTCCTCGAGCCGGCGGCTCTTTTCGTAGAGCCCGGCGGCCAGGACCGGGCCGACGACGAAGAAGCCGGCCAGCGCTGGGAAGAGCGCATAGTCGTAGCCGAAATAATAGAGGCCGCCGACGATGATGATCGACACGGCCGCCGCGCCCAGCCCGTAGATCAGGCTCGGCAGCGGCTGGGTCCACAGGTCCCGCCAGCCCTGCGCCAGCCAGGCGAAGGCGCGGGACGCGGGCAGATTGCGGTTGCGGTCGACGGCCCTTGCCAGCGGAGGAACGGTTTGTGGCATCCTCATGTCAACTTCCTCCTGCAAGGCCCTGATCGGGCGATCGTCTTCAGCATGACGAGCGGGCGGCGCGATAGGTGCCGGCGGCGTGCGCTTCCGTCTTCAGGTGCGGCACGCAATCGGGCTGGGAGAGCACCGCGACATAGACGAGGTGGGCGTTGGCGACGAGCAGCAGCGCGACGGCCGCACCCGCGAGCGCAAGCGCCACCGTGCGCGGCCGCAAGGCCGGCGCACTCATGTTCCGTCGCCACCAGCGGCATGCTGCTGCTCCCTCAGGTCGGCCACGTAGAGCGCCAGGATCTTGATGTCGAGCGGCGACAGGCGCAGCCCCCAGCTCGGCATATGGCCCTGCCGGCCGCCATAGACCGACTGGTAGACCGCCTCGCGGCCGGAACCGTAGATCCAGAAATGGTCGGTCAGATCCGGCGCGCCAACCTCCTTCAACCCCTTGGCATCCTCGCCGTGGCAGGCGGCGCAGTTCTGCGCGAACAGTTCGCGGCCGGCCTCGATCGCCGCCGTGTTCGCCTCTGTCTGTTCCTCCAGCCCGGACAGCGAGCGGACATAGGTGACGAGTTGCAGGATCGCCGGCCGTTCCAGCACCTGGTCGCGCCCGAAGGCCATCATCTGCGAGACGCGCGTTTCCGGATCGGCGCCGTTGATGCCGACGCGGATGGTCTCGGCGATGGTCGCCGGGTCGTCTCCCCACAGGGTGGGGGCGGCGACGATGTTCGGGTAGCCGCCGTTGCCGCCGCCGCCGACGCCATGGCAGGCGGCGCAATTGTCGCCGAACAGCGTGTGGCCGGTCTCGCGCACGATCGGCATCAGGTCCGCGTCGGCAAGGATGGCCGAATAGTCTTCGCTCTCGATGCGCGCCGCCCAGGCCGCGCGCTCGGCCACGCCCTCGTCCAGGCGCTTCGCCACGGTCTGCTTCTGGTCGATCCCCAGCCAGCCGCCGAAATAGCCGGTGCCGTAGGGCCAGCTCGGCATCAGCAGCGACCAGACCACGCCGAAGAGCGTGAACGCGATCAGGAAGAACCAGACGGGCCTGGGAACCGGCGTGTGCAGTTCCTTGATGCCGTTCCACTCGTGGCCGGTCGTCATGTGCCCGGTGACGGGGTCGCGTTCGCCTACAGCCATGGCCGGTCCTCATCGTCCGATACGACTGATTCCGCTGCCCGGTCGAACTGCTTTTTGTTCGCCGGCCAGAAGGCATAGATCACCACGCCGATCGACATGGCGACGAGATAGAGAAGTCCGAAGGACTTGGAGAAGCCGACGATGGTGTCGTGATCGAACATGGCGCTACTCCACCCTGGCCTGTTCGGCCTGCTTTGCCGCATCCGTCAGCTTTCCGAGGATCTGCAGGTAGGCGACGATGGCATCCATCTCGGTGAGCGTGCCCGGCTTTCCGTCGAACAGGCTGAGATTGGTCGCATCGCCGTATCGCTCGGTCACCCCGGAGGCCTGGCCGCTGTCGGGATTGGCCTGCCCGTAGGCGTCGGCGGTGGCGTTGGCGATCATCTCGTCGGTATAGGGCACGCCGACGGCCCGCATCGCCGCCAGATGCTCGCCGAGGTCGTCGATCTTGAGCGCGTTGCGCAGCAGCCAGCGATAGGCGGGCATCTTCGATTCCGGCACGAGGTCGCGGGGATTGTAGAGATGGGCGACATGCCATTCGTTGGAATATTTCCCGCCGAGGCGGGCGATATCGGGCCCGGTGCGCTTGGAGCCCCAGAGCATCGGGTGGTCGTACTTGGATTCGACCGCCAGCGAATAGGGGCCGTAGCGCTCGACCTCGTCGCGCAGGGTGCGGATCATCTGCGAATGACAGGCATAGCAGCCCTCGCGGATGTAGATGTTGCGGCCGGCGAGCTCGAGCGGGGTGTAGACGCGCATGTCGGGCGCGTCCTCCACCGTCTCGTCGATGGTGAACAGCGGCGCGATCTCGATCAGGCCGCCGATGGAGGCGACGACGATGATTGCGGCCACGAGGCCCATGGCATTGCGTTCGAGCCGGTAGTGGAAATTGAACATCGGCTATTCCCCCGCCTGTGCCCAGGCCCGCGGCGCGGGCGGCTCGACCGGCAGGTCGGAGGCCGCACCCTCGTCGACCGGCGCCGGCAGCGTGATCGTCATCCAGATATTGTAGAAGGCGATGACGATGCCCGTGAGGAACAGCAGTCCGCCGAATGCGCGGGCGATGTAGTACGGGTGCATGGCGACCAGCGTGTCGAGGAAGGAATAGGTGAGCGTGCCGTTCGGGTCATAGGTGCGCCACATCAGCCCCTGGATGATGCCGGAGTTCCACATGGCGAAGACGTAGACGACGGTTCCCGCCAGCGCCAACCAGAAATGGACCTCGACCAGCCGGGCCGAATAGAGCGCCGGCCGTTTCCACATCCACGGAACCAGGGCATAGAGCGAGCCGAAGGTGATCATGGCGACCCAGCCGAGCGCGCCGACATGCACATGGCCCACGGTCCAGTCGGTATAGTGCGAGAGCGAGTTGACGGCGCGGATCGCCATGAACGAGCCCTCGAAGGTGGTGATGCCGTAGAAGATGGCGGCCAGCATCATGAAGCGCAGGACCGCATCGTCGCGCACCTTGTGCCAGGCGCCGTTCAGCGTCAGAAGCGCGTTGCCGGCCGAGGCCCACGACGGGACCAGAAGCACCAGCGAGAAGACCATGCCGAGCGTCTGCACCCAATGGGGCAGGGCGGTGTAGTGCAGGTGGTGGGAGCCCGCCCACATATACATGAAGGTGATGCCCCAGAAGCTGATGATCGACATCCGGTAGGAATAGATCGGCCGCCCGGCGCGCTTCGGCAGGTAGTAATACATCATGCCGAGGAAGCCCGAGGTCAGGAAGAAGGCCACCGCGTTGTGCCCGTACCACCATTGCGTCATCGCATCCTGCACGCCTGAGAACAGCGAGTAGCTCTTGGCGTGGCCGATCGAGACGGGGACGGCGAGGTTGTTGACGATGTGGAGGATGGCGACCACGAGGATGAAGGCCATGTAGTACCAGTTGGCGACGTAGATATGCGGTTCGCGCCGACGCGCCAGGGTGCGGATGTAGATCGCGAAATAGACGACCCAGACGACCACCAGCCACAGGTCGGCATACCATTCCGGTTCGGCATATTCCTTCGACTGGGTCATGCCCATGAGGTAGCCGGTGGCGGCCAGCACGCAGAAGAGATTGTAGCCGAGCAGCACGAACCAGGGGCTCAACTGGTCGGGCAGGCGCGCGCGCGTGGTCCGCTGCAGCACGTGGAAGGAGGTGGCGATCAAAGCGTTGCCGCCGAAGCCGAAGATGACGCCGCTCGTGTGCACCGGGCGCAGCCGGCCGAAGCTCGCCCAGGCGGCGTCGAAGGTCAGGTCCGGCCAGGCAAGCAGGGAGGCCACCCAGACGCCGATCGCCATGGCGATGACGCCCCAGATCAGCGACAGGATGATGCCGACCTTGGTCGGATCGTCGTAATATTCGCGGAAGCGTTCTTCCCAGGGCTCGGGCGCGTCGATGTCGCGCAGCAGCACCACCATCACCGCCATTGCGTAGGCCGCGATGATCCAGCCGTGGACGGCGAACAGGTCGCCACGCCCGACGACCGCCATGGCCACGCCGACGCACATGATCACGACCAGGATGATCGCGGCATAGGTGCGTTCCAAGGCTGTCAGCTGTGCAATCATGCCGTCCCCCGAACGGGGCGATCCGCCTCGCGCCGGATCACCATTCATGGCCTGTAGGATTAAGACTGCGTTGTTACTCAGGTCTTTTACAACCGTGTGAACGGCCGCCGTCCCGGGCGGTCGCTAACATACTGATCGTTGCATGTTCTTCGCCGTTCATCAATCGGATTTGCGGTTTGATAAACCAGAGATTGTGCGGCGTGTTGACGCCTTTTGCCGACCGATTGGCAGGGTCATCGACCGGTGGACATGGATTGCCCCTTGAACGGGCATGCCTCGCCGGGACAGATTGACGTCTGTGAAACGACGGAGAACCGGACATGGAGGCGACGTTTTTCTGGCTGAACGAGCCGAAGGCGTGGAGCGGCGACGCGCGACGCCTTGCCTTGCGCACGGATGGTGCGACCGATTTCTGGCGGAAGACCTTCTATGGCTTCGAGCGCGACAGCGGGCACGCCTTCTTGACGCCGGTCGAGGGCGACTTCACCGCGTCCGTGACCGTTTCCGGGCGCTACGAGGAACTGTACGACCAGGCCGGCCTGATGCTGCGCCTCGACGCGGCGAACTGGATCAAGTGCGGCATCGAGTTCACCGACGGGCTGATGCATTTCAGCGTCGTCGTCACGCGCGGGGTCTCGGACTGGTCGGTCATTCCGCTGCACGGCGTCTCTCCCGAGGCGCCGCTGTCGGTCCGCCTGACCCGGCATGACGATGCGGTGCGGGTCCAGTTCCGGTTCGGCGATACGCCGTGGCAGATGGCGCGGCTATGCCCGTTTCCGGCGGTTTCCGCCTTTGTCGGCGTGACCGCCTGCTCGCCGGAGCGCGAGGGGTTCGAGGCGGTGTTCTCCGATTTCGAGGTCGGGCCACCGATCGCGCGCGCCCTGCACGATTGAGGGAGAGGGGGCGGTGCCGGCCGGTTCCTGTCCCTTGCGTCAGCCCGCCGAGACCGTCGTCGTGATCTGCGGGCTGTGGCGCAGGGTGTTGCTGACCGTGCAGATCTCCTCCGCGATGCCGACGATCTTCTCGCGGGTTTGGGAGTCGATGTCGCCGGTGACGGCGAATGCGATCGTGAATTCCCGGACGCGGTTGGGCCCTTCGCTCGCCTTCTCGCCGGCAACAGATACCGTGATCTCGCCGATACGGCCGAGGACGCCGAGCTGGCTGGCGGCGATGCGCGCGCTCATGGCGAGGCACGACGCCAGTGACGCGTAGAGCAGGTCGATCGGATTGAAGCCGGGCTGGGAGGGGCCGGTGACGATGTCGAGCGCGCCGCCGGTCGCCGAGGTGACATGCGGGAAACCGGTGCGGCCGAGGCTGGCCGTGGCGCCGGTGATCCTGGTCCTGAGTTTCGGTTCGGGCACTGCCGTCATCCCCATCCTCCGCCGTCCGACCGGAGATAGGCGCATCGGCCGACGCTGGCAAGGGGAGGTTCTGGAAGTCCGCCTCTGCCGTGACGGCTGGCGCCGACGGGCCATGTTCCAAATGCGCGATACAGCGTATGATGGTCGCGTTCAGGGTTGCGGTGAGCGGCGCCATGGTGCGCCGACCCGCGGGAACACGGGCGGGGCACAGATGGGGTATGTATTCTTCCGGCGCGTGCGTGCGGCATTTCTGGCGCTTGCCGCGATTTTCCTGCAAACGGGGATGGCGGCCGGCGATACGGCCACGCTCAAGACATCGACCGAGCCACATCTCATAGACTACGACGAGATGGCGAAACGGCAACTCGTGCGCGTGCTGGTGCCGTTCAGCAAGACGATCTATTTCATCGACGCCGGGAAGGAACTGGGCACCGCGGTGGAGTATGGCCGCGCGCTCGAGGAACAGATCAACAAGGGGACGAAGAAGGAGCTCGACCGTGTCCGGGTGATCTTCCTTCCGACGCCGCGCGACAGGCTGCTGGAAGCGCTGGTCCAGGGATATGGCGACATCGTCATGGCCAACCTGACGATCACTGACGAGCGGCTGAAGCTGGTCGATTTCACGGCGCCCCTGTACGGCGATGCCAGGGAAATCCTCGTGACCGGGCCGGGATCGCCTGCGGTGAAGGCCCTCGACGATCTCGGCGGCAGGCGCATCGACGTCCGCGCGAGCAGCAGCTACCACGAGCACCTCGAGGCGTTGAACGCCGCGCGCAAGGCCGCCGGCCGGCCGGAGATCGAGATCGGCGAGGCCGACGAAAACCTCGAGGACGAAGACCTGATGGAGATGGTCAATGCCGGGCTGCTGCCATGGACGATCGTGGATGCGCACAAGGCGGCGATCTGGTCGGGCGTGTTCACCGACCTGACGGTGCGCGACGACATCGTTATCGCGGACGAAGGCCGGATCGCCTGGGCGATCCGCAAGAACAGCCCGCTGCTGAAGGCCAGGCTCGACGCCTTCGTGGCCGACCACAAGATCGGGACCACGTTCGGCAACCTGTTGCGCAACCGGTACTACAAGAGCGACAAGATCGTGCGGCGGGCCTATGCGCCGGCAGACGTCGAGCGCTTCCGGCGGCTGGTCGAGATCTTCCAGCGCCATGGTGACACCTATGCGTTCGACTACCTCATGCTTGCCGCGCAGGGCTACCAGGAATCGCAGCTGGACCAGAGCCGCCGCAGCCCGCGCGGGGCGGTGGGCATCATGCAACTGCTGCCGTCGACGGCGCGCGACAAGGCAATCGGGATCTCCGGCATCGCCGATGATGCGGATCGCAACGTCGAGGCGGGCGCGAAATACCTGCGCCACCTGATCGAAACCTATATCGGGGACGAGGGGCTGGCGCCGACCGACCGGCAGTTGTTCGCCTTCGCCGCCTATAATGCGGGTCCGGGCAATCTGAGGAAGTTCCGCAGGAAGGCCGAAGAGCTCGGTCTCGATCCGGACATCTGGTTCGGCAATGTCGAAAACGCCGCCTCCTCGATCGTCGGCCGAGAGACCGTCCAGTACGTCGCCAACATCTACAAGTACTACATTGCCTACAGGATGCTCTCCGAGCGAACCGAGGACCGGTTGGAGGTGAAGGAGCAGGTCGGCGCGACGACTGCCGGCGCCGGGGCGGGAGAGGCGGCCGAATGACGGCCGCTTTCTCCTGTCACAGGATATGCGCTATGGTCGGATGACGGGCAGGCAACCGTGGCAGGGGCGTCGAAGGGCGGCCTGCCGCAAGCAGCATGGCCGCCCGCAAGGATGGCAGGAGGATGAAATGCGGTCTGACAGCGATGTGGCGGAGCCGGCGGAAGTCGTCGAATTCTGGTGCGAACTCCTGAACCCGGAACACTGGTTCTCGCCGCCGCCACAACTCGACGCCCATATCCGCCTGCGCTTTGCGGCGACGCACCTGGCGCTGTCGCGGCATGTGCCGGATGCCTGGCGGGAGACGCCGGAGGCACGGCTTGCGACCGTGATCGTTCTCGACCAGTTCCCGCGCAACATGTACCGCGGTTCGCCGCTCGCCTTTGCGACCGACTGGATCGCCTTGCGCGAGGCTCGGCTGGCGCTTGCGGCGGGCGCGGACACCAAGGTCGTCTTCGGCCACCGGCACTTCTTCTACCTGCCCTTCGAGCATTCGGAAGAACTGGCCGACCAGGACCGGTCGGTCGCCCTGTTCAAGTCGCTCGGCGACAGGCTCTACCTCGACTATGCGCTGCGCCACCACGCCGTCATCCGCGACTTCGGCCGCTTTCCCCATCGCAACGCCTATCTCGGGCGGGAATCGACCTCGGAGGAACTCGACCACCTCGCCATTCCGGGATCCGGCTTCTGACGAAAATCCTGCCTTCACTTCGCCCGGGTCGCGCAATAATTTGCGCGCCGAATCTCTCGCACCCCCGGGCAAGGCCCCCGGTGCATCAGCCAGACGTTGATTTCGCACGCGATCGTTTCGACCATCGCGGGCACCAGATGTAGCAAGGACCGTCCGTGACGACACTCAAACGCGCCCTTTTCGCCCTGCTCGCGATCGTGCCGCTGCTCCTGCCTGCCATCGCGATCGCGCAGGATCCGGCGCCGGCGGCCGAGGTGTCGACGCCGTCCAATCCGATCGCGGCGGCGAACAAGCGGCTGGAGCAGGCGCGCCAGCAGCTGGCGGACCTGCGCGTCAAGATCGAGGCGGCGCGGGAGAACGGGGTCCGGCTCGGCGAACTCAGGCTGGAGGTCGAGCAACTCGGCCGCTTCGCGCTCGAAGCCTCGGTCTCGACCCGGGAACGCTTCAACCAGATCAAGGCCAGGCTCGACGAGATCGGGCCGGTGCCGGCCGAGGGGCAGCCGGCCGAGTCCGAGGTGATCAAGGAGGAACGCGCCCGGCTTTCGGACGAGCGGGCCGCCATCAACGCGCTCACGGGCAATGCCGAGGAGCTCTCGATCGAGACGACGCAACTGTCGAACGAGATCACCGAAATGCGTCGGACGCTGTTCACCGAGACGCTGCTGGAGCGCACCAAGATCACGCCGGAGGTGCTGGAGGAGGCCATCGGCGCCGGGGCGGACGAAGGGGCGGACCTGCAGCGCACGGTCGGCGGCTGGGCGCGTTTCGTGTGGAATTTCAAGCGGGAATCGCTGCTGGCTGCAATTTCGCTTTCGCTTGTCGTCGGCCTCGTCCTCTATTCCGTCGGCTATCGCCTGGCCGGCCCGATCATCCAGCGCAACAAGATGATCGAGAAGCCGCACTACATCACCCGACTGATGGTCGCCTACTGGTCGATCATGATCCCGACCCTGGCCGTCGGCGCATTCGCGTTCGCGTGCTACTCGCTGCTTTCCAGCTTCAACGTGCTGCGACCGGACATCGCGCCGATGGTCTCGACGCTGTTCGGGGTCTGCGTCGGTCTCTACTTCGTCTCGGCGCTGGCCCGCGCCGTGCTCGCCCCGAACCGGCCGGAATGGCGGCTCGTCAACGTCTCCAACGATGGCGCGCGGCGGCTGGAGCGGTCGATCTTTGCGATGGCGCTCGCCAACTCGCTCGACTATTTCCTCGGCACCGTCAGCGTGGCGCTCGGCTCCGCCGTCGTCCTGACCGTCGCCAAGAGCATGATCGCCTCCATCGTCATCGGCATGATCCTGATCTGGATCTCGTTCATCCGGCCGATGCTGCGCGAGGGCGAGGATCCGGCCACCCGGGGACGGCCATGGCCGCGGACGCTGTCCATGCTGCTGATGCTGACCGGCTTCGGCCTGATCGCCATGGCGGTGATCGGCTATGTCGGGCTGGCGCGGTTCGTCGCCGCCCAGATCGTGGTCACCGGCGCGATCCTGGTGACGATGTATATCGGCATCCTCTCCGGCCGGGCCATCGGCACGCAGGGCGCGTTCGCGCGGACCTATCTCGGCCAGCGCATGGCGGAACGCTACCAGCTGGGCGAGGTGACGCTGGACCAGGCCGGGCTGGCGGCGAGCCTCGGCATCTACCTGATCGTGCTCCTGCTGGGCCTGCCGGGAATCCTGTTGCAGTGGGGATTCCAGCTGGGCGACATCGAGAGCTGGGCCTACCAGATCTTCACCGAGATCCGGGTCGGAAGCATCTCCATCTCGCTCATCGGCATTCTCGCAGGCGTGCTGCTGTTCGCGCTCGGCCTGGTGGTCACACGCTGGTTCCAGCGCTGGCTGGACGGCACCATCATGGTGCGCAGCCATGTCGATCCGGGTGTCCGCAACTCGGTGCGGACGGCGGTCGGCTATGCCGGCGTCGGCCTTGCCGGGCTCATCGGCATCTCGGCGGCGGGCATCAATCTCTCCAGCCTCGCCCTCGTCGCCGGTGCCCTCTCGCTCGGTATCGGTTTCGGCCTGCAGAACATCGTGTCGAACTTCGTCTCCGGGCTGATCCTTCTGGCCGAGCGGCCGTTCAAGGTCGGCGACTGGGTCGTGGCGGGCACGACGGAAGGCTTCGTCAAGCGCATCTCCGTGCGCGCGACCGAGATCGAGACGTTCCAGCGCCAGACGATCATCGTGCCGAACTCGGTCCTGATCAACGGGCAGGTGGGCAACTGGACGCATCGCAACAAGCTCGGCCGCATCGAGATCCCCGTCAGCGTGTTCTCCGGCAACGATCCGCGCCAGGTGACCGAACTGCTGCTGGAGGTGGCGGCGACGCAGCCGGTGCTGCGCAATCCCGAGCCGTCGGTCACGTTCCTCGGCTTTTCGGCGCTCACGCTCGATTTCGAGCTCAGGGCCTTCGTCGCCGACGTGCTGGACGCGGGCGTCATCAAGACGGAAATGCGCACGGCGATCCTGGAGCGCCTGCGCCAGGACGACATCGCGCTGGCGGGGCCGGCGGCTCCGACCGTGCCGGTGACCATGGATCCGGAGAGCGCCCGCCTTCTTGCCGCCATGATCGACAGCGCCAGGGCGGACGTGGCACCCTCGCGGAAGCCGGCGCCGAAGCCGGTCGAGGAGGGGGCCGACGAAACGGGCTGACGGATGATGAATGCCCCATTCACGCCATATTCAGTGTACGCGTCATAAAACCTGTGCAAAGACCCGGGCGTGAGGCTAGACTCCTCACGGGGTTGTAACAGGGGCGGCGTTCGGCGCCGGGCATGGATGATGCGAATGCTTGTAACGATGCTGCTGATGTCGACGACGGTTGCCGCGCCGGCTTTTGCGGCGTCCATCACCAACAAGGATGGCGATTCGGTGGTCGTGACGATCGTCGAGAACGGCAAGCGGACAGAACTGGCGCTGGGTGCCGGAGAGACCGAATCGGTCTGCTCGGCGGGCTGCTTCGTTACGCTGCCGAACGGGGACCGCGTCGCGCTGAACGGCGACGAGACGGTCGAGATCACCGGCGGATCGGCCCTCGTCAAGTAGCTGCCGCAAGCGGGCGGCGGCGCGCCCCGAAACCGGGGCGCCATGCGCCTGCGCAGCGCCCTTCCTGCCCGCCTGTCTCCTGCCGCTGCCGGTCGGCCCCGCCGCTTTTTCGGCCTGTGGCCAGACTTTGTCCGCGCCGTCAATCTTCTGTAAATCATCTGCATGTCGGCGCCTTGCGTCTTAACGCTTTCTCAAAGCGCGCTTCCTATCGTCTCGACGTTGACCGGAGAGTGGATGATCCCTTCGGACGGGACCATGTGCAGGTCCGATGCCGCCGCGCCGAATGGCGACCGCAGGCGGCACGCGAAACCCTCATGTCAGAAGGCATAAGATGTCATTCATCGGTATCTCCGGTATGCAGTACGCTGGCGCGTCGCTTTCCCATCACCGCATCCTGCTCGTCGAGGACTCCAACGTCTTCACCTCCATGATCGGCGCACGGCTGAAGGAGCTGTTCGGCATCCAGGTCGAGCTCTGCCGCGACTTCCTGCAACTGGAGGAGACCTACGAGCGCTCGTCCGATCCGATCACGCTCGCCATCTCCAACATCAACCTGCCGGGCGCCGAGAACGGCGAGGCGCTCAACTACCTGATCGACCTCAGCGTGCCGACGATCGTCTTTACCGGGATGTTCCACCAGCAGACGCGCGACCACCTGATATCGAAGGAGATCGTCGACTACATCATCAAGGACAACGTGTTCGCCGTCGACATGCTGGCCGAATCCGTCTGCCGCTTCCTGACCAACCACGATCACCACGTGCTGATCGTCGACGACAGCCCGACGGCGCGGGCGCTGCTTTCGACCCGGCTGAAGCGCTACAACTTCCGTGTCAGCACCGCCGAGAGCGGGGCTGCGGCGCTCGCCATCCTGCAGGCCAATCCGGATATCGGCCTGATGGTCACCGACTACAACATGCCCGACATCGACGGCTTCGAGCTCACCCGGCGGATCAGGTCGTTCATGGGCTCGCACCAGCTTCGCATCATCGGGGTTTCCTCTTCGACGGACCGGATGCTGTCGGCGCGGTTCCTCAAGGCCGGCGGCAATGATTTCATGCTGCGGCCGTTCATCGACGAGGAGTTCTATTGCCGGATCAACCAGAACCTCGACACGCTGACGCAGATCCGCAAGGCGAACGGACGCAAGGCCGCGTGACAGCGGCCCGCGACGACAGGCTTACGTAAGGTGAGATAGTTTCCGGGAGTTAACCGCTTGGTAAACCCGGAGCGATGTAATGAAAGTGCGTGGGGCGCAGTGGGGAAGGGGTTTGAAGTGGACCGGAATTCGCAACGACAGGCTGCGTTCCTGCGCCATTTCGGCCGGTCCGTCCTGATCGTCGAAGATTCGCGGATGTTCTCCACCGCCTTGCGGTTCCGGCTGGAGACGGAACTCGGGGTCCGGGTCACCCATTGCGGGAACATGGATGCCCTGAGGGCCGCCGTCGAGGCCGGCACGGAGCCGTTCGCCCTTGCCATCGTCGACCTGACCCTGCCGGGCTCGCCCGACTGCGAGGCGCTCGACCTCCTGGTCTCGCGCGGCATCCGGCCGATCGTCTTCAGCGCCTCCTTTGGTCAATCGGTGCGCGAAAGCGCGCTCGCCAAGGGCGCGCTCGACTATGTCATGAAGGACAGCCCCTCGGCCTTGCAGCAGGTGATCGTCGGCGTCGACCGCATCCTTGCGAGCGAACGGACGAAGGTGCTGCTCGTCTCGCCGGAGCCGGGCAGCCTGGCGCTGGAGGCGGCGCTGCTGTCCAGGCAGCGCTTCCAGTTGCAGAAGGCGGAGGGCGCCGAACGGACGCTCGACCTGCTCGACGAAGCTCGCGACACCGACATCGTCCTCCTCGATCTGGACCAGCCGGGCTGCGACGGCGTGCTGTTGCTCGGCGAGATCCGCCGCCACTACTCGCCGATGAGCGTGCGCATCGTCGGCCTCTCGAGCCGGGGGCAGGACGCGACGGGAGCGCGGTTCCTGAAGGCGGGTGGCGACGAGTTCATCCTCCGGCCGTTCTGCGAGGAGGACTTCACCGCGCGGATGCTGCACCTGGCGGCGCTGCACAAGCAGTTCCAGGCGCTGACCCTTCTGGCATCGCGCGACTACCTCACCGATGTCTACAACCGCCGCTATTTCTTCGAGGCCGGGCAGAGGATCGTCAGCCAGGCCATGCGCCGCGGCGCGAAGGCCTCGATCGCGATCGTCGATATCGACCACTTCAAGCGGCTGAACGACACCTACGGCCACGAGGTTGGCGACGTCGTCCTGAAGGCGGTCTCCAAGCGCCTCAAGGCGCGGCTCGGCGGAAACTGCCTGCTGGCCCGGCTGGGCGGCGAGGAGTTCGGCATGATCTTCGACGGGATCGGCGTGGCCGACGCGGTGGCGCGGTGCGACATGCTGCGCGAGGAACTGGCGGCCACCCCGATCGAGGCCGACGGCGAACCGCTGACGATCACCGTTTCGATCGGGGTGGCCGCCATCGAGGGCGACGAGGTCTTCGACAACTATCTGAACGCGGCCGACCAGTTCCTCTACATGGCCAAGCACGCCGGGCGAAACCGGGTGTTCTCCGAGCGCTCGCTGCAGCCGGCGCTGGCGGGCTAGCGCCGGCCCGTCATGGAGGCCGGCTTTCCGCTGTCGGGAACGCTCAGCGTGCCCGGGAGAGCTCAGCGTGCCGCGACTGCGGCCGGAAGCATCAGCTTGCGATCGGCGCGCTCCTGCTGGGGCGAGCGGTTGTAGAGTTCGCGGTAGCACTTGGAGAAGTGCGAGGCGGAGACGAAGCCGCAGGCAACGGCGACCTCGACGACCGGCATCGACGACTGCACCAGCAGGTGGCGGGCGCGGTCGAGGCGGATCTCGAGATAGTAGCGGGCCGGCGAACGCCCCATCTCCTGCCGGAAGAGGCGTTCGATCTGGCGGCGGGAGAGGTCGGCGCTCTCGGCGATCTCCAGCAGCGACAGCGGCTCGGAGAGATTGTTTTCCATCAGTTCGATGATCGAGAGCACCTTGGCGTTCTGCACGCCGAGGCGGGCGCGCAGCGGCAGGCGCTGGCGATCGTGCGGGCCGCGGACGCGGTCGGTCAGGGCCTGCTCGCAGATGCTGTTGACGAGGTTCTCGCCGAAGTCCTGATCGATGAGGTTGAGCATCATGTCGAGCGAGGCGGTGCCGCCGGCGCAGGTATAGATGTTGCCGTCGATCTCGTAGAGGTCGGCATAGACCTCGGCCTGGGGATAGGCCTCGGCGAAGCCCGGCAGGTTCTCCCAGTGGATCGCGCAGCGCTTGCCGGTGAGCAGCCCGGCCTGGGCCAGGACATGCGCGCCGGTACAGAGCGAACCGATGGCCACACCGCGATTATAGGCTTCGCGCAGCCAGGCATTCACCGACTTGTTGCGGAAGTCCTCGACGTAGATGCCCGAACAGACGAGCACCATGGAGGGGCGATTCTCCCCGCCGAGAAACTTGCGCTCGTCGGCCAGCGAAGAATTGACCTCGAGGCCGATGCCGCTGGAAGACAGCACCTGCTGGCCGTCCGTCGACGACAGGCGCCAGCTATAGGCCTCGTAGCCCAGCATGCGGTTGGCGATGCGCAACGCCTCGATCGCGGCCGAGAACGGCAGCATCGAGAAATTGGGCACGAGGAAGAAAACAAGCGAACGCTTTTTGGCTGCTGTCTTGGTCATGGGGAGTTCCGCTCTGGTTTTTCGCAAGCGTCTCCCGAAGCCGGTCGTCTAGCTTGCCTGATTGCGACATTTGCATGGATCGGTGCGACTGTGAAGCCCTGCGTAACCATTCGTGTTCCCGGTGTTTGAGGGTTTTCTCGCAGGAGCGCGGCCTCGCGACGGTCGTGCGACATTTGCGACACGGCATTCTGCTCCGGGGCGGTGGCAGGGGACGGGCCCGAAGTTGCGAAAGACGCTTGAACGGGCCGGCGCAGGCGTTAAGAAAAGACGATACAGAGGAGAAGACGATGCTCGCCGACGGATACTCGAAAGTGGCACCCGGAAAACTGGTGGCGGCGGTCACCTGTCTGGAAATGCTTTCCCCCACGCCGACCGGAAATGCCGCCGAGCCGGATGGGCTGACGCTCGCCCTCGTCCGGGAGCCGGATCTCGACTGGTACCGCGACCTCTATCGGCGGATCGGCACGGACTGGCTGTGGAGTTCGCGGCTGTCGCTTGCCGAGGGCGCGCTGGCGGAGATCCTGCATGATCCGGCCGTGGAAGTGCGCGCGGTGATGGCGGGCGGACGGGCGGAGGGCCTGATGGAGCTCGATTTCCGCGAGGAAGGGCAATGCGAACTGACCTTCTTCGGGCTGACGAAGGCGATGATCGGACGCGGGGCGGGGCGCTGGCTGATGAACCAGGCGATCGAAAACGCGTGGTCGAAGCCGGTTTCACGCTTCTGGGTGCACACCTGCAGCCTCGACAGCCCGCAGGCGCTGGATTTCTACGTGCGCTCCGGCTTCGTGCCCTATGAGCGGATGGTGGAGGTGTTCGACGATCCGCGGCTCGTCGGGATCCTGCCGGCCGATGCCGCGCCGCAGGTACCGATCCTGCGGGGCTGAGCCCTTCGCCTCGGCCGGCACATGGCGTAGCGAAGGCTAAAAAAATCGCCGGACCGAAACCGCCTCGGCGATTTCATGTCCGGCGACAGTGGGTCGTCGTCCTGGGAGATTGCGGCGACGGGGTCATCGCCGGATAGCATTCTCTCATCGCGTCTTCCTGATGACCGAGGCGATGTCGGCTGCTTCGTCGGTGGCCGGAAAACCGATGTCCTTGCGCAGGTCGAACGGGAGGTTTTCCAGTTCGAGCTCCTCGCGATGATGACGCCAGGCGTCTGCAACGCGACCGGCCAAGCGCCGGAACGACGACAGGGTTTCAGCTCCGGACACGCGCCTTGCGAGCGAGCCGTCGTGAAGATGTGAGATGGACGTATGCATTTCGAGGGTCCTTTCGATCTTGGGAGGTTCGAAAGGTCGCGACCTTGATGATCATCATGTCGCGGCCTTATTCATCAATCAATCGAATATATTTGATGCAATGCATCAGATTCCGTCATGGGAACGGCGTCCCGGCCAACCGACGTCGCGCTGCAGTTCCGGCGGCAGCATTTCCATTTCACGCTCGGCGCGGCGGCGAAGGCGGCGGGCCGCCCGGGCATCGAGAAACTGGCGGATATGGAGCGCAAAGCCCCTGCCGACGGCGCGAATGGCGAACGGAGCGGCATCTGCGTGTGATTTGCGGTCTGTCATGACACCCATCCTTTCCGGATCCGGTTTCGTTGGATTGACTATCGCGCCGAAGGGGTGTTCAATCAAACGAAATGAAATGAAGCTATCGATCAGTAATTCTGAATGAGGAGGATGCCATGAACGTGATGCCGAGGCAGCCGCTGCCCTTGCTGGAACTCGACATTCTCAGGACCTTCGTCGCCATCGCCGAGACCGGGAACTTCACCACGGCGGCGGAGACGGTGCACCGGACGCCCTCGGCGGTCTCGATGCAGATCAAGAAGCTGGAGGAGATGCTGGGCTGCACGCTGTTCCGGCGCGACGCCCGCTCGGTCACGCTCACCCACCATGGCGAAGTGCTGCTCTCCTATGCCCGCCGGCTGCTCACGCTCAGCAACGAGGCGGTCTCGCGCTTCATGATGCCGGAGATGAACGGAGTCGTGCGGCTCGGCGCGCCGGACGACGTCGGCGAACTGATCCTGCCGGAGGTGCTGCGCCGGTTTGCCGAGACCTATCCCTCGATCGCCGTCAACGTGTCGATCGAATCGAGCTCCAGCCTGCGCCGCGCCGTCGCCGAGCGGCGGCTGGATCTGGCGATCTTCAATTCGCCGGACAACACCACGCCGGTTCCGGGCGAGATCCTGATGAAGGAGCAACTCGTCTGGGCGGCGAAGAACTGCGGCACCGCGCACACGAAGCATCCGCTGCCCGTGTCGGTCTGGGAGGAGGGGTGCATCTGGCGGGCCCGGGCGCTCGAGGAACTGGCGAGGTCGGGCCGCGAGTTCCGCGTCGCCTATTTCTGCGCCCATCACATGGGCCAGCGCGCGGCAATCCGCGCCGATCTGGCGGTCGCGCCGCTCGCCCGTTTCCTCGTGCAGGACGACATGGTGGCGCTCGGTGAGAAGGACGGGCTGCCCGACCTCGGCCACTACACGATCGGCCTCGTCATCGGCGAGGATGCCGACGCGCCGGTGAAGGCGGTCGCCGACTATGTCCGCGCGGCCTTTGCGCGCTTCGAGCGCAGCCCCAAGGAGTCGCTCCTGCCCGTCGCCTGCTGACGGATCGGATCAGGTGTCGGCGGGACGGAGGGCGCCCATGCGCCGCATCAGCGCCTTCTCCGCCTCCAGCACCAGCATCGTCACGATGCCGATGGCGATGATGAGGACGCCGTCGCCGATCGCGACCGGCGCGCTGTCGAACAGGGCGTGCATGAACGGGGCATAAGTGAAGGCGAGTTGTGCTGCGACGACCACGCCAATCGCGCCCAGCACGGCCGGGGTGCCGAGCACGCCCTTCAGATTGAACGACGTCATGTGCAGATAGCGCACGTTGAAGAGATAGAAGATCTCCATCACCACCAGCGTATTGACCACCATGGTGCGCGCCACCCGCTCGCCCTGGCCCGAGCGCATCGCATATTCGAAGATGCCGAACACGCCGATGGTGAAAAGGATCGAGACGAACAGGATCCGCCATGCGAGGAAGCCGGTCACCAGCGGCGCGTTGCGGCCGCGCGGCGGCCGGCGCATCACGTTCGGTTCGGTCGGCTCGAAGGCCAGCACCAGGCCGAGCGTGACCGTCAGGATCATGTTGATCCAGAGGATCTGGACCGGTGACATCGGCAGGGACAGGCCGAGGAGGATGGCCAGCACCACGCAGATGGTCTCGCCGCCATTGGTGGGGACGGTCCAGGAGATGACCTTGCGGATATTGTCGAAGACGGTCCGGCCCTCGTGGACGGCGGCGACGATCGAGGCGAAGTTGTCGTCGACCAGCACCATTTCCGCCGCCTCCTTGGCCGCTTCGGTGCCCTTGCGGCCCATGGCGATGCCGACGTCGGCCTGCTTCAGCGAGGGCGCGTCGTTGACGCCGTCGCCAGTCATGGCGACGACATGGCCGTTGTTCTGGAGGGCGCGGACGATGCGCAGCTTGTGCTCCGGACTGGTGCGGGCGAAGACGCTGACCGCCTCGACGACCGCGCCGAGTTCGGCATCGGCAACGGCGTCGATCTCCGCGCCCGTCATCGCCTTCGGATCGTCGGCGATGGCGAGTTGGCGGGCAATCGCGGCGGCGGTGTCGACGTGGTCGCCGGTGATCATCTTGACCGCGATGCCGGCGGAGCGGCAGTCGGCCACCGCCGCCATCGCCTCTTCGCGCGGCGGGTCGATGAAACCGACGATGCCGAGGAAGACGAGGCCGGTCTCGACGTCCTCGAAGGTGAGCCGTTCCAGTGCTGCGGGTGCTGTGGCTGCCGCAAGGCCCAGGACCCGCTCGCCATTGGCTGCTGCTGCAGCGATCCGCTTGCGCCAGTAGGCTGCGTCGAGGTCCATCTCCGTTGCGCCGGCATCGCCTCCGGCCTGTCGGGCGCACATGGCGAGCACGCGCTCCGGCGCGCCCTTGACGAAGATGCGGCCGCCGCCGGCGGGATCGCGGTTGAGGGTGGCCATGAAGCGGTGCCGGGCGTCGAAGGGGATCTCGTCGATCCGGGCCCGGTTAGACCGCTCCGCTTCCGGTTGCAGGCCGGCCTTCATGGCGAGCGTTACCAGCGCGCCCTCCATCGGGTCGCCGAGCACGGACCAGCGGCCATCGGCCTCGACCAGTTGCGCGTCGTTGCACAGGAGGGCGGCGCGCACCAGTTCCGTCTCCGACCGGTTCGGCGGCGTATCGCCTTCGCCGATGACGCCCTCCGGGGCATAGCCGGCGCCGGCAACGAGGCTTTCCCGCTCCGACGTGGCGATCCGCCGGGCGGTCATTTCGTTCTTCGTCAGGGTCCCGGTCTTGTCGGAGCAGATCACCGAGACGGCGCCGAGCGTCTCGACGGCGGGCAGGCGGCGGACGACGGCATTGCGCCGGGCCATCCGCCGCACGCCGATCGCAAGCGTGATGGTGATCACCGCCGGCAACCCTTCGGGCACGACGCCGACGGCCAGCGCCACGACGATCATCAGCGCGTCGGCCCAGGGATAGGCGTGGACCAGCATGGCAAACGCCATCAGCGCCGCAGCCGTCGTCATCGCGACAAGGGTGAAGATCCGGCCGAAGCGGTTGATCTGCACGAGCAGCGGGGTTTCCAGCGTCCGGATCCCGCCGATCATCGTCGAGATGCGGCCGATTTCGGTCCCGGCCCCCGTCGCGACGACGATGCCGGTCGCCTGGCCGGTGGCCAGCAGCGTGCCGGAGAAGACCATGGAGTGGCGGTCGCCGAGGGCGGCCTCCGTTGCGGCCGGCCGTTCCTCCTTTTCCGCGGGTACGGATTCGCCGGTCAGGATGGCCTCGTCGACCTTCAGGCTGCGGGCGCGCAGCAGGCGGATATCGGCCGGCGCCTTGTCGCCCGCCTCCATCAGGACGACGTCGCCGGGAACGATGGCACGGGCATCGATGTCATGTTGCCGACCGCCGCGCAGGACGCGGGCATGGGGTGCGATCATGTCGCGGATGGCGTTCAGCGCCTCTTCGGCGCGCCCCTCCTGGATGAAGCCGACGATCGCGTTGACGAGGACGACGCCGACGATGACGGCCGCATCGACGACATGGCCGATGATCGCGGCGACGACGGCGGCCGACAGCAGGAAATAGATCAGGGTGTTGTTGAACTGGGCGAGGAAGCGCAGCAGGGGATGGCGTGGCGGAGGGGCGGGAAGCTGGTTCGGCCCGCAGCGTTCGAGCCGCCGCTTCGCCTCGTCGGCGGAGAGGCCCTCGTCGGAGGTTCCGAGCCGCGCGAGCACCGCATCTGTGGGCAGGGCATGCCAGGCGACCGGCTGCGCGGTCTCGGCGGCCCGGTCTACGTCCGAAACGGCCGTGCGAACGTTCATTCCGGTCCTCCGTGCAAGCTTTCGGGCGGCGGCGTCCGGCAGGAGACGCGGCGCGATATCCCGAGGCCTATCACGAGTATAGCGATCCCCACTTGATGCACGTCAAGCTTGGGCCGATCAGCAATGCGTCATCGGCCGTACGGGGCGGAGCGGATTGCAGGCCGGAAACCGTTCCCGGTGGCCTATTCCCGGCTGCGGCGCCTGCGGCGGCCGCCGCCTTCGCCGCCGTCGTCGGACGGAGCCTTGCGCTCGGGCAGGGTGACGACGGTTGAAAGGTTCGGGAAGGCGTCGACCTTGTTCGGCATCGCCATGGCGTTGACGAAGAGCTGCTGGAAATTGCCCTCCAGCGCCGTCTCGATCTTCTCGATCCGGCTGACGAGATGCTCGATCTCGCGGCGGTGGCCGCGGTTGAGCAATGCCATCAGTGCGCCGGTGCCGGCGGCGTTGCCAACCGCCTTGACCTCGGAAAGGTCGCAGTCGGGGATCAGGCCCAGCACCATGGCGTATTTCGGATCGATGAACGTGCCGAAGGCGCCGGCAAAGCAGATCGTGTCGACATGGTCGATACCCTGCTTCTCCATCAGGAGCTTGATGCCCGCATAGAGCGCCGCCTTGGCGAGCTGGATCGCGCGAATGTCGTTCTGCGTCACCGTGATGCGCGGCTCGCCGTCATGCAACAGGTAGGAGAAGGTGCGGCCGTTCTGGATGATGCGCGGGCTTTTCGCCGCCATCGCGCCGTCGACGACGCCGTCCTCGGAAATGATGCCCGACAGATACATCTCGGCCACGACCTCGATGATCGCCGAGCCGCAGATGCCGGTGACGCCGACGGATGCTGCGGCCTCGGCAAAGCCGTCCTCGTCGGACCACTTGTCGACGCCGATTACCCTGAAGCGCGGCTCCAGCGTCTCGGGGTCGATGCGCACGCGCTCGATCGCACCGGGGGCGGCGCGCTGGCCTGACGAGATCTCGGCGCCCTCGAAGGCGGGCCCCGTGGGGGACGACGCGGCGACGACGCGCTGCCGGTTGCCGAGCACGATCTCGGCATTGGTGCCGACGTCGACGAGCAGCATCATCTTGTCCTGGCGGTGCGGCCCCTCGGCGAGCGTCGCACCGGCAGCGTCCGCGCCGACATGGCCGGCGATGCAGGGCAGGAGATAGACGCGGGCGCCGTGATTGATGGCGAGGTCGATCTCGCGCGACCAGGTGTGGACCGCCCCGGAAACCGCGAGCGCGAACGGCGCCTGGCCGAGTTCGGTCGGATCGATGCCGAGGAACAGGTGGTGCATGATCGGATTGGCGACGAAGACGGCGTCGAGGATGTCGTTCGGATCGACGCCGCCCTCCTTGCAGACCTTGACCGTCAGCTCGTTGATCGCCTGCCGCACGGCTTTCGTCATGGCTTCGCGCCCGTCCGGGTTCATCATCACGTAGGACACGCGGCTCATCAGGTCTTCGCCGAAGCGGATCTGCGGGTTCGACGTGCCCGACGAGGCGACGACACGGCCCGATAGCAGCGACACCAGATGCATGGCGATGGTGGTCGATCCGATGTCGCAGGCTATCCCGTATCCCTCGTTGTGCAGGCCGGGCCACAATGCGATCAGATTCGGGCGCGATCCCTCGATGTCGCGGTGGATCGCGGCGGTTACGCCCCAGTTGCCCTTGCGCAGGATTTTCTGCACCTCCGGCAAGAGATGCTGGGCGACGAGGATGTTCTTGAAACCCCAATCCTTTTCCAGCATCGCATTCAGCCGGTCGAGATCGCCGAGCGGCTTGTGCATGTCGGGCTCGTCGACCTCTACATAGCAGAGCTGGATCGCCGGGTTGCGGTCGAAGGTCCGGTCGGTCGCGGCCTTGCGGATCACCTGGGCATTGACGACGGTATCCTGCGGCACGTCGATGACGAGGTCGCCGAGGATCTGGGCCGAGCAGGAGAGCCGGCGCCCCTCGGGAATGGTGCGAACCTCGGCATAACGCTTTTCCTTCGGCCCGACCGGCGAAATGTGGTCGAGCGAGGAAACGATCTTGTGCTTGGCGAAGCTGCCCTCCTGCACCTCGATCTGACAGCGCCCGCAGGTGGCCCGGCCGCCGCAGACGCTTTCGACATAGACACCGAGCTTGCGGGCGGCGTCGAGGACCGGCGTGCCCACGGGGAAGCGACCGCGCTTGCCCGACGGCATGAACAGGACCAGGGGATCGGTCTGCGCGGCTTCGCTCATGTTGCTCTCGTTCTCGGACGTGCCTTCGTAGCGCATGGTATTCGGTCTTTCATCGGGCCCGCATCGGTCCTGGACCGGCGTTTCACGCAAATGTGCAGACTGCACCGGAATGCAGCCTGATAGTTGTCAAATCCCGACATGGAAAGATCCGCCAGCATCATTTCCGGATGCCATCCCGCCGGCTTGACTGCAAGGTTCAGGATTTCTTCTTCGGCAGGCGTCGGGCGTTGGCGCGCACGCGCTTTCCGTAGGGCTTGAGGGCGGCCGCGGCGATGGCCTCGCCGGCCTTTTCGACCGAGGGGCGGCCGCCGGTCATCATCTTCATCGCCGCACCGAAGGCTGCGCGCGAGATCGCCATGTTGACGGCCACGGCGCTTTCGGCAGTCGCCATCACCTTCTCCGCCACCATGCGGTTCATTTCGGCGGTGTCCTGCGACCTGCCGGTCAGCGCCGCCATCTGCATGTCGTGGATCCGCATCGCCATGACGAAGGGGGCTTCGAACCAGAGCGTGGAGGCATCCTTGCGAAGGCGGCGCGGGGTCATGAGGGTCACTCCCTCGAAGCGCCCGTGCCGGCACGGGCGGCCCGGCCGCCGCGGCGGCCGCCGCCGGCAGTGGGGGCAGGGGATGCCGATGCCGTGGCGCCGGCTTCGACGGGCTTGTGGTCGCGGTAGGTCATGATCCAGTTGGTGCAGTTGGCGTCGGTGCCGTTGAGCACGTTGGCGGCGCGCACGGCCTCCATTTCCTGCGGGCGGCAGGGGTTCATGATGGCGCTCGTCATGCCGGCGCCGATCACCATCGGGATGAAGCCGGCATTGATGCCGTGGCGGTGCGGCAGGCCGAAGGAGATGTTGGAGAGGCCGCAGGTGGTGTTGACCTTCAATTCCTCGCGCAGGCGGCGCAGCAGCGCGAACACCTGCCGTCCGGCGTCGCCGAGCGCGCCGATGGGCATGACGAGCGGGTCGACGACGATGTCCTCCGGCTTGATGCCGTGGTCCAGCGCGCGCTCGACGATCTTCTTGGCGACGGCGAAGCGGACGTCGGGGTCCATCGAGATGCCGGTTTCGTCGTTGGAGATGGCAACGACAGGAACGTCGTATTTCTTGACGAGCGGCAGGATCGCCTCGAGCTTCTCCTCCTCGCCGGTGACCGAGTTGACCAATGGCCGGCCCTTGGCGACCTTGAGGCCGGCCTCGATCGCGGCGGTGACGGAACTGTCGATCGACAGCGGCACGTCGACCAGGCCCTGGACGATCTCCAGCGTCTTGACGAGAAGCGGCGGCTCGGTCTCGTTCGGGTTGACGGCGGTGACGCCCGCATTGACGTCGAGCATGGTGGCGCCGGCCGCGACCTGTTCCAGCGCATCCTTGATGACGGTGTCGAAATTGCCTTCCACCATCTCGGCTGCCAGCTTCTTGCGGCCGGTCGGGTTGATCCGCTCGCCGATGACGCAGAACGGCTGGTCGAAGCCGATGACGATCTCGCGGGTGGCGGAAGCGACGATGGTGCGGGTCATGAAATTTCCTCTGGTGACGTTGGCGACAGGCTATCGCGCGAATTTTCGGGTTACAAGGTGGCGCGCCGCATGACGCCCGCCTCGATCAATGCGGGTGGTGGGCGGCGATTTCGGCCATTTCCTGCTGGTTCTGCTCCTTGCCCTCGCGCACCTCCTCGATACGCTCGGCCACCAGCTGGTCGACCGGGTTCGGCTCGCGCGTCCAGGGCTTGCGACCCTTGAGTACGCCGGATTCGTGGACGATCTCGGCCACGTATTCTTCCTGGCGGTAGGCCATGACGTGGATGCCGGACACGCCCTCGATCTCCTTCACCTCGTTGATGATGTCGATGCAGAGCTGCTTGCCTTCCTTTTTCTGGTCCTGCGCGCCCTCCAGGCGGGCGATGATGCTGTCGGGGATGTGGATGCCGGGCACGTTGGACCGGATCCACTTGGCCGTCCGGGCCGAGGCCATCGGGCCGACGCCGACGAGGATGTAGCATTTCTCGTGCAGGCCGAGGTCGCGGACCTTCTTCATGTATTCGCGGAACATCGGCACGTCGAAGCAGTACTGGCTCTGGACGAACTGGGCGCCGGCCTCGATCTTCTTGGCGAGGCGATAGGGGCGGAAGCCGTAGGGGGGCGCAAAGGGGTTGATGGCGGCGCCGAGGAAGACCTTCGGCGGCGTCGTCAGCTTGCGGCCCGAGAGGAATTTCGCATTGTCGCGCATGATCCGCACCGTCTCGAGCAGCGACATGCAATCGAGGTCGAAGACCGGCTTGGCGCCCGGCTGGTCGCCGGCCTGCACGCCGTCGCCGGTCAGGCACATGATGTTGCACACGCCCATGGCGGCAGCACCCAGCACGTCGCCCTGGATGGCGATGCGGTTCTTGTCGCGGCAGGCGATCTGCATGATCGGCGCATAGCCCATGCGGGTCAGAAGCGCGCAGATGCCGACCGAGGACATGTGGCAGTTGGCGCCCGACGCGTCGACCGCGTTGATGCCGTCCACCCAGCCGTCGAAGATCGCGGCGCGCTCGTAGACGTCTTCCGGATTGGCGCTGTCGGGCGGGTTCAGTTCGGCTGTGACGGCGAATTCGCCGCGCCGGAGCACGCGTTCCAGCCGGCCGAGGGAGGAATGGCCGGGCAGGGGATCGAGCGGCAGGTGGGGGCCGAGCGGGTTTTCGTCGAAATGGGCCATGGATCAGGCGTCCTTTCCGCTCGCAGCTTCGCGGGCCGCCGCGGCCTCGGCGGTGACGCGCAGCCAGGAGGATGTCTCGCGCAGCGACTGGTTCACCGGCTTCTGCACGTTCATGATGGCATTTCCCTTCGCCATGTTCTGCGATCCCTTCCAGGCCTGCACCCAGACGCAGGGCATGTCCGGCTCGACCTCGCAATTGCCGTTGGCCCGCACGCCGCCGCAGGGGCCGTTGCGCAACTGCTTGGGACAGTTCATCGGGCACGACATGCCGGTCGACGACAGAACGCACTGGCCGCACATGCGACAGTCGAACAAAAAGCCCTTCACATGGCGCTCGACGAAGGTGACCGGGCGCTCGACACGCTGGTAGCCGAACAGCCGCCAGAGCGGATCGAGCAGCAGGAAGGCTGCGGCGAAGCGATTGTAGAACCACTCGAAGAAGCGGGAATGACGGACCGCCCAGAGCCGGACCGTGTATTTGTGCCGGGAACGGCGGTTCGGCGAGACCCCGGCCGGCGTATAGGCGCCGGTGGCGGCCTTCTGCGCGGGCGCGGCGTTGCCGGGCTTGGGGTCAGCCATCGTCGCGGCCCCCGGCCTTGACCAGCGCCACCAGCCGTTCGCGATCGTAGGCCGCCTCGAGCTCGGCTGCCGCCTTGTCGGCCTCGGCCTCCAGTTCGTCGGAAACCGGCACCGGATCGGCCTTGCGCCATTCGGCGAGGTAGTCGTCGGTCTCGGCGGCGCCAGTACGCATGGCGCACATGTCGATCGCCTCGGTGAAGCGCAGCGACAGCTCGCGCTTGGCCGTCCTGCGGCCCTGCTTGATGATGACCTGGGCGGGGATGTCGCGCCAATAGACGATGATGCGGTCTGCCATGGTGTAGGTACTCCTCGGTTCCGACAATGCTTGCTGCAAAGCCCGCTGGCTGCGCTCGCCACGACCGGGCATCGCTCAAAAACGACGTGGGATTCGCGCGAGCCTGCTCTGTTTGCGCAAGGGCAAGGACGGCGGGCAGGCGTGCTGCCCGGGACTTTGGCCGGGGCTTCGATCCGGGATCACCAGATCCCGCGCGTCATTCCGGTCCACAGCCAGCTCCAGAGCGTCGGGTGATACCATTGGCGGGACGGCGCCTGCGTCGCCTCCACTGGCCGTAGCGCACCGGCAAGCGCGTCGGTCACGGCGCGGACGGCGATATCGGTGCCGGCCGCGGTCAGGAGCAGCGGATAGGTGTGCAGCGTGTCCCGGCGGGTGGGCGTCACGCGGACCTGGCCGATCACGCCGCCGGTATCGACGCCTGCATCGACCAGGTGGACGGTCGCGCCGAAATTCGCCTCGTCGCCCATCACCCGCGCCCAGTAGCCGCCCTGCTGGCCGCGATACTGCGGATTGATGCCGGCGTGGAAATTGAGCACCGGGCAGGAGATCGCCGCAAGGGTCGAAGGCTTCAGCATCCGGCAACTGACGAGGAAGAGGACGGCCGGTTTCAGCTCGTCGAGCGCGCGACGGAACGCCTCGCTGTTGGCGCTGTCGACAGAGAGGCGGCGCAACGCCGGGTCGGGTCGGGGATCGGCGTCGAATTCGCGGACGATCGCCGCGGCGCGACGGCGGGCGAGCGGCTTGCCGAATTTCGAGGCCACCATCGTCGCCATCTGGCCGAATGCGGTGGCCCAGCCGAGACGGCGCGCCTTCAGGCGCAGCATGTCCTTCTTCGATTCCGGCTTCTCTTCGATGACGACGAGTTCGGAGACGTGCTGTTTCAGGGCATTGATGAGGATTTCCGGGTTCGGGCCGCCCTGGGTGAGGACGACGACCGGTCCCGTCGCGCTGCCTTGCGTTCTGGCCGGCGTCCTGTCCGTCGTCCCGGCCTGTCCATCGATGTCCGTCATGCCTGCCCCGCCGTCCCGGCTCGCCCCGCCGCCAGCCGGCGGGCCCTTGCCGGGCGGACCTTAGCGTCAGGACCTTTTGAATTCGTGCACGCCGTGCGCACGGATTTCACCTTTCACAAGCTGTGAAGGCGGTCGTCAGGTGTCGGTGGAGGAATTCCCGAGCCCGGTCAGGGCCGGAGAGAGGTCGCCGTAGCCGGTGAAGCGGTACTCGTATGCGAGGCCGAGATAGTCGGCCGCCTGCCGTGCTTTCTCCTGCAGGGCCTCGTCCTCGACCTGCGAGAGATAGACGAGCTTGCGGTAGTTGCCGAAGTACATCGGCAACAGTTGCGGATGGCGGTCGAGGCCGAGCGGCTCGACGACGAAGGCCTCGAACTGGCGGGCGAGGAAATCGGTGAGGAAGAAGGAGGTGACGTCGTCGTCGTTGCGCGCAAACGCCTCGTTGCCGGCGAAGAAGGAATAACAGTGCGGGCCTTCGATGCGCCGGACGCCTTCCCGCGCGCAGAGCGCATCGAGCAGCCCGCCGGTGCCGCAGTCGGCATAGCCGACGAAGATCCGTTCGATGCCTTCCGCGCGGGCCTCCGCGATCGCCTGCTCGACGCCCGGGGTGATCTTCTCCGGATAGGCGTGCCAGATGGCGGGCAGACATTGCAGGTCGACATGGTCGAGGCGGTTGGCCTTGCAGATGGCGATCACCTCGCGCGCGATGGCGCCGCAGGCGATCACGCGAACTTTTTCGTCGCTCGCGCGTTGAAGCGGGGAATTGTCGTCCCATACTTCATTTGTGTTCGCATCCATCGAGAGGAACTCCGACCATGACCATCAAGACCCTGTCCAAGATCAGCCTCGTACTCGCAGCGCTCGCGTCGCTTTCCGCCTGCGGCAATACCATCCGCGGGATCGGCCAGGACACGGCCAATACCGTCAACGCCACGGAGGCTGCGGGCAGGGATGTCGCCCGGGCAGCCCAGTAACCGTCGGCATATGAGATCGAGGCGGCGCCTGCGCAAGCGGACGCCGCCTTTTCCTGTCCGCGTTCGGCTCAGGCGCCGGCCATCATGTTGTGCTTGCGCTTCATGAAGTCCTTGGCCGTCTCCACGGCCACGGCCGCATCGCGGCAGTAGGCGTCGGCGCCGACGGCCTTGCCGAATTCCTCGTTCAGCGGCGCGCCGCCGACGAGGACGACGTAGTCGTCGCGCAGGCCCTTTTCCTTCAGCGTGTCGATCACGACCTTCATGTAGGGCATGGTCGTCGTCAAAAGCGCCGACATGCCGAGGATGTCCGGCTGCTCGCGCTCGATTGCTTCGAGGTAGTTCTCGACCGGGTTGTTGATGCCGAGGTCGACGACGTCGAAGCCAGCGCCCTCCATCATCATGCCGACGAGGTTCTTGCCGATGTCGTGGATGTCGCCCTTGACGGTTCCGATCACCATCTTGCCGAGCTTCGGCGCGCCGGTCTCGGCGAGCAGCGGGCGGAGGATGAACATGCCGGCCTTCATCGCGTTGGCCGAGAGCAGAACTTCGGGGACGAAGAGGATGCCGTCGCGGAAATCGATACCGACGATGCGCATACCTTCGACGAGGGCCTGGGTGAGAACGTCGTAGGGCGTCCAGCCGCGTTCCAGCAGGATGTTGGTCCCTTCCTCGATCTCTTCCTTCAGGCCGTCGTAGAGATCGTCGTGCATCTGCTGCACGAGCTCTTCGTCGGAGAGGTCGGCGAGAATGATTTCGTCGTCTGCCATGAGTGTCTCCTCGTCTCCAGTGGCACGGCAGGCACGGGCCGGGCAGTCCAGTGTTAGCGATGTTGCCGTTAAAATCCGATTTCGAAAGCGACGTCGCGCAGAGCAAAAAGCGACGGCGCGAACAGGATCATGGTAACGGCTGAAGACCGGCATTGACAGGGCAAATCAAAGGGGCGACTGGATGCCCGGGCGGTGTCTCCCCTGCGCCAGCCGTTGGCGCATTTCGACCCGTCCCGAGTCGATCGCTTGGTAGCATATGAGCATCAGGCGACGGAGCGCCGTTCAAAACTTGAGGAAATACGGACATGAGTTTGACGACAGAGCAGCCGGAAGGTGAAGGTGGCGGTCGCCGCGCACGCGGCGAAGGACGCGGAGCTGCGGCCCGCCGCGCATCGCGCTCCGGCGGTGGCCCAGGCCCGTCCTTGCCCTACATCACCCGCAAGATCCGCGAGTACGAGGTGCTGGACGAGGAAGGCCTGCAACTGATCGAACGCAATGCCGACACGGTGCTGGAAGAGATCGGCATCGAGTTCCGCGACGACGCCGAGGCGCTCGCGCTGTGGAAGGATGCCGGCTGCGAGATCCGGGGCGAGCGGGTGCATTTCCCCAAGGGCCTCTGCCGCGAACTCCTGAAGACGGCTCCGAAGACCTTTACCTGGCACGCCCGCAATCCGGTGCGCAGCGCCGAGATCGGCGGCAAGGCGACCGTCTTCGCCCCGGTCTACGGCCCTCCCTTCGTACGCGACCTCGAGGGTAACCGCCGCTATGCGACGATCGAGGACTTCCGCAACTTCGTGAAGCTCGCCTACATGGCGCCGTCCATGCATTCGTCGGGCGGCACGGTCTGCGAGCCGGTCGACATCCCGGTGAACAAGCGTCACCTCGACATGGTCTACAGCCACATCAAATATTCCGACAAGCCGTTCATGGGCTCGGTGACCGCGCCCGAGCGCGCCGAGGACACGATCGCCATGGCGAAGCTCGTCTTCGGCGAGGACTTCGTCGAGAAGAACACGGTGACGCTGAACCTGATCAACGCCAACTCGCCGATGGTCTTCGACGAGACCATGGTGGGTGCGCTGAAGGTCTATGCGCGCCACAACCAGGCCTCGGTCGTCTCGCCCTTCATCCTGTCGGGCGCGATGAGCCCGGTCACGGTCGCGGGCACGCTGACGCAGATCCTGGCCGAGGTGCTGGCAGGGGCCGCCTTCACGCAGCTGATCCGGGCCGGTTCGCCGGTGCTGTTCGGCACGTTCGCCGCCTCGATCTCGATGCAGTCGGGCGCGCCGACCTTCGGTACGCCGGAGCCGTCGCTGGTCTCCTATGGTGCCGCCCAGCTTGCCCGCCGTCTCGGCCTGCCGTTCCGTACCGGCGGCTCGCTCTGCGGCTCCAAGGTCCCGGATGCGCAGGCGGCGCACGAGAGCGCCAACACGCTGAACATGACGCTGCTCGCCGGCACCAATTTCGTGCTGCATGCGGCCGGCTGGCTGGAGGGCGGGCTCGTGTCGTCCTACGAGAAGTTCATGATCGACCAGGACCAGCTCGGCATGATGCAGAAGATGGCCGAGGGCATCGATCTCTCCGCCGACGCGCAGGCGCTCGACGCGATCCGCGAGGTCGGTCCCGGCAGCCACTATCTCGGCTGCGCGCATACGCAGGCGAACTTCCAGACCGCCTTCTACCGCTCCCCGCTCGCCGACAACAACTCGTTCGAGCAATGGGAGATCGAGGGCAGCAAGCGCATCGAGGAGCGCGCCAACGCGCTCTGCCGCACCTGGCTCGACCAGTACGAGGCGCCCTATCTGGATCCGGCGATCGACGAGGCGCTGCTGGAGTACATGGCCAAGCGCAAGGATTCGATGCCCGACGCCTTCACCTGAAAGGCTCCCGAACGCGCCAGGGAGCAAGGCGGAGCATCGGCGGTGGCGGACATGATCCAGAAGGAGGTCTGGCGACCGCACTACGAACTGCAGGGGCCGAAGCCGAAATGACGGCGGGACGCCCCACCAGCACAACGATCCGTGCGGCCTTCGAGCCGCACGGTCTTTTTTTGCGCGGTGTCGTGAATTTTGCCGAAGGTGATGCGGCGCCGATCCTTTCCGATGGCGGCCGGGCGGCGAGCGTCGCGCTGATCGGCAATGTCGGAAGCTCGATCTGGCCGCATTTCCGCGCCTGGCAGGACGAGGCGCCGGATGGGGGCGGCAGCGATCCGCTCGATGCGTGGTCGAAGGCGGTGATCGGGCCGCTTGCCGCCGGATTGGGGGCGGGCGTCTTCTTTCCCTCCGACCCGCCCTGGCAGCCGTTCCAGCAATGGGCGATGCGGGCAGAGGGCCTGCGGGCCTCGCCGCTCGGCATCCTGATCCATCCGGTCTACGGGCTCTGGCACGGCTATCGCGCCGCGCTCGGCTTTGCCCATGCGCTCCAAGCCGAAGCCGAGGCCGGGCCGGGGCCGCATCCGTGCGATACCTGCCGCGACCGGCCCTGCCTTAGCCCCTGTCCCGCCGGGGCTGCGACGACTGCGGGCTTCGACGTTCCGGCCTGCCGCGGCCATTTGCGGACCGACGCCGGCCGGGACGGCTGCATGACGGCCGGCTGCCTCGCCCGCGCCGCCTGTCCCATAGGCGAGGGGTATCGCTACTGCGACGATCAACTGCGCTTCCACATGGCGGCGCTTGCGCTGTGATTTGCGACAGCGGCGCGAAGATGCGAGGTTGTTGGGCGATCCAGAGACTGTCATCGGGAGAGAGGACATGACGAGCAGCGGACCGGATCCGCGGAAAAAGGCGGGGCGCTGCCGCCGACGTGGCGCATCTGCGTCGCACGATTCCGCAGGTATAGACCCCCGTTCGCCATTGTTCGCGGCGGAGGCGCGGCGGCAATCGGAGGCCGCGCGGGCCAGCAGTAATGCGGACAATGACCAGGCCTTCGTCGATTCGATCTCGGAGTTCGACAGCCCATGAAGCGCCGCCTGTTCGGCCTCGCGCTCGCCGCCTCGTCGCTCGTGGCGGGCCCGGCTTCCGCGGCCTGCGGGGAGGTTCGCCATCTTGCCGACAGCTACATCGTCTGCAGCTTCGATCCGGCGCGTGAGACGATCCGCGTCTATGGGGTGGCAGAGGGAGCGAAGGAGCCGCTGACCTACTGGACGGTGCGCGACATCCTGCGCGAGGACCGGGAGTTTCTCGTCTTCGGGATGAATGGCGGAATGTATCATCCCGGCTATTCGCCGGTCGGGCTGCTCGTCGAATACGGGCGCGAGCGCCATCCGCTGAACCGTGAGGCGGGCGAGGGGAACTTCTTTCTCAAGCCGAACGGGGTGTTCTTCGTCGGCAAGGGTACGGCGGGCGTGATGGAGACGGAGGCCTTTGCGCGGGCACGACCGGAGGTGCAGTTCGCCACGCAGTCGGGACCGATGCTGGTCGAGGGCGGCCGCATCCATCCGCGCTTCCTGCCGGATAGCGACAGCCTCTACGTGCGCAACGGCGTCGGCATCCTGCCGGACGGACGCGTGGCATTTGCGATCTCGCGCTGGGCCGTGCGCTTCCACGACTTCGCCACGCTCTTTCGCGATGCGCTGGGCTGCCGGGACGCCCTCTTTCTCGACGGCAGCATTTCCAGCCTCTATGCGCCCGAGGTCCGGCGCAACGACCGGTTCTCGCGCATGGGCACGGTGATCGCCGTGGCGGGCGGGCTGCCCTATTGAGGCGGATTCCGGGTGCCGGACGCTCAGGCCTTGGGATAGGCCCTTTCGAGGCCGCCCGAGCGGGTCAGGCCGATGCGGAATGCCTGGTGGGCGGCGTGCTGGCTCGAGCGGGCGGCCTCCATCAGCCGCACCTGCAGCCGTGCGGGGGCCCTATTGCCGAGCCATTCACCGAGCCTTTCCAGCTTCAGCGAATTCAGGAACCGCCCCTCTGCCGCCCTGGCGAGATGGAGATCGAGCCCTGCCAGCAGGTTCTCGTCCTGCTGCGGATTTTCCATGAGCAGGCCGAGGAACGACTGGTCGGCCTCACCGAGCGCGGAAATCTTCTCTGCGATCGTATCCCGGTCGGGAAAGGCGGCTGCGTTCATCGGCACGGTCTCCAGCGAATCTCTGTGGGTATCCCGGATAGTGGAGGGCGAGGGGGCGTGCAAGTTGTGCTGTATGGCGGGCGATGCTCGGCCTGGCTTCAACGGCCCCTCATCCGCCTGCCGGCACCTTCTCCCCGTGAACGGGGAGAAGGGCGGGTGCCGCGGCGTTGTTGATCTGCGATACCGAGCAGAATGTGTCCCCTCTCCCGGCTTGCGGGGAGAGGGTCAGGGCGAGGGGCCACTCTTCCATTGAGAGGGAAGTCGCCGGCGGCGTTCAGCCCCTGCCGCGGCGGCCGCGTTCGCGGGCGGGGGCTGCGGTGCTTTCGCTGGCGGTCTTGTTGCGAAGCGGGCCGATGACGTCGACGATCGCTTCCAGCGTCGGGCGCTGGCGCGGTTCGTGGGCGTCGAGCGCCTGGCGCATGGCGGCGAGGTGCTCGCAGGAGGTGCCGCAGCAGCCGCCGATGATGCGGGCGCCGGCGTCGCGGGCGAGCCTTGCATATTCGGCCATCAGCGGCGGCGTGCCGGAATAGTGGATCTCGGCGCCGCGATATTCCGGGATGCCGCAATTGCCCTTGACGACGATGGTCGCGGACGGATCGGCGCCGGTCATGTCGAGCAGCGAGGAGAGGATGTCGGAGGCGCCGACGCCGCAATTGGCGCCGACGGCGAGCGGGCCCGTGCCGATGTCGCCGGCAACGCCGTGGATGTCCTTCGGATGCAGGCCCATCATCGTCTTGCCGGCGGTGTCGAACGAGCCGGTATAGACGAAGGGCAGGCCGACCTTGACGGCGGCCTCGGCGGCAGCGCGGATCTCTTCGGGCGACGACATGGTCTCGATCCAGGCGACGTCGGCGCCGCCGGCCTTCAGGCCCTCGATCTGCTCGGCGAAGGCTGCGACGGCGTCTTCGTAGGTCAGCGCGCCGAGCGGCACCAGCAATTCGCCGGTCGGGCCGACGGAACCGGCGACGATCACCTTGCGCGGTGCCTTCTCGGCGACGGCGAGGGCGATCTCGGCGGCCTTCTTGTTGAGGTCGAAGACGCGGTCCTGCGCATGGTGCAGTTTCAGCCGGTGACGCGTGCCGCCGAAGGTGTTGGTCAGGATGATGTCGGCGCCGGCGTCGACGAAGTCCTGGTGCAGCTTCGTGATGTTGTCGGGCTTCGCCTCGTTCCAGAGTTCCGGGGCCTCGCCGGCCTCCAGGCCCATGGCGAACAGCGAGGTGCCGGTGGCACCGTCGGCGAGCAGAAAGGGCTTTTCGGCGAGCAGCGCTGCGAGCGCGTTGTTTTCGGTCGTCATCGGTTCAACTTTCCCGTCCGTCCCCGGACCGGCGGGCGGTCGAAGGCACATTGTCATGTCGGCGTGAGGCTATGCTTGCATCCAGATATAAAGATTTCTTTATGTCCGCGCAAGCAAGGAAGGCGGCGATGGGGTGCAGCCCGCAGGAAGGACGCCGGGGGCCGCCGGCGGTGTCATCGCATAGGGCGCACGCCCTCCGACCCGACGGCCCTCTTGCCGACAGGCGAGAGACGACCCGCCGCACCCGCCTGGTCCACCGACGCTGACGCGTGATCCGGCGGTCGCCGGAGGCTTGCGGGGCCTTCCAGACCCCGCAAGCCCATGCCCCGAGGCGTCTCTGCGGGTGTTCAGGCCGCCTGCTGCGCCTCGCCGTGGCCGGTCGGCGTCACCATGGCCGCGATGATCGTGTCGAGGGCGAGCGTGCCGGCGGGCCGGCCGGCCTCGTCGACCACGTGGGCGACGGACTGGTCCGCCGTGGTCATCGCGCGGGCCGCGGCTTCCAGCACGGTGCCCATCGCGATCGGCATGCCTTCCGGATTGCCGGAGAGCGGCTTCATGATCGTCTCGACATTGATGACGCGGCCACGATTCACTTCCTTGACGAAGGCAGTGATGTAGTCGTCGGCCGGATTCAGCACGATCTCCTGGCCGGTGCCCTGCTGGACGACGCGGCCGTCGCGCAGGATGGCGATCTTGTCGCCCAGACGCAGCGCCTCGTCGAGGTCGTGGGTGATGAAGACGACGGTCTTCTTCAGTTCCTTCTGCAGGTCGAGCAGGACCGTTTGCATGTCGACGCGGATCAGCGGGTCGAGCGCCGAATAGGCCTCGTCCATCAACAGGATCTCGGCGTCGTTGGTCAGCGCGCGGGCAAGGCCGACGCGCTGCTGCATGCCGCCGGAAAGCTGGTTCGGGTAGTGGTTCTCGAAACCGGAAAGGCCGACGCGGTCGATCCAGTAGCGTGCGCGCTTTTCGCTTTCGGCAGCGGGAATGCCCTGGATCTCCAGCCCGTAGACGGTGTTTTCGACCACCGTGCGGTGCGGCAGGAGCGCGAACTTCTGGAACACCATTGCCGTCTTGTGGCGGCGGAATTCGCGCAGGTCGCGCTCGTTCATGCGACAGACGTCGACCCCGTCGTAGAGCACTTCGCCGGAGGTCGGCTCGATCAGCCGGTTGATGTGGCGGATCAGGGTCGACTTGCCCGAGCCCGACAGGCCCATGACCACCATGACGCCGCCGGCCGGCATGGCGATGTTGATGTCCTGCAGGCCGAGTACGTGGCCATACTCTGCATTCAGGTCGGTCTTCGACAGGCCGGACTTGACCTGGTCGATGTAATCCGCGCCGCGCGGGCCGAAGATCTTGTACAGGTTTCTGACTTCGATGGCGTGACTAGCCATGGATTACCTCCGAATGCTTCTGCAGGCGCTTGCCAAAGGCCTGGCTGGTACGGTCGAAAATGATGGCGATCGCGACGAGTGCGAAGCCGTTGAGGAAGCCGACGGTGAAGAACTGGTTGTTGATGGCGCCGAGGACGTTCTTGCCGAGCCCGCCGACGCCCACCATCGAGGCGACGACGACCATGGCCAGCGACATCATGATCGTCTGGTTGATGCCGGCCATGATGGTCGGCAGTGCGAGCGGGATCTGGACGTTCTTCAGCTTCTGCCAGCCCGAGGAACCGAAGGCGTCGGCCGCTTCCAGCACCTCCTTGTCGACCAGGCGGATGCCGAGATTGGTGAGCCGGATCATCGGCGGGACGGCGTAGATGACGACGGCGATCATGCCCGGCACCTTGCCGATGCCGAAGATCATGACGACGGGGATGAGGTAGACGAAGCTCGGCATCGTCTGCATCACGTCGAGGACGGGATTGACGGTGGCCTGCACCCGGTCGAAGCGTGCCATCAGGATGCCGATCGGGATTCCGAGCAGGACCGCGAAGATCGTGCAGACGGTGGTCATCGCCAGCGTCACCATCGCGTCGTTCCAAAGGCCGAACAGGCCGATGAAGTACATGGCGAGCGCGGTGCCGATCGTGACCTTCACGCTGCGGCTGCCAAGATAGACGATCACCAGCATCACGATCAGGATGATCGGCCAGGGCGAGGTGACGAACAGGCGCTCCAGATAGTTCAGGAACACCTGCAACGGTTGCACGGCGGTGTCGATGATGTCGCTGTAGGAGCGCACGAAGGCCTTGAAGCCGTCGTCGATCGTCTTGCGTCCCGCGCGGATCGTCGAGTCGCTGAGCGCCGGAAACTTGCAAAGCATCGCCGGCAAGTAGTCGCACAGTGCCATATCAATCCCCTTGTTCCGCCGGTTGCGCTTCCCGCCGATCGCACCAGGGCACAACCTTCCTCGGGATTGTTCTTGTGCTTATGCGCACCGGCTTTTCGTTATCCTTGTCTTTTTCACACGAAGCGGCGCATCGGCCTGTGCTGTTTGCGACCTTGCTTTTTCTCCGGTCGCAATTGCGGGCAGCATCCGCGCAGCCGGTCTTCCACCTGCAGCGACGAAAAAGGGCCGCCAGCATTCGCCGTCGGCCCTCCGTCATAGAGCAGGTCAGAGGGACGCCTTGACCTTCTCGGCGACCTCCGGAGAAACCCACTTGGTCCACATCTCGGGGTAGGTCTCCAGGAAATACTTGGCGGCGTCCTCGTTCGTGCCCTGGTTGTCGCCCATCCAGGCGAGAACCTTGCCGACCGTCTGGTTGTCCCACTGGCGCGTCTTCATGTAGTCCATGGTGACGCCGGCCTTGTCGGCGAAGGCCTTGGTCACGACGGTGTAGACGTCGGAGACCGGATAGGCGTTGACCTTGGGGCTCGGGCAGTCGGGGATCGCGGTGCAGGCGTCCCATTCCTTCTTGTCGTGTTCGACGCCGAAGGAGAGCTTGGTCATCTCGTATTTGCCGAGAATGGCCGTGGGCGCCCAGTAGTAGCCGAGCCAGCCGGTCTTCTTCTCGAAGGCGTTGGCGATCGAGCCGTCCAGGCCGGCGGCCGAACCGGTGTCGACGAGGTCGAAGCCGGCATCCTTGGCGTTCAGCGCGTTATAGAGGTTGGCGGTGGACACCTGGCAGTTCCAGCCGGACGGGCAGTTGTGCACCGCGGCCCTGGACGGGTCTTCGGGAGCCGGGAAGAGTTCGGGATGCTTGAGCGCGTCCTGCACCGACTTGATGTCGGGGTGGGCGTCGGCAAGGAACTTCGGGATCCACCAGCCCTCGACGCCGCCTTCCGACAGCAGCGGTGCGGCCTGGATCAGGCGGCCTTCGGCGATTGCCGCGTCGAGCGAGGTGCGGACCGAATTGACCCAGAATTCGGGGGCGACGTCGGGTTCGCCCTTCTCGTTCATGGAGGTGAAGGTGGGCATGGTGTCGCCGGTGACGAGCGTCACCGTGCAGCCGTAGCCGTTTTCGAGGATGATCTTGTCGACATAGGCGGCGACGCCGGCCGAAGCCCAGTTCATCTCGGCGATCGATACGCTGCCGCAATCGGCAGCCTGCGCCGTACCTGCACCGGCATAGAGGCCGGCGGCGAGGACGGTTGAAGCGAGCAGCTTCTTCATGATCTTCTTATCTCCCAGTCTGAAGGCAGCAATTCATCCGGGGCGTGTCAGGGCACTGCAACACCTGGCTGCCCGATCGATTACGTTCGGCAGGCAGGGGCGAAGAACCGCGTCAGGCACGTCGATCCCCTGCGTGCAGCGACACTGGTTCTTGATGGCCGGCGGCGGAACCTGTCGCCGCGAGAGCCCTATTTCGTCGCTGGAGGCAGCGTAAGGATTCCGACAAGGAAATCAACCGCCGAGGCGGGATGGAGGGCCGTTCGTGGCCTGCCGCGGCCCATGCGGATGCCGCAATTGCGGCAGAACTGCGGCCGATGATTGAGCTTTTGCTCACGGCTGGGCATCGTTGATATTCCTGCGGTCGCAAGCGGATATGCCGGTCGCCGGATCGGGGCGAGGGCTGTCCTGAATACGGCGCAGACAGATTTCATAAAAATTTCTTCGCCGGAGCTCCAAAAACGCGCAAATTGCGTCTTGTCAGGCTCACGATAACGATCCGGTAACGATGTCAGGCTATCAATCGGCGTGCGGCAGGCATTGTTCCTGCCGGTCCCCGGGATCAGGTAGTGCGTACCGGGGTCGATCTTCCGCCGGTGCGTTCATCCGGTGTCGTCCGCGTTTCGGACCGGCCGTGGAACGTCCGCTGGGCGATCCGCGGCCTTTTCGCGTTGCTGCTGTCCCGTCTTCGTCCAGGCAAAGAAAAACGCCCCCGCTTGCGCAAAGGGGCGCCGGTCATTTGTTCTGTCAGCAGTCCCGGGGCGACGGCCTCAGCCGACGTTGCGCGTCCGCACGATGCTGAGCGGGCCGAGGGGCGCATCGGCGACGAGGTTGCGCACGCGCGACTGGCGCTCGGGAGCCTTGCCGTTCCAGGCGATCTGAACGAAATTGGGCTTGCTGAAGATGAACAGCATGGTCTTTGTCCTTGGGGTTTCCGGCAGCGGTATTTTCCGCTGCTCCGATAGCTGCGATATAGGCCCTGACGGAAACGGAATCGCGATCGCCGCCGCCATCGAGTGTCGCAAACGGGACATGCATATTAGCACTTTTGTCGCAGGGCGCCGGGCCGCCGCCCGATTGCGTCGGCATCGCGGCGCTTTCAGGGCTTTGCGGTGCTCCGGCGCGATGCTAGGGAAGGGGCATGACGCGAAAAATCATGCTGCAGGGAACCGGCTCCGATGTCGGAAAAACGGTACTGGTCGCAGGGCTCTGCCGGATCGCCTCCAATCGCGGGCTGAGGGTGCGGCCGTTCAAGCCGCAGAACATGTCGAACAACGCGGCCGTTTCCGATGACGGCGGCGAGATCGGGCGGGCGCAGTGGCTGCAGGCGATGGCGGCGCGCACGCCTTCGTCGGTGCACATGAATCCGGTGCTGCTGAAGCCGCAATCCGACACCGGCAGCCAGATCATCGTGCAGGGCCGGGTGTTCGGCCAGGCGAAGGGGCGTGACTACCAGGCGCTCAAGCCACGGTTGATGGACGCGGTGATGGATAGCTTCGAAAGCGTCTGCGCCGGCGCCGATCTCGTCGTGGTCGAGGGGGCCGGTTCGCCGACCGAGATCAACCTGCGCGCCGGCGACATCGCCAACATGGGCTTTGCCACGCGGGCGAACGTTCCGGTCGTGCTCGTCGGCGATATCGACCGCGGCGGGGTGATCGCCTCGCTGGTCGGCACGAAGGCGATCCTGCCGCCGGAAGACCGGGCGATGGTGTCGGGCTACCTGATCAACAAGTTTCGCGGCGACGTCACCCTGTTCGACGACGGGATTGCGGCGATCGGGCAGCATACCGGCTGGCCGTGCCTCGGCGTCGTGCCCTGGCTGAAGCACGCCCGGCAACTGCCGCCGGAAGATTCGGTGGTGCTGGAACGGCTGGCTTCCGGCCGGCCCGGAGCACTGAAAGTGGCGGTGCCGGTGCTGCCGCGCATCGCCAATTTCGACGATCTCGACCCGCTGGCGCAGGAGCCGGACGTCGAGCTCGTCTTCGTCCGCCCCGGCGAGCGGCTGCCGGCCGATGCCGGCCTCGTCATTCTGCCGGGCTCGAAGGCCACCATCGCCGACCTGAAGGATTTCCGCGCGCAGGGGTGGGACCATGATCTCGCCCGGCATCACCGGCGCGGCGGACGCATCATCGGCATCTGCGGCGGCTACCAGATGCTCGGCCGGTCCGTGCGCGATCCGCTCGGCATCGAGGGTGGCGAGCGCGCGGTCGACGGGCTCGGCCTGCTCGACGTCGAGACCGAGATGGCGCCGGAGAAGACGGTGCGCAACAGCCGCGCGCGGTCGCTCAGCTACGACGTGCCGCTGGAAGGCTACGAGATCCATCTCGGCAGGACCACCGGCCCCGACTGCGCTCGTCCACCCATTATGATCGACGGCAGGGCGGACGGGGCGACCTCGGCGGACGGCCGGGTGTTCGGCACATACCTGCACGGCTTCATGGCGAGCGACGCCTTCCGCAGCCGGCTGCTTGCGGAGTTCGGGATCGCCGGCGGCGGCTTCGACTACCGGGGTGCTGTGGACGCGGCACTCGACGGCGTGGCCGTCGAACTCGAAGCCGTGCTGGATCACGCGTGGCTTTCGCGGCTGATGGAAAGTGATCGGACCATCCCGATTAATCGCGGCGGCTGAGACGTTTTCCGGGCGGATGGCGAAGCCGTTTCGTCATCTTCGTCGGTTAAGGTTACCACCAAAGTTGCGCCAGAATCCGATGCAAAGACCTTGAGTGGCATCGCCCTGCCGCTATCTGACGGGGGGATGCCGCATGCGATCGAAAGGGAATGTCGAATGACCAGTGGCCGTTTTGCGAAACTCGGATGGGCGGGGCTGATCGGGCTTGCGATCGCGGGCGGACCGGCCGTGCAGGCGGCCGAGACGAAGCCGGCCGTCAGCGCCAGCAAGCGCTGGGAGACCGAGTTTTCCCTTTGGCAGAAGGTTTCCTCCGGCAGCGATCCGGCAGGCTACGAGGCCTATCTGAAGGACTATCCGAACGGCACCTTCGCCTCGATGGCCCGGCTCCGGCTGGCCGAACTGAACGCCAGGGGCGTTGCCAGCACCGCTGGCGCAGACGACGGCAAGCCGCAGGATTCTGCAGCCACCGACGCCGGCGCCGCCTCGGAGAAGGAAAAGGCGGCGGCCGCCCGCAAGGCCGACGAGGCCGCGCGGCTGAAGGCCGAGCAGGAGGCCAGGATCGCCGCGGAGAAGCAGCGGGCGGAAGAGGAGCGGCTGGCCGCCGAGGCCGAGGCGAAGCGCGTGGCAGAGGCCGAGCGGCAGCGCAAGGAAGAACAGGCGCGCGCGGAGGCCGAGGCGAAGCGGGTTGCCGCGGCGAAGGCCGAAGCGGAACGGCAGCGGGCCGAGGCCGAGCGCAAGCGCGCCGAGGAGGCGGCCGAGGCTGAAAGGCTCAAGGCGGAGCAGCAGGCCAAGGCCGAGCAGGCCCGGCTGAAGGCGGAAGAGGAAGCGAGGGCTGCGGCCGAAGCGAAGGCGCGCGCCGATGCGGCCGCTGCCGCGCAGGCCAGGGCCGAGGCGGAGCAGGTGGCTGCGGAGGCTGAACGCGAGCGCGCAATCGCCGCTGCGGAAGCCGAGAAGGCGAAGGCCGAGGAGGAAGCCCGGGCGACTGCGGAAGCACAGGCCAGGGAAACACAGGCTAGGGAAGCGCAGGCGAGGGCGGATGCCGCCGCCGAGAAAGCCACGGCGGCGACTGAGGCCGAGCGCGCGCGAGCCGAACAGCAGGCGGCCCAGCCGTCCGCCGCGCCGCCGGTCGCCGAGGGCAGCGTTGCCGACGCGCTCGACACCGAGGCGCTGCCGACCGACGGCGAGAATGCGATCGCGAGCCCTGCGGCCGATCCCGACGGCGGCCCGGCAACGGACGGCGCCGCGGATGCGGTCGCAGCCGCACCGGCCGGCGGGGGCATGGATGGGGACGAAGCCGGGGACGGGGAGGCCGAGCGGCTGGCCCGTCGCGAGGACAACAGCTGGAGCCGCGCGGTGCTGAACGGCCGGCCGCAGGCTTTCGAGAACTACCTGCGCGAATTCCCGCAGGGCCGCTTTGCCGATGAGGCGCGCCAGCGCCTTGCCGCGCTGGAAAAGGGCGGCAAGGCCACAGGCGGCGAAGAGCCCGCAGGCGACGTCGCCGCGCGGGAGCCGGCCATCAACGCTCCCGCCGCAACGGCTGCGCCGCTCGGCGCCGGGACGGAGCCGCTCGTTCGCCAGACGCAGCCTGCGCCTTCGCAGCAGCCGAAGGTCTTCCAGACGCCTTCGGACGTGCGCGAGGCCTATCTCGATCCGGCCGCACGTGCCCAGTCGCAGCGCTGGCTGAACGCGCTCGGCTACGGCACCGGCGGGGCGGACGGCGTATACGGTCCGCGCACGCGGGCGGCGATCGCCTCCTGGCAGCGCTCGGCCGGCTATGCCGGCGACGGCTACCTGACGCGCAAGCAGTATCGCGAATTGCGCCAGTCGGCGCGCTTCGCCGAGGCCCGCAGCCGCGAATACGTCGATCGCCAGCGCGCCCGCCGCGACCGCTACTACAATGACGGCTACGGTGTCTACGAAGGCCCGGTCGACGGCTACTACCGCGAAGGTCCGGTCGGCGGCGTCTACGAGGGGCCGGTCGGGGGCGGCTACGGCCCCGGCAGCGACCTGACGATCAGCGGGCCGGGCTACTGAGCGGCCAGCGGAACTGAACGAACAGCCGCCGCGACGACGCATTCGGCGCGGCGGACGCCGTTTCCTGCCAATTGACTTCCGGTGCCTGCAGGCATAATCATCGCCACTATTGGAAGGTGCGTCGGTCCAGTGATGGACGGACGCTTAAATGGGAACGTGACGGGGTGGACCCAATCAGGGCGCTCCAATCACGGCCGACCCCGCGACTGTAGAGTGGCGAGGCCAATCCAGCCGGTTTGATCAACCGGCAAAGCCACTGGGTGGCGGCATGATGAACCGGGGTCTGGACGCCTCTATGTCTACGAATCGTCCGCCTTTCATGTCGCGCATCACCCGGGAAGGCGAGGGTGGGCCGCAGGCGCAATTCGCGCCCGACGCCGCGAGCCAGGAGACCTGCCGGCCAATGAGGGCATCGTGCCCGACCTGGGGATTTTCCCCGTTGCCAGCACGGAGGTTGTCATGGCTGCGTCTAACGTTTCTTCTGTTTCCCTTTCTCTCAACGATCGTCTCTATGCCGGTCTCGTAGCGCTTCTGCTCGGCGGATTCCTGGTGTTCGGCGCAGGCCTCGCCAATTCGTCCGTCCTGCACGACACCGCGCACGACACCCGCCACTCCTATGGCTTTCCCTGCCACTAAGGAGCAGATGTCATGATCGTCAAATATCTCCTGGCCGCCCTGGTGGCCGGGCTGTTCTCCGGCGCCCTGATGACGGTCGCCCAGGAGGCGCGCGTCATTCCGCTGATCCTGCATGCCGAGGAATTCGAGGGCGGCGACGAAGAGCCTGCCGCCCCCGGCGCCGAGGTCCAGCCGGACGCGTCGCACGAGCATTCCGCGCTCGGCATCGGCGCTACGATGTCGGAGGTGGCCGCCTATTTCTCGCCCATCTCGGTGGCCCATGCCCATGAGGGCGAGCACGAGGACGGCGGCATCATGTTCGGCATGAGCCGCTTCTCCGGCACGCTGCTCGCAAACCTCGTCACCGGCGCGGGTTTCGCGCTGCTGCTGGCGGGCGTGAGCCTTGTGACCGGCAATGCGATCACGGTCGCCAACGGGGTGCTGTGGGGCGCTGCCGGCTGGCTTGCCGTGCATCTCCTGCCGGCCATCGGCCTGCCACCGGAGCTTCCGGGCTTCCCGGCCGCCGACCTAAGCGACAGGCAGGTCTGGTGGGTGGCGACAGTCGTGCTTTCGGCCGTGGGGCTCTACCTGCTGATCCTGAAGGATGGGATTGCGGCGAAGGTCGCGGGCATCGTCCTGATCGGGGCCCCGCAGGTCTACGGCGCGCCGCAGCCTGCCGACATCGCCAGCAACGTGCCGGCCGTGCTCGGGGCGGAGTTCGCCGTGGCGGCGCTCGCCACCACGCTGTTCTTCTGGGTCGTGCTCGGGCTTTCGCTCGGCTTCGCCAACGAGAAGATCGGCGTTTCCGAAAAGGTCGCAGCAAAGGCAGCCTGATGAAAACGACATCGCCCGGAGCCGTCCTGGTTCTGGGCGGTGCGCGTTCCGGAAAATCCGCATTCGCCGAGAGGCTGGCCGCCGAGAGCGGCCTGTCCAGGCACTATATCGCCACCGGCCGCGCCTGGGACGAGGAGATGCGCGCGCGCATCGACCAGCACAAGGCCCAACGCGGCAGCCATGGCTGGGTGACGCACGAGGAGCCGCTGGCGCTGCCGGAGCGCATCAAAGACACGGCGCGCGAGGACCGGGTGCTGCTCATCGATTGCCTGACGCTGTGGGTGACGAACCTGATGCTCGAAAAGCACGACATGGCGGCCGCCTTCGACGATCTCGCGGCCTCCATCGTCACCGCACCCGGCCGCCTCGTGTTCGTCTCCAACGAGGTCGGGCTGGGGATCGTTCCGGACAACCAGATGGCGCGCGAATTCCGCGACCACGCCGGCAGGCTGCACCAGCAGGTGGCGCAGCTTGCCTCCGAAGTCTATCTTGTCGCGGCAGGCCTGCCGCTGAAAATGAAGGGTTGAGCCCATGCTCCAGCAAAAGATCCCCGCCACCGTCATCACCGGCTTTCTCGGCGCGGGCAAGACGACGATGATCCGCAACCTGCTGCAGAACGCGAACGGCAAGCGGATCGCGCTGATCATCAACGAATTCGGCGACCTCGGCGTCGACGGCGACGTGCTGAAGGGCTGCGGCGCGGAGGCCTGCAGCGAGGACGACATCATCGAACTCACCAACGGCTGCATCTGCTGCACCGTCGCCGACGATTTCATTCCGACCATGTCGAAGCTTCTGGAGCGCGACAACCGCCCCGATCACATCGTCATCGAGACCTCGGGCCTGGCGCTGCCGCAGCCGCTCGTCGCCGCCTTCAACTGGCCGGAGATCAAGACGCAGGTGACGGTCGACGGCGTCATCACCGTCGTCGACAGCGCCGCGGTCGCCGCCGGCCGTTTCGCCGACGACCACCACCGGGTGGATGCGCTGCGCGTCGAGGACGAGAACCTCGACCACGAGAGCCCGCTGGAGGAACTGTTCGAGGACCAGTTGACGGCGGCGGACCTGATCGTTCTGAACAAGACCGACCTGATCGATGCCGCCGGGTTGAAGACGGTGCGCGACGAGGTGGCCTCCCGAACTGCCCGCAAGCCGGCGATGATCGAGGCGAGGAACGGCGACGTCGCCGCCGCCGTGCTCCTTGGCCTCGGCGTCGGCACCGAGGACGATATCAAGAACCGCAAGTCGCATCATGAGCTGGAGCACGAGAATGGCGAGGAACACGACCACGACGAGTTCGACAGCTTCGTCGTCGAACTCGGCCCGGTCGCCGATCCGGCCGGTTTCGTGGAGCGGCTGAAGGGCGTCATCGCCGAGCATGACGTGCTGCGCGTCAAGGGTTTCGCCGACGTTCCGGGCAAGCCGATGCGGCTTCTGGTCCAGGCTGTCGGCAGCCGGATCGACCAGTATTTCGAGCGCGCCTGGGCGCCCGGCGAGACCCGTGGCACCCGCCTCGTCGTCATCGGTTTGCACGACATGGACGAGCAGGCCGTGCGTACGGCGATCGCTGCAGCCGCGGGCTGAGCCGCCGTGTCTGCTGAACAGGGCTATCGCCGGAACCAGGCTCGGCGACGGGCTGCTCCTTCTTCTCTCCGGCGGAGAGAAGTGCCGAGCGGATGCGAGGCGATGAGGGGGGCTCGGGGTACGCCCTGGCGCCTCGCGCCACCCCCTCATCCGGCGCTGCGAGCCCTCTTCTCCCCGATGGGGAGAAGAGGGCGTTCGCTGCGCCTGCGGCAACTCAAACGCGATAACCTTGTCTGTGGGGGAGAGGGGCTGCAGACGAGAGGTGGGTGTAACCTGCCGCGCCGAAGCGGAGAGCCGTCATGCATCTGCTGCTAGCCCAGAAGGGTACCATCGCCGATGGCAAGGAGGCGATCGATCTCGGCCAGTCGCCGGGCGACGTCCTGTTCCTGTCGGCGGCCGATACGGAACTGGCTTCGATCGCCGCCGCCCATCGCGGCCGGCAGGCGCGGGCCCGGCTGAGGCTCGCAAGTCTCGCCTCGCTCACTCATCCGATGTCGGTGGATACCTATGTCGAGCGCACGGCGCGGCATGCAAAGCTCATCGTCGTGCGGGCGCTCGGCGGCGCCAGCTATTTCCGCTACGTGCTGGAGGCGCTCCATGCCACGGCGGTGGCACACGGCGTCGCCATCGTGGCGCTGCCCGGCGACGACCGGCCGGACGAGGGACTGGCGCCGTTCAACCGGATCGCGGACGAGGACCGGCTGCAGCTTTGGGCCTATCTCACGGAGGGGGGCGCGGAGAACGCCGCCCGCTTCCTCGCCTATGCCGATGCGCTCGTCTTCGGCGGCGACAAGCCCGAGGCACCGGCGCCGCTGGAAAAGGCCGGCATCTGGTGGCCGGGGCGGGGCGTGGTCGATTTCGCGACGTGGAACAAGGTTTGCCTTTCACCCCGTGAACGGGGAGAGGGGGCGGAAGCGGCAGAGACAGAGCAAGGCTCCCCTTCGCCCCGCCTGCGGGGAGAAGGTGCCCGAAGGGCGGATGAGGGGCATTCGGACGCGATCGTTTCGACCCCGGCACCCCCCTCTGTCCTGCCGGACATCTCCCCCTCAGGGGGGGAGATCGGCGAGCCGCTGCCCGCATCGCCCCTATCCGAAGCCGCGTTCGCGGCAAGCGACGCTGCGTTTGTGGCTGGACGCGCGCACCATCCGATCTCCCCTCCCGAGGGGGAGATGCCCGGCAGGGCAGAGGGGGGTAATTTCGCGCAGCCGAGTGCTGCGGCGGGGCGCGTAGCTCCGGGCGTGGCCTCCGACCCCTCGACCGTCGCCATCTGCTTCTACCGCGCCTATGTCCAGAGCGGTGAGACGCGGCCGGTGGAGCTTCTGATCGAGGCGCTGGCGGCCGAGGGCGTGCGGGCGCTGCCGGTCTTCGTCTCCAGCCTCAAGGATCCGGCTTCGATCGAGATCGTGCGGACGGCGTTTGCCGCCGCGCGGCCGGAGGCGGTGCTCAACGCGACGAGCTTCGCCGTCTCCGCACCCGGTAGCAACCGCAGGCCGACGGTGCTGGACGAGGCCGGCGCGCAGGTGTTGCAGGTGATCTTTTCCGGTTCCTCCCGCGAGGCCTGGCAGGCGTCGGGCCAGGGCCTGACGGCGCGCGACCTCGGCATGAACGTGTCGCTGCCGGAGGTGGACGGCCGGATACTGGCGCGGGCCGTCTCGTTCAAGGCGGCCGCCCGCTGGGACGCCGAGGTCGAGACGAACATCGTCAGTCTCGAACCGGTCGAGGACCGGATCCGCTTTTCGGCCCGGCTGGCGGCCAACTGGGCGCGGCTGCGGCGGGCAGGGGCTGGCGAGCGCCGCGTCGCGCTGGTGATGGCGAACTATCCGAACCGTGACGGCCGGCTCGGCAACGGCGTCGGGCTGGACACGCCGGCGGGCACGCTCGAGATCCTGCGAAAGATGAAGGCGGACGGCTATGCGGTCGCCGACCTGCCTGCCGACGGCGATGCGCTGATCGCGCACCTGATGGCGGGGCCGACCAATGCGGCGAACGACGGACGCGAGATCCGCGAGACGATTTCGCTGAATCAATACAAGCGTTTCTTTGCGTCTCTTCCCAGGGTGATTCAGGACGAAGTGACGGCCCGCTGGGGCGCGCCGGAGGCGGATCCCTTCGTGGCCGGCGACGTTTTCGCGCTGCCGCTCTGCCGTTTCGGCGGGACGCTGGTCGGCATCCAGCCGGCGCGCGGCTACAACATCGACCCGAAGGAAACCTATCATTCGCCGGACCTCGTGCCGCCGCACGGCTATTTCGCCTTCTACGCCTATCTGCGGGAGGTCTGCGGCGTCCACGCGATCGTCCATGTCGGCAAGCACGGCAACCTCGAATGGCTGCCGGGCAAGGCGCTGGCGCTGTCGGAGGCCTGCTATCCGGAGGCCGTCTTCGGTCCGGTGCCGCATCTCTATCCCTTCATCGTCAACGATCCGGGCGAGGGCACGCAGGCCAAGCGTCGCTCGGCCGCCGTCATCATCGACCACCTGACCCCACCTTTGACGCGGGCGGAGACCTACGGGCCGCTGAAGGACCTCGAGGCGCTGGTGGACGAATACTACGACGCCTCGGGCGGCGATCCGCGGCGGCTTCGGCTCCTGAGCCGGCAGATCCTCGACCTCGTCCGCGACATCGGCCTCGACCAGGATGCCGGCATCGCCCGCTCCGACGGCGAGGAGGCGGCGCTGCAGAAGCTCGATGCCTATCTCTGTGACCTGAAGGAAATGCAGATCCGCGACGGCCTGCACGTCTTCGGGGTGTCGCCATCGGGCCGGCTCCTGACCGACCTGACGCTGGCGCTGGCGCGGGTGCCGCGCGGGCTGGGCGAAGGCGGCGACGCCAGCCTGCAACGGGCGATCGCGGCGGATGCGCTGGGTGGTGGTTCGGCTGTCGACATTGCTGCCACACGGGATGCACCCCCCTCTGCCCTGCCGGGCATCTCCCCCACAAGGGGGGAGATCGGTACCGGGCGAATGGCGGTGGTCCATGCGGATGGCAGCGGGCGCGGTGACGCGGTTGGTGCGGACGCGGCGGTTGACGGCCACGCTCGCGATGGGCGGGGCCTCACCCCATCGATCTCCCCCCTCGAGGGGGAGATGCCCGGCAGGGCAGAGGGGGGTAGCCCCCCGCACACGACATTTGACCCGCTCGACTGCGTGCCCTCCGATCCGTGGACGGGGTCGAGGCCGGAGATCCTGACTTCGCAGACCGACGCCCCATGGCGCACAGTCGGCGACACCGTGGAGCGTATCGAACTGCTGTCGACGAAGCTCGTTTCCGGTGAATTGCCTTGCCCGGATGGCTGGGAGGCGACGCGGGCGGTGCTGGACCAGGTCGGACGGTCGATCCGCCCCGCCATCGAGGCCTGCGGCGAAGCGGAGATGACGGCGCTGATGCGCGGGCTCTCCGGCCGCTTCGTCGAGCCCGGCCCGTCCGGCGCGCCGACGCGCGGGCGTCCGGACGTGCTGCCGACGGGGCGCAACTTCTATTCCGTCGACAGCCGCGCCGTGCCGACGCCGGCGGCGTGGGAACTGGGCAGGAAGTCGGCGGAACTGCTGGTGACGCGCTATGCGCAGGACCATGGCGAATGGCCGACCTCGTTCGGCATCACCGCCTGGGGCACCGCCAACATGCGCACCGGCGGAGACGACATCGCCCAGGCGCTGGCACTGATCGGCGCGAAGCCCGTGTGGGACACGGTCTCAAGGCGGGTGACCGGCTACGAGATCATCCCACCCGCGCTTTTGCGCCGGCCGCGCGTCGACGTCACGCTGCGCATCTCCGGCTTCTTCCGCGACGCCTTTCCCGAACAGATCGCGCTGTTCGACCGCGCCGTGCGCGCGGTCGGCGCGCTGGACGAGGACGGGGAGGACAATCCGATCGCAGCGCGGATGCGGGCCGAGGCTGCGGCCCTTGCCGGCGAGGGCGCCAGCGAAAGCGAGGCGCGGGCCATGGCCGGCTACCGTGTCTTCGGGGCCAAGCCCAACACCTATGGCGCCGGGTTGCAGACGATGATGGACGAGGGGCTGTGGCAGGACCGGGGTGACCTTGCCGAGGCCTGGCTTGCCTGGGGCGCGCATGCCTATGCCGGCGAGGGCGAGGACGTTTCCAGCCGCGACCGGCTGGAGGCGCGGATGAAGAGCCTGCAGGCGATCGTCCAGAACCAGGACAACCGCGAGCACGACCTGCTCGACAGCGACGAATACTATCAGTTTGAGGGCGGCATGGCGGCCGCGGTCGCGCACCTGACGGGATCGCAGCCTGTCGTCTACCACAACGACCATTCGCGGCCGGAGAAGCCGGTGGTGCGCACGCTCGAGGACGAGATCGGCCGCGTCGTGCGCGCCCGCGTCGTCAATCCGAAGTGGATCGACGGCATGATGCGCCATGGCTACAAGGGCGCCTTCGAGCTTGCCGCGACCGTCGACTTCATGTTCGCCTTCGCTGCGACCACGGGTGCGGTGAAGGATCATCATTTCGAGGCGGTCTACACGGCCTATCTTCTCGACGAGCACGTGCGCGACTTCCTGGCCGAGAAGAACCCCGCAGCGCTGAAGGAGATGTCGGATCGCCTGGTCGAGGCAATCGACCGCCGGCTGTGGTCGCCGCGTTCAAACTCGGCGCGGTTCGCCCTGGAGGAGATCGCCGGCAGGAGGAGGGCATCATGAGCGGGCTTTCCGGACGCTGCCTGTGCAGGTCGGTGCGTTTTGAGGTTTCCGGCCCCATCATCCGCACCGGCCATTGCCATTGCGAGAGCTGCCGGCGGGCGACGTCCTCGCCGGTGACGATGCCGAAACACGAGAATTGAGGAGCACGCCATGAGCGATACCGATACCGACACTGTCAAAGAGGTAGGCAATGAGGCCGGCATGACCGAGGCCGAACTCGCGCGCCATTCGGAGAAGATGGCCAAGAAGAAGCAGGCCCGCGAGAAGATCATGGCCACCAAGACGGACGAGAAGGGCCTGGTCATCGTCCATACCGGCAAGGGCAAGGGCAAGTCGACCGCCGGCTTCGGCATGATCTTCCGGCACATCGCCCATGGCAAGCCGTCGGCCGTCGTGCAGTTCATCAAGGGCGCGATGAAAACCGGCGAGCGCGAACTGATCGAGACGCATTTCTCCGATCTCTGCCAGTTCCACACGCTCGGCGAGGGCTTCACCTGGGAGACGCAGGACCGGGCGCGCGACGTCGCCATGGCGCAGAAGGCCTGGGAGAAGGCGAAGGAGCTGATCCTCGACGAGCGCAACTCGATGGTTCTGCTCGACGAGATCAACATCGCACTGCGCTACGACTATATCGACGTCAACGAGGTCGTGGCGTTCCTGCAGGCGCAGAAGCCGCACATGACGCATGTCGTCCTGACCGGGCGCAATGCCAAGGACGAGCTGATCGAGATCGCCGACCTCGTCACCGAGATGGAGCTGGTCAAGCATCCGTTCCGCTCCGGCATCAAGGCCCAGATCGGCGTCGAATTCTGATCGGGCCCGCGATGCCTGCTGGCTAGAAGCCCAGCCAGGCGCGCAGCGGATTGGCGGGGTCGGCCAGGAGGCGAAGCGCGAGCGCCATGCTGGTGACGACCAGAAGCGGCTTGATGATCCTTGCGCCCTTTCGCATGGCGAAGCGCGAGCCGACCTGTGCGCCGAGGAACTGGCCGATGCCCATGGTGATGCCGACTTTCCAGAGCACGACACCATAGCCGAGGAAGAAGGCGAAGGCGCCGGCATTGGAGCCGAAGTTCAGAAACTTGGTGTTGGCCGTCGCCTTGAGGATGCCGAAGCCCGCGAGCGAGACGAAGGCGAGCATGAAGAACGAGCCGGTGCCGGGGCCGAAGACGCCGTCGTAGAAGCCGATGAGCGGCACCACCGACAGGGTGAAGGCCAATTCCGACAGGCGGCGATGCTTGTCGACGTCGCCGATGCTCGGCTTCAGCGCGAAGTAGAGCGCAATCCCGAGGAGCAGGAAGGGCAAGACCGCCCGCAGCGCCTCGCCGGGAATGACGGTGGCGAGCGCGGCGCCGAACGCCGCGCCGATCGCGGCCAGCGCGGCCATCGGCAATTGCCGCTGGACCTCGACATGGCCGGCGCCGGCATAGGCGACCGTGGCGGAGCCGGAACCGAACAGCGACTGCAGCTTGTTGGTGCCCAGCGCTTCCAGCGGCGGGATCCCGGCGATCAGCATGGCGGGGATCGTGATCATGCCGCCGCCGCCGGCGATGGCATCGATGAAGCCGGCGACAAAGGCTGCGAGGAACAGGAAGAGAAGAATCTGCAGTGTGACGTCGACCACGTGGGAGTCCGGGCAGGCTGGAGAAAGGAACGGCTCTCCTTGTCAGAACCGGCCGGCAAATGCAAAGCCGAAAGCGACGGGCGCGAAAAGCCGTGGTCATCGGCCCGCGTGTCGTCCGTTCCGCAGGGGGGCTCAGGCACGCAACCGGCCGCCCCTCTTTGGCGGCCGATTTCCACGACCATGCCGCTTCCGTTCCATCCGACGGCGCAATCCCGTTTGACCGCGAAATGCCGCTTCGGTAAACAGGTCGGACATGCGGCGGTGCCCTTTGCCGGGCCGGACAGGTGCCTGGAGCGGCCGACCCTCGAAGGGGCCAGACCCGGGGCTGCCGAGACGGATCACCCGCACCGCGCATGTCCAGGGGGAACGAGGACAGCGGGATGACGCAGGCGGTGCAGGTGAACGACGGTGCGATATCCTCGCTCGTACTGGGTCTTGGCTGCGAGCGCGGAACGGCTGCGGCCGAGGTGATCGGTTTGGCCGAGGAAGCGCTGCGCGCCGCCGGGCGGGATCGCCGTCTTGTGCTGATCGCCTCTCTCGATACCCGTGCCGGGGAACCGGCGATGCTGGCTGCAGCCCGGCGCTTCGACGTTCCGTTCCGCACCTTCGATGCAGCAAGGCTCGAGGCCGAGACCCCGCGGCTCGCCAATCCCTCGGATATCGTCTTCCGCCATACCGGATGCCATGGCGTTGCCGAGGCCGCAGCGCTCGCCGCGGCCGGCGCCGGTGCGCGGCTCGTCGTGCCGAAGGTGCGCTCTGTGCATGCGACCGCTGCGATCGCGGAATCTTTTCAACCGATTGCGAAAGTTTCCTCAGATAATGAGTCCGCCTCTTCGGTCGCGGTTCGGTCAGCGGTGAGGGCCGGCTGATGGATGCACTGTTTTCCTCCCTGCCCGAACTGGAGCCCGGAAGCGTCTGGCTCGTTGGCGCAGGTCCGGGCGACGCCGGGCTGCTGACGATGCTGGCCGTGCACGGGTTGCGTCAGGCCGACGTCATCGTGCACGACGCGCTCGTCAACGCCGATTGCCTGCGGTTCGTAAGGCCCGACGCCACGATCGAGTTCGCCGGCAAGCGCGGCGGCAAGCCCTCGCCGAAGCAGCGCGACATCTCGCTTCGGCTGGTGGAACTCGCGCGGGCCGGCAAGCGCGTCCTGCGGCTGAAGGGGGGCGACCCGTTCGTGTTCGGCCGCGGCGGCGAGGAGGCGCTGACGCTGGTCGAGCACAGGATCGCCTTCCGCGTGGTGCCGGGCATCACCGCCGGTATCGGCGGGCTCGCCTATGCCGGGATCCCGGTGACGCATCGCGAGGTGAACCATGCGGTGACATTCCTGACCGGGCACGATTCTTCGGGCGTCGTGCCCGATCGCATCGACTGGGCGGCGATCGCTGCCGGCTCGCCGGTGATCGTCATGTACATGGCGATGAAGCACATCGGCCAGATCTCGGCGAAGCTGATCGCCGCCGGCCGTTCGCCGGACGAGCCCATGGCCTTTGTCTGCAATGCCGCAACCGCGGGGCAGGCCGTGCTGGAGACGACGCTTGCGCGTTCGGAAGCCGACGCGGCAGCCTCGGGACTGGAACCGCCGGCAATCGTCGTGGTCGGCGAGGTCGTCCGGCTGCGCGGCTCGCTCGACTGGCTCGGCGCGCTGCGCGAGGGCAGGGTGCTGGTGCCCGATCCGCTCGGCGCCCGCACGCTGAAGGACCCCGCATGAGCGGGCTGATGATCGCAGCCCCGGCTTCCGGCTCGGGCAAGACGACGGTCACGCTCGGCCTTCTGCGGGCACTGTCGGACGCGGGCGTCGCGCTCTCGCCGGGCAAGGCCGGTCCCGACTACATCGATCCCGCCTTCCATGCCGCCGCCGCCCGTTCGGTCTGCCTGAACTACGATCCTTGGGCGATGCGGCCGGAGCTTTTGGTCGACAATGCCGCTGGACAGCAGCGCGGCGACCGGCTGCTCCTCGTCGAGGCGATGATGGGGCTGTTCGACGGGGCCGCCGACGGCAACGGCGCGCCGGCCGACCTCGCCGCGATGCTCGAATTGCCGGTGGTGCTGGTCGTCGATTGCAGCCGGCTGTCGCACTCGGTCGCCGCCCTCGTGCAGGGCTATATCCGCTTCCGCGACGACGTTCACGTCGGCGGCGTGATCCTGAACAAGGTCGGCAGCGAGCGCCATGAGGCGATGCTGCGATCGGCTCTGGAAAAGGCGGGCATCGCGATCTTCGGCGCGATCCGGCACGATCCCGCGCTGGCCCTTCCCGAGCGCCATCTCGGACTGGTGCAGGCCGGCGAGCATGCGGGGCTGGAGGCGTTCGTCGGACGGGCGGCGGAGACCGTTCGCCGCAGCGTCGACCTCGAGGCACTGCTGGCCATGGCCGGGCAGGGCGGGGTGTCGGCCGCCGTGGGCGATGTGGCGCGCCTGCCGCCGCTCGGCCGGCGCATCGCGGTCGCTCGCGACAACGCGTTTGCCTTCATCTACCCGCATCTGCTCGCCGGGTGGTCCGGGCAGGGCGCAGAGATCTCCTATTTCTCGCCGCTCGCCGACGAGGCGCCGCAGGCGGGGTGCGATGCGGTGTTTTTGCCCGGCGGCTATCCCGAACTGCACGGCGCCCGCCTGGCCGATGCCGGACATTTCCGTGATGCCCTGCGCGCTGCGGCCGGGCGCGGCGTGCGGATCTACGGCGAATGCGGGGGCTACATGGTGCTGGGCGAGGGGCTGGTCGATGCGGAGGGGACCCGGCACCGCATGCTCGGCCTGCTGCCGCTCGTCACCAGCTTTTCGGAACGCCGACGGCAGCTCGGCTACCGGCGGCTGAGCCCGCTTCCGGGGTCGGGTTTCAGCCATGCGATGACCGCGCATGAGTTCCACTATTCGACCGTGGCGCGCGAGGGCGAGGCCGATCGGCTGTTCTCGGTGGCTGACGCGACGGGGCAGGATCTCGGCGTCGCGGGCCTGCGCCGGGGCAACGTCGCCGGCTCCTACATGCACGCGATCGACCTTGCGGAGGAGAGACGATGACCGAGGCGCCGATCCAACACGGCGGCGGCATCTCGGCGGCGGCCGAGCGTCATGGCGGGCGGCCGGAAGACTGGCTGGACCTGTCCACCGGCATCAATCCACGCCCGGTGGCGCTGCCGGCGATCGACGCTGCCGCCTGGCACCGCCTGCCGGATCGGGGAAGGCTCGACGAGACGCGGCAGGCGGCCGCCCGCTACTACGGCGCAAGCAACTGCCTGCCGCTGCCGGTTCCCGGAACGCAGGCGGCGATCCAGTTGCTGCCGCGGCTGGTGCCCGCGGGCCGGCGCGTCGCCATCCTGTCTCCGACATACGGCGAATATGCGCGCGTGCTGCGCGCGGCAGGATGCGCCGTGGATGAAATCGGCACGCTCGACGGTGTCCGTGACGACCACGGGCTCGTGGTGGCGGTCAACCCCAACAACCCTGACGGTCGCCTGCATCGGCCGGAGGAACTCTTGCAGGTGCGCCAGCGGCTGGCGCGGTCGGGCGGCATGTTGGTGGTGGACGAGGCTTTCGGCGACATGGAGCCCGCGACTTCGCTCGCGGCCCATGCGGGTGCCGCGCCGGGACTGGTGGTGTTCCGTTCCTTCGGCAAGTTCTTCGGCCTTGCCGGACTGCGGCTCGGCTTCGTCCTGGGCGAGGCGCGCCTGCTTGCGGATTTTTCCGAGTGGCTCGGTCCCTGGGCGGTCTCCGGGCCGGCCCTGACGATCGCGACGCGCCTGATGGCGGGCGACTGTGCGCCGATCCGGCAGTCGATCACAGAACGCAAGACGGCGCTGGATGCGGTGCTGCGGCAGTCGGGGCTCGATGTCGTAGATGGGACGGCGCTGTTCTCGCTCGTCTCGCATCCGCGGGCGGCGGATATCTACGAGGCGCTGTGCCGGCAGCATGTGCTCGTGCGGCCGTTCGCCTATGAGCGGAGCTGGCTGCGCTTCGGGCTTGCCCCGGACGAGAGCGCCGATCGTCGTCTGGCCCAGGCCCTGACACAGGCCCCGGCCCCCGCCCCGGCTTTGGCCGGAGCGCCCGCGCGGCCCGGCGCCTGAGCGAAGGGGCTTCTTCCATGACCCTCACGCTGATCGTCCTCGCCGCCGCCCTGGTGATCGACCGCATCGTCGGCGATCCGCCGAAGCTCTGGGAGCGGCTGCCGCATCCGGTCGTGGTGTTCGGGCGGGCCATCTCTTTCGTCGACCGGTTGTTCAACGCCAAGCGAATGACGCCGGAGACGCGGCGTTTCAACGGTGCGGTGGCGATCGGCGCGCTGCTTGCGGCGAGCATGCTGGCCGGATCGGTGATCCACGGCCTGCTGGGCCTGCTCGGCTGGGTCGGGCTTGTCCTCGAAGCGGCCGTCGTCGCGCTGTTCCTTGCCCAGAAGAGCCTCGCCGACCATGTGGGCGCGGTGGCGGACGGGCTGCGGCAAGACGGGCTCGCGGGCGGGCGGCGGGCGGTGTCGATGATCGTCGGCCGCGATCCGGCGACGCTGGACGAGCCGGCGGTCTGCCGGGCGGCGATCGAGAGCCTTGCGGAGAACTTTTCCGACGGCGTCGTGGCGCCTGCACTCTGGTATGCGCTGCTGGGGCTGCCGGGACTGCTGGCCTATAAGATGCTCAACACGGCCGATTCGATGATCGGCCACCGGAACGCGAAATACCTGGAGTTCGGCTGGGCCGCCGCCAGGCTCGACGACCTTGCCAACTGGCCGGCGGCGCGGCTCTCCATCGTGCTCATCGCCCTGGGCACCCGGGTGGCGATCGGCGGGCGGGCGGCGCGGGCGGCGCTCGACCTGGCCCTGCGCGACAGCAGCCTGCACCGCTCGCCCAATTCGGGCTGGCCGGAGGCGGCGATGGCGGGCGCGCTCGGCATCGGGCTTGCCGGTCCGCGCGTCTATGGCGGCGTGCGGGTGGACGAGCCGATGATGAATGCGGCCGGACGCACCGCCGCGACGCCGGACGATATCCGCCGTGGGATCAGGGTGTTCAACCGCGCCTGCGATGCGCTGGTGCTATTCGCGCTTGCCGGTGCGGCCATGGCGGCGATCGTCTAGGGGCCTGATGCCACGGAAATCTCGGAACTGCCGGCAGGCCAGGCGGACAATGCCTGTTCGGCGACGGCTTCCAGCCGGTCGCGGCTGAAGCCGGCCTTGGCCTGAACCGCCATGCCATGCGTGACGGCCATCAGGAATGCCGCAAGGGCCTCGGGCCTCGCCGTCTGCGGCAGGTCGCCTTCGGCCCTTGCCCGTTCGAAGCGTTCACGAAGCTGCGCCTCGGCGACCGCGCGTGCTTCTATCAATGTCTGTCGCACGGGTTCCGCCTCATCCGATCCGGCCAGCGCCCCGTTGATGACGAGGCACCCGGTATGATCGGGGTAGCGGGTGTTGAGATCGAGCGCACCGTAGAGGATGCGTGCCGCGACGTCCCGGGCCGTCGGTCGGTCGAGCGCTTCGGGCAAGTAGTCGAAGTACCGCTCGCAATAGCGATCCAGGGCCTGGCGGAAGAGCGCTTCCTTGTTGCCGAATGCCGAATAGAGGGCGGGTCGCTCCACACCCGTGGCCTCGGTCAGGTCGGTGTAGGAGGCCCCCTCGTAGCCCTTGCGCCAGAAGACGCACAGCGCGGCATCCAGCGCTTTCTCCACGTCAAATTCGCGATGACGTCCCATATGTCCGATCCTGTCTTTTCATAATGACCGTTATTAAACCACTTGACGATGCGGGTCAAATTTCATACCGATCGTTATCGTAACGATTATTATTAAACGGGCATGCCGCTTGCAGCGGCGCCCGATGGCGATGGAAGGGATTCGCTCATGTCGAACATATTGAAGGGCAAGGTCGCGCTCGTGACCGGAGGCTCGCGCGGGCTCGGCGCCGCTGTGGCGGAGGCACTTGCCGACCAGGGGGCGGATGTGGCGATCAGCTACGTTGCGTCGGCCGACAAGGCCGAAGCCGTGGTTGGAAAGCTAAAGGCGAAAGGGGTCAGGGCCCTCGCAATCCGCAGTGACCAGGCGGACATGGGGGCGGCCAAACCGCTGGTCGAGACGGTGGCGGCGCATTTCGGCCGGCTCGACATCCTCGTCAACAATGCGGCGATCGCCGTGCAGGGCAGGACGGTCGACGACCCCGAACTCGACACGGTCAACCTCGATCGCCAGTGGCAGGTCAACGTCATGGGTGCGGTGGCGACCACGCGCGCGGCGGCGCCGGTGCTGCCGGACGGCGGCCGGATCATCTTCATCGGCTCCCTGCTGGGCAGCCGCGTCCCGTTCGCCGGCGTCGCTGACTATTCCGGAACCAAGGCGGCCATCGCCGGATATGCGCGGGGCGTCGCCCGCGACCTCGGCGGACGCAACATCACGGTCAACGTCGTCCAGCCCGGCATCATGCCGACAGACATGGCGGCCGAAGTGCGCGACAAGCTGCCCGACGCGGTCATGGACCTGCATCCGATCCGCCGGATCGCGACGCTCGAGGAGGTGTCGGCCACTGTCTGCTTCCTGGCGGGACCGAACGGCGGCTACATCACGGGCGGCGTGATCGACGTGGCCGGCGGCCTGCAGGTGTAGCGCCCAAGGGCGGGCGCCCGCGAGGGCGTCCGCCAGAACCGCTTGTGGGGATGGCGAGCGTATCTGGGAAGAGCGGGCGTGCCGTCGCAGCCGGCTCAGTCGACGCCGGCGAACTGCTGCAGGCGCTCGACGTCGGGGACCGTGACGTGCCGGTTGTTCTCGATGCGGATGACGCCTTCCTTGCGCAGTTTGGTGAACTGGCGGCTGACGGTCTCGATCGTCAGGCCGAGGAAATCGGCGATATCGGCGCGCGACAGCGGCAGGTCGAAGGCGGAGCCGTCGACGGTTTCCGGATCATAGTGCGTGGCGATCAGGAACAGGAAGCTTGCCACCTTTTCCTGCGCGTTCTTGCGGCCGAGCGTCAGCATCCAGTCGCGCGCCTCGTCAAGCTCCTTCAGCACCTGCTGGTGCAGCCGGTGTTCGAGATCCGGCGAGCGGGCCACCATGCGCTCCAGCAGGTGGCGCGGGAAGGTGCAGATCTCCGCATCCGTCGCCGCTTCCGCGCTGTGCGGGCTCTCGGCGGCGAAGGGGCGGCCGAGGAAATCTGGGGCGAACTGGAGGCCAACGATCTGCTGGCGGCCGTCCGGCATCATCCGGGTGAGCTTGACGACGCCGCGCATGATGTTGGCGCAGGTCGACAAATCCTCGCCCTGGCCGACGACCTCGGTGCCGGCCTGCAGGCGCCTGCGGCTGGAGTGCTTGCTCAGTTCCCCCAGTTCCTGGGCCGAGAGCGCGCCGCACGCGCCGCCGTGGCGCGCCTCGCAGGCACGGCAGACGACGGGAACGTCGGAGCTGTGAATGTCACTGCGCTGCATGTCCATCGAAATCGCCTTTTCCTGACATCGAGTTGCCATGGCTCACCAGTGGACGAGAATCGAAAGGGAGACAATGCGACATTGTTACCTCTTCCGTCTCGCTGCCACTCGGGCTGCTATTGACGATTGTTAAGTCGAATTCGGGTGGTTCGACTTGATCGAAATCAATTCGCGATGCGTCTGCTGCAGATTTCGGCAGAGTTTTGCCGCAAGTGCAAGGCGGTCGACGTTCGGGCAACAGGCCACAGCCAATTTGCAGCGCGCCCGGAACAGCCCATTGGCAATTCCGCCCAATTTACTTATAGGATCGCGCAACAAAGGATTTTAAGAGGTACTGGCGTGACAGCTACATTTGACAAGGTTGCCGACATCATCGCGGAAACCAGCGAGATCGATCGCGAAACCATCAAGCCCGAGAGCCACACGATCGACGATCTCGGCATCGACAGCCTCGACTTCCTCGACATCGTCTTTGCGATCGACAAGGAGTTCGGCATCAAGATCCCGCTCGAACAGTGGACGCAGGACGTCAACGAAGGCAAGGTGGCGACCGAGGAATACTTCGTGCTGAAGAACCTCTGCGCCAAGATCGACGAACTGCGCGCCGCCAAGGCGTAAAGGCCGGGGCCGCAGCACGCGGCCATCCGCATCCCGTTTTCGGGCGCTGACGGCCTGCCGGACCTGGCAGGCCTTTCACGTTCCGGACCCCGGTTACATCGAGGTAACCCGGCCGCAAGATAGGTATTCGATGCTGCTTGAATATTTCCAGATGATCGACCGGGTGGAAACGGTGGACGCCGAGCGCAAGACGCTGACGGCGCGCTCCGTCGTTCCTTCCAAAAGCCCGGTCTTCGAAGGACATTTTCCCGGCATGCCGCTGGTTCCGGGCGTGCTCCTGATCGAGACGATGGCGCAGGCCTCGGGCTTTCTGGTCCTTGCCGCCACCAATTTCGCGGCCATGCCGTTCCTGATGTCGGTCGACGGCGCCAAGATGCGCACCTTCGTCGAACCCGACGCCGTGCTCGACATCGAGGCGGTGCTGGAGCACGACGGCTCGGGTTTCGCCGTCACCAAGGCGAGGATCACGTCCGGCGGCAAGAAGGTCTGCGACGCGCAGCTGAAGCTGCGCACCGTGCCGTTCAGCGAAGTGCCGCTCGGCGATATCGTGCGCAAGCGGGCCGAGGAACTCGGCCTTGTGGACGCCCTTGCCGCATCAGGCGCCGCAACGGGCAATTCAAGAGGAACAGACGCATGACGAAGGCGCCGAACGACGTCGTCATTACCGGCATCGGCATCGTCACCTGCCAGGGTGTCGGCACCGAGCCGCATATCGCGCTGCTCAAGGCCGGGAGTGGCCCGCAACTGAAGATCGAGGCGGAGCGCTTCGCGCCCTATCCGGTCCATCCGATGCCGGAGATCGACTGGTCGCAGCAGATCCAAAAGCGCGGCGACCAGCGGCAGATGGAGAACTGGCAGCGGCTCGGCGTGTTCACCGCCGGCCTGGCGCTCGACGATGCCGGGCTGAAGGAAGATGCCGAGGCCTGCGGCACGATGGACATGATCGTGGCGGCTGGCGGCGGCGAGCGCGACATCAATGTCGATTCCCTGATCGTCGACGAGGGGCTGAAGCGCAACGACCGCGAACGGCTCCTGAACGAGAAGCTGACCACCGAACTGCGCCCGACGCTGTTTCTCGCCCAGCTCTCCAACCTGATGGCCGGCAACATCTCGATCGTCCACAAGGTCACGGGCTCCTCGCGCACCTTCATGGGCGAGGAAGCGGCCGGCATCAGCGCCATCGAGACGGCGTTTTCGCGCATCCGCGCCGGCCAGTCGACGCATACGCTGGTCGGCGGCGGCTTCGTCGCCGAACGGCCGGACGTGATCCTGCTCTACGAGGCGCTCGGCGCGCATGCGACCGGCGGCTGGACGCCGCTGTGGTCGCGCGATCCCGAGGCCGGCGGCGGCATCATTTCCGGTTCGGCCGGCGCCTTCCTGGTGCTGGAGCAGCGGGCGCATGCCGAGGCGCGCGGCGCGCGCATCTATGCCACGATCGAGGATATTGGCGGCGACCGCGGCAGCCGCGACGACGGGCGGCTGGAGCGCCGCCTCGACGCGCTCGCCGAGCGGGCGGGCGGCGAGGACGGGGCAACCGTCGTCTTCTCCGGCGCGTCGGGCATCAACGATCTGTCGACCCGCGAAAAGACCTGGCTGGAAGGCCGTTTCCCGAACGCTCCGGTGCGCGGCTATGCCGGCGTGACCGGCCATGCGCTGGAGAGCCAGTTCCCGCTGGGTCTCGCGCTCGCGGGTCTCGCGCTTGCGAGCGAGGCGAAGGTGCCGGCTTTCGATCCGGCGGGTGAGAGCGGGATGGACCGGGCCGCCGAGACCGCGATCGTCACCACGGTCGGCCATCACCGCGGCGAGGGCGTCGCCATCCTGAAGGCAGAGAAATAAGAGGACGGGCGCATGACCAAGGCAGCCTACAGGGACCATCTCGGACGCCCGATCGTCGCCGTCACCGGCATGGGCGTCATCACCTCGCTCGGCCAGGGGCTGAAGGACAACTGGACGGCCCTTTCGGGCGGCGTGTCCGGCATCCACGGCATCAGCCGCTTTCCCGTCGACGGCCTCAACACGCGGATCGCCGGTACGGTCGATTTCGTCGAGCTGCCGGCCGAGAATCCGGTCGAGCGTTCCTATTTCTATGCCCGCGAGACGACCGAGGAAGCGCTGGCGCAGGCCGGGCTTTCCGGCGATTTCGGCGGGCCGCTGTTCCTGGCCGCTCCGCCGATCGAGCCGGAATGGAGCGCGCGCTTCGCGCTCGCCGACCGCGCCCCGGCCTCGCAGCGCCCGGGTGATGCCTATGACCGCTTCCTGACGGTGTTGCGCGACAAGCCCGATCCGGCGCTCTACGAAGCCTGGCTGTTCGGTGCGATCTCCGAGCGGCTTGCCGACCGCTTCGGCACGCGCGGCCTGCCGGTGACGCTGTCGACCGCTTGTGCCTCCGGTGCGACCGCGATCCAGCTCGGCGTCGAGGCGATCCGCCAGGGCCGCACCGAGCGGGCGCTGACCGTCGGCACCGACGGTTCGGTCACCGCCGAGGCGCTGATCCGCTTCGCGCTGCTGTCGGCGCTCTCGACCCAGAATGACCCGCCGCAGAAGGCCTCCAAGCCCTTCACCAAGGATCGCGACGGCTTCGTGATCGCCGAAGGGGCGGCGACGCTGGTTCTGGAATCGCTGGAATCGGCGATCGCCCGCGGCGCCCGCGTGCTCGGCATCATGAAGGGCTGCGGCGAGAAGGCGGACCATTTCCACCGCACCCGGTCCTCGCCGGACGGCGGACCGGCGATCGCGACGATCCGGGCGGCGCTGGAGGATGCCGGCATCGCCGAGGACGGCATCGGCTACATCAACGCGCACGGCACCTCGACGCCGGAAAACGACAAGATGGAGTATCTCTCCATGTCGACCGTGTTCGGGGAAGGGCTTGCGAAGATCCCGGTCTCCTCCAACAAGTCGATGATCGGTCACACGCTGACGGCGGCCGGCGCGATCGAGGCGGTGTTCTCGCTGCAGACGATGCTGACGGGCACGCTGCCGCCGACGATCAACTACCAGAACCCCGACCCGACCATCGTTCTCGACGTCGTGCCGAACGTGAAGCGCGACAAGCAGGTCTCGGCCGTTCTGTCGAATTCCTTCGGCTTCGGCGGCCAGAACGCCAGCCTGGTGATGACGGCGGAGCCAGCCTGACGAAACGGAAGCGGAGAGGCGGGCCGATGTCCGCCTCCGGCCGACACCGGAGGGCGAACGTGCGAGGGGACCGTGCCGCCTGCCGTTCTCTCGCAAAAGGTGTTCCGATTCTTTGGGGCATGCGCTAGAGGAACGATCCGAAACGCGGCGTAGCCGGCCGAACGGGCGGTTGGCGCCGAACGACGGCGATGGCCGCGCCTGCCGGTGCCACCTGACGCCGCCCATGAACATCATGCCGCGACTGCGGCGAAGGACGGAAAAATGCGCGCATTGCAGCTACTCGACGACCGCAAGCTCGAACTGACCGACATTCCGGAGCCGGAAGCCCCCGGTCCGGGCGAGGTGACGCTCCGCGTCAAGGCGGTGGCGCTGAACCATATCGATGTGTGGGGCTGGCGCGGCATGGCGTTCGCCAAGCGCAAGATGCCGCTCGTCATCGGTGCGGAGGCCGCCGGCGTCGTCGACCAGATCGGCCCGGGTGTTGCGAACGTCCTGCCGGGACAGCTGGTCTCGGTCTATGGCGCGCGCATCTGCGGGCTGTGCAAGCCCTGCCGCGAGGGGCGCGACAACCTCTGCGAACACGTCGGCGGGGTGCACGGCTTCCATCTCGACGGCTTCGCGCAGGAGAAGATCAACATCCCCGCCCGCCAACTCGTTCCAGCGCCGCCCGGCATCGATGCGGTTGCTGCGGCCCTTGCGCCCGTCACCTTCGGCACGGTCGAGCACATGCTGTTCGACAATGCGAAACTCGAGCCCGGCGAGACGATCCTCGTCCATGCCGGCGGATCGGGCATCGGCACGGCGGCCATTCAGCTGGCCAAGAAGATCGGCTGCACCGTCATCACCACCGTCGGCTCCAACGACAAGATCGAGAAGGCGAAGGCGCTCGGCGCCGATCACGTCATCAACTATCGCGAGGACCGCTTCGAGGGCGTCGTGCGCAAGCTGACGAAGAAGAAGGGCGTAGACGTCGTCTTCGAACATGTCGGCAAGGATACCTGGGCCGGCTCGATGCTCTGCCTGAAGCGCGGCGGCCGCCTCGTCACCTGCGGCTCGACGTCCGGCGTCTCCACCGAGATGAACCTGATGATGCTGTTCCAGCAGCAGCTGAAACTGCTCGGCTCCTTCGGTTGCCGCATAGAGAACATGGCAAACGCCATGCAGAAGATGGCCCGCGGCATCGTCCATCCGGTGATCGATACCGAGGTGACCTTCGACGGGATCGCGACTGCGCTGGAGCGGATGGAATCGCGCCAGATCTTCGGCAAGATCGTGCTCAGGCTGGACTGACGATCGTGCGCAAGCTGATCACCCGCGTCGTGCTCGCGCTGCGCAATTTCGAGCAGTGGCTGGTGGCCCAGTTCGTGTTCGGGCTGCTCAACGTCCTGAAGCTGTTTCCAGCCGACGGCGCGATGAACGCCGCCGACCGCTTCGGCCGTTTCGTCGGACCGAAGACGCGCCGGCATCAGCTGATGCTGACCAACCTGCGCAATGCGTTCCCCGGGAAGTCCGAGGCCGAGCTTGCCACGATCGCCATGGACAGCTGGGGTAACATGGGGCGAATGGCGGCGGAATACGTCTTCCTCGACCGCCTGTTCGATTTCGATCCGTTCAGCGACAAGGTCGGGCGCGTCGAGGTCGAGGGCGTGCCGATCTTCATCGATCTCTACGAGAACCGGCGGCCGTTCATCGTCTTCACCGGCCATACCGGCAATTTCGAGATGCTGCCGGTGGCGGGGGCTGCCTTCGGCATCGAGGTGACGGTGCTGTTCCGCCCGCCCAACAACCCCTATATCGCCGAAAAGGTATTCGAGTTCCGCCGTGCGCGGATGGGTAATCTGGTGCCTTCGCATGCGGGTTCGTCGTTCACGCTCGCCCGCAAGCTCGACGCCGGCGAGCCGGTCGGCGTGCTGGTGGACCAGAAATACCGCAAGGGCCTGTCGACGACCTTCTTCGGCCGTCCGGTGCAGACCAATCCGCTGCTCGCCAAGCTGGTCCGCCAGTTCGACTGCGAGGTCTATCCGGCGCGCTGCATCCGCCTGCCGGACAACCGCTTCCGGCTCGAGCTGGAACCGGCGATGGAAATCCCGCGCCGCCCTGACGGCGCCATCGACGTCGACGCGACGGCGCAGAAGCTGAACGACAAGGTCGAGCAATGGGTTCGGGAGTATCCGGGCCAGTGGCTCTGGTATCACGACCGCTGGGACATCAAGAAGACCGTCAAGCACGTCAAGGCCTGACGGCGAGCGCCTTCGTCAGGCGTCGTGAAGCCCACGCAGCAGGTGGTCGCGCTCGAAGGCGATATGGCGGCGGATCGTCTCGAAGAAGCCGCGCAGCATGTAGCCGGCGGCCTCGATGTTGACGTCCGGCGCGCCGCTGCCGAGCTTCAGGAGCGTATCGACGAGCTCCTCTGCGAAGCACTCGTCCTCGCAATGTTCGAATTTCAGCCGCTTCAGCGTCTCGGCGAGCAGCGGATTGCCTTTCGTCCGCGCCGTCAGGTGAGGGAAGAGCACCTCCTCCTCGTAGCGATGCAGCCCGTGGATCAGCGGGCCCAGCACCATGGCCGCATAGATGCACTTCTGCCGGTTCACGCTTGCCGGCAGGCTGTCGGCGATCTCCTCCAGCGCGTCGCAGAGAAGAAGCTGTTCGCGATGGGCGCCCGCCAGCCAGTCGAGCGACACGGTGTCGCCGGGCATGGCGGAAAGAAGGTGACACACCCTGTTCTGTTCCCCGTTTTCCAGCGTCATCGCGTTATTTCTCCCTGAGTGACCGCAGCCTGGCGCATTGATGCGCCTGCGGCCCCTGCTTCTCCTTGATCTACGTCAAGGCCAAGTCTTGCTGCATCTGCGAGCAGTGATCCGATCGCAGGGTGCGGATTCGTGTCCGTCCCCGCTGCTCGCAACGCATGTCTGGTTGGGGATGCCAACGATGAAATACGGATTAGAGACAGGGCTCCTGGCCGTCGGCGCGTTCTTTGCGCTGCTCGGCGCAGCCTTCGCCCACGACAACCTGTTCCAGGCCCATATGTGGGTCCTGTTCTTCGTGCTGCTCGCCGGCACGGTGGTCATGATCAGGCGCATTTCCTTCGCGCCCTATCGGGTGCCGGGCGACAGCGGCCTTGCGAAGGGCGATGCCAGCCCCTACTTCGACGAGGTCGTCAAATACGGCGTCATCGCCACCGTCTTCTGGGGCGTCGTCGGATTCCTGGTCGGCGTCGTCATCGCCGCCCAGCTGGCGTTTCCCGATCTCAATCTGGAACCCTACCTGAATTTCGGCCGCCTGCGGCCGCTGCATACCTCGGCGGTGATCTTCGCCTTCGGCGGCAACGCCCTGATTGCGACCTCGTTCTACGTCGTCCAGCGCACATCGCGGGCGCGCCTGTTCGGCGGCGATCTCGGCTGGTTCGTCTTCTGGGGCTATCAGCTGTTCATCGTCATGGCTGCGACCGGCTATCTGCTGGGCATCACCCAGAGCCGCGAATATGCGGAGCCCGAGTGGTATGTCGACCTGTGGCTGACGATCGTCTGGGTCGCCTATCTCGTCGTCTTCCTTGGCACCGTCCTGAGGCGCAAGGAGCCGCATATCTATGTGGCGAACTGGTTCTACCTCTCCTTCATCGTCACCATCGCCATGCTGCACGTCATCAACAACCTGGCGATCCCGGTGTCGTTCCTCGGCGTCAAGAGCTATTCGGCCTTCGCCGGCGTGCAGGATGCGGTGACGCAGTGGTGGTACGGCCACAACGCCGTGGCCTTCTTCCTGACCATCCCGTTCCTGGCGATGATGTACTATTTCGTCCCGAAGCAGGCAGGGCGTCCGGTCTATTCCTACCGCCTGTCCATCGTCCACTTCTGGTCGATCATCTTCCTCTACATCTGGGCCGGTCCGCACCACCTGCACTACACCGCCGTGCCCGACTGGGCGCAGACGCTCGGCATGGTGTTTTCGATCGTGCTGTGGATGCCCTCCTGGGGCGGCATGATCAACGGCCTGATGACCCTGTCCGGCGCATGGGACAAGGTGCGCACCGACCCGATCATCCGCATGATGGTGGCAGCCATCGCCTTCTACGGCATGGCGACCTTCGAGGGACCGATGCTGTCGATCAAGGCGGTCAACTCGCTGTCGCACTATACCGACTGGACCATCGGCCACGTCCATGCCGGCGCACTCGGCTGGAACGGCATGATCTCGTTCGCCGCCGTCTACTATCTCGCACCGAAACTGTGGAATCGCGAGCGGCTCTATTCGGTCAACATGGTCAGCTGGCACTTCTGGCTCGCCACCCTCGGCATCGTGCTCTATGCCGCCGCCATGTGGGTTGCCGGCATCCAGCAGGGCCTGATGTGGCGCGAATACGACGATCAGGGCTTCCTGGTCTATTCCTTCGCCGAAACCGTGCTGGCGATGTTCCCCTACTATGTCATCCGCACGCTTGGCGGCGTTCTCTACCTCGCCGGCGGCCTGGTCATGGCATGGAACGTCTATCAGACCATTCGCGGGCGCCTGCGCGACGAGGTCTCGATGGGCAGCACCCGGCCTGCGGGCGAAACAACCCTGCAGCCTGCCGAATAAGGAGCGTGTGATCCATGTCGATACTGAACAAGCACTCCGTTCTGGAGAGAAACGCAACGCTGCTGCTGGTCGCCTCGCTCGCCGTGGTCACGGTCGGCGGCATCGTCGAGATCGCGCCGCTCTTCTACCTCGAGAACACCATCGAGAAGGTCGAGGGCATGCGGCCCTACTCGCCGCTGGAGCTCGCCGGCCGCGACATCTACATCCGCGAGGGCTGCTATGTCTGTCACAGCCAGATGATCCGGCCGTTCCGGGACGAGGTCGAGCGCTACGGTCACTACTCGCTCGCCGCCGAAAGCATGTACGACCATTCCTTCCAGTGGGGCTCCAAGCGCACCGGGCCGGACCTGGCCCGCGTCGGTGACCGCTACTCGAACGAGTGGCACGTGCAGCACCTGATCGAGCCGCGCTCGGTCGTCCCGGAATCGGTCATGCCGAGCTACGCCTTCCTGAAGACGACGCCGCTTCGCATTTCCGACGTGTCGATGAACCTCAAGGCGAACCGCGCCGTGAACGTTCCCTACGACGATGCGATGATCGAGAACGCGGAGGCGGACCTCAAGGCGCAGGCGGATCCGAACGCCGATACGTCCGGGCTGCTGGAGCGCTATCCGAAGGCCAAGGTGGGCGATTTCGACGGCGACCCGCAGAAGCTGACCGAGATGGATGCGCTGGTGGCCTATCTGCAGATGCTCGGCACGCTGGTGGACTTCTCCACCTATGACGACGCCAGCGGCTACCGGTAAGGGAGGCAGACCATGGAAACCTACACGGCGATGCGGCACTTCGCCGACGTCTGGGGACTGCTCGCCATGACGATCTTCTTCGTCGGCGTCATCCTTTTCACCTTCCGGCCCAGCGGACGCAAGGCCGCCGAGAATGCCGCGCAAATCCCTCTCAAGGAGGACTGACACCATGGCTGACAAGCATGGTGCTGAAAAGCACATTGACGAGATCTCCGGCGTCGAGACCACCGGTCATGAGTGGGACGGTATCCGCGAACTGAACAACCCGATGCCGCGCTGGTGGGTCTGGACCTTCTACGCGACCATCGTCTGGGGGATCGGCTACATGATCGCCTACCCGGCCTGGCCGATGCTGACGGAGGCAACCCGCGGCGTTCTCGGCTATTCCAGCCGCGCCGACGTCGCCAGGGACCTGGAGGCGGCCAGGGCCGCGCAGATGGTCTACGTGGACCGGATCGCGTCCGCGCCGCTCGCCGACATCGTCGCCGATCCGGAGCTGTCGCAGTTCGCGATCGCCGGCGGGGCCGCCGCCTTCAAGGTCAACTGCGTGCAGTGCCACGGTTCGGGTGCTGCGGGCTCGGCGGGCTTCCCGAACCTGAACGACGACGAGTGGATCTGGGGCGGCAGCGTCGACCAGATCTACCACACGATCGCCCACGGCGTTCGCTTCGAAGGCGATGCCGACACCCATGTCTCCGAGATGCCGGCCTTCGCCGACATGCTGCAGCCCGAAGAGATCAAGCAGGTCTCCGCCTATGTGGTGAGCCTCACCGGCGTGCCGCACGATGCGGCGATGGTCGAGCCGGGCAAGCAGATCTTCGTCGACAACTGCGCCTCGTGCCACGGCGACGATGCAAGGGGCAACCGCGACATGGGCGCTCCGGATCTGGCCGACGCGATCTGGCTGAAGGGCGAGGGCGAGGAGGCGATCGCCAACCAGGTCCGCGCCCCGAAGCACGGGGTCATGCCCGCCTGGCTGCCGCGGCTCGGCGAACCGACGATCAAGCAGCTCGCCGTCTTCGTGCATTCGCTGGGCGGCGGCGAATAGCCGAACCCTTTCAGCTAGATATGGCGGATTTCGATGCCGGCCGGGGCGCGAATGCCCCGGTCGTTCGTCAGGAAGACGCTGCAGGAAAGGGCTTCGGCGGTGGCGACGTGGATGGCGTCCGGCAGCTTCAATCGAAGTTCGGCGGCCATATTCGCGGCCAGCCCCAGCGTGTCGCGGGTTATCGGCGCCAGTTCCACGATCTTCGGATCTTCGAGCAGGCCGTGAAAGGCCGAAACGATATCCGGCCGCCGGTCCCTGATCGGCGCGATGGTGCACTCGGCGATCGTCAGTTCGGATGTGAACAGGTTCGCGTTCTGCCGGTCGAATTCCTCCAGCGCCGACAGCGCCCGGCGGCGCGTATCGTCATCGCCATCGATCAGGTAGATGAAGATATTGCTGTCGACATAGACGCGTTGCGGCATTCTCAGTCGCCACGGACGTCAGCGATCTGCCGCAACACTTCTTCTTCCGATAGACGGCGACGATCTTGTTCCGTCGCCTTCAGGATCGCAAGGAGGCGTCTGACCCGCTCCGATGCCCCTGCCGTCGCCTTGCGCGGAACGTCGGATCCGCTCCGCGGCTTTGGCAGGTTCTGATCGTGCTTCGCGTTGGCACCCATGACCGCTTGCTCCAGATTTTGTCGGACACCTTACAAGCTGCCGCGCGTGAAGACCATCCAGAACCGGAACCAGAGCCACTCCTAGCGGTCCGACCACACGCCCAGTTCGTACCCGTCCGGATCGGCGAACTGGAACCGGCGTCCGCCCGGGAAGGTGAAGATCGGCTTGACGATGCGGCCGCCGGCCTTTTCCACGCGGGCGAGGGTGGCTTCGAGATCGTCGGCGAAGAGGATGACCAGCGGCCCGCCGGTGGCCGTCACCGGCGCCAGCGTCGTGAAGCCGCCGGTCAGACGGCCGTCCTGGAACTCGCAATATTCCGGTCCGTAATCGGTGAAGGTCCAGCCGAAGGCAGAGCCGTAGAAGGCTTTCGCGCGGGCGATATCGGCGACGTTGAATTCGATGTAGTCGATCTTGCGGTCCTTGCCGGCGGCGGCCATCAACTCTCTCCCTTTTTCTCCTGCGCCGGTTTCTCCAGCAATGCCTTCAGCGTCCGCAGGTCGCGCGCCACATGGGCCGCATCGGCCTCGAAGGCCGCATCGTCCATGCCGGGCAGCCGGAGCAGGGTGAACATCACCTCCGCACCGTCGCCGTTCGGCACCACCCGCAGGGCATTCCGGACGACGAGGCCATCTTCCATCGTCACGCTGTGGTCGATCACGCCGAAGCTGTTGTCTTCGGCAAAGCGGACCCGGACGTTGCCGACAGGCCCGCCGTCGGCGATCCAGTCATCGCCGTCGGGCGTCAGTCCCGCGGCCAGCCCGGATGCCCAGAGCGGCATGTTTTCCGGCCTTGCAGCAAAGGCATAGACCTCGGACCAGTTCCGCGCGATCGAAACGTGGACGATCCGGGCGGGCATCGTGGTCATCGTCTGTGTCTCCTCTGCGCCGTCACGGCGGCTGTTTTGTCGCATCCGGCAGGGCGCCCGGCAACCCCGATCTTTGACTTAAGTCAAGGAACGGAACGGCACTGCGGCGCACAAACAGGGCGTGGAGACGATGCATCGATGAACATCTACAACGCCCTTGAACCCTCACAGGATGCCGCGATCGAGCGGCTGGACGCCGAGGCGGTCAACTCCGCCAAGGTGCGCAAGCCGCTCTATGAAAAGCGGAAGAAGATCTTCCCCAAGCGGGCAGAAGGGCGATTCCGCCGCTTCAAGTGGATCGTGATGCTGATCACGCTCGGCATCTATTACCTGACCCCGTGGATCCGTTGGGATCGCGGCGCGCATGCGCCGGACCAGGCGGTACTGGTCGACCTCGCCGGCCGGCGGTTCTATTTCTTCTTCATCGAGATCTGGCCGCAGGAGTTCTTCTTCGTGGCGGGGTTGCTGGTGATGGCGGGCTTCGGCCTGTTCCTCGTGACCTCGGCGATCGGGCGGGCCTGGTGCGGCTATGCCTGTCCGCAGACGGTCTGGGTCGACCTCTTCCTCGTCGTCGAGCGGGCGATCGAAGGCGACCGCAACGCACGCATGAAGCTCGACGCCGGCCCGTGGACCCTGGACAAGGTCCGCAAACGCATCGCCAAGCATGCCATCTGGCTCGCGATCGCGGTGGCGACGGGTGGTGCCTGGATCTTCTATTTCGCCGATGCGCCGAAGCTGCTTTCAAGCTTCGTCACCCTTCAGGCGCAGCCCGTCGCCTACATCACCGTGGCCGTGCTGACGGCGACGACCTATGTCTTCGGCGGCCTGATGCGCGAACAGGTCTGCACCTACATGTGCCCGTGGCCGCGCATCCAGGCGGCGATGGTGGACGAGAACTCGCTGGTCGTCACCTACAACGACTGGCGCGGCGAACCGCGCTCGCGCCATGCCAAGAAGGCTGTGGCGGCGGGGGAAAGCGTCGGCGATTGCGTCGACTGCAACGCCTGCGTGGCCGTCTGTCCCATGGGCATCGACATTCGCGACGGGCAGCAGCTGGAATGCATCACCTGCGCGCTCTGCATCGACGCCTGCGACGGGGTGATGGACAAGCTCGGCAGGGAGAGGGGGCTGATCGCCTATGCGACGCTTTCGGACTACAGCGCCAACATGGCGCTGGCCACCGGGGACGGCGCCGGGCCGATCGATCCGGCGCGCGTGCGCAAACCGGACGGGAATTTCTCGGAGAAGGTGCGGCATTTCGACTGGCACGTCATCTTCCGGCTGCGCACGGTCTTCTATCTGGTCATATGGACGCTGGCCGGTCTCGGTCTCGTGTTCGCGCTGGTCTCGCGCGACCGGCTGGGGCTCAACGTCATCCATGACCGCAATCCGCAGTTCGTGGTCGAATCGGACGGGTCGATCCGCAACGGCTACGAGGTGAAGCTTTTGAACATGATCCCCGAACCGCGCACCATCACGCTTTCGATCGAGGGCCTGCCGCATGCGACCATGCGCATTTCCGGCCTCCCGGACGGCGACGGGCGCAGCTTCGATATCCCGGTCCAACCCGACAAGGTGACCGCGGTGAAGGTGTTCGTGACCCTGCCCAGGGACTTCCGCGCCGAGGCCGGCGACGGCTTCCGCCTGATCGCCGAGGACCGGCCGGGCGGCGAGCGCGGTACCTATGACGCCCATTTCAACGTGCCCGGAGGTGCAAGATGACCCCGCCTGTAAAGACAGACGAGCCCGGCTTCCGCTTTACCGGCTGGCACATGCTGGGGGTGATGCTGCTGTTCTTCGGCACCATCATCACCGTCAACCTCATCATGGCCTGGAACGCCGTTAGCAGTTGGAGCGGGCTTGTGGTGCAGAACACCTATGTCGCGAGCCAGGAGTTCAACGGCAAGGTGGAGAAGGCGAAGGCGTTTGCCGAGAGCGGCCTTGCCGGCGCGCTTGTCATCGCCGACGGCCGCGTCAGCTACCGGCTCCATGATGCCGCGGGTCGGCCCGTCGCAGCCGATGCCGTGACCGTTACCTTCAAGCGTCCCACCGACGAGCGGGAAGATTTCAGGCTGACGCTTGTCGCCGAAGGGGAGGGAACCTACTCTGCTGAACGGACACTGCCCGCCGGCCAATGGATCGCGGACATCGCGAGCGTTCGGGGCGGGCAGCCGATCTTTCACCAGACGATCCGCACGGTCGTCGCAGGAGGCAGGCCATGAGCTGCTGCGCACCCGGTACCGAAGGCGCGATCGAGGCTGCCTCAGGCGGTACGCTGCCGTCTTCCGAGGAGATGCGGCTGGCCGCCCGCGACCTGGGCGAGGGGCTGCGCCAGAGCGATCTCAGCGTTCCCGGCGTCCATTGCGGCGCCTGCATCACGACGATCGAGGGCGTGCTGTCGGGCCTGCCGTCGATCGAAAGCGCCCGCGTCAACCTGACCGCCCGGCGCGTGTCGGTGCGCTGGCGCGATGTCGAGGGCTTCGACCCGCAGACGATCCCCGCCGCCATCGCCAGAACCGGTTATGCCGCCCATCTGTTCACCGCGCCGATCGCCGCCGACGACGCGCTGCGCAACGAACTGATCCGTGCCGTTGCCGTCTCGGGCTTTGCAGCGATGAACATCATGCTGCTGTCGGTCTCGGTCTGGTCGGGCGCGGAAGCATCCACGCGCGATCTGTTCCACTGGATCTCGGCGCTGATCGCCGGGCCGGTGCTGATCTATGCCGGGCGCTTCTTCTTCCGCTCCGCCTGGGGCGCGCTGAAGCACGGGCGGACCAACATGGACGTACCGATCTCGCTGGCGGTGACGCTGTCCTATTTCGTCTCGCTGTGGGAGACGATCCACCACGGTGAACATGCCTGGTTCGATGCCACGGTGACGCTGCTGTTCTTCCTCCTGATCGGCCGCACGCTGGACCATGTCATGCGCGACCGGGCGCGTTCGGCGATCACCAGCCTTGCCCGGCTTTCGCCGCGCGGCGCCATGGTGGTCAAGGACGACGGAGGGCGCGAGTATCGTCCCGTCGAGGAGATCGCCGTCGGCGACCGGCTGTCGGTCGCAGCCGGCGAACGGCTCGCCGTCGACGCCCGCGTCATAGCCGGCATGAGCGATGTCGACCGTTCGCTCGTCAGCGGCGAGAGCGCACCGGTCACGGCCAAGCCTGGCAGCATGCTCGAGGCCGGCGTGATGAACCTCACCGGCGCACTCGTGGTCGAGGCCGTGGCGGTGGCGCGGGATTCGTTCCTGGCGGAGGTCATCGGCCTGATGGAAGCAGCCGAGGGCGGGCGCGCGCGCTATCGGCGCATCGCCGACCGGGCGGCGTCCTACTATTCGCCGGTGGTGCATCTGCTGGCGCTGATCTCCTTCCTTGGCTGGGGTTTTGCCGACGGCGACTGGAAGCATGCGATGCTGGTCGCCGTTGCCGTCCTGATCATCACCTGCCCCTGCGCGCTCGGCCTCGCGGTGCCGGTCGTGCAGGTGGTGGCGGCGGGACGCCTGTTTGCCAACGGCATCATGGTCAAGGACGGTTCGGCGATGGAGCGGCTCGCCGAGATCGATGCCGTGGTCTTCGACAAGACGGGAACGCTCACCATGGGTGCGCCGCGCCTGATCGGGCGGGAGGCTGCCGGCCGGCCGGGCACCCTGAAGGGTGACCAGGCATTCGCCGTCGCCGCAGCCCTTGCCGCTCATTCCCGCCACCCGCTGTCGGCCGCACTCGCGGCTGCGCATGTCGGGCCGGTGCCGCAGTTCGGGGCAGTGGCGGAAATCCCGGGCCGCGGCCTCGAGGCGGTGACGCCGGAGGGGACCTGGCGGCTTGGAAACCGCGCCTTTGCCTGCAGCGGCGATGAGCCGGCAGACGACGGTTCTTCCGCTTCGGAGGTGGTTCTGTCGCTCGACGGCGCCGTGATCGAGACCTTCCGGTTCGAGGACCGGCTGCGGCCCGCCGCCCGCGAAACCGTCGCCTGGTTGCGCAAGGACGGGATCGAGGTCGATATCCTCTCCGGCGACCGTCCCGCGGCCGTGGAGCGGGTCGCGGCCCAGCTCGGCGTCAGCCGCTGGCGGGCGGGGCTCGCGCCGCGCGACAAGACCGAGGCGGTGCGGGAAAGTGCCGCGGCAGGCGCAAGGGTGCTGATGGTGGGCGACGGCATCAACGATGCGCCGGCCCTTTCGGCGGCGCATGTGTCGATGGCGCCGGCGACGGCGGCCGACATCGGCCGGCAGGCCGCCGATCTCGTCTTCCTGCGCGACGGGCTGGACGCCGTCTCCTTCGCGGTCGAGACCTCGAAGCGGGCCGGCAGGCTGATCCGGCAGAATTTCGCGCTTGCGATCGGCTACAACGTCATCGCCGTGCCGGTGGCGATCCTCGGCCATGCGACCCCGCTGATCGCAGCCGTGGCGATGTCGACCTCGTCGATCATCGTCGTGGCGAATTCGCTCAGGCTGCGCGGCCGGACACCGGCGCTGCGACAGGACGCGGCCGCGCCGAAGCCGGCCTCGGGCATGGCGAGGCCGGCATGAGCACGCTGATCTATCTCATCCCGATCGCGCTCTTTCTCGGCGGCCTCGGCCTCGGCGCCTTCCTCTGGTCGATCCGCAACGGCCAGTATGACGACCTCGACGGCGCGGCCTGGCGCGTGCTCGACGACGAAGACCGGGGCAAGCGCGGCTCGCCGGGTGCGCATGGCGGGTAGCTGCCATGCGCGATTGTTACCAAACAACGGCTTGTCGTAAATCGATTTGAATGCCAAAACAGCCGCCTGCCGAAAGTGGAGCGGCTTGTTCCGGTTCCGCTGCGGGCAAAGACATTTCATGCAGCGCCCTCGACCTTTGCGGCCGTCCGGCAAAGCACCATTCCAGACGGAGGTAAGAACGTGGCACAGGCGGAAATCGGTTTGATCGGTCTCGGCGTTATGGGGTCGAACCTGGCGCTCAACATTGCCGAGAAAGGCAACAAGATCGCGGTCTTCAACCGCACGCCCGAACGCACCCGGGAATTCTACGAGGAGGCGGGCGACCTCAAGGACCAGATCGTCCCCTGCGAGACCATCGCGGAATTCGTCGCCGCCATCCGCCCGCCGCGCCCGATCATCATCATGATCAAGGCGGGTGATCCGGTCGACCAGCAGATGGAACTGCTGAAGCCGTTCCTGGAAAAGAACGACATCATGATCGATGCCGGCAACGCCAACTTCCGCGACACGATGCGCCGCTTCGACGCGCTCAAGGACAGCGGCCTGACCTTCATCGGCATGGGCGTATCCGGCGGCGAGGAAGGTGCGCGCCACGGCCCGTCGATCATGGTCGGCGGCACCGAGGACAGCTGGAAGCGCGTCGAGAAGGTGCTGACCTCGATCGCGGCGAAGTACAATGACGAGCCCTGCGTCGCCTGGCTCGGCGAAAACGGCGCCGGCCACTTCGTCAAGACCATCCACAATGGCATCGAATATGCCGACATGCAGATGATCGCCGAGATCTACGGCATTCTGCGCGATGGCCTGAACATGAGCGCCACCGAGATCGGCAAGGTGTTCGACACCTGGAACAAGGGCCGGCTGAACTCCTACCTGATCGAGATCTCCGGCACCGTTCTGGAAACCGCCGATCCTTTGACCGGCAAGCCGATCGTCGACATGATCCTCGACAAGGCCGGCCAGAAGGGCACCGGCAAGTGGTCTGTCATCGAGGCGCAGAACATGGGCGTGCCGGCGACGGCGATCGAGGCGGCGGTCGCCGCCCGCAGCCTGTCGTCGATGAAGGACGAGCGCGAGGCGGCCGAGAAGACCCTCGGTCTGCCCGGCCTCTCGGCGCTGTCGGTGTCCGACCGCGATGCCTTCATCAAGGATCTCGAAAGCGCGCTCCTCGCCGGCAAGATCGGCGCCTATGCGCAGGGCTTCGCCGTCATGTCGGCTGCCTCGAAGGAGTTCGGCTGGAACCTGCCGATGCCGGTGATCGCCAAGATCTGGCGCGCCGGCTGCATCATCCGCTCGCAGTTCCTCGACGAGATCACGTCCGCCTTCACCGCGGCACCTGACGCGGCGAACCTGATCGTCACGCCCGCCTTCTCGGCCATGGTCAAGGAAACCGACGGTGCGCTGCGTCGCGTCGTCTCGGCCGCCGTTCTCGCCGGCCTTCCGGTTCCAGCACTCGCTTCGGCGCTCGGCTACTTCGACAGCTACCGCCGCGGCCGCGGCACGGCCAACATGATCCAGGCCCAGCGCGACTTCTTCGGCGCGCACGGCTTCGACCGCGTCGACGGTGCCGACAACCACCACGGCCCCTGGGGCAGCGGCCTCGTCGCCGGCGCTTGATCGCGGCGACTTTCGGATAGTGTCGCTGATTGCAAGATCGGCGGCAGGGAAAACACGAAAGGGCTGGCGCGCGCCGGCCCTTTTTGTTGCGCGGGGGCCTGCGCAAGACGGCGAGCGTCATCCTCGGGCCATTTCGGGCGTTGGTCGAAGATCGGAACAGGCAATGTCAAGCGTCCTTGCTGCTTCGGCGTCGACGGAGACAGCCTCAATCCGTCGGGATCGGATAGCTCAGCGTCTGCAGTTCGCTTGCGGGGCGGCCGTTGATGCGGCCGATGACGGCGCTGGCGAGTTCGCGGCCGGCGAGGCGGATGTCCTCGCGCATGGTCATGATCTCGGGCCGCAGCCATTGCAGGAAGGTGCTCGGCTCTTTGGAGACGATGTCGATGTCGTGGCCAATTCGGCGGCCGCTGCTTTCGACGGCGGCGATCAGGGCAACGGCGCCGGAACCTGAGCCGGAGACGATGCCATCCGGCGCGTCGGATGCCCGCATCACCCGTTCGCAGGCCGAGCGGATGTCCGGCAGGCCGGAATCGAGGTTGACCTCGCTGAAGGGATAGATCGAGGCGCCGAAATCGCGCACCGCGCGCTCGAAGCCGGTGCGCATGTGGATGTTGAAGGTCAGGTGCGGCGGCGGCTCCAGCAGCATCAGATGGCGGCGGCCGCGCTCGACCAGCCGCTTGACCGCCTCGTAGGCGAAGCGCTCGTTATCGAAGTCGTGGAACGGATGCTCCAGGCCCATCACCGTGCGGCCGTGGGTGACGAAGGGGAGGTTGCGCTCCATCATCAACGCGACCCGGGCGTCGCGCGGCTCGGTGCGCGAGATGATGACGCCGTCCGCAGCGCCTGTCTCGAGGATGTAGCGGATCGGGTCGAGCGGATTGTTGGCGGTGCGGTAGGGCGTCACGACGAGGTGATAGGGGGTGGCACCGAGGATCTCCGAGATGCCGGCCACCAGCGGGCTCGTCAGGCCCATGATCTCCTCCTCGAGGCTGAGGACGAGGCTGATCACGTTGGTCTTGCCGGTCCTGAGGCGCACGCCGGCGCGGTTCGGCTGGTAGCCGATCTGGCTGGCGACAAGGCGGACGCGCTCCTTCGTCTCGTGGCTGATGTCCGGCGCATCCTTCAAGGCGCGCGACACCGTGGTGATGCCGAGCCCGGTCATGAAGGCGATGGTCTTCAGCGTCGGCCTTTCCTGGCCGGACGGGGTGCCGCCGGCCCGCTCCCTGGTGATCCTGTCCATGCCCGTGTGCAATCCCTTCTGCCATCGGCCGGTTACCACGCCTGCGAACCGGTGGCCACTCCTGCTTCGATAATGCCTTCATACTGAAACGATACAGTTCCATTGTCGAGACGTTATCTGGCGGTTTGTGACGCAGTGGAACGGCCTTCCGGCTCGCCTCGGTTGTTATACGGCATCCATACGGTGCAGGGATTGCAGGTCTACTTGCGCAAAATCTTCGCATGTTATGGCTGCGATTGGCGCCAATAACGACATTTATACAAGGCGATACGAGAACTATTTTGCATTGCGGCATTTCGGTGCCCATCCGTCCAAGTGCGAATTCTGCGGATTCTCGCGGCGGCGGGTTGCGCGGGCAAATCGTTTGCTCTACGTTTTTACTGCAACGTTTCAGTGAGGGAGGAGACTCATGAAAATCCGTTCCGCGATTGCCGGTCTGGCGGCGACTGTCGCGCTTCCGGTCGCAGCGAGCCATGCGACGGACCTGGAGGTGACGCATTGGTGGACGTCCGGCGGGGAGGCCGCGGCGGTCGCCGAGCTGGCCAAGGCCTTCGACGCCACCGGCAACAAATGGGTGGACGGCGCCATCGCCGGCGCCGGCGGTACGGCGCGGCCGATCATGGTCAGCCGCATCACCGGCGGCGACCCGATGGGCGCCACGCAGTTCAACCACGGCCGGCAGGCCGAGGAACTCGTCCAGGAAGGCCTGATGCGCGACCTGACGGATGTCGCCGAGCGGGGCAACTGGAAGGAGATCATCCGGCCGGCGAGCCTGCTCGATTCCTGCACCATCGACGGCAAGATCTATTGCGCGCCGATCAACATCCATTCCTGGCAGTGGCTGTGGCTGTCGAACGCCGCGTTCGAGAAGGCCGGCATCCCCGTGCCGAAGAACTGGGACGAACTTGTCGCGGCCGCGCCGGCGCTGCAGGAAGCGGGGATCGTGCCGCTCGCCGTCGGCGGGCAGGCCTGGCAGGCGAACGGCGCCTTCGACGTCCTGATGCTGGCGCTCGCCGGCAAGGACGTGTTCCTGCAGGTGTTCGGCGAGAAGAACGCCGAGGTCGCCGCCGGTCCGGAGATGGCCAAGGTCTTCAAGGCGGCCGACGATGCGCGGCGGATGTCCAGGGGCACCAATGTCCAGGACTGGAACCAGGCGACCAACATGGTCATCACCGGCAAGGCCGGCGGCCAGATCATGGGCGACTGGGCGCAAGGCGAATTCCAGCTGGCGGGCCTGAAGGCCGGCGAGGACTACAGCTGCCTGCCGGGGCTCGGCGTGACCGAGGTGATCGCCACCGGTGGCGATGCCTTCTACTTCCCACAACTCGAGGACGAGGCGAAATCCAAGGCGCAGGAGGTGCTGGCCGAGACGCTGGTCGATCCCAAGGCGCAGGTGGCCTTCAACCTGAAGAAGGGTTCGCTGCCGGTGCGCGGCGACGTCGATCTCGCCGCCGCCAACGACTGCATGAAGAAGGGGCTCGACATCCTGGCCAAGGGCAACGTCATCCAGTGGACCGACCAGTTGCTCTCGGCCGACAGCCAGAAGCAGAAGGAGGACCTGTTCTCCGAATTCTTCGCCAGCGCGACGATGTCGCCGGAAGACGCCCAGAAGCGCTTCGCCGAAATCATCGCGACAGCCAACTGATCGGCCCGTTCGCGCTGACGCCGCCGGCTCCGGTCTCCGGACGGGGCCGGGGGGGGGGGGGGCCCGCCCCGCGGGGGGGCGCGCGGGGCGGCGGCGGGGCGCGCCCCGCGGCCGCTTAGGGGGAATGTCCCCGGGTCACTGGCCCTTTCAATGTGCGCCGTCGACCGGCGTGTCCGCTTGCG
>NZ_JAOXHF010000006.1:0-329894 GCF_025780115.1 Rhizobium sp. TRM96647
GGTCGCCAGCAGCGCCGCCGCCCTCGTTGGTGAGCCGGTTTCTAAGACCACATACAAAACAAGTCAACAGGGATTTTTCAAAATTGTCGCAGAAAGTTCATTTTAGAGATCGATCAGGGAATCACTTCCGGCGCACGGTTCACTGGTCGAATTGCGGGGACAACGGCAAACGGCCCGCTTGACACGGAAAAGGCGCCGGCGGTTTCCCGCGGCGCCCTTCGATTTCCCACCGACCTCACAAGGCCGATCCGCAAGCCCGGCGGTCAGGCCTTGATCTTCAACTGCGTCATGATCTTCTCGAGATAGCCGAGCAGCACGGCGGAGGCGACGAAGGCCAGATGCATGAAGGTCAGCCACATCAGCTGGTTGTCGGTGTACCTCTGGGCGTTGAGGAAGATCTGCAGCAAATGGATGGAGGAGATCGCCACGATCGAGGAGGCGACCTTGATCTTCAGGCTGCCGGAATCGAGCTTGCCGAGGAAGGAGACGTCGGCATCGGCGTTGTCGAAGCGGCTGACGAAATTCTCGTAGCCGGAGATCATGACCATCAGCACCAGGCTTGCCACCAGCGCCGCATCGATCAGGCCCAGCATGGCGAGGATCATCTCGGCCTCGTCGAAGACGAAGACGTTGCTGGCGACCTTGTAGAGCTTGTAGGCGAAGGAGATGGCGTAGACGCCGAGTGCCGCGACGAGCCCCAGATAGAAGGCGACCAGAATCCACCGGCTGGAGAGGATGATCCGTTCGACCAGGATTTCGAGGGACTTCATGGAGTGCTCCGTCTATGTCGCCAAAAGAATGCGCCCTAGTTAATCACTGGCTGTGGAGCCGACAAGCCCGGTAAGGCTCACCCCGTAAGGGATTGCACCAGGATACCGACGAAGCTTTGCCCCGCCGCGTCGAGCGGGCCGCTGTTGTCGATGATCACATGGTCGAGCCCGGCAGCGCAGTCCCGTGGCTTGCGTTCGAGGCGGCCGGCAATGTCGGCGCCGCTTTCGCGTCCGCGCCCACGAAGGCGCTGGGCCAGAACCTCGGCACTGGCCGTCACCGTGACCACCTTGAGGCGCGGGAAGACCGCGGCGAATACGGGCAGGGCCTGGCGGCTGCCATTGACCACGACCACCCGCCCCTCTCCGACCAATGCCTTCATCTCCGCCGGAACGCCGTAGCTGAGGCCGTGCGCTTCCCAGGAGACGCAGAAGCCGCCCTCGCCCCGCATCCGGGCGAAGGTTGCGGCATCGACGCCGACATGCGCTTCGCCGCCCGCATCCGACGGGCGGGTGATCACTCGCCTTGAGAAGACGAAGCGGGCGTCGCCCGAAAAATGCCGGGCGGCATAGCCCATCACGCTGTCCTTGCCGGCGCCGCTCGGCCCGACGACGACGACGGCCGTGCCCGCCTGCCCGCCGGCTGCGGGCATCGTCACATCCCCGGCCGCCATCCCTGCCCTGCCCGTCATGCCACGCGCGTGCCCTGGCGCCAGACGGAACGGACGACCGGAACGCCTTCGGGGCGACGCACGCGGACGAGATCGGCGCGCAGGCCGACGGCGATGCGGCCGCGATCGTCGAGACCGACGGTGCGCGCCGGCGTCGAAGAGACCATGGCGATCGCCTTCGGCAGGCTGATCGCCTCGTTCTCGTCTGCGAGCATGAAGGGCGCCTGGATCAGGCTGAGCGGCACGTAGTCGGAAGAGAGCACGTCGAGCACGCCCATCGTCGCGAGGTCGCGCGCGGCGATGTTGCCGGAGTGCGACTTGCCGCGGACGATGTTGGGCGCCCCCATCAGCACGCTCATGCCGGCGCCGTGCGAGGCCCTTGCCGCCTCGACGCTGGTCGGGAACTCGGCAAGGCGGATGCCATAGCCGATCGCTTCCTCGACGTGCTCCAGCGTCGCATCGTCATGGCTTGCCACTGCGATGCCGCGGCCGGCGCAATGGGCGGCGATCGCGTCGCGGTGCGGCTTGGCGTAACGTGCGGAAAGCGCCTGCTGACGGTTGCAGAATTCCGCGAAGGCTGCATCCGACAGGCCGCGCTTGGTCTTGTAGTAGAGCGTGTACTGCTCCATCGTCTGGAACTGGCGCTGGCCCGGCGCGTGGTCCATCAGCGAGACGAGCCGAACCTGCGGGTCGTTCTCGAATTCCTCGAAATGATCGAGCACGTTGTCGGTGGACACCTCGCAGCGCAGGTGGATCAGGTGATCGGCCCGCAGCCGGTCCTGCCTGCCCGCTTCTTCGAGCGCATCGGCCATCGCCCGCATCTCGCCCTTCTCGAAGCCGCCGTCCGCGTCCGAGCCCATGCGCAGGCAGTCGAAGACGGTGGTGATGCCGGAGGAGGCGACCTGGGCGTCATGGGCCTGGATCGCGGCGGTCGTGTTCCAGCGCACGCCGGGGCGTGGCGAGTAGTGGGCTTCGAGATGGTCGGTATGCAGTTCGACGAGCCCCGGCAGGAGATAGTCGCCGCCCATGTCCTCGCCGGCCACCGTCGGCGTGTCGGATATCTCGGCGATCAGACCGTCGCGGATCACGACCGCGCCGTGGACGATATCGTCCTCCAGCACGATCCTGGCATTGGTGAGGGTCAGTTCGGTCGGCATGTCAGGCAATCTTTCTGTTGGCGGCAGCGCTGTTGAGCGGGAACAGCGAATGCACGGTGAAATCGGCGCCGCGGGACGGTTCGCGGAAAAGGGCGATGCCGGAGATGGCAAGCGGGTTTCCATGGAACTCGGCGAAATGCCGCAGCAACGCCGCTTCCATGGCCGGCGTTTGATCGGCGGGCACCCTGCCCGTCAGCGTCATGTGGAAGCGGAAGGTGTCGAAGACATAGGGATAGCCCCACTGCACCAGGTTCTGGCGCTCGTCGGCGGAAAGCTCGTCCGGCTTGCGGCGGGCGATGTCGGCAGAAGACAGGGGGCTGCGGAAATCCTCGAAGCGGCGCACGACCTCGGCGGCAAAGGCCTGCAGCGGTGCGCATTCCTCCGACGGGACAAGCGCGAAGAAGGAACCGAGCCGACCGACGACGACTTCGGGAATGTCAAAGCCTTCCATGGCGGCGGCGAAGCGGGCGACTTCGGCCACGAGCTCGCCCTCGCTGCGGCCTTCGGCGAGTTCGAACGGCGCCTTCAGGGTCGCATGGAAGCCGTAGCGGCGCGGATCCGCCGTCAGCGCGCTCAAGGCCGGCGGTTCGAAGCCTACCGCGGCCGGCTGCTCGAGCGCTGCGCCGTTGAAGGCGTTGCGACCGAGCCAGCGGGCGGCGGCGAGCGTCAGGTCGTCGCTCGCGGCCGGGGTGAAATAGAGGGCATATCGCACAATCAGACGTCCTGTTTTCCGTTCCATGCGCTCCCTGGGCGCGCCGTTAGCGCCATAGAGGAGATTCGTGTGGCAGCATCATGCCATTGCCGGCTGCGAATTCCATTCCACTCAATGGTGGGTGCGGCCGATCAGCCGCGAGCGCAGCGCATTCGAGATCCCGTCGAAGATGAAGACGACGATCAGGATCAGCACCACCATATAGGCGACCTTGTCCCAATCTGCATTGGTGCCCATGGCTTCCAGCAGCTTGAGGCCGATACCGCCCGCGCCGACGGCGCCAATGATCGTCGCCGATCGCATGTTCGATTCCCAGAAATAGAGCGACTGCGACACGAAGACGGGCAGCACCTGCGGCAGGACGCCGAAACGGTTGACGATCACCGGCGATGCGCCGACCGATTTCACGCCCTCGCGCTGCTTGTCGTCTACGTTCTCCAGCGCTTCGGCGTAGACCTTGCCGAGCGCGCCGGTGTCGGTGAAGAAGATCGCGGCGATGCCGGGGATCGGGCCGGGACCGAAGCCGCGGGTGAAGAACAGCGCCCAGATCAGCATATCGATCGAGCGCAGGAAATCGAACAGGCGCTTCATGCCCCAGTTGGCGAGGCGGCTCTGGGTGATGTTGCGCGCCGCGACGAAGGCGAGCGGCAGGGCGACCAGCGTCCCGAGCAGCGTTCCGACGAAGGCCATGACCAGCGTCTGCATCAGCTTCGACAGGATGTCGGCATGCTGCCAGGTGCCGTTTGCGAGAAAATCGTCGACCATCGCGGCAATGTTCGAGCGGGCCGGATCGACGCGTTCGCCGGCGACGGCAAGCCAGGCGAGCTCGGAGAACGACTTGCCCCAGAACGGCGAGTTGATGTCGAAGAAGAAATTGGCCCAGCCGAGGAACCGGCGCTGCACATAGACCTGCGAGGTGCGGATTTCGGCACTGCCCTCGAAGCCGAAATCGACGTTGACCTTGCTGCCGTCCTGCATAAGTGCGCCGGGCGCACCTTGCGGCAGGATGGCCGCTTCCGGCGAGATTTCGACCGCATAGGCGACGCCGTCGACATAGACGTCGACGCGTTCGGCGCGAACGTCGAGGCGGTTTTCCTCCCCGTCATAGATGACGCTGTAGCCGCCGTCCGCCAGCGGGCGAAGCCAGGCGATGTCGGCGCCTTCCGGATACTGGCGCCGGCTCGACCATTGCGGCTCAACGACGCCTTCGACGAAGCGCAGGCGCGGCTGCGCGCGCCAGGAATACCAGTCCTGAACATAAACCGACGCGCGATCCCAGCGGCCGTTGACGAACGCCGGGCCGACATTGAAGGCGACGAAGCAGACGGCAAGATAGACGAGCGTGACCCCGGCGCAGATCGCAAGTCCCCAGCGCTGCCAGAAGCTGCGGTGGAAGACCTCGGGATAGGCGGAAAGCAGGCGCTCGCGTTCGGCGGTGTTGAGCGTGGTCGGCGACATCAGGCGGCTCCCCGTCCGAACTCGAAGGACTGTCGGCCGATCAGGCGGCGGCGCAGCCAGGCGGAAAACTGGTCGACGGCGATGATGGTGACGAACAGCAGGATGACGATGGCATAGGTCTTGGCGGCGTGGTCGCGGCCGATCGCCAGCCGGAAGACCTCGCCGATGCCGCCGCCGCCGACGGCGCCGATGATGGTGGACGCCCTGATGTTGATCTCCGCACGCAGCAGCGCGTAGGACACGAAATTCGGCAGGACCTGCGGCACGATGGCGAAACGGACACGCTCAACCCAGCTGGCGCCCGCCGCACGCAGCCCTTCATCCGGCCGCATGTCGGCATTCTCCACGACCTCGAAGAACAGCTTGCCGAGCGCGCCGATGGTGTGGACCGTGATCGCGACGATGGCCGCGATCGGGCCGATCGACAGGATTGCGGTCAAAAGCCCGGCGATGACGATCTCGGGAAAGGCGCGCATCACCTCCATGATGCGACGCACGACCCAGCGGGTCGCACCGGCACCGACAAGATTGGTGGAGGCGAAGAAGCAGAGCACGAAGGCGATGGCCGAGCCCAGGATGGTCGCGATCAGCGCGATATTCACGGTGATGATGAGCTGGTAGATGAAGTGCGGAATGTAGAGATTTTCCGTCACATAGACGCGCTCGGACGTGTAGTCGTATTTCAGCGAGCCGTCGTCATAGGGCGACGGCAGGTCGAACATGGCGCGCACGATCTCCATGGGGCTGTCCGGAACGAAATTCCGGATGAAATCGAACACGTAGGGCAGCCGTTCGAAGAACTTGCCCGAATTGGCGGCATTGGCAAAGTCGAGCGAGGCCCAGAGCGCCACCAGGAAGACCGCGATGGCAATCAGCGAATAGATACGCCGCGTCCGCAGTTGCTGCTGGTAGTGTTGCATGACCGAGGCGGCTGCAGGACCGAGGCCGCCGATCGCATTTCCGGCCGTCGCATTGGCCATGCCATTCTCTCCTTACAAAAAAACGGGCGGCACCCGGAGGGTGCCGCGCGCTGTCTTTCGTGGCCGATCAGCCGCCGATGACGGACTTACGGGCGTCGATGATCGTCTGGTAGAACGACTGGTCGACCTTGATGTAGTCCTTGTTGGAGCCCTGCGTGTAGGCGTGGAAGCAGGCGAGATCCTTCTGCGGCAGTTCGAAGAAGTACTGCTCGACCTTGGCGCGCATGTCTTCCGGCAGCTTGTTGGAGACCATCAGCGGGCCGTTCGGGATCAGCGGCGACTTCCAGACCTCGACGAGGTCGTCCATGTCGAGGTTGCCCTTGTTGACCATCTGGTAGAGGTTGCCGCCGGTGTAGCCCTCATCCCAGTTGCCGACGCCCGAACCGAAGGTGGTGCCGACGTCGAACTTGCCGTCGAGAACGGCGAGGACGAGGTTCTCGTGGCCGCCGCCGAAGCCGCTTTCAGAGAAGTATTCCTTCACCGATGCGCCGATTTCCTTCGGGAGAGCGACGTTCGGAACGAGATAACCCGAGGTCGAATCCGGATCGGCGAAGCCGATCTTCTTGCCCTTGGCGTCGGCGAGCGTCTTGATGCCGGAATCCTTGCGGGCGACCATGATCGAGTAATAGCCGCTGGAGCCGTCCGACTGGGTGTAGGTCAGGATCGGGTCGACCGCGTTCTGGTCCTGCAGGTAGATCGCGGCATAGGAGGAAGCGCCCATCGAGGCGATGTCGATCGTGCCGCCGAGCAGGCCCTGGATGACGCCGTTGTAGTCCGGCGATGGGAAGATCTGGACTTCGCCGACGCCGGTCGCGGCCTTCAGGCCGTCGGCGACGCACTGAGTGTTGCGGATCTGGTCGGCTTCGTTCTCCGAACCGTCGAGGCCGATGCGCAGAACCTTGACGTCCTGGGCCAGGGCGGACCCGGTCACGACGGCTATCGCGACAGCGGCGAGCAGAGCTTTCTTCAACATGTCGTTCTCCTTGTTGCCGGCCCCCAGCCGGCGATCGCTTCAAAGCGTGTATGGTCTGCCCTTGACGCGGGCCCTCGATCCTGGCGAGCGTCAGATGCCTGCCAGTGCCAGCGGCTTGACGCCGGCGGATTCCTTGATGTTGTCCTGCACGGGCGCACCGGCGCCGCGAATGCTGGTGGACGTCACGCTCTCGTCGATCTCGGCGCCGTCCGCGCCGGTGCCGTAGATCGCACGGACCGCATCGGCATCGAGATCGCGCGGCGCGCCGTCGAAGACGACCTTGCCGGCCGACATGCCGATGATGCGCTCGCAATAGTTGCGGGCGGTGTCGAGCGTGTGCAGGTTGGTGATGACGGTGATGCCCTCGCGCTCGTTGATGTCGCGCAGGGCGTCCATCACCACTTTGGCGTTCAGCGGATCGAGCGAGGCGATCGGCTCGTCGGCCAGGATCATCTTCGGCTGCTGCATGAGCGCCCGCGCAATGGCCACGCGCTGCTGCTGGCCGCCCGACAGCGTGCCCGCCTTTTGCAGCGCCGTCTGCTCGATGCCGAGGCGCTCCAGCGCCGCGATCGCCATGATGCGCTCTTCGCGGGTGAACATGTTGAGCATGCTCAGCGCGGTGGGGCGATGGTTGAGGCGGCCGAGCAGGACGTTGGTCAGCACATCCAGGCGCGGCACGAGATTGAACTGCTGGAAGATCATGGCGCAGTCGCGCTGCCAGTTGCGAAGCGCGGCCCCCCGGAGCGCGGAAACCTCGACGTCGCCGAAGTGGATGGAGCCCTCGGTCGGATCGACGAGCCGGTTGATCATGCGCAGCATGGTCGACTTGCCGGCGCCCGAGCGGCCGATGACGCCGACCATCTGGCCCTGGGGAATGTCGACGCTGACGGCGCTGACCGCGGCTTTGCCGCCGAACCGGCGCGTGACGTTCTTCAGGCGGAACATGGCTTACCCTTCAAGGCTTGTTCATTGACACTGCAGCGGCTTTAAAGGCGGTCAATGAAGGCCGAATGTCAGTTTCGTGTCCGTTTGATAACAATCCACACAGCCCGGATTTCCAGGGCTTTTGCGGAATTCAGGCACCGTATTTGACAAGGAAGGCTTCGGCGTCGAGCGCGCGGAAGTCATCGAGGGCACCGCGCAGGCGGGCGTGGTCCCAGTCCCACCAGGCAAGCCTCTCGAAACGCTCGGCAATATCGCCGCCGAAGCGTTCGCGGATCAGCTTCGCCGGCACGCCGCCGACGATCGTGTAGGGGGCGACGTCCTTCGTCACCACCGCGCCGGAGCCGATGATGGCGCCGTTGCCGACCGTGACGCCCGGCAGGATCGTCGAGCCATGGCCGATCCAGACGTCGTGTCCGATCGTGACGCGGTGAGCCCGCCGCCAGGCGAAGAAGTCCTCCTCCCTGTCGGCGTCCGGCCAGTAGTCGGCGGCGCGATAGGTGAAGTGGTGCAGGGTCGCTCGCCACATCGGGTGGTTGGTGGCGTTGATGCGGACCGACGAGGCGATATTGGCGAACTTGCCGATCGTGGCGCACCAGACCGAGCCGTCCTCCATGATGTAGGAATAGTCGCCGAGTTCGGTCTCGCTGATGCGGCAGCGCTCGGAGATCTCGACGAAGCGGCCGAGCGTGCAATCGGTGACGGAGGCCGTTTCGTGCACGAGCGGGGTGTGTTCGGACAGCCTGGTCATGCCGCGGCCTTCCGGGGCGAAAAGGCGGAGACGTCGACGATGCTGTCGGCGACCTTGGCGCGAACGTCGTCGTCGTGGAAGATGCCGAGCAGCGCCACCCCTGCCCGCTTCTTCTCCTCGATCATGCCGACGACGACCTCGCGGTTCCTCGCGTCGAGCGAAGCGGTCGGCTCGTCGAGCAGCAGGATGCGGTGGTCGGTGATGAAGCCGCGGGCGATGTTGACGCGCTGCTGCTCACCGCCGGAGAAGGTGGCCGGCGGCAGTTGCCAGAGCTCGCGCGGCAGGTTCAGGCGGGCCAGCATCTCTTCCGCCCGCTCGCGCGCCACCGCGGGAATCGCCCCGCGGGCAAGCAGAGGCTCGGCCACCACATCGAGCGCCGCGACCCGCGGCACGACCCGCAGGAACTGGCTGACATAGCCGAGCGTGACCCGGCGGACGGCCAGCACGGTGCGCGGGTCGGCGCCGGCGAGATCGACGAACTGGCCTTCGTGCTCGACCAGGATCTGGCCGGCATCGACGCCGTAGTTGCCGTAGACCATCTTCAGGAGAGAGCTCTTGCCGATGCCGGAGGGGCCGCCGAGGACCACGCATTCGCCGGCCTTGACGGAGAAGCCGACGTTTTCGACGACCGGCAGGCGGATGCCGTCCCTGAGGTGCATGGTGAAGCTCTTTGCGACTTCGGATACGACGAGTGGGGTCGCCATGTTCGGTGTCCTTTGTGCTGGAAACGCGGGCCGGGGGCGGTTCGGGCTGTGGCTCAAACCTGCAGGATGGAGGAGACGAGAAGCTGGGTGTAGGCCTCGCGCGGATCGTCGAGGACGCGGTCGGTCAGGCCCTGCTCGATCACGTGACCGTCCTTCATCACCATCATCCGGTGCGACAGCAGGCGGGCGACGGCGAGATCGTGGGTGACGACGATCGCCGAAAGCCCGAGGTCGTGGACGAGGCCGCGGACGAGATCGAGCAGGCGCGCCTGCACCGAGACGTCGAGGCCGCCGGTCGGCTCGTCCATGAAGACGAGGCGCGGCGCGGTCACGAGGTTGCGGGCGATCTGCAGGCGCTGGCGCATGCCGCCGGAGAAGGCGCGCGGCTGGTCGTCGATGCGGTCGAGGCCGATCTCGACGCGGCGCAGCCAGTCGCCTGCAGTGTCGCGGATGTTGCCGTAGTGGCGCTCGCCGACCGCCATCAGCCGCTCGCCGACATTGGCGCCGGCAGACACCGTCATGCGCAGGCCGTCGGCGGGGTTCTGGTGGACGAAGCCCCAGTCGGTGCGCATCAGGAAGCGGCGCTCGGCCTCGCCCATGCGGGCGAGATCGCGCATCTGGCCGTCGCGCATCCGGTATTCGATCGTGCCGGAGGTCGGCATCAGGCGGGTGGCGAGACAATTCAGCAGCGTCGTCTTGCCGGAGCCGGATTCGCCGACGATCGCCAGCACCTCGCCCGGCCAGAGATCGAAGGAGACGTTGCGGCAGCCGATGCGGGCGCCGTAGAATTTCGAGATGTCGCGGACCTTGAGGAGGGGCGCGTCGGTCATTGCTGGAACTCCGTCGTTTGCGTCTTGCTCCCCCTTCTCCCCAACGGGGAGAAGTGCCGAGCGCAGCGAGGCGATGAGGGGGGCGACGCGTGCTGGACTTGCCGGTCGATGACAGAAGCCCCCCTCATCCGACCCTTCGGGCCACCTTCTCCCCGTTGGGGAGAAGAGGGAGCGGGCTGAGACCTTACCCCAGCCGATCTCCCCCCTTGAGGGGGAGATGCCCGGCAGGGCAGAGGGGGGCAAGCGCAGCTCATTCGACCGCCGCCTTGCCGTAGGCCAGCATCATGCCGCAGTGGCCGTGGTCGCGGCGGTCCTCGCAATGGTCGGTGTCGGAGCAGACGAACATCCGCCCGCCGCGATCGTCGAGCACGACCTCGTCGAGGTAGACGTTCTCGGCGCCGCAGAGCGCGCAGGGCCGGTCGAATTTCTGCACTTCGAAGGGATGGTCCTCGAAGTCGAGGCTGACGACATCGGTGAAGGGCGGCACGGCGTAGATGCGCTTCTCGCGGCCGGCGCCGAAGAGCTGCAGCGCTTCCGACATGTGCATCTTCGGATTGTCGAACTTCGGCGTCGGCGACGGGCTCATCACGTAGCGGCCCTCGACCTTCACCGGATAGGAATAGGTCGTGGCGATGTGGCCGTTCCTGGCGATGTCCTCGTAGAGCTTGACGTGCATCAGCCCGTATTCCTCGAGCGCGTGCATCTTGCGGGTCTCGGTCTCGCGCGGCTCGAGGAAGCGCAACGGCTCGGGGATCGGCACCTGGTAGACCAGCGTCTGGCCTGATGTCAGCTTCTCCTCGGGGATGCGGTGGCGGGTCTGGATGATCGTCGCCTCGCGCGTCTTCGTCGTCACGGCGACATTGGCGACCTTCTGGAAGAAGGCGCGGATGGAGACGGCGTTGGTGGTGTCGTCGGCGCCCTGGTCGATGACCTTCAGCACATCCTCAGGCCCCAGGATCGCCGCCGTCACCTGCACGCCGCCGGTCCCCCAGCCATAGGGCATCGGCATCTCGCGGCTGGCGAAGGGAACCTGGTAGCCGGGGATCGCGATCGCCTTGAGGATCGCCCGGCGGATCATGCGTTTGGTCTGCTCGTCGAGATAGGCGAAGTTGTAGGTGGCAAGTTCGGACGGAACGGCGTTCATTGGGCGGCCTCCAGGGTGTCGTCGCCGGGCTCTTCACGCCTGCGCTCGTCATAATCCCGGCGCATGCGCCGCATGAGATCGAGTTCGGCCTGGAAGTCGACGTAGTGCGGCAGCTTCAGGTGCTCGACGAAGCCGGTCGCCTGGACGTTGTCGGAATGGGAGATGACGAATTCCTCGTCCTGCGCCGGCGAGACGACGTCCTCCTCGAACTCATCGGTGCGCAGGGCGCGATCGACCAGCGACATCGACATCGCCTTGCGCTCGTTCTGGCCGAAGACGAGGCCGTAGCCGCGGGTGAACTGCGGCGGGCTCTTGGCCGAGCCCTTGAACTGGGTGATCATCTGGCATTCGGTGACCTGGATGCGGCCGAGCGAGACGGCGAAGCCGAGCTCCGGCAGGTCCAGCTCGACTTCGACCTCGCCCATGCGGACCTCACCGACGAAGGGATGGTTGTTGCCGTAGCCGCGCTGGGTGGAATAGCCGAGCGACAGCAGGAAGCCCTCGTCGCCGCGCGCCAGCGCCTGCAGGCGCAGGTCGCGCGGCATCGGGAACTCCAGCGGCTCGCGCGTCAGGTCCCCGGGCACGTGGCCTGCCGGCAGCTCGCCGTCACCCTCGACCAGCCCCTCGCCCGACAGGATGTCGGATACGCGCATGACGGGCTCCTGCTCGCCGTCGCGCTGCAAGGCTTCCTCGACCGGTTCGTCGCGAAGGAGGGAAGGATCGAGCAGGCGGTGGGTGTAGTCGAAGGTCGGGCCGAGCAACTGGCCGCCCGGCAGGTCCTTGTAGGTGGCGGAAACCCGGCGCTCGACCCGCATCCGCGCCGTCTCGACCGGCACCGAGTAGCCGAAGCGCGGCAGCGTGGTGCGATAGGCGCGCAGGATGAAGATCGCCTCGATCATGTCGCCGCGCGACTGGCGGATGGCGAGGGCTGCGATCGCGCGATCATAGAGCGAGGCCTCGGCCATCACGCGATCGATGGCCAGCCCGAGCTGGGCGACGATCTGCTCGATGGTGATCGACGGCAGCGAACGGTCGCCGCGGCGGCGGTCGGCAAGCAGGCGGTGGGCGTTGGCAATGGCGGCCTCGCCACCCTTGACGGCAACATACATGGCTCAGGCCTCCCGGCTCTTGATGACGGTGGTGCGCGGCAGGCAGAGGATGCTGCTGCCTGCGACCAGGATCAGGTCGACACCGCGCGGAAACATCGCCCGGTTGGCTTCGGAGAGCGCCACGAACGTGCCCGGCAGGCCCTGCGGGGCGATCACCACCTCGTCGCGGATGCCGGGTCCCGAAAGTGCGAGCGGTCGCCCGCCCTCGAAGCTGTCGATCTCGACCACCAGCGTTGCCGAGCGATCCGGGTACTCCTGGGTGCCCGGCGAGAACAGGCCGAAGCCGGGCACCACCGCCCCCTTCTCGACGAAGGCGAAACGGGCCTCATGCTTCTCCCCGGTGACGGCGGCGCCGGTGTGGAACGACAGCCAGCCGGACAGTTTCGATCTTGCCAGCTGCGGCGTCAGCCAGACGGGCGTGTCGTGGTCGCACAGCGTCAGGGCGAGCGCACCGGCGGCAGCGCCGAGCGGCTGCGGCGGACGCGCCGTGGCTGCGATCGTGCCGATCGTGCCCGGGCGGGCCATGCAGTCCATAACCGTGCGGAATACGGACTGGGCGGCCAGGACCGGCTCGGCGAAGGCGCCGGAAAATATCTGCGTGTCGGCCATCAGTCGTCTCCCCGGACCATGGTGAAGAAATCGACGCGGGTGGCGGCGGTTTCGCGGACCTTGCGCGCGTCGTCGGCCTCGATGCGCGCGGCGATCCCGGCGAGCAGGCGTTCGACCGCCGGGGCGTGCTCGGGCAATTGCAGCAGCGCGTCGAACACGGCCGCCAGCCGGGCCTTCTCGCCGTCGGTGCCGAGCGCCTGGCCGTGGCCGACGACGCCTTCGATCCGGACGCTGGCCCGCGCCGCGGTCACCTCGCCGAGATTGAACGGCTGGCCGCCGCCACCGATGCGACCGCGCACCATGACTAGCCCGGTCTCCGGGCCGCGGACCAGCTCGGCTTCCGGCCGGGTGGCCAGTCCCGCCCAGGCCTGCTCCAGCTCGCTCCGCGTCGCCTTCGCAAGCAGTCCCATGGCCTCTCTTCGCCTTTCCGGCGCCATGTCCGAGGGGTTCCGGTTCACGCCAGGTGCCATCGCCAATTCTCCAACTGCGTCTCGCGAATTGTCTATTGATCTAGACAACTATACATCGTATGGTTCCGTCATACCGGGCCAAGATGACAGGCTTGTGACGAAGAGAGGCCAGATGAATGCGGGGGCAGGAATGATCGAGCGCCGATCGGGCGTGGCGCTGTGGCGGCAGATCGCAGACCGGATGCGCCTTGCCATCAACAATGGCGACTATGACGAGACCGCCATGATGCCGTCGGAGGCGACGTTGGCGGAAAAGTTCGGCGTCAACCGGCACACGGTCAGGAGCGCGCTGGCGGCGCTGGCGGACGAAGGCATGGTGCGGGCGGTCCAGGGCGTCGGCACGCTGATCGAGCGGCGTGACCGGCTGACCTTTCCGATCTCGCGCCGGACGCGCTTCTCGCAGGGCCTCGGCGACCAGGCGCGGGAACTGCAGAGCAAGCTTGTCGCACAGTCCGTCGAACGCGCATCGCCGGTCATCGCGACCGCACTCGGGATTGCGCCGGGAACCGACTGCATCCGGCTGGATACGCTCGGCGTCGCCGACGGAAAGCCGATCTCGTCTGCGACGAGCTACTTTCCGGCCGAGCGCTTCGCCGGCATCGACGCGGCCTACCAGCGCACGGGCTCCATCACCAAGGCGTTGGCCGCGCTCGGCGTCGACGACTACGTGCGCCGCTCGACGGAGATCTCGGCGGTCCATGCCGAAGGAGCCGATGTCCGGCTGCTGAAGCTTTCTCCCGGGGCCATCCTGCTCGTCACGACGGCGATCAACGCCGACACCGGCGGCAGCCCCATACAATATTCCCGGTCGCGCTTTGCCGCGGACCGGGTCAAGTTCTTCGTGGAAACCTGAAAAGCGGAAAGAGAAAAGGCGGCGCCCGCAGGCACCGCCTTTTCGTCTTTAAGTCATTTCATCCGCCGGTCAGACCCGACGGGACCAGCCGAACAGCAGGGATACGACCAGCAGAACCAGGAAGACGAAGAACAGGATCTGCGCGATGCCTGCGGATGCGCCGGCAATACCACCGAAGCCGAGAACGCCGGCGATGATCGCGATGACCAGGAAGACAACAGCATAGTAAAGCATACCGGGAACTCCTCTTTTCATTGTCGGGGAGAAGAACGGGGAAGCCGGTCAAAAGTTCCAGCGACTATTCGCACGGTCCTTCGACTGCAATCCGTCGGGCGCCCCGGACTCTTTCGATCCCACAAACAGAAACCGCCGCGACGACAGTCGCGGCGGTTCTCGAAGACCTTCCGTGAAGGATCAGTGGCGGCGCTGCCATTCGTCGATCTGGCGCTCGGCCTCTTCCTTGGCGATGCCGTAGCGCTGCTGGATCTTGCCGGCGAGTTCGACGCGGCGACCCTTGATGACGTCCAGATCGTCGTCCGTCAGCTTGCCCCACTGTGCCTGGGCCTTGCCCTTGTACTCGGTCCACTTGCCTTCGATGATATCCCAGTTCATGTGCATCTCCTTTCGGATTGGTTACGGGACAGAAAACGCATGGCCCCCGCGATCGTTCCGGCGAAAGCATGAAAGCCTAACGCCCGGACATCGTTTTCGAATCTCTATTGCACTTGGGAACAAACCCGTTTGCCGCGCATTTACCGGCCATCGAAACAGAACCGCCTATCCTGTGGGGAGACGCCTGATGCTTGGTACGGTACTACTCATCATCCTTATACTGCTTCTGATCGGCGCGCTGCCGAACTGGGGCTATAGCCGCGGCTGGGGATACGGACCTTCCGGCGGGCTTGGACTCATCGTCGTCATTCTGCTTATTCTCGTCCTGATGGGACGCATCTGACGCGCACGCCATTTCTAGAAAGGAAGACAGAGCAATGAGGAAATTTATCGTCGCCGGCGCCATCGCCCTTTCCGCACTGGCGGTCACGTCCTGCACGCAGACCGAGAAGGGCGCCACGATCGGCGCCGCATCCGGCGCGATCATCGGTGGGGCTGCCACGGGCAAGGTCGGCGGCGCCGCTGTCGGAGCCGTGGCCGGCGGCGCGATCGGCGCCCTGATCGGCAATGCCAACGAGCCCGGTCGCTGCATTTACCGCGACCGCTACGGACGCCGCTATGAGGCACCCTGCCGCTAATCAACGAGTGACGGAAACAGGAAACGGGCCAGTGGCCCGTTTCTTTGCGTGTGTCGGACAGCGACACGCTATATGCTAGGTCGTCCGGGCCTTGCGCTCGGCCTCGTCCAGCTTCTCGAGAAGATCGAGCAACTGGTCCGGCAATGGCTCCGTCTCTATTGATTCGTAGAAGGACTTCAACTTGCGGCCGACGACGCTGTTTGGATCGAGGGAATCCAACGAACTGCCCGGCTTTCGTCCGCCTGTCGCGGGCTTACGCATCACCGTGTGCTCCTTGATCCTCGCTCAACCATCTTCGTTTGGCCCCAAAGCACCCGTATCGAACCGGGTTTCATTTCGCACCAAATTCGTTTCCGTGAGATGAATTTACAGGAAACGCGCCGGTTTCGAAACAAATTCAGGGAGAAGTAAATGTCGCTATCCACCCGTATCGCACCTCATCTGCCCTTATTGCGGCGATTTTCGCGTGCCGTCACGGGATCCCAGACCTCCGGAGATGCATATGTGGCAGCGATGCTCGAAGCACTCGTCGAGGACATAACGATTTACCCGGAGCGATCGAATGATCGCATCAGCGTTTTTCGCCTCTACTGCACGCTTTTCGACAAGGTCCAGGTGAGTATCCCGCAGAACGCCGTATCTCCCTTCGGCTGGGAGCGGCAGGCCGCGGCCAATCTCGCCCATGTCACGCCTGCAGCCCGCAAGGCCTTCCTGCTGGTCGCCGTCGAAGGCTTCGAGATTTCGGAGTGCGCCGACATTCTCGATGTTTCCGAGGACGCGGTACGGGAAGCGCTGAACCAGGCTTCGCGCGAGATCTCCCAGCAGGTCGCGACCGACGTGATGATCATCGAGGACGAGCCGCTGATCGCGATGGACATCGAGGACATGGTCACCGCGCTCGGCCACCGCGTCACCGGCATCGCCCGCACGCATTCCGAGGCGATCGAGCTCTACAACCGCAAGAAGCCCGGCATGGTGCTGGCCGACATCCAGCTCGCCGACGGCAGCTCGGGCATCGACGCCGTCAACGACATCCTCAAGACCAGCACCATCCCGGTGATCTTCATCACCGCGTTCCCGGAGCGACTGCTGACCGGCGAGCGACCGGAACCGGCCTTCCTCGTCACCAAGCCGTTCAATCCGGAAATGGTCAAGGCGCTGATCAGCCAGGCGCTGTTCTTCGACGAGCACGCACGGCTCGCCAAGAGCGCCTGAGACAGATCCCTACAACGAAAAGAGGGGCGGACCGGTCAAAACCGGTCCGCCCCTCGCATTTATCCGCGCCGGCTCAGCCCTGAACGGCGGTGACGATGATCTCGACGAGATATTCCGGGCCGGCGAGCTTGGATTCGCCGGTTGCGCGCGCGGGGGCGTGACCCGGGGCAACCCAGGCATCCCAGACGGCGTTCATCTTCTGGAATTCGCCCATGTCGGCCATCCAGATCTGGGCCGACAGGATCTTCGTCTTGTCCGAGCCGGCGAGCGCCAGCAGGCGGTCGATCGAGGCCAGCACCTGCTTCGTCTGGGTTGCGACGTCTGCTCCGGGTTCGCCGACCTGGCCGGCCAGATAGACGACGCCGTTGTGGACGACAGCCTGGCTCATGCGCGCGCCGGTTTCAAAGCGAGTAATGGTCATCGGTTCGTTCCTGTCTTTCTTGGTCTAGCCCTGTAGCTGCGCACCTTGAAGATCGCGGCAGCCACCCGCCGACGGGTTTCCAGGCGGCGAGTGGTCTATACGATCGCGCGGTCCGCTTTGCCAGAGCCATTGTGGTCCGCTTGCCGGAGCCATTGTCATGCACCGCTGCCAGCGGCGTTCGGCGCGCCTCAGGCAAAGAGCGCCGGGAGCCTTGACGGCATCTCAGGCGCGCCGTCGCCGCTCGAGGCGGGCACGGATCGCATCCACGTCGACCCGCGGCGTCGCGGCGAACAGCGTCTTGGTGTAGCTGTGCTGCGGATCGTCGAAGACTTGGTCGCGACTGCCGTATTCCACCGCCTCGCCGAAGTACATCACCATCACGTCGTCGGCGATGTGGCGCACGACCGAGAGGTCGTGGCTGATGAAGACGTAGGTCAGGTGGAATTCGTCCTGCAGGTCGGCCAAGAGGTTCAGAACCTGCGCCTGCACGGACAGATCGAGCGCCGAGACCGGCTCGTCCAGCACCAACAAGCGCGGGTTGAGCATGAGGGCGCGGGCGATCGCCACGCGCTGGCGCTGGCCGCCGGAGAACATGTGCGGATAGCGCGCGTAGTGCTTCTCCTCCAGCCCCACCTTCTTCAGCATCGCCATCGCCCGGTCGCGACGCTCGCCGGCCGGGATCTTCGTGTTGATGACCAGCGGCTCGGTGAGGATGTCGCCGATCTTCTTGCGCGGGTTCAGCGAACCGTAGGGGTTCTGGAAGACGATCTGCACCTTGCTGCGCATGTCTGAGGACAGCGGCTCGCTGGCGATGTCGACCTTCGTGCCGTCAATCAGCATCTCGCCTTCGGTGACGGGATCGATCATCGTGACCATGCGGGCGAGCGTGGACTTGCCGCAGCCGCTCTCGCCGACGATTGCGAGCGTCTTGCCCTCCTCGACCTTGAAGCTGACGCCCTTGACCGCATGCACGGTCTTGCCCTTCTTCAGCAGGCTGCCGGGGATGTGGTAGTCGCGCACGAGATTGCGCGCTTCGAGAACGGGGGTCATCGAACGGCTCCCTCGAAAATCTGCTGGTCGGTGAGGTTTTCCGTGATCGTCGGCAGCCGGCCGCCGACGGCGTTTTCCGGCAGGGCCGACAGCAGCGCCCTGGTGTAGACGCTCTTCGGATTCTGGAAGAGCGAGAGCACGTCGGCCTCCTCGATCTTCCGGCCCTTGTACTGCACGACGACACGGTCGGCGGTCTCGGCGACCACACCCATGTCGTGGGTGATCATGATCAGGCCCATGCCGTGCTCGGCCTGCAGCTTCATCAGGAGGTCGAGGATCTGCTTCTGGATCGTCACGTCCAGCGCCGTGGTCGGCTCGTCGGCGATCAGGAGCTTTGGATTGCAGGCGAGCGCGGTGGCGATCATCACCCGCTGGCACTGTCCGCCCGACATCTGGTGGGGGAAGTGGCCGAGGCGCTCCTCGGGGTTCGGGATGCCGACCAGTTGGAACAGCTCGATCGCCCGGTCCCGGCGCGCCTTGCGGTTCAGGTCGGTGTGGACGCGCAGCACCTCCTCGATCTGGTAGCCGACGGTGAAGCAGGGATTGAGGCTGGCGACCGGTTCCTGGAAGATCATGGAGATCTCCCGGCCGATGATCTTGCGCCGGTCGGCATCGCTCATCTTCTGCATGTCGCGGCCGTTGAACAGCAGCTTGTCGGCGGTGACCTTCGCCGTCCAGGGCAGGAGCCCCATGGCAGCGAGCATGGAGACGGACTTGCCCGAGCCGGACTCGCCGACGATGGCGAGAACCTCGCCCTCGTCGACCTTGAGCGAGACGCCGTCCACGGCCCGGAAAGGTCCGGAGGCCGTCTGGAACTCGACGACCAGGTTTTCGATTTCGAGGAGCGACATCACGACCTCTTCAACTTCGGATCAAGGGCATCGCGCAGGCCGTCGCCCATCAGGTTGATGGCGAGCACGGTGATGAGGATGGCAAGGCCAGGGAAGGTGACGACCCACCAGGCGCGCTGGATGAACTCGCGCGCCTCGGCGAGCATCGTGCCCCATTCCGGCGTCGGCGGCTGGGCGCCCATGCCGAGGAAGCCGAGCGCGGCCGCATCGAGGATCGCAGCCGAGAAGGCGAGCGTCGCCTGGACGATCAGCGGCGCCAGGCAGTTCGGCAGGATCGTCAGGAACATCAGCCGCAGCGTGCCGGCGCCGGCGACCTTCGAGCCGACGACATAGTCCTTGGTGCGCTCCGTCATGACGGCGGCGCGCGTTAGGCGGACGAAATGCGGCTGGTTGACGAGCGAGATCGCGATCATGGCGTTGAGCAGGCCCGGGCCGAGCACGGCGACCAGGACGAGCGCCAGCAGCAGCGACGGGAACGCCAGGATGATATCCATGATGCGCATGATGAAGGTGTCGATCCGGCCGCGGAAATAGCCGGCGACGAGGCCGATCAGCACGCCCGAAACCACCGACAGCGTCACGACGACGAGACCGATGAAGAGCGAGAAGCGCGCACCGTAGATCAGGCGCGAAAGGATGTCGCGGCCGACGGCGTCGGTGCCGAGGATATGGCCCCAGCTGCCACCCTGCTGCCAGACCGGCGGCATGAGCAGCATGTCGCGGTTCTGAATGCTGGGGCTGTGTGGGGCGACGAACGGCGCGAAGACCGCGACGAAGAGGATGATCAGGAAGATCACCAGCCCGATCACGGCGCCCTTGTTGCGGGAGAAGTAGAACCAGAACTCGGACAGGCCGGACGGCGGCGTTGTGCCCCCGGCGACCTTCGGATCGGCGGCCTTGGTATCGATTGCAGTCATTTGAGCCACCTCCTAGTGCCGGATCCGCGGGTTGATGAACCCGTAGAGCAGATCGACGATGAGATTGACCAGCATGATGACGCCGGCGATCAGCATCAGCCCACCCTGGACGACCGCGTAGTCGCGCTTGAACACCGAATCCACCATCCACTTGCCGATGCCCGGCCAGGAGAAGATCGTCTCGGTCAGGATCGCACCGGCGAGCAACACGCCGACCTGCAGGCCGATCGTGGTGATGACCGGGATCATGGCATTGCGCAGCGCATGCACGCCGACGACGCGCAGCGGCGCCAGCCCCTTCGACCGGGCGGTGCGGACATAGTCTTCGCCCAACACCTCGAGCATGGCCGACCGCGTCTGCCGCGCGATGACGGCGAGCGGGATCGTCGCCAGCACGACCGTCGGCAGGATCAGGTAGGTGACCGCCGACTTGAAGGCGCCGGCCTGTCCCGACAGGAGGCTGTCGATCAGCATGAAGCCGGTGACCTGCGGGAAGAAGTACATCAGCGAGATGCGCCCCGAGACCGGGGTCCAGCCGAGATAGCCCGAGAAGAAGATGATCAACAGCAGGCCCCACCAGAAGATCGGCATGGAATAGCCGACGAGGGCCGCACCCATGACCGTCTGGTCGAGCCAGGAGCCCCGCTTCACCGCCGCCAAGACGCCCGCCGGAATGCCGAGGCACACGGCGACGAGGATGGCGCAGAGCGAGAGTTCCAGCGTCGCCGGGAACAGCTGCAGGAAGTCGTCCAGCACCGGCCGCTTGGTGACGATCGAACTGCCGAAATCGCCGGTGACGAGCCCGCCGAGATAATCCAGGTACTGGACGTACATCGGGCGGTCGAGACCGAGCTGGTTCATCAGTTCGGCGTGGCGTTCGGGCGACATCACCCGCTCGCCGGACATCAGCATGACCGGGTCGCCGGGAAGAAGGCGGATGAACGAGAAGGCGATGATCGATACCCCGATGAACGTGGGTATCAGGACGGCGAGCCGTCCGAGAATGAAGCGTAGCATGGGAGCCATATCCCTGTTGGAAAAACCGGCGGCCCGAGTGCTATCGGGCCGCCGGTCATGCACACTCTTGATTGGCGTGCTTGTCTTGTTGGTATTTTACTCGGCGATGTCCACACCGTCAAAGCGGTGGATGCCGAGCGGATCCATGACGAAGCCCGAGACCTTCTTGCTCATCGGGATGGAGACGAGCGAGTGGTCGAGGGTGTTCCAGGGGGCTTCCTTCTTGAAGATCACCTGGGCTTCTTCGTAGTACTTCGTGCGCTCTGCGACGTCGGCGGTGGTCTTCGCCTTCGTCATCAGGTCGTCGAATTCCTTGTTGCACCACTGGGCGCGGTTGTTGCCACCGACGGCGTCGCAGCCGAGCAGCGTGTCGAGGAAGTTGTCCGGGTCGCCGTTGTCGCCGGTCCAGCCGAGGATGACGGCACCGTCGCGGTTCTTGTCAGAGGACAGCTTGAGGTATTCGGCCCACTCGTAGGAGACGATCTCGACCTCGACGCCGACCTTGGCCAGGTCCGCCTGGATGAGTTCGGCGGCGCGGCGGGCGTTCAGCATGTAGGGACGAGCGACCGGCATCGCCCACACCTTCATCTTGAGGCCGGAGACGCCGGCTTCGTCGAGCATCTTCTTGGCCGCTTCCGGATCGTACTTGTCGTCCTCGACGGCGTCGTTATAGGACCACATCGTCGGCGGGATCGGGTTCTTGGCGACCGTTGCCGCACCCTGGAACACGGCGTCGACGATGGCCTGCTTGTTGACGGCCATGTTCAGCGCCTTGCGCACTTCGACCTTGTCGAAGGGGGCAACCAGCGTGTTGTAGGCGAGGTAGGAGACGTTCAGGCCTTCCTGCTCGACGACCGTCAGGTTCGGATCTTCCTTCAGGCCGGCCACGTCAGCAGCGTTCGGATAGGGCATGATGTGGCATTCGCCGGCCTTCAGCTTCTGGGCGCGAACGGCGGCATCGGTGGTGATGGCGAAGACGAGGTCGTCGATCTTCTGCGCGCCACCCCAGTAGTCCGGGTTTGCCTTGTAGCGGATGGCGGCGTCGGCCTGGTAGGCGACGAAGGTGTAGGGACCGGTGCCCAGCGGCTGCTGGTTCATCAGTTCCATCTTGCCGTCGGCCTCCAGCTTGTCGGCATATTCCTTGGAGAGGACGGAGGCGAAGTCCATGCCGAGGTTGGCGATGAACGGCGCTTCCGGACGGGTCAGGGTGAACTTGACCGTCAGGTCGTCAACCTTCTCGATCGACTTGATCAGTTCCGGGAAGCCCATGCCGGCGAAGTACTCCCAGGACGCGCCTGCGACGTACTTGTTCCACTTGTTGTCTTCCTTGTACTGGCGCTCGAAGGAGAAGATCACGTCGTCGGCGTTGAACTCGCGCGTCGGCGTGAAATATTCGGTGGTCTGGAACTTGACGCCCGGACGCAGCTTGAAGGTGTACTCCGTGCCATCATCGGAAACGGTCCAGCTTTCGGCGAGGCCCGGCTCGATTTCCGTGCTGCCGTGCTTGAATTCGACGAGGCGGTTGTAGACCGTGCGCGAGGACGCATCGAAGGTCGTGCCGGCGGTGTACATGCCGGGGTCGAAGCCTTCCGGCGAGCCCTCCGAGCAATAGACCAGCGTTTTGGACCAGGCTGCCGTGCCCATCACGGAGGCGAGCGCGGTCGCAGCAAGGAGAGTTGTCAGCTTTTTCATAGCGTGCTTCCCAGATTTTGCTTCTTATTTCACGTGTTTTCGGTCGCGGAAGCCGCGGGGCCCCGGCCTTGCGCGGATGGAACGATATTTGTCGCAGGAATGCAATAAGCCCGCTAATAAATTTACCCAGATGTAAAACAGTAGAGAAAAACCCTCTCATACAGGTTTTTCGGCGCCAAATTTAGCGGAATTGGCCCGCGGGGCGCTGCGACACGCGATCCAGAGCAGCGCCGTTCGGCACCCTGCAAGCCCCTTGCCCGCCCGTTATCCCGAAAATCGGCGAAAATGCGTTGGCAGACGGTAAATACGGCGTGAAATGTCTTGCCCCGACCGTCAGCGACGCTAGACTCGCCCGCAGAAATCCGGGGAACCGCGTGGCCGCACTCTCGCAGCATCATCGACGGTATGACTTCGCAGGCGATTTGGACAAGGCTCTCAATCGCGTGGACTTCTTCCGATTGTTCCATGGCATCGCCTTACGTTACGGCTTTGAGCACTTCTGCGTACTCCAGGTTGCAGCAGAGATGGAGGCCAGCAATTTCTCCGGAAAGCTCGCCCTGCACGATCTGCCCGCCGGCCTCGCCGAGGCCTATGACAAGCGGCACCGCTTCAGCGAATCAGACATCTACAGGAGCCTGCGGCGTTCAGTCATCCCGACGGTCTGGCGCGCCCGGGACCTTCACACCACGGGCGACGATGCGGAGCACCATCTTCTCGCCCAGCTCGGCTTCGACCTCGCGATCGTCGTGCCGCTGCAGGCGACATCCGGGGCGCGCTACGCGGTCGTCTTTCTCGGCGGCGACGGCGACATCGCGCGCCAGCAGCATGTCGAGCTCTGCTACGAGACGAACTGCGTGTTCGACTATTTCCACCGCGTCGTCCTGTCGGTGAGGAGGGGCATGGGACTGACACCGCGCGAGACCGAAATCCTACGCTGGATCTCCTATGGAAAGACCGCCAGCGAGATCGCCCTGATCGTCTCCGTCTCGGAGCACACCGTCAACTCGCACACGGCAACGATCCTGAAGAAGCTCGATGTCGTCAACCGTACCCAGATGGTCGCAAAGGCGATCCGTGAGCAGATCATACTCTGATAGCCTAATATCCGTTGGGTAACGCTGCGCCGGAGCGGCAAATACAAGGCCGGGGGTTGTGACGTTTCCTTCGTTGAACCAAAGTAGCATGGAGCGGGAAGAAGAAAACGCAGACAGTTCGATCAACCGTTACTTCGTGCCGCCGCCTGTCCGGCCCTGGCGGCAGCATCCGGCACCCGATCAACCCGAGTTCAACATGACTGCGCCAGTAAACATTCTGCTCGTTGACGACGATCCCGCGGAGAACGTGATCATGCGGGCGCTGATGCGCAAGGTCGCCAACGTGGCGATCCAGCTGCACTACGTCGAAACGGTGGAGGCCGCGCTCGCCTTCATCCGCAGCGCCGATCTGCAGCTCGACTTGATCTTGATGGACAACCGCCTCCAGCCGCAGGCCGATTTCCGCGAAACTGTGCCGGAGCTTCGGCAGAACGGCTACATCGGGCCGATCGGCGTGATCTCGTCGTCCATCACCGACGCCTATTTCCAGAGCATCGACGACTACGGCGTCGATTTCCGGATCGACAAGGCGGAACTGGACCCGACCGCCATCGGCTTCATCATCCAGGAATTCGTCCGCAAGGATACGCGCGCGGCGCAGTAGCCGGCCCCTCGGCCCAACGAAAAAGGCCCGCCCCGGAGCATCCGGAGCGGGCCCTTCATTCATCCGTTCGTTGCGGAACGCGTGCTCAGGCGGCCGGCTGGCGCTGGGTTGCCGTTTCCTCGAGGCCCAATAGGAAGCCGATCTGGGGGCGGGCCTTGACGAGATCGTCGATCGTGTACTGCTGCAGGACGTCGAAGAAGGCATTCAGCGCCTTGCGCAGCGCCGCATTCAGCCCGCAACTGTCGACCAGCGGGCACTCGACCTCGCCGGCCTCGAAACATTCGGCCATGGCAAAGGAATCCTCGGTCACCCGGACGACGTCGAAAAGGGTGATCTCGCTGGCCGCCTTCGGCAGGCGGACACCACCGTTGCGGCCGCGCACCGTCTCGATCAGCCCGGCGCGGGTCAGCGGCTGCAGGATCTTGAACAGGAACAGCTCCGATACGCCATAGGCCCTGGCGATTTCGGGGATCCGGCTCAGCTTGCCTTCGTTCGCCGCACAGTACATCAACATCCGCACAGCGTAGTTCGTCTGCTTCGTCAGGCGCATTACCGGCTCCAAATCCGTTCGGTTGAATCTACATATAGGATGGATCGTAGTTTGGAACAATTCAAAAAAGCGGAAAATCAAATTCATGTTAGCGGGGAGGCATGCATGTTGACTTGACAAGGTACCGGATTAAAGGTGACTGCTCCAGTCCAGAAAAAACAGGAGGATACCCGTGACCAACTTGAGACGATACGCGCTGGCTCTTGCGCTCACCACAGGCACGGCCCTGCCTGCGTTGGCCGACGGCGAAGTCAATATCTACTCCTACCGGCAGCCGGACCTGATCAAGCCGCTGCTCGACCGCTTCACGGAAGAGACCGGCGTTGCGACGAACGTGCTCTTCCTCGACAAGGGCCTGGTCGAGCGGATTCAGGCCGAAGGCGAAAACTCGCCGGCCGACGTCATCCTGACCGTCGACATCAGCCGCCTGACCGAGGCCAAGGACGCCGGCGTGACCCAGCCGATCAAGAGCGCCGTGGTCGACAGCGACATTCCGGCCCAGTACCGCGATCCGGACGGCGCCTGGGTGGGCCTGACGACGCGCGGCCGCGTGGTCTACGCCTCGAAGGACCGGGTGACGCAGGAAGCCATCACCTATGAGGAACTGGCCGATCCGAAGTGGAAGGGCAAGATCTGCACCCGCGACGGACAGCATTCCTACAACATCGGCCTGATCGCCTCGATGATCGCCGCGCACGGCGAAGCCGAGGCCGAGACGTGGCTGACCGGGCTGAAGAACAACCTTGCCCGCAAGCCGGATGGCGGCGACCGCGACCAGGCCAAGGCGATCTTCGCCGGCGAATGCGATATCGCGCTCGGCAATTCCTACTATGTCGGTCTGATGATGACCAACGAGAAGGAGCCGGAACAGAAGGACTGGGCCAACGCGATCAAGGTCATGTTCCCCAACGTCAACGACCGCGGCACGCATGTGAACGTCTCCGGCGTGGCAATGGCCAAGAATGCGCCGAACAAGGAGAACGCACAGAAGCTGATCGACTTCCTGGCTTCCGGCGAGGCACAGGAGATCTATGCCGAGCAGGTCTACGAATATCCTGTCATGCCGGGCAAGGAGCCGTCCGACATCGTCAAGTCGTTCGGCACCATCAAGGCTGATACGCTGCCGCTCGCCGAGATCGCCGCCAATCGCAAGAAGGCCTCCGAACTGGTCGACAAGGTCGGCTACAACGAAGGGCCGGAAATGTAAGCCTGGCGACACAGTCCAGAAACAGGAACGGCGGCCCTTGGGCCGCCGTTTTCATTTCCACCCTGCAGCACGGAGCCGGGCGCAAGCGCGCCCGCCCCGCTTCACCGCCTCACTTCATCGTCGGCATGACGAATTCGGCACCGTCCTTGATGCCCGAGGGCCAGCGGCTCGTGACCGTCTTGGTACGGGTCCAGAACTTGATCGAATCCGTGCCGTGCTGGTTCAGGTCGCCGAAGGAGGAGGACTTCCAGCCGCCGAAGGAATGATAGGCGAGCGGCACAGGGATCGGTACGTTGACGCCGACCATGCCGATGTTGATCCGGCTGGCGAAGTCGCGGGCCGCGTCGCCGTCGCGGGTGTAGATGGCGACGCCGTTGCCGTACTCGTGCTTCATCGGCAGCGACAGGGCTTCCTCGTAGTTCTTCGCACGGACGACCGACAGGACCGGCCCGAAGATCTCGGTCTTGTAGATGTCCATCTCCGGGGTGACGTGGTCGAACAGGCAACCGCCGACGAAATAGCCGTCCTCGTAGCCCTGCAGCTTGAAGTCGCGGCCGTCGACGACGAGCTTGGCCCCCTCCTCGACGCCGCGGTCGATCAGGCCACGGATACGCGCCTGCGCCTCCTTGGTGACGACCGGGCCCAGGTCGGCCTTCTCGTCGGTGTAGGGGCCGATGCGCAGGCTCTCGACCATCGGCACGAGCTTGTCGATCAGGCGGTTGGCGGTTTCCTCGCCGACCGGGACTGCGACCGAGATCGCCATGCAGCGCTCGCCGGCCGAACCGTAGCCCGCGCCCATCAGGGCGTTTGCGGCCTGGTCGAGGTCGGCATCCGGCATGATGATCATGTGGTTCTTGGCGCCGCCGAAGCACTGGGCGCGCTTGCCGTTCATCGCCGCCGTTCCGTAGACGTAGCGGGCGATCGGCGTCGAGCCGACGAAGGACACGGCCGCGATGTCGGGATGGGTGAGGATCGCGTCGACGGCAGCCTTGTCGCCGTTGACGACGTTGAGAATGCCCGCCGGCAGGCCGGCCTCGATCATCAGTTCGGCAAGCCGCAGCGGCACCGACGGATCACGCTCGGACGGCTTCAGGATGAAGGCGTTGCCGCAGGCGATCGCAGGCGCGAACATCCACATCGGGATCATGGCCGGGAAGTTGAACGGGGTGATGCCGGCGCCGACGCCGACGGCCTGGCGGATCGAGTACATGTCGATGTTCGGGCCGGCGCCTTCGGTGAACTCGCTCTTGGCGAGGTGCGGAATGCCGATGACGAACTCGCAGACCTCGAGGCCGCGGACGATGTCGCCCTTGGAATCTTCGACCGTCTTGCCATGCTCCTTCGACAGCAGTTCGGCCAGTTCGTTCATGTTGTCGTTCAGGAGCTGGACGAATTTCATGAAGACGCGGGCACGGCGCTGCGGGTTGGTCGCAGCCCAGGCGGGCTGGGCGGCCTTGGCCACCTCGACGGCGGCGGCGAGCTCGGCGTCGCTCGCAAGCGCGACCTTGGCCTGGACCTCTCCGGTCGCCGGGTTGAAGACGTCGGCCGTACGGCCGCTCCTGCCGGCAACGTGCTTGCCGCCGATGAAATGTCCGATCTCGCGCATGGGATATCCTCCACTGTTTATGGGGTGATGATCGCACTACAAATTGCTCAATTCAATCGCCTGCTGTAAGCAACCGTTGTGCAAGAATTATAGCCCGCGAGACCGGAGAAGGCGAAGCGATGAACTGGGACGACGTGCGCATGTTCCTGGCGGTGGCCCGCACCGGGCAATTGCTCGCCGCTTCCCGTCGTCTCGGCGTCAACCATGCCACCCTTAGCCGCCGCGTCACCGCCCTGGAGAAGGAGATGAAGACGCGGCTCCTGGTCCGGCGAACGAACGGCTGCGACCTGACGGCGGAAGGAGAGGTGTTCCTACATGCGGCCGAGCGCATGGAGACCGAGATGCTGTCGGCGCAGGAGAAGATCGGCCGGATCGACGCCGCCGTTGCCGGCACCGTGCGCATCGGCGCCCCGGACGGCTTCGGCGTCTCGTTTTTGGCACCCCGGCTCGGCCGGCTGACGGCACGCCATCCCGAACTGAAGATCCAGCTCGTGCCCGTGCCCCGCTCCTTCTCGCTGTCGCAGCGCGAGGCGGACATCGCGATCACGCTCGAGCGCCCGGAACAGGGCCGCCTCGTCTCCTCCAAGCTGACGGACTATACGCTCGGCCTCTATGCGAGCCGCGGCTATCTCACCGAGCGTGGCGCGCCGAAGGATATCGAGGCGCTCAAGGACCATCGCCGGATCGGCTATGTGGAGGACCTGCTGTTCACCGCCTCGCTGGACTTTACCGGCGAAGTGATGCGCAACTGGAACGCCGCCTTCGAGATCTCGAGCGCGACCGGCCAGACGGAGGCGGTGCGATCGGGCGCCGGCATCGGCATCCTGCACAACTATATCGCCCGGCAGGATGACGATCTGGTCCGCATCCTGCCCGAAACGACGATCCGCCGCGCCTACTGGACGACCTTCCACGAAAGCGCCCGGGACCTCGCGCGGGTGCGCACCGTCACGGCGTTCGTGCAGGAATTGGTCGAGAGCGAGCAGTCGATCTTCGTCTAGCTGGTAACGGGGAAGCGTTTTGCGATCCTGCGGGGAGCGGCCTGCCGGGATCAGGATCGCCCGTTCATGTCGAAGACCACCCAGCGGAAGAACAGGTAGACTGCGACGGATACGATGACGAGCGGGGTCAGCACGGAGAGATCAAGCATATCATTGCCTTGTTGTCGTTGACGCTGCCTCATGCAGCCCGTCTAATATGCCGCCGGCCCCTTAACGCCCGGTGGACCGGCATGGTAAACCGACCGGAAAGGCAGTCCCCCGCTGCAGCAGCACGGGAACATGCGATCCTCGCGCGGAGTCACGCACGGGACGAAGAAACGGATTTCAGAAGAAAAATGGTACGGTTGGTGGGAATCGAACCTACGACCTCAGGTGCCACAAACCTGCGCTCTAACCAACTGAGCTACAACCGCACACGAGCGCTGACCGCGCTTGGGGGCTCACATACGAGGACGATGCCGATATTGCAAGCCCCTTGTTGACCCTTTGCATACTAAAAAGGGCCGGACGATGCGTCCAGCCCTTTCCGGTATTTCCCCTGCCCTGCCGGCGGTGTGTCCGGCCGGGCCAGGTCCGCGCCATCAGGCGGCCTTGAAGGTCTTCAGCGCCTTTTCGGCGGCAGACTTGCCGGGTTCGGCAACCTTCTCGGCGACCTTGCGGGTGGCTTCCTGCATGGTCTTGGCCTGCTCGACCACGACTTCGGCCTGCTTGCGCAGGAAGGCGGTCTGCAGTTCGAACAGTTCGGACACGGACTTCACGCCGAGCAGCGCTTCCATGTGCGACAGCGAGTTTTCGGCATTGGTGCGAAGCGCGTCGATCGCCGTCAGGCCGAGCTCGACCGTACCGGCCTGGGCACTTTCGAAGGTGGACTCGACCACCTTGGTCGCGTCCTCGGTGGCGGTCTTCAGCTTGGCATAGGCTTCCTTCGTCTGGGCTGCGCCCTTTTCGGCGAAGTCGCGGAAGCTCTCGGAGACCTTTGCCGGGTCGAATGCGGCAAGGGAAAATACGTCGTCAGTCTTCTTGGTTGCCATTTCGATCGTCCTTGGTTCGGCCCTCGTCGTGAGCGCCGTTCGATACTGATGAACTGCTTATATACGATCTTATTGTGCGTTGCAACATAATTGTGCGTCGCACAATGTTAACCCTGCCGCCGGAAAGACGGGGAGCGCTCCGGGCGCAAAGCTGGACCCTGCGCGGGTGCGCCGCTATTAATAAAGCGTTAAGCGTGCGGCGGTGGCCGCCGTCAACCCATGTCAGGCTGCCGATGTCCGCTCATCAGTACCCCTTTATCGATGTCGCCGTCCACGAGCGCGTGCGCCTGCCGTTTGCCCGCGGCGAGGCCGTGGTGCTGTTTTCGATCGACATGCGGCAGGTGCTGTGGAGCAACGGCCGCGGGGCGGCGCTGTTCGGCCACGGCTCGATCTACGATTTCCTCGATGCACCGGTGCCGGCAGGCGACGTGGTTTTCCGCCAGCTCCAGACCGCGGCGCGGCAGCTCGGGCAGAGCGGACTTGGCCGCAACCTGCTGCTGCGCATTGGCACCGGCTATCGCGGCCTGCCGGTGAGCGCCCATGTGGAGCGCATCTCTCTGGCGCCGGGGCAGGATGCCGTCCTGTTCAGCACGCCGGCTGCCGGCAAAAGCGAGCCGATGTCCTTGCGCGCGGCTTCGCTGCTCACCGGCTTCGACGATCCCGACACGCACATGGCCGTGCTCGACGGCGAGGGCGGCATCCTTGCGGCATCGCCCGGCTTTGCCGCCCTCGGCATCAGCGATGACGCGCGGCTGCGGATGGTTGCGGCAGCGCGGCGGGAGAGCGACGGGCTGGTGAAACGCCCGATCCCGACCGGCAAGGGCCTGCTGCCGGCAGCACTCGGCCGGATTTCGGCCGATCCCGCCCTCAACCTGCTCTTTGCCGTCGAGACCATCCTCGGCCACATGGATCCCGAACACGACGCACCTGCCGCAGCCGGGGTCGAGCCGCCCGTGCTTGCGGACGAGACGATCTCCCCCGATGCCGCCGCCACAGTTTCGACGAGCGCGCAGGACGAGCTGGGCGCGCCCGGCAACGCAGCCGGCGGCGAGGCGGAAGAGCATGCCGCAGCGGAACGAGCGGACGACGACGTGACAGCTTCGGCCGCGCCGGAAGACGAAGGGGCTGGCGATCTTTCCGCCGCCCTGCCGGTCGAGGCGGCCGCCCCGGCGGAGGACGACATCGCCCCGGCGGATGCGAACGTGTCGGCCAAAGCTGCGGCGCCTGTTGCGGCGGCCGATCCGGCCATTTCCTTCGAGCGGGCGTCGCGCCCGGTCCGCTTCGTCTGGAAGATCGATGCGGAGGGGCACTTCAGCGAGCTTTCCAGCGAATTCTCCGAGGTGGTCGGACCGCATGCTGCCGACGTCATCGGCCTGCCGTTCGCCGAGGTCGCGCAGCGCTTCGACTTCGACAGGGACGGCACGATCGCCGAGCTCCTGCGCCGGCGCGACACCTGGTCCGGCAAGACGATTCATTGGCCCGTCGAGGGCACGCGCCTGCGCGTTCCGGTCGATCTCGCCGCCCTGCCCACCTATTCGCGGAGCCGCGAATTCGACGGATTTCGCGGCTTCGGCATCGTCCGGACCGCCGACGCTGTCGACGACGAGAACGCGCTCGGGCTTGCGATCGCAGGCACGGTGGATGCGGAAGCGGGGATCGCCGCGGGGCACCACGACGCCGAGGTTCCGCTTTCGAAGCGCGACGACACCTCAGGTGACGTGACGACCCCTGCCCCCTCCGTCCTCGACGAACTCCTGGCGGAGGAAGCCGAGGAAGAACGGCCGGCCGACGACGATGCGACGGCAGCCGCCGAGATCGACAACGAGGCTGAGGCCGACGATCTTCCGGAGGACGATGCACCGGACAGCGCCGCGGGGGACGATCCCCTGCGCGACGAAACCGGAACCGGCGCCGACATTCATCCGGACGACGACTTCCGCGGCGAGCGGCCGGCATTGCGCCTGGTCGACACCCCCGCGCGGCGCCAATCCGAGAAGGTCGTGCAACTGGACAACCGCCGCGGCCGCACCGGCGCGCTGACGACCGGCGAGCAGGCCGCCTTCCGCGAGATCGCGCGCCAGCTCGGCGAAACGTTCGGCAAGCGTCGGTCCGGCGAGATTCCTGCCGCCCCGGTCGAAGGGGACACTGGCGACGCCGCGCCTTCGCCCGAGGCGCGGAACGACGTCGACGACCGGCAGACCGCGGCATCGGCCCCGGTCGACGCGCTGTCGGAAGACCGGGACGAGATTCCAGGCCTCGAGGTCGGCGAGCATGCGGACGACGTTCCCGCCAAGAGCGCTTCGATCACCGGACCGCGGACGGCCATGGACTACGGGCTCACCGCGTCGGTCGTCGATGCCCTGCCCGTCGCGCTCCTGATCCACGCCGGCGATATTCTGATCCATGCCAACCCGGAATTCCTGCAGCTGACCGGCTTTGCCTCGCTGGACGCGCTGGAAGGTGCCGGCGGTCTCGCCGTCCTGTTCGACCGGCCCGCGGCGGAAGACGAGGCCCCCGAGGGGACGATGCTGCTGCGGCATGCGGAGAAGACCGACCCGCTCGCCGTCAATGCGCGGCTCCAGTCGATCCGCTGGGAGAGCGGCACCGCGCTGATGCTGGCGCTTTCGCCGGTCGGCCCGCCGGTGCCCGCGCCCGCCCCCTCGCCGGTCGACGCAGCCGCCGTCCAGACCGGCCCGGAAGCAAGGGCCGGCGATACGGCGCCGGAGGACGAGGACGAGACGCTCGAGGCGCTGCGCGACGAGGCGAACGAGTTGCGCTCGATCCTGGAGACCGCCACGGATGGCGTCGTGGTCGTCGACCAGGAAGGCGAGATCCGCTCGATCAACCGCTCGGCGAGTGCACTTTTCAACTATGACGAGGACGAGATCCGCGGAAAGCCCTTTGCCGTCCTCTTCGCCCACGAGAGCCAGAAGGCTGTCATCGACTATCTCGCCGGCCTTGCGGGCCACGGGGTGGCGAGCGTCCTGAACGACGGCCGCGAGGTGATCGGCCGGGAGGCGTCGGGCGGGTTCATTCCGCTGTTCATGACGATGGGACGCCTTTCGTCCTCCAGCGGCTACTGCGCGGTCATCCGCGACATCACGCAGTGGAAGCGCACGGAGGAAGAGTTGCGCAACGCCAAGCGCGCGGCGGAGACGGCGAACGCCCACAAGAGCGAGTTCCTCGCCCGCGTCAGCCACGAGATCCGTACGCCGCTCAACGCGATCATCGGATTCTCTGACATGATGGCCGGCGAGCGCTTCGGGCCGATCGGCCATCCGCGCTATGTCGAATATGCCAATGACATCGGCCGCTCGGGGCGGCACGTGCTCGATATCGTCAACGACCTCCTCGACATTTCCAAGATCGAGGCCGGCGAGATGGAGCTCGACTTCACCGCCGTCGGGCTGAACGAGACCGTGTCGGAAGCCGTGTCGCTTGTCCAGCCGCAGGCGAACGGCCAGCGGGTCATCATCCGCACGTCGCTGTCGACCTCCGTGCCGCCGGTGGTGGCGGACCTGCGCTCGGTCAAGCAGATCGCGCTCAACATCCTCGCCAACGCGATCCGCTTCACGCCGTCCGGCGGCCAGATCGTCGTGTCGACCTCCTACGAGAACAACGGCAGTGTCGTGCTGCGCATCCGCGACACCGGCGTCGGCATGACGCGTAGTGAACTGGAGCAGGCGATGAAGCCATTCCGGCAGGTGACGACGGGCGCGCGCAAGCGCGGCGACGGCACCGGACTCGGGCTGCCGCTGACCAAGGCGATGGTCGATGCCAACCGGGCGCACTTCGCCATCAGTTCCAGCCCCAACGAGGGCACGCTGGTGGAAGTCACCTTTCCCTCCCCGCGCGTCTTGGCAGTGTGAGGCGATTGCGCTAGTGCAAAACGGCGCGGGCCGATCGCATCGCATGGATATGGTGACAGCCTCCTGCTGCCAGATCGCTGCAGCATCTTAAGACGACGGCTCTTTCGCGGGACCGGGCGGACGAGAGGACGACGGCATTGCAGGCACTTTCCAGCCAGGCCCAGACGAAGGCTGCGCGCGGGCCGGGCGTGAACGGACACCGCACGCTCATCGGCACCGCCCTCTTCACCGCGCTGATCGTGCTGATGCCGCTGATCGCCATCGTCACCATCGCGGCCAGCGGATCGGCCGGCGACTGGCCGCACCTGATCGACAACGTCCTGCCCCGCGCCACGGCGCGGACCTTCGGGCTGCTTTTCGGCGTGGCGGCTATGACCGCGGTGACGGGCGTGATCACCGCCTGGCTGACGGCGAGCTGCGACTTTCCGTTGCGCCGGCTGCTGACCGTGCTGCTGGTGCTGCCGCTGGCAATCCCGTCCTATCTCTCCGCCTATGCCTTCGGGCAGTTCCTGGACTATACCGGCCCGGTGCAGACGACCCTGCGCGCGGCCTTCGGCTTCGCCACGCGCCGGGACTACTGGTTCCCCGAGGTGCGCACCACCGGAGGCGCCATCCTGGTCATGGGCAGCGTCCTCTATCCCTACGTCTACCTGGCGGCACGGGCGATGTTCCTGATGCAGGGACGGGCGGCGGCCGACGTGGCGCGCACGCTCGGCGCCGGGCCGCTGACCGTCTTCGCCAGGGTGCAGATCCCGATGGCGCGCCCGGCGATCATGGTCGGGCTGACGCTCGTGGCCATGGAAACGCTGAACGACATCGGCGCGGTCGAGTACCTCGGCGTGCAGACGCTGACCTTTTCGATCTTCGACACCTGGCTGAACCGGGGCAGCCTTGCAGGTGCGGCACAGATCGCCTGCGTCATGCTCGTCTTCGTCGCCGTGCTGCTCACGATCGAGCGCGCCGCACGCCGCCGGCAACGCTTCACCAGCAACAAGACGACGGCGGCCGTGGCCGATTCGGTGCGGCTGCAACTGAAGGGCTGGAAGCGCTGGGCCGCGGTTGTCGCCTGCCTGCTTCCGCCGGCGCTCGGCTTTGCCATACCCGTTCTGGTGCTGGGTTCCTATGCGCTGCGCCGCCTCGACCAGTTCGCCTCGCTGCGCCTGCTCTCGGCGCTCTGGAACAGCGTCCTGATCTCGTTCTCCACCGCCTGCGTCGCGGTGCTTCTCGCCTTCCTGCTCGCCTATGCGGCGCGCACGACCCGTTCGCCGGTGGCAGCACTTGCCGGGCGGCTCGCCTCGTTCGGCTACGGCGTGCCCGGCACCGTGCTTGCGATAGGCGTGCTGATCCCGCTCGCCCGGCTCGACAACACGGTCGCATCCTTCACGCGCGAGTGGTTCGGCTTCTCCACGGGGCTGCTTCTGACCGGCAGCGGCGTTGCAATCGTCTATGCGTGTACCGTGCGCTTCCTGACCATGGCCGAAGGCACGATCGACGCCGGCTTCCACAAGCTTTCGCCGCATCTCGACATGGCCGCCCGGACCCTCGGGCGGACGAGCGCGCAGACGCTGCGCAGCGTGCTCCTGCCAATGATGCGCCCGGCCACGCTGACGGCGGCGCTGATGGTCTTCATCGAGGCGATGAAGGAGCTTTCGGCGACGATCATGCTGCGGCCCTTCAACTTCAACACGCTGGCGACGCTCGTCTACGAGGATGCCTCGCGGGCCAAGGTGGAGGATGCCTCGGTTGCCGCGATCATCATCGTGGCGGCAGGGCTCGTCCCGGTGTTCCTCGTGTCTCGCTCCCTGAACGCGACCAACGGCGGGCGATAAAAAAGGGGCGACCTTTCGGCCGCCCTCAAGAAAGTTCGATGCTGTCCAACTAAAGCGTCAGAGTAAGACGTCATGCCATGGAGGCGGCCGGGCCGCCGAACCGTCCTCGCATTGGACGCGCTCAAGTCGAACCGACCATGGCCGTTTCCACCTTAACAAATCCTTACCCGACGATGCCCGAACGGCCGCAACCGTTCACATCTCCTTGAGTTTGGTTAATTCGGCCGGCCCAAATTCGTTAACGCAGCCAGTGGCTTATTTAGGCCCTGCTTGATCAGTCCTTCAGTTGCGGCAGATCGGCGTAAAGCGTCAGTGCCTCGGGATTGGCGAGCGCCTCCTTGTTCTTCACCGGGCGCCCGTGGACGACCTCGCGCACGGCAAGCTCGACGATCTTGCCGGACTTGGTGCGCGGGATATCGGCGACGGCTATGATCTTCGCCGGCACGTGGCGCGGAGAGGCGCCGGTGCGGATGCGCGTGCGGATGGCTTTCTCCAGAGCCTCGTCGAGCACGAGGCCGGGCGCCAGGCGAACGAACAGGACCACGCGGACGTCGTCGTCCCAGTCCTGCCCGATGCAGAGCGCCTCGGCCACCTCTTCCATCTGCTCGACCTGATTGTAGATCTCCGCCGTACCGATGCGCACGCCGCCCGGATTGAGGGTGGCGTCCGAGCGGCCGTGAATGACGATGCCGCCGTGGCTCGTCCACTCGGCGAAGTCGCCATGGCACCAGACGTTGTCGAAGCGGTCGAAATAGGCGGCCCGGTACTTCGCCCCGTCCGGGTCGTTCCAGAACATCACCGGCATCGACGGAAAAGCCTTCGTGCAGACCAGTTCGCCCTTTTCCTCACGCACCGGCCCGCCCTCTTCGTTCCACACGTCGATCGCAAGGCCGAGACCCGGCCCCTGGATCTCGCCGCGCCAGACCGGCTTCAGTGGCACGCCGAGGACGAAGCAGGAGACGATGTCGGTGCCGCCAGAGATCGAGGCCAGTTGCACGTCCGGCTTGATGCCCTCGTAGACGAAGCTGAAGCCTTCCGGCGACAGCGGCGATCCGGTGGAAGTCATGAGCCGGAGCTTCGACAGGTCGTGGCTGGTGCGCGGCGTCAGCCCGCCCTTGCGCACGGCGTCGATGTATTTCGCCGACGTGCCGAACACGGCGAAGCCTTCCTCGGCGGCATAGTCGAACAGGATGTTGCCGTCGGGATGGAAGGGGGAACCGTCGTAGAGGCAGAGCGTGGCGCCCACCGCGAGCCCGGAGGCCAGCCAGTTCCACATCATCCAGCCGCAGGTGGTGAAATAGAACAGCCGCTCGCCCTCCGTCAGGCCGCAATGATAGCGGTGCTCCTTGAGGTGCTGCAGAAGTGTACCGCCGGCTGAATGGACGATGCATTTGGGCACGCCCGTCGTTCCCGACGAGAACAGGATATAGAGCGGGTGGCTGAACGGCAGCCGCAGGAAGGTCACGGGCTTCGCCTCATAGGGCGCGATCATGTCGGCCAGTGTCCTGCCGTCGCGCACGGCCGCTGCGACGGCAGGCGCATCGCCGGCATAGGGGACGACGAGCACGGGCACGCCGAGCCTGTCGGCGACCGCCTTCACCTTGGCGCCGACGTCCTGCAGCTTGCCGTTATACCAGTAGCCGTCGCAGGCAATGAACAGCTTCGGCTCGATCTGGCCAAAGCGGTCGAGGACGCCCTGCTCGCCGAAATCGGGGGAACAGGAGGACCAGATGGCACCGATCGAGGCAGCGGCCAGCATGCAGGCGACGGTCTCCGGCAGGTTCGGCATCATCGCGGCGATCCGGTCGCCCTGACCGATGCCCATCGCCTGAAAAGCCTGCTGCAGGCGCGAGACCGTCGCATGCAGGTGCGACCAGGCCCAGCGATAGGCGACCTTGTCCTCGCCGCGGAAGATCAGCGCGTCGCCGTCCCCGCGCCCGCGCAGCAGGTTCTCCGCGAAATTCAGCGCCGCAGCCGGAAAGAAGCGGGCATCCAGCATGCTGTCGCCATCGATCAGCACGCGCTCGCCCCGATCGCCGATGACCCGGCAATCCTCCCAGACGGCCGACCAGAATGCGGGGCGGTCCTCCACCGACCACGCATGGAACGCATCGTAGCCATCGAACGTCCGGCCGGCCTCTTTTCCACAGGCGTTCATGAAGAGCGCCATCGGGCTCCTGGCCAGCACTTCGCGGGACGGTTCCCAAAGCGGCTTTTCCTGGATCATGTTTTCCTCCACTCCAACGCCTTTTCTATAGCATGGTGCGCCGCAGTATAAAGGCCGCACGACCGGCGCCGGGATGTCATATGCGCCATTTTTGCGCGTGGCGGATTTGATTTCTTTGGCGCGACGGCCTATCCCCTGACGGAGGCGGAACGCACAGCCGCCGGGCAATGGGCAGACAACGCAATGGGTCCTCTTCGATACCTTCGTCCGAAGCTGCTGTTGCGGCTGCTGGCGGCAATGGTCGTTCTGGCATTGGCCCTGCGCCTTGCCGGGCCCACGCTCGTTTCCTCCGACAGGATCCGCACCGAGATCGAAGCCAATCTATCGGCCTGGACCGGTGCGGAACTGGAATTCAGCGGCACGCCACGCTTCAGCTTCTGGCCGGCGCCGCACATGGCGTTCGAGGACGTGCGGCTGCACTATCCGGGCGCGACGGCGGGCGACGGCGGCGAGCTTCTGACGGCCGAGCGGATCGCAGTCGACTTCAGCCTGCTCGGCTCGCTCCTGGGCGCGCCGGACCTCGGCGACGTCGAGCTCCTTCGGCCGCTCTTCCACATCCGCCGCGACGAAGGCGGCCGGCTCAACTGGCGCGGCAGCGAGGGGATCGAACAGGCGTTCTCCAGTGCTCCCAAAGACCCGGCGACGGCCCCGTTACCGCAGTTCGGAACGCTGCTCGTTCGCGAAGGCACGATCGTCGTCGACGACCGCAGGCGGGGCCAGCACTATCGGATCGCCGACGTGGCCGGGAAGATCGCGTGGCCGAAGCCTTCGTCGGACCTGGACGTCTCGCTCAGGGGCGTGATCGACGGCGAGGTGGCCGAGGTCCGGTTCGCCGCCGACGAGCCCGTCCGCCTGCTGAACGGCCGGGACGCCAACATTCGCCTTTCCGTGCAGTCCGATCCGGTGAAGCTCGATTTCGACGGAACCGCAAACCTGTCGAGCGAGGCCTTTGCAACCGGCCGGATCGAGTTGACCGTACCCTCCTTCTCGCACCTGCTGGACTGGACCGGAACGCGCTTCACGCCGGCCGGCAGGCTTGGCGCCGTGACGCTGGAGGGCAACGTCACCACCAGCGATCATACCGCGCGGATCGACAAACTCGCTCTCGACATCCAGGATTCGCGGGCGACCGGCATACTGGACATCAGCCTGCCGCCGAAGGGTACGCCGAAACTCGAGGGAACGCTGGCCTTCGACACGGTCGACCTCGCCGCCATGATCGGCGCCTACGTGCCCGTGCCGAACGACGGCGACACGCCCCCTCCCCCTCGCGCGCTGACGATGGACGGGCTCGACCTGGACCTGCGGTTCTCCGCCCGGGAGGCGTTTTTCGAACCGCTGGTGCTGACCGAATTCGCCGCGGGCATTCGCACGTCCGGCGGCCAGACGACGCTCGACATCGGCGACGGAACCGTGCTTGGCGGCAGCGTGAGCGGACAGGTCACGGCGAGCGACCAGAACCGCCGGCCGGGCGGAGAACTGCAGCTGTCCCTGCGGGACGTCGACCTCGGCGCGCTGATCGCTCTTGCCGATCTGTCGGGGCCGCTGCCGAACGGCCGCGGCTCGGCCGACCTCGACCTTTTCACCGATCAGCCGCTTGCGCGCCTCGACAGCACCGGCCTCGTCGGAACCTTCCGGCTGCGTTTCGACCAGGGCAGCCTCGCCGCATTCGACCGTCCGGAATTCGAGAGGCAGGCGCGCGGCGAAAGCGTGTTCAGCATGACGGAGGCCGCAGACGGCGCGTTCGACTTTGCGAGCGCGGCGGTCGATGGGCGCTTCGACCGGGGTCTTGCCGAGATCAGCCGCGCGACGTTCGAGGGAGCCGAGAAGACGCTCTCGATCGCCGGCACGATCCCCTTTCGGAACGGCAACGTCGCGCTGGCGGGGTCGCTCGCAGCGCGCAAGCCGGACGGCACCGGCGCAACTGAACCGGCCATCAACTTCCTCGTCGGCGGCGCCTGGCCTGCCCCGGTCATCTCGCCGATGGCGATCCTGATGGACGTCCCCGCCAACTGAGGCGGACCGGCGGGCGGAGAGGTGGAAGCCGTGTCCGGCCCTACCCGCCCGCGAAGGCGGCGTGCTCGTCGCGCTGGCGCTGCACTTCCCGCCGCTTGGTCACGATCGAGGCGATGACCACGCCGACCGTCACCAGCGCGATGAGAAGCGTACAGGCGGCGTTGATCTCCGGCGTGACGCCGAGGCGGACCTGGCTGTAGATCTTCATCGGCAGGGTCGTGGCCCCGGGGCCCGAGGTGAAGCTCGCAATGACGAGGTCGTCCAGCGACAGCGTGAAGGCGAGGACCCAGCCGGAGAACACGGCGGGCGCGATGATCGGCAGCGTCACCTCGAAGAAGGTGCGAAGCGGCGTGGCGCCGAGATCGAGGGCAGCCTCCTCGACCGAGCGGTCGAAGGACAACAGCCGCGACTGCACGACGACGGCGACGAAGCACATGGTCAGCGTGATATGGGCCAGCGTCACCGTCCAGAAGCCGCGGTCGAAGCCGATCGCCACGAACATGAGCAGCAGCGACAGGCCGGTGATGACCTCGGGCATGACCAGCGGCGCATAGACCATGCCGGAAAACAGCATGCGGCCGCGGAAGCGGGTGAAGCGCACCAGCGACAGCGCCGCCATGGTGCCGAGCACGGTTGCGATCGTCGCCGACAGGAGTGCGACGCGGATCGTCACCCAGGCCGCATCCATCAGGCCCTGGTTGTTGAACAACGCGACGTACCATTTGGTCGAAAAGCCGGCCCAGACGGTAACGAGGCGGGATTCGTTGAAGGAGAAGACGACCAGGAGCACGATCGGCAGGTAGAGGAAGGCGAAGCCGAGCGCGACCGAGACGACGTTGAAGCGGGACCATTTCGTCATGCTACTTCCCCCGCTCTTCGGCTTTCGCCTGCATGTTCTGGAAGAACACGATCGGCACCACCAGGATGAGGAGCAGCACCGTCGCCACCGCGGCGGAGACCGGCCAGTCGCGGTTGGAGTTGAACTCCGTCCACAGCGTCTTGCCGATCATCAGGGTCTGCGAGCCGCCAAGCAGGTCGGGGATGACGAACTCGCCGACGGCCGGGATGAACACCAGCATGCAGCCGGCGACCACGCCAGCCAGCGACAGCGGGAAGGTGACCTTCCAGAAGGCCGAGATCGGCGGGCAGCCGAGGTCCTGCGCGGCCTCGATCAGCGAATGGTCCATCTTCTCCAGCGCCGAATAGATCGGCAGGATCATGAAGGGCAGGTAGGAATAAACGATGCCGATATAAATCGCCCAGTTGGTGTTGAGGATGATCAGCGGCTCGTTGATGAGGCCTGCCGACAGAAGCAGCTGGTTGAGCAGCCCCTCCGGCTTCAGGATCGCGATCCAGGCATAGACGCGGATCAGGAAGCTCGTCCAGAACGGCAGGATCACCAGCATCAGCAGCGTCGGCCGCCAGGTGCGCGGCGCCTGCGCCATGCCGTAGGCGATCGGATAGGCGATCAGCAGCGTCAGGATCGTGGAGATCCCGGCGATCTTGATGCTCGACAGGTAGGCGTTGATGTAGAGCGCATCCTCGGTCAGCCAGACGAAGTTGTCGAAGCTCAGCTGGCGGATGTTGTCGATGATGCCGGGCAAGCCGTCGGCGAGCCGGAAGACCGGCTCATAGGGCGGCTGCGCGATCGCGGTGGTGGACAGCGAGATGCGGAAGACGATGACGAAGGGGACGAGGAAGAAGAAGACCAGCCAGGCATAGGGAACGATGATGACCAGGCGGCTGAAGATGCGGGAGCCGAGCTTGGTCATGGCCTCAATCCTTCAACACGACGCCGGCGGTCTCGGCGAAGGAAACCCAAACCTTCTCGTCGTAGCCGATCGGGTTCTCCACCTCGCGCTGCGCGTTCAGCATCGAGGTCTTGACGACCTTGCCGCTCGGCAGCCTGACGTGAAAGACGGTCATGTCGCCGAGATAGGCGATGTCCCAGATCTCGCCCTCGGAGGCGTTGATCGCGGCGTCCGCGGGGGCGGCCCGGCTGACCTTGAGCTTTTCCGGGCGGATCGCGAAGGCGGCCCCTGCCCCGATGGCCGGCGCGGCGTCGCCGACGGTGCGCACGGTGAAGTCGTCGCCGGCGATCTCGATGCGGCCGTTTCCGGCGGCCTTCACCTTGCCCTCCAGGATGTTCACGTCGCCGATGAAGTCCGCGACAAAGCGGGAGTTCGGCGCCTCGTAGATCTCGGCCGGCGTCGCCACCTGGATGACGTTGCCATGGCTCATCACCGCGATGCGGTCGGCCATGGTCATGGCCTCTTCCTGGTCGTGGGTGACGACGACGAAGGTCAGGCCCAATTCCTGCTGCAGGTCCATCAGCTCGAACTGGGTTTCCTCGCGCAGCTTCTTGTCGAGCGCGCCGAGCGGCTCGTCGAGCAAAAGCACCTTCGGCCGCTTGGCCAGCGAACGGGCAAGCGCCACGCGCTGGCGCTGGCCGCCGGAGAGCTGCTGCGGCTTGCGCCTGGCGAACTGCTCGAGCTTGACGAGCTTGAGCATCTGCTTCACGCGCTCGGCGATCTCTGCCTTGGGCATGCCGTCCTGCCTGAGGCCGAAGCCGATGTTGCTCTCCACCGTCATGTGCGGGAACAGCGCATAGGACTGGAACATCATGTTGACCGGCCGCCGGTAGGGCGGGATGCCGGCGATGTCCTGGCCGTCGAGGATGATCTCGCCCGAGGTCGGCCGCTCGAAGCCGGCCAGCATGCGAAGCAGGGTCGACTTGCCGCAACCCGAGGCACCGAGAAGGGCGAAGAACTCGCGGTGGTAGATATCGAGGGTCAGGTTATCGACGGCCGTGAAGTCGCCAAACTTCTTCGTGATGTTCTTGAAGGAAATGAATGGCTTGGAGTCCGGATCCGCCCACGGCGCAAAGGAGCGGCGGATATTGCCCAGTGACTTCATTGGCTGTCCCCGATGGTTTCTTGGCCGCAACAGCAGATTGCCCGGAAGCGGTTCCGGGCAATCTGCATTTCTTTTCTTACTGGCCGGTGACGACCTTGGTCCAGATGCGGGTCACGACCCGCTGCGTCTTCGGATCGTAGGGCAGCTTGGTATAGAGCTTGGCCATCGCGTCCGCCGGCGGGTAGATCGCCGGATCGTCGAAGACCTCCTTGGAGATCAGCTCCTGGGACGCCTTGTTGCCGTTGGCGTAGAAGACGTAGTCCGACGCCTTGGCGGCCACCTCGGGCTTCATGATGTAGTTGATGAAGGCATGCGCCTCCTCGACATGGGGCGCATCGGCGGGGATGGCCATCATGTCGAACCACATCAGCGCACCACCGGCGGGGATCGTGTAGTTGACCTCCACGCCCGCACCGGCTTCGGCCGCACGGTCGCGCGCCTGCAGCACGTCGCCGGACCAGCCGAGCGCCAGGCAGATGTCGCCGTTTGCCAGCGCGTTGATGTATTCGGAGGAGTGGAACTTGCGGATATACGGCCGGATCGAGGCCAGCAGTTCACCGGCCTTCTCCAGATCACCGGAATCCTTCGAATTCGGGTCGAGGCCGAGGAAGTTCAGCGCTGCGGGGATCACCTCGTCGGCCGTATCCAGCACATAGATGCCGCAATCGCTGAATTTCTTCGCGATCTCCGGATTGAAGAGCGCGTCCCAGCCGGGGGCCGCGTCGGAACCGAGGATCTCCTTGGCCTTGGCCACGTTGTAGCCGAGGCCCGTCGTGCCCCACATGTAGTCGACCGCGTATTCGTTACCCGGATCGTAGGCGGCGACGCGCTGCGTGACCTCGTCCCACATGTTGGAGAGGTTCGGCAGCTTCGACTTGTCGAGTTTCTGGAAGACGCCGGCCTGGATCTGCCGCTGCAGGAAGTTGCCGGTCGGGACGACCACGTCATAGCCAGTGCCGCCGGCGAGCAGCTTGGTTTCGAGCGTCTCGTTGGAATCGAAGACGTCGTAGACGACCTTGATGCCCGTTTCCTTGGTGAAGTCGGCCAGGATGGACTCGTCGATATAGTCCGACCAGTTATAGACATTCACCACCTTCTCCTGCGCCATGGCCTGCACGCCGGCGAAGGCTGTGAGGGCAGCGATGGCGACAGTCGCCACAAGGTTGCGTCTTTTCATCAATTGGCTCCCAGTTTCAAAGTTTAGCCGTTCCCGGAGGCGGTCGAATTGTGATTATCGTTCTTTTTCAAGGCGCGACAAGCGGCATCTTTTGCCCGGCAAGCGCCTATTGGTATCACATTTCTGCCATTCCTATCATATTTGAAATCGCTTTCGCACGGCAAAGCAAGCGGAAAATCACTGGAAGTCGAAAAGAGACAGTCCGGCCACCATCTCGTCCAGTCCCAGGGGGCGCGTCACCGGCGGCTCGGCGCGGGCGAGACAGCCCTGCCGCTCGCACAGCCGACAGGCGGCGCCGATGGCGACGGGGGGCTGTGCCTGCACCGCCTCGCCATAGGCGGTGTCGGCTGCGGCTGCGGCATCGCAGCCGAGAAGCAGCGCCGTCCGGCGCACCCGCTCGCCGAAGGCCGAATGCGGCCCGTCCAGCGTGCGCGACACGGTGAGAAAGGCGGCACCGTCGGGCATCTCAACCCGCTCGGCCAAGACCTGTCCGGGCTGGGCGAACGCCGCATGCACGTTGAGCTTCGGACAGCCGCCGCCGAAACGTGCCTGCGGGAAGCCCTGCGCGCCGGCGCGGCGCAAGCGATGGCCGGCCACGTCGAGTTCCAGCAGGAAGAAGGGCGGCGCCGCCTGTCCGGGGCGCTGCAGCATGGTCAGCCGCGTCGCCGCCTGCTCGAAGGAAACGGCAAAGCGCGTCCGCAGGAGATCGACATCGAAGCGCGCGCGCTGGGCGGCGGCCAGGAAGGCATCATAGGGCATCATCAGCGCATGCGCCGCGTAGCGCGCCAGTTCGAAGCGGGCGATGCGGCGCGCCTCGTTGCCCGAGAGCGCCAGCCGGTCGAGCTCGGTCGAGATCTCGTCGCGCAGCGCCAGTTGCACCACCTCCATGGCGATCTCGCGCAACTGGTCGTGCGCAGACAGGCGCTCCGACAGGAACAGCCGCATGGAGTGGCGGTCGAAGCGGCGGCGCAGCGTCGGCATGGCGTGGACGGGCAGCAGGCGCACCACAACGCCGTGTTCCTTCTTCAGCCAGGTCTTCAGGGAACCCGCAAGGTCGTCGCCCGGGGCGAGCGCCGCATGAAAGGCCTCGGCCGCCACGTCGATCGCCTCGAAATAGTTGGGCCGCTGTTCCAGCTTCTCGCGCACCTCGTCGATCGGCAGGCGCGCACCGGCCAGCGACGTCGCCCTGCCCTCGCGTGACAGCACTTCGGCAAGGTCGGAAAGACGCGAGGCCTGCTCGCGATAGGCCCGGTAGAGCTTGACGATGCCGCCCGCGACATTGGGGGCGGCATCCGCCACCTCGACCAGTTCCAGATCGCCGGGCAATTCGCCGGACAGCAGGGGGTCGGCGAACACTTCCTTCAGCTGGGCGACGCTGCCGCCAGCCTCGCCCTGCAGGTCCTCCATGTCGACCTTGTAGACGGAAGCGAGCCGCAACAGGAGCTGCACCGTCAGCGGACGCTGGTTGCGCTCGATCAGGTTGAGATAGGAGGGGGAGATCGACAGCGCCTCGGCCATGGCGGTCTGGGTCAGGCCGAGACCGTTGCGGATGCGCCGGACCCTGGGACCGGCGAAGATCTTGTTCTCAGCCAACTGTCAATCCTTTGACACCTTCCGGCCGGGATGCCGCCGACAGGTCATTTACACAATTTACAAATTAACAGACCCGACTTGTCAAGCACCTCACAGCATAACTCGTTTCCGACACTTGGATTATCAAAAACTCTCGCTCCTTACCGCGCTGCAATGTAAATATTCAGACATCACATCGGCGGAAAGCTCAGCAACGGACAGGGCTCCGCCCCTGATAGATCGGATGGAGGACAGAAAGAATGACTGATTTTTACAATCTCGTTCCCAGCGCGCCCGAGGGCCGCTTCGACGGTGTCAGCCGGCCCTATACGGCAGAGGACGTCAAGCGCCTGCGCGGCTCCGTCCAGATCCGGCATTCGCTGGCGGAGATGGGGGCGAACCGGTTGTGGCAGCTGATCCACGAGGAGGATTTCGTCAATGCGTTGGGCGCGCTCTCGGGCAACCAGGCCATGCAGATGGTCCGCGCCGGGCTGAAGGCGATCTACCTCTCCGGCTGGCAGGTCGCAGCCGACGCCAACACGGCGTCCGCCATGTATCCGGACCAGTCGCTCTATCCGGCCAATGCGGCGCCGGAACTCGCCAAGCGGATCAACCGCACGCTGCAGCGCGCCGACCAGATCGAGACCTCCGAAGGCAAGGGCCTGTCGGTCGACACCTGGTTCGCGCCGATCGTCGCCGATGCGGAAGCCGGCTTCGGCGGACCGCTCAACGCTTTCGAGATCATGAAAGCCTTCATCGAGGCGGGTGCCGCCGGCGTGCACTACGAGGACCAGCTCGCGTCTGAAAAGAAGTGCGGCCATCTCGGCGGCAAGGTGCTGATCCCGACGGCCGCGCATATCCGCAACCTCAACGCCGCGCGTCTTGCCGCCGACGTCATGGGTACGCCGACGCTGGTGATCGCCCGCACCGATGCGGAGGCTGCGAAGCTCCTGACGTCGGACATCGACGAGCGCGACCAGCCGTTCGTCAACTACGACGCCGGTCGCACGGTCGAGGGCTTCTACCAGGTACGGAACGGGATCGACCCCTGCATCGCCCGCGCCGTCGCCTATGCGCCGCATTGCGACCTGATCTGGTGCGAGACCTCGAAACCGGACCTGGAGCAGGCGCGCCGGTTCGCCGAGGGCGTGCACAAGGCTCATCCGGGCAAGCTGCTCGCCTATAACTGCTCGCCGTCCTTCAACTGGAAGAAGAACCTGGACGACGCGACGATCGCGAAGTTCCAGCGGGAACTCGGGGCGATGGGCTACAAGTTCCAGTTCATCACGCTCGCCGGCTTCCACCAGCTCAATTTCGGCATGTTCGAGCTGGCGCGCGGCTACAGGGACCGCCAGATGGCCGCCTATTCGGAGCTGCAGGAGGCCGAGTTCGCCGCCGAGGCTAACGGTTACACGGCCACCAAGCACCAGCGCGAGGTCGGCACCGGCTACTTCGACGCGGTGTCGCTGGCGATCACCGGCGGCCAGTCGTCCACCACGGCGATGAAGGAATCGACCGAACACGATCAGTTCCGCCCGGCGGCGGAGTAGCCAGAGGCATCGGGCAGATGCCCCTCACCCCAGCCTTCTCCCCGCCTGCGGGGAGAAGGTGGCAGCAGTCGGATGAGGGGCAAGCCAGGGATTTTCGTCAAGAACCCCGTGAAGAGGAGAAATGCCATGACCGTCCAGACCCGCGTCAAGGAAAGAGCAGAAGAACAGTCGTCGGCGATGACACCCGAACAGCAGGCCATGATCCGCATGGTGGCGAACGACCTCCACCGCCTGAACCATGCCGTCATGAAGGCTGTCGAGGCCGGCGTCTCGGTCGAGCTCGTCCGCTCCGCACGCCATCACGGCGGCGATGGGAACTGGGGTGACCTGCTCATCCCGGTCATCGTCACCCAGGGCAGAGCGTAGAGCGACGCGGGCGGTCGCCGGGTGTCCGCCCCGGCGCCGCTGGTGGGGGCCGGTGGCGACACCGGCCCCTCCTGCGTGCGCGGCAAGGCATGCGGGAGGGGATGCACCTTCTCCCCGCGACGACCCCGCAATCAGCGGTTCATTGACAAAGCGTTCCGATCCTGCACTTTCCGATTGCGCAATGCGTTAGATGGCACTTAAATGCAGTTGTGCCATGGAGTGGGGTGCTCGCGGTGCAAGACGGAACTGCCGGTCGACCGGAACTGACGGACCTCGTCTACGGAAGCCTGTTCGGCGAATGCAGCTGGCAGCACTTCATGGACCGGCTCGCAACGACCATGCCGAACGGCAAGTCGTCGTTCCACTACCAGGACCTGGCCTCTCCCCTGGCGCAGGTCGGTCTCGTCTCCGGCTTCGGCAGCGACGAAGTCGAGCAGTTCCACAATCACTACGCCGCCGTGAACCCCTGGATACCGCGCACGATGCTCGTTCCCGTGGGCCGCGGCATGACCGGGGAAAGCATCTTCCCGCGCGAGCAACTGGCCAAGACGGAGTTCTATAACGACTGGCTGAAGCGGCAGACAGGCTGCGAGACGGCCATCGGCGTCACCATCCTGCGGGATTCGAGCCGGACCTTCATCCTCTCCACCTGCACCTCCTCGACCGATCCCGTGCTCAACCACGAGGCGGCCGAACTCTACACGCAGCTTTCGCCGCATCTCCGGCGGGCCGTGGACTTCATTCGCAGGGGCGAGTTCGCGACGGGCGAAAGGCAGACCGGACAGGCGCTGTTCGACGCCATCGGAGCCGGCCTGATCCATGTCTCGGAGACGGGGCGCATCCGCTCGATGAACGACCGGGCGCGGCGGATGATCGAGCACGGCGAACCCGTGCGCCTGGCAACGAGCGGCCGGATCGCGATCACCGACCCGCGGGCGGCGGAAACCCTGCAGTTCCTGCTGTCGCGGCAGGGCGTGCAGGTGGAGCCCTATCTTGCGACCCTGACAGGCGCCGACGGCAGCGTCCACCGGCTGACGCTGGTTCGCCTGACGTCCGACCCCATGACCGAATTCCTGAACGGCCCGACCGTGGCGGTCATCATCGAGCCGATAGCGGGTGTCGACGAGCCGCGCAGCGAGCGCCTCCAGGCGAGCTACAGGCTGACGCCGAAGGAGGCGCAGATCGCCGCTGCGATCGCGTCCGGCCTTTCGCTGCGGGAAATCGCCGACAACGACGGCGTCAGCTACGAGACCGTCCGCTCGCACGTGAAGAACATCTACGGCAAGATGGAGGTCAGTTCGCAGGCCTCGCTGGTGGCGCGCCTGCTGCGGTGAAAAAAGCCCGACAGGACGGCCGGGCTTCTTCTCTTGCATGACGGCTCACAGTTCCGATCGAAGCCGACTGGTTCCGATAGACGCTTCAGGCGGCCTGGCGGAACCGTTCGGTCTCGGCACCGAGGCGGAACCGGTCGACCAGCGCCATCAGGGCGTCGGCCTCGGTTGCGAGCTGGCGGCTCGCCTCTGTCGTCTCTTCCACCATGGCGGCGTTCTGCTGGGTCATCTGGTCCATCTGGTTGACCGACGTATTGACCTCCTGGAGCGCGGCCGACTGGTCGCGGCTCGCCGTGGCGATCGATTCCACGTGCTGGCTCATGGCGGCGACCTGGGAGCTGATGGTGGCCAGCACCGCCCCCGTTTCCTGCACGAGCCGCGAGCCGGCGCCGACTTCCTGCGTCGATTTCTCGATCAGCGACTTGATCTCGCGGGCGGCATCGGCGGAGCGTTGCGCCAGTTCGCGAACCTCCTGCGCCACGACCGCGAAGCCCTTGCCCGCCTCGCCGGCGCGCGCCGCCTCGATGCCGGCGTTCAGGGCGAGCAGGTTGGTCTGGAAGGCGATGTCGTCGATGACCTCGATGATCTGCTCGATCTGGCGCGAGGCGTCCTCGATCCGGCCCATGGCGGAAATGGCGTTGGTGACGACGGTGCTGGAGTTGTCGGCGCTCTTGCGGGTCTCGCCGGCCTTCTGGCTGGCTTCCTGCGCCCGTTCGGCGGAGGAGCGGACAGTCACGGTGATTTCCTCGACGGCGGCCGCGGTCTCTTCCAGGGAAGAGGCCTGGCTTTCGGTTCGCCTGGACAGCGAATCGGCCGATTGCAGCATCTCGCCGCCGCTGCGCTGGATCGACTGCGCATTGGCGCGGATCTGCAGAAGCGTGTCCTGCAGGCGCACGAGCGAGGTGTTGAAGTCGCGGCGCAGGTCGTCCAGCCTGCCGCCGAACGGGGTATCGATCTGCCGCGACAGGTCTCCCTGCGCCAGACGCCCGAGGCCTTCGGCGAGCGCGTCGACGGCGAAGGCGATCTGCCGGTCCGTCTCCTGCTTCTCGCTGTCGGACTGCGCGCGCTCGCGGGCGGCTTCCTGCTGCTGTTCGGATGCCTCGCGCTCGACGGCGATCTTGCGCAGGGCATTGTCGCGGAAAACCTCGAGCGCGCGGCCGATCTGCCCGAATTCGTTGGCGCGGTCGCGACAGGGAACCTCCGCCTCGAGACGGCCGTTGGCGATGTCGTGGACAGCGGCAATCAGCGACTTCAGCGGGCGGACCGAGAAGCGGACGGCGACATAGGACAGCGTGCCGAAGATTGCGAGCGCGACGAGGCCGGCGATCACGGCCATGATCTGCAGCTCGTGGATCTTCGCATAGTAGACCTCCATCGGGATGCCGATGAACATCAGGCCGACATTGGCGCCGGCTGCGGACTTGATCGGGAAATAGCCGGTCATGAACTGGCGGCCGAAGAGCTCCGCAGCACCGTAGAACGCCTCGCCGCTTGCGAGGACCGCCTGGGCGGGATGGTCGGCGGCGAGCTTGGTGCCGACGGCGCGGCTGCCGTCCTCCTTCTTCACGTTCGTCGAAACGCGGACATAGTCCGCCCCCTCCTTGCGGAAGATGGTCGCGACGCCGGCGATCGACTGGGCGGTACGGTCGACGAGCGCATGATCGGTGAAATCGGGGACGGATTCTGCGGTCGCCGTGACGAGCCGGTTGTCCTTCACGTCGATCCGGGAGCCGTCCATCACCCCGGCGTAGAGCACCGCCATGCTGCGGCTTGCGTCGCGGGCATTGTTGCCGGCCTCCTGCAGCACGTACTGGCGAAGATTGTAGTCCATCACGCCGACGATCACTGCACCGCTCAGAAAGATCAGTGCGATCGTCATCGCCACATACTGGGCGGCAATGGAGGTCTTGAGCATGCGAAACATTGGCGTCTCCTGTAGTTCAGGAGGCCAGTTTAGAATTGACTTGATAATAAAATCTGAAACTTGGACGATTTGTCTGATAAATCGCAATTTTTGTCCGTCACTCGGACAGGTGCAGGCCCGGCAGACCGGGCCTGCAGTATGAGGCCTGCGCTCAGGCGGCCTCGTAGCGATCGCTTTCCTCGGCTGCGGATGCCTCCAGGCGGAACTGCTGGACCAGCATGGTCAGCGTGTCGGCCTCGCTGGCGAGCTGACGGCAGGCGACGGTCGTGGTCTCCACCATCGCAGCGTTCTGCTGGGTCATCTGGTCCATCTGGTTGACCGAGCCGTTGACCTCGTTCAGCGCGGTCGCCTGGTCGCGGCTGGCCGTCGCCATCATGTCGACATGGTGGCTGACGGTGACAATCTGCTGGCTGATCGAGGCCAGTACGGCCCCGGTCTCCTGCACCAGGCGGGCGCCGTCGCTGACTTCCTGCGTCGACTTGTTGATGAGCCCCTTGATCTCGCGGGCGGCTTCGGCGGAGCGCTGGGCCAGTTCGCGCACTTCCTGGGCGACGACGGCGAAGCCCTTGCCCGCCTCGCCGGCACGGGCGGCCTCGATGCCGGCGTTGAGCGCCAGCAGGTTGGTCTGGAAGGCGATATCATCGATCACCTCGATGATCTGCTCGATCTGGCGCGAGGCGGCCTCGATCCGGCCCATGGCGTCGATGGCGCTGCCGACGACGGCAGCGGAGCTGTCGGCGCTGCGTTTGGTGTCGACCACCACCGCGTTCGCCTCGGTCGCCCGCTCGGCGGAAGACCTGACCGTGACCGTGATCTCGTCGACGGCAGCCGCCGTCTCTTCGAGCGACGCGGCCTGGGCCTCGGTGCGCTTGGAGAGCTGGTCGGCGGAGGAGCGCAGTTCCGTGCCGTTCTGCTGGATCGACAGCGCATTGTGGCGGATCTGCCCGAGCGTGTCCTGAAGGCGGGCGAGAGAGGCGTTGAAATCCTGGCGCAACTGCTCAAGGCGGCCGGTAAAGGGCGTCTCGATCTGTCGCGACAGGTCCCCCTGCGCAAGCCGGCCGAGACCGGCCGCGAGCGCATCGACGGCAAAGTTGATCTGGCGATCCAGCTCGCGCTTTTCGGCATCGTTCCGGGCGCGCTCGGTCTCGGCGGCGGTGCGCTGCTCCTCGCTCTCCGTCTCGATGCGGATCTTCGACAGCGCGTTCTCCTTGAAGACGCCGAGCGCGCGGGCCATGTCACCGATCTCGTCGCGGCGGGCACCGCCGTCGATGGCGGTGTCGAGCACGCCGTCGGCCAGCCGGCGCATTGCTGCGGTGATCTGGCCGATAGGTCCCTTCAGCGTCAGGACGAGGGCGCCGCCGGCGAGAACCGCGATGACGATCCCGCCGATCGTCGTCAGCACCGAGATCTGGTTGGCCTGGTCGCGCTCGACGGAAGCATGGGCCTTCTGGTTTTCGGCGAAGGCGGTCAGCTGGTTCCAGATGCTGTCGATCTCGGCGGCGGCGGCGGTGAACTCGGATTCGCGCTGATGGCTGATGTCGACGAGTGCTGCGCTGTCGGCATCCATCCCGTCGATGATCGGCCTGAGCGTGGCATTGAGCTTGGCGAAGAAGTCCATGTCGCCGGCGGTGACGCTCAGGCCCTCGATGTGCTGCCGCAGCATCTTAAACTGCTGGGCGATCTGGGCCTGGCCCTGCTTGTTGGAATTTTCCAGGAAGCCGGCGGCGGAGATGCGGATCGAATAGATGGCATTGACCAGTTCGCGCGTGCTCGCAAGTACGGCGGTCGACTTCAGAAGCGCCTCGTCGAGCCTGGAGAAGGTCATCGTCGCATCGCGCATCTTCGCGCTGGCCGCAGCCTGAAGCTGGATGCTCGTCTGGCGGAAGCGCGAGATGAGGCGGCCGATCGCCGTGGCATTGTCCTCGCTGACGTTCCCATTCGCAGCCAGCGTGCCGATCTCCGTAATCGTCTTCTCGAAGGTGTCGATGACGGCCTTCTGGTTGTCCGGCAGGCTCATGGCGATGCTGTTCTTCAGCGTCTTCAGATCGTCGTGCTTGTCGGCCGCCAGCTTGACCTTGGCCTCGGGCGTGGGCGCCTTGGAGAAGGCCGAACCGAAGGCGTTCAGTTCGTCGCTTGCAATCTTCAGACGCTCGGCCTCGCGCAGCAGCATCTTGGCGGCGTCCTCGTCGGAGCGCACGGCGAGATCCATGGTGCTGGTCGCGTCGAGGATCCGCATCTGCTCGCCGAACAGGCTGCGCAGGCCCTTCTGCATCGACTGGCGCAGCGAGACTTCGTTCTCATAGAGCGTCCAGAGCTGGCCGACCCGCTCGCCGATCCTGGCGCTGCCGTCGATGGCCTGCTGGAGCTGGCTGCGCCCCTCCTCGTCGGTGACCTGGGAAAGCGTATCCGCAAGCACGTCCTGCTGTGTCGCGATCTTCTCGACGACGGCGCCGCGCGTTTCCTCCGAGGTGTTCTGGAGAAAGGCGTTCATCCCCGCATAGACGTCCTTGAAGCCGCTCAGCGATTGCAGGACGCTGTTGGAGATCTCCATCCTGCCCTGCAGCAGGCCCGAGGCATAGAGCCCGGTCAGGCCGACGGCACTGATGCTGACGACAAAGGGGAGGATGAACAGAACGACTTTCGTCTGGATCTTGAAGCGGGCAAGAACCCGGTCGATTAACATCGGGCAGCACTCCGTGCGGGCGACCGCCTCCCTGCCCACTTGCCGTGAGTCTCCCAAGGGCCGGTCCGCCGAAACTGTAGTGGATTGATACGGATTTTCGCCGTGTGGCCCCGGGCGCATTCATTGCATGACCGCGGCACGATCTGTCGTGCACACGGTCCGGGCCAATATCCCGTGATCATCAACAGGAAGCTTTAAGAAACTTCGAACTTTCTCACCAATTCCTAATACTCGATCACCTTTTTTTTCGCAGGCGACGGGGGTTGGCGAGGCTTCAGGATAGGCTTGCCAGAAAAGCAGCGACCCCCGCCAGCAGCAAGGAGGCGACGGCGCAATGGGTGGCTATGGCGACCGTGCGGCGGCGGCCTTCCTCGGCGGCAGCGATGGCGATGGCGGCGGGGCGACGGTGAACTGCGGGCATGGCAAGACTCCGGTTACGAGCTACGGGAATCCCGGTTGATCCGGCCAGCCGGCCCACATCATGCTGTTTCGACCGCTCCGCCCGGGCCGAAACGTCGGCTCGGCGGACGGCAAAATGCCGGCTTGCAGGCAGGATCGTCCCGTACCTCTTAATGAAGGGTAAAGCCTGTCGCGCCGTTGCGCGAGCCCTACTTTCGCATAGCTAATACGGGCTTTCCGCGGCCCTCGTCAGACCGACTGGCCCGCCGCATGGCCGGATGCCCACGCCCATTGGAAATTGTAGCCGCCGAGCCAGCCGGTGACGTCGACAGCCTCGCCGATGAAATGCAGGCCGGGGACGGACTTCGCCCCCATGTCACGGGAATCGAGCTCGTCGGTGTCGATGCCGCCGAGCGTGACTTCGGCCGTCCGGTAGCCCTCCGAGCCTGCCGGACGGACCCGCCAGCGGCGGATATGGTCGGCGAGTGCAGCGAACCTGTAGCCCGGAATGGCCGCGACCGGACCGTCGATGCCGGTCTGGCGGACCACGAGTTGCGCCAGCTTGCGCGGCATGTGCTCGGCCAGGACCGTCTGCACCGCCTGCCGGCCGTTCGTTGCGCGCGCGGCCGCAAGCACGGCTACGACGTCGAGGTCGGGCTGCAGGTGAACGGTGATGTCGTCGCCCTCCCGCCAGAAGGACGAGATCTGCAGGATCGCCGGGCCGCTCAGCCCGCGATGGGTGAAGAGCATGGCCTCGCGGAACTCCGCCTTGCCGTGGCCGACGACGGCCTCCACCGAAACGCCCGGCATGCCCTCATGCAGCCCGAGGGCCTGCGGGTCGAGCGTCAGCGGTACCAGCGCCGGGCGGGTCTCGACGAGGCGCAGGCCGAACTGCTCGGCAATGCGATAGGCAAAGCCGGTGGCGCCCATCTTCGGGATCGACTTGCCGCCCGTCGCAATCACGAGCGAGCCCGCCTCGCAGCCGCCGTAGCCGGTGGCGACACGAAAGCCGCCCGCCGTGCGCTCGATCGCGGCCACCTCGGTCGAAAGCCGCAGTTCCACCCCGGCCTCGCGCATCTCCTTCAGGAGCATGGCGATGATGTCCTTCGCCGAATGATCGCAGAAGAGCTGGCCGAGCGTCTTCTCGTGCCAGGCGATGCCATGGCGCTCGACGAGGTCGAGGAAGTCGCGGGGCGTGTAGCGCGCCAGCGCCGACTTGCAGAAATGGGGGTTCTGCGACAGGAAGTTCTTCGGGCCGGCATGGATGTTGGTGAAGTTGCAGCGGCCGCCGCCGGAAATGCGGATCTTCTCGCCGGGCGCCTTCGCATGGTCGATCACCAGCACGCGCCGTCCGCGCCTGCCCGCCTCGATCGCACACATCATGCCGGCAGCGCCGGCACCGATGATGACAACGTCCTTCCTGTCCGCCACGCCGCATCGTCCCCGTTTCGCCTTCCCTTCCCGTTCCTTCGCATCAATGTCAACCGCCCTTGCACAGCCGGACAGCTTGCCGCATTCCGCCTTTCGCCCCCTAGCCAATGCCCAAACTCCGGATATGATAGCGCAACCGAAACCACCCACGGTGTGTCATGCCCTCAAAAAAGACCGTTGCCTCGACCATCCAGAAAGCCAGCAAGTCCTCGCAGATCCCCCCTGCCCTTTCCGCCCTGCGCGGCGTCAGCAACTGGAAGGAAGCAAGCGACTGGCTGAAGATCCGGGGCATCGAAGACATTGAGTGCATCACGCCGGACCTTGCCGGCGTGCCACGCGGCAAGATGATGCCGTCGTCGAAATTCACCTCCAACACCTCGCTCGCCCTGCCCTCGGCGCTCTACCGGCACACGATTTCGGGCGAGTATCCGGAGGAGACCGGCAATTTCCGTTACGAGCCGCGCGACAGCGACCTGAAGCTCCTGCCGGACCTTTCGACGCTGTCGATCGTGCCCTGGGAGACCGATCCGACCGCGCAGGTCATCTGCGACATCGTCGGCTCCAACGGCGAGGACGTCGCCTACACGCCGCGCAATGTGCTCAAGAACGTGCTGCGGCTCTACGAGGACCGCGGCTGGCGGCCGGTCGTGGCACCGGAGATCGAGTTCTACCTGGTCGCGCTCAACGACGACCCGGACTATCCGCTGCATCCGCCGAAGGGCCGCTCCGGCCGCTCGATCCTCGGCGGACAGGGCTATTCGATCGCCGGCATCAACGAATTCGACGAGTTGATCGACGACATCTACCATTTCTCGGAAAAGCAGGGCCTGGAGATCGACACCCTCATCCACGAGGAGGGGCCGGCGCAGCTCGAGATCAACCTGCGCCACGGCGATCCGATCGAGCTTGCCGACCAGGTCTTCATGTTCAAGCGGACGATCCGCGAGGCGGCGTTGAAGCATGGCATCTACGCGACCTTCATGGCCAAGCCGATGCAGGGTCAGCCGGGTTCGGCCATGCACATCCACCAGTCGGTGGTAGACATCAAGACCGGGAAGAACGTCTTTTCCAACCCGGACGGCTCGCCGTCCAGGGAGTTCTTCCACTTCATCGGCGGCATGCAGCGCTATGTGCCGAAGACGCTGGTGATGATGGCGCCCTACGTCAACTCCTATCGCCGGCTGACGCCCGACATGTCGGCGCCGGTCAACGTCGCCTGGGGCTACGACAACCGCACGACCGCCTTCCGCATCCCAGTCTCCGACGCCGGCGCGAGACGGGTGGAGAACCGCCTGCCCGGCTCGGATGCGAACCCCTATCTCGCGCTCGCAGCCTCGCTCGCCTGTGGCCTGCTCGGCATCATGAACGCCATAGATCCGACTTCGCCGACCGACGACACGGCCAACGAGGGCTCGATCGACCTGCCGCGCGGCCTGCTCGAAGCCGTCTCGCTGCTGGAATCCGATCCGGCGCTGACCGATGCGCTGAACCCCGACTTCATCGGCCTCTATGCCGGCGTCAAGCGCGGCGAGTTCGAAACCTTCATGCAGGTGATCAGCCCCTGGGAGCGGGAGTTCCTGCTGCTCAACGTCTGACAGGCCGCCTGGCCGTCGCGCCTGCTCCCGGCAAGGCGGGGCGGGCGCACCGTTTCAATTCCGGAAGCATTCCCATGTCCTGGCAAAGCCCCATCTCACCCGGCATCTCCTGGTACGAAGCGACCGTCGGCGAACGTCCCGAATACCCGCCGATGGCAGGCTCCTGCGAAACGGACGTCGCGATCGTCGGCGGCGGCTTCACCGGCCTGCAGGCAGCCTATCAGCTGGCGTCGAAGGGCGTGCGCGTCGTGCTGATCGACGCCAACCGCTTCGGCGACGGAGCCTCGGGGCGAAACGGCGGCCAGCTCGGCACCGGCCAGCGCGCCTGGCCGGAGGAACTGGAAGACGAGGTCGGCTACGAGCGCTCGAAGGGGCTGTTCGACCTTGCCGAACATGCCAAGCATTACCTGCTGGACTTCGCCGCAAGCCGCGGCCTCGACATCGAGTACGTACCGGGGCAGATGAACGTCTCGCACAAGAAGGGGCTGGAGAAGGACTATCGCGCCAATCCGGAGGTCGCCGCCAGCCGCTACGGCTATGCGCATTCGACCTTCATGGATCGGGAGGAGACGCAGGAGCGGCTCGGCTCGCGCTTCTATCTCTTTGGCGTGCGTGACACCGGCACCGGCCATATCCATCCGATGAAGCTGCTTGTCGGCGTGGCGAAGGCCGCGTCCGAGGCCGGCGCCGTCCTGCACGAGAAGACGGCCGCGACGAAGATCGAGCGCAGCGGCGGCAAGGCCGTGATCACCACGCCTAAGGGAACCATCACCGCCGACCGGGCGCTGATCGCCTGCAACGCCTATATCGGCAACCTCGAGCCGAAGACGGCGGCACACGTGATGCCGATCCGCTCCTTCATCGGCGCGACGCCGGTGCTCGACGCCTTCCCGAAGGTGCTGCCCGGCGGCGAGGCGGTCGCCGATTCCCGCTTCGTCGTGCGCTATTTCCGCAAGAGCCGCGACGGGCGGCTGCTGTTCGGCGGCCGCGAGGCCTATACGGCCGACAACCCGCGCGACATGACCGAGCACATCCGCCGCCAGATCGCGGAGATCTATCCAGCACTTGCCGATATCGAGATCGCCCATGCCTGGGGCGGATCGGTCGGCATCACCATGCCACGGCAGCCCTATGTGCGCGAAGTCATGCCGGGAATTACCTCGATCGGCGGCTATTCCGGCCACGGGGTGATGCTGTCCAACTACTGCGGCAAGCTCTTCACCGAGGAGGTGACCGGCGGCAGTGCGGAGCTCGACATGCTGAAGTCGCTGAAGATAAACGCCTTTCCCGGCGGGCTTTCGCTGCGCGCGCCGCTGCTGTTCCTGGCGATGACGTGGTACGCCTTCCGCGACAAGTTGTGATACAGGTAGGGGCGTTTTTGTTGCGCCGCACGCTGGCCATTTTAAATCGATTAGATTATAAACGCCGACAACGCGAACCAGATCGAGAATTGCAATGAGCAGTCAAATCATCCCCGTCGAGCCGTTCGACTACGTCGTCTTCGGCGGCACCGGTGACCTCGCCGAACGCAAGCTCCTGCCGGCGCTCTATCACCGGCAGATCGCCGGCCAGTTCACCGACCCGACGCGTATCATCGGCGCCTCGCGTGCCGCCATGACGCATGAAGCCTATCGCGAATTCGCCACCAAGGCGCTGAAGGAATTCCTGAAGCCCGGCGAATTCGACGAGAAGGAAGTGAAGACCTTTACCGACCGGCTGTTCTACGTCTCGGTCGATGCCAAGTCCGAGCAGGGCTGGGACGATCTGAAGAAGATCCTCGACGAGGGCAAGGAGCGCGTCCGCGCCTTCTACCTCGCGGTTGCGCCGGCGATCTTCGGTGAGATCGCCGAGAAGATCCGCGACCACAAGCTGATCACCAAGCAGACCCGCATCGTCGTCGAGAAGCCGATCGGACGCGATCTCGCGTCCGCCACAGAGCTGAACGACACGATCGGCCGGGTGTTCCGCGAAGACCAGATCTACCGGATCGACCACTATCTCGGCAAGGAGACGGTGCAGAACCTGATGGCACTGCGCTTCGCCAATGCGCTCTACGAGCCGCTGTGGAACTCCGCCCATATCGATCACGTGCAGATCACGGTGGCCGAGTCGGTCGGGCTGGAAAGCCGCGCCGGCTACTACGACAAGGCCGGTGCACTGCGCGACATGGTGCAGAACCACATCCTGCAGCTTCTCTGCCTCGTGGCGATGGAAGTGCCCTCGTCGATGGATGCCGAAGCCGTCCGCGACGAGAAGCTCAAGGTGCTGCGGGCGCTGAAGCCGATCGACGAATACAACGTCGAGCGGCTGACGGTGCGCGGCCAGTACCGGGCCGGCGCCTCTGCGGGCGGGCCGGTCAAGGGCTATCTGGAGGAACTGGAAGGCGGCGTCTCCAACACCGAGACCTTCGTCGCCATCAAGGCCGAGATCGGCAACTGGCGCTGGGCCGGCGTGCCCTTCTACATCCGCACCGGCAAGCGCATGGCAAGCCGCGTCTCGGAAATCGTCATCACCTTCAAGCCGATCCCGCACTCGATCTTCGAGCCGGCCGCCGGCCGCATCGAGGCCAACCAGTTGATCATCCGGCTGCAGCCGGATGAAGGCGTCAAGCAGTGGCTGATGATCAAGGATCCCGGCCCCGGCGGCATGCGGCTGCGCAACGTCTCGCTCGACATGACCTTCGCGCAGGCGTTCGAGACGCGCAACGCCGACGCCTACGAACGGCTGCTGCTGGACGTGGTGCGCTCGAACCAGACGCTGTTCATGCGTCGCGACGAGGTGGAAGCCGCCTGGCACTGGGTCGATCCGATCCTCAAGGCCTGGGACGCCACCGGCCAGCAGCCTCAGGGCTATACCGCCGGCACCTGGGGGCCGAGCCAGGCGATCGCGCTGATCGAGCGCGACGGCCGCACCTGGCACGAGAGCTGAGGGTCTGGCGATGACCAACAAGCTGCATGAATTCAAGGACACCGTCGCCCTTGCGGAAAGCCTCGCGGACGCCGTCGCCTCGGTTTTGAAGGTGGCGATCGCCGAGCGCGGGACGGCATCGCTCGCCGTCTCCGGCGGCTCGACGCCCAAGCAGTTCTTCAAGGTGCTGTCTTCGCGCGAACTGGACTGGTCGAAGGTGACGGTGACGCTGGTCGACGAGCGGTTCGTTCCCGCCGACAATGCGCGCTCGAACCACCTGCTGGTGGCCGAGAACCTGTTGCAGGGGGAAGCGGCCACGGCCCGCTTCCTGCCGCTCTATCGCGAGACGGCGACGATCGGAGAGGCCGCACATCTGGCGAGCACCGACATTGCCGCCGTTGCGGTTCCGTTCGACGTGGTCATCCTTGGCATGGGCAATGACGGGCACACGGCCTCCTTCTTCCCGGGCGGTGACCGGCTTTCGGAAGCCCTGTCGCTCCAGACCCCGCGCGGCGTGATCACGATGGAAGCGGAAGGAGCGGGCGAACCGCGCCTGACGCTGACCTTCTCGAGCCTGCAGGACGCCCGCTTGCTCGCGCTGCATATCGAGGGGCAGGCCAAGAAGGATACGCTGGACAAGGCGCTGGCCGCCGGCGCGGAGAGCGAGATGCCGGTGCGGGCAGTGCTGAACCGGGCGAAAACGCCGGTCGACATCTACTGGGCGCCGTAGCGTCCCCGGCGCGGCGGCCAGAGCCGCTGCGCCCGCGAGAGAATGAGCGGCGGCAAACCGTCCGCGATGCGAAACCGGACCTTTGCCGTGACGACCCGACCGCGCGTGCTCGGCCGGGGCCGCAGAACATTGCAATCGAGAGAAATCAGGATAGCAGCCATGTCCGCCGATTCCCGAATTGAAGCCATCACCGCCAGGATCGTGGAGCGATCGAAGCCCCTGCGCGAACGCTACCTCGATCGCCTGAAATCCGCCGTCTCGAAGGGGGTGCACCGCTCCGTGCTCGGCTGCGGCAACCTCGCGCACGGCTTTGCCGTCTGTTCCCCCGCCGAGAAAGTGGCGCTGGCGGGCGACCGCGTGGCCAATCTCGGCATCATCACCTCCTACAACGACATGCTTTCCGCCCACCAGCCGTTCGAGACCTATCCGGCGCTGATCCGGCAGGCCGCCCACGAGGCCGGCGGCGTGGCGCAGGTGGCCGGCGGCGTGCCGGCCATGTGCGACGGCGTCACCCAGGGCCAGCCCGGCATGGAACTGTCGCTGTTCTCGCGCGACCTGATCGCCATGGCCGCCGGCGTCGGGCTGTCGCACAACATGTTCGACACGGTCGTCTATCTCGGCGTCTGCGACAAGATCGTCCCCGGGCTTGCGATCGCTGCCCTGACCTTCGGCCACCTGCCGGCGATCTTCGTTCCCGCCGGGCCGATGACCTCGGGCTTGCCGAACGACGAGAAGGCCCGGGTGCGCCAGCTGTTCGCGGAAGGCAAGGTCGGGCGCGACGAACTGCTGGACGCCGAATCCAAATCTTATCACGGCCCGGGCACCTGTACGTTCTACGGCACCGCGAACTCCAACCAGATGCTGATGGAGATCATGGGCCTGCACATGCCCGGAGCCTCCTTCATCAATCCCGGCACGCCGTTGCGCGACGCGCTGACGAAGGAAGCGACCCGGCGGGCGCTCGCGATCACCGCCCAGGGCAACGAGTTCACGCCTGCCGGCGAGATGATCGACGAACGCTCGATCGTCAACGGCGTGGTCGGCCTGCACGCCACCGGCGGCTCGACAAACCACACCCTGCATCTCGTCGCCATCGCGCGCGCAGCCGGCATCGTGCTCACCTGGAAGGACATTTCGGAGCTTTCCGACATCGTGCCGCTGCTCGCCCGCGTCTATCCGAACGGGCTTGCCGACGTGAACCATTTCCACGCCGCCGGCGGCATGGGCTTCCTGATCAAGGAACTGCTCAAGGCCGGCTACCTGCATGACGACGTACGCACCGTCTACGGACAGGGGCTGCATGCCTATGCGATCGATCCGAAGCTCGGCGAGGACGGCAACGTCCGGCGCGAGCCGGCGCCGATCGTCAGCCACGATCCGAAGATCCTCGCCAATGTCGAGCATCCCTTCCAGCATACGGGCGGCCTGAAGATGCTGACCGGCAATATCGGCAGCGCCGTCATCAAGACCTCTGCCGTCAAGCCCGACCGCCATGTGATCGAGGCCCCGGCGAAGGTGTTCCACGACCAGGCGGCGCTGAATGCGGCGTTCAAGGCCGGCCAGCTGGAGGGCGATTTCGTCGCGGTGGTCCGCTTCCAGGGCCCGAAGGCCAACGGCATGCCGGAACTGCACAAGCTGACGACCGTGCTCGGCATCCTGCAGGACCGCGGCCAGAGGGTGGCGCTGCTCACCGACGGGCGCATGTCCGGCGCCTCCGGCAAGGTTCCGGCGGCGATCCACGTCACGCCGGAAGCCGTCGACGGCGGCCCGATCGCCCGCATCCGGGAGGGCGATATGATCCGGCTCGACGCGGTCAGCGGCACGATCGAGGTGCTGGAGGATGCGGCGACGTTTTCCGCCCGCGCGCCTGCGACCGCCGACCTCGCCGAGAACGAATTCGGCATGGGCCGCGAACTCTTCGCCCCCTTCCGCGCCATCGCCGGCCCGGCGGATCACGGCGCGAGCGTGCTGTTCGCGTAGGCGGCGGAGGGGACTGGCGCAGACAGCCCCTCATCCGGCCGGCCGGCCACCTTCTCCCCGCAGGCGGGGCGAAGGAGACGCGTGGCGACGCCTCGCTATCCGGCGACCGGTGAGTTTCAAAGTGGCGATGATGCCGTCGTGATTTGAGCAGAACAGCCGCGGCATCCCTCCTTCTCCGCGCCTGCGGGGAGAAGGTGGCCGGCAGGCGGATGAGGGGCGGACCGGACCTGCGACGCAAGCGCCCTCTCCGCCGGCCTCGATGCCGCCTCAGCCGCCGTAGATGTCGAGCGTCCGGTTGCGATGGTTCGGGTGGGTCGAATAGACGAAGACGCGGTTCATGTCCGTTTCGGCGAGCAGGCGCAGGAACCGGGCCTCGACGAGGTCGTTGGCGTAGACGCGCAGCGCCAGGCAGCCGATCATCGGGATGCGGGCGCTGACGATGTCGAGATAGAAATTGTTCGGCAGGTTGAACTTGGTCGACATCCTGAGGACGGCGCCGCTGCGCGACAGCTTGACGATCTCGCAGCGGCGGGAGGCCAGATTGACGATACCGCCGGTCTCGGTGAACTCGATGCGCGCCTCGTTGCAGGTGTCCTCCATCGGGAAGTGCTTTTCCCGATCGTACATGAAGGATTCTTCCTTGTTCAGGTAGTTCGAACGCTGCGACAACTGCATGCCCAATCCCGGTATTCCCGCTCAATTTCCGGCAGGAAAGCTAGGTTGGAAAACCTTAAGATGGCGTTCAACGCCCTTACCAAAAGGCACCACCTGTTCCGGTTCGCTACAGGGCCCGGTAGCTGATGCCGCCCTTGTCGAAAAGATGCAGCTTGCTGCGGTCGGCCGAAAGGCGCACCTTGTCGCCGCGCCGGACGGCCTGGATGCCTGGGATCTTGGCGATGATCGGCTCGCCCTCGACGAGCCCTTCGATATAGAGAAGCGTGACTTCGCCGAGCGCCTCGACGATGGCGACGGTGCCTTCGAACAGGAAGTCCGGACCGGTCGTGACCTGCAGGTCCTCGGGCCGGACGCCGAAGCTCACATCCTTGCCGTGCTCAGCCTCCGGCGTCGCGATGTCGAGGGTCGCCGCCGTGCCGCCCTTCAGCTCGACCGTCGTCGTCTGGCCCGCCATGACCACCTTCGCCGGCAGGACGTTCATCGCGGGCGAGCCGATGAAGCGGGCGACGAACAGGTTGGCGGGCCGCTCGTAGAGTTCCAGCGGCGCGCCCACCTGCTCGATATGGCCGGCGGAGAGCACGACGATGCGGTCGGCCAGCGTCATCGCCTCGACCTGGTCGTGGGTGACGTAGATCATCGTCGTATCGGCCATGCGTTCGGAGAGCCTGGCGATCTCGATGCGGGTGGCGACGCGCAGGGCGGCGTCGAGATTGGAGAGCGGCTCGTCGAAGAGGAAGACCTTGGGATTGCGGCAGATGGCCCGGCCGATCGCCACGCGCTGGCGCTGGCCGCCGGAAAGCGCCTTCGGCAAGCGATCGAGATAGTTGGTGAGCTGCAGCATTTCGGCCGCTGACCGGACGCGCCGGTCGATCTCGTCCTTGCCTTCCTTGGCGATGCGCATGCCGAAGGCCATGTTCTCGTAGACGGTCATGTGCGGATAGAGCGCATAGGACTGGAAGACCATGGCGATGCCGCGCTTGGACGGCGGCACGTCGTTGACGCGCTCGCCGTCGATCATCATGTCGCCGGCGGTGATCTCCTCGAGCCCGGCGATCATCCGCAGGAGCGTCGACTTTCCGCAGCCGGACGGTCCGACGAAGACGATGAACTCGCCCTGCTTGATGTCGAGATCGATGCCGTGGATCACGTCGACCGCGCCATAGGACTTGCGAATATCCTTCAATACCAGGCCCGTCATGCTGCCTCCCCTTTTCCTGCTCGTCACGCGTAGCGGGCGAAGAATGCGCCCCATGCCGGTGGCGCGATCGTCTTTTCGTCCAGCCTGCCGTCAAATCCGTGCCCTGCCAGAGCCTCGATCGCCGCAGCCGGACGCTCGACCTCGCAAGCCTCGCCGCCCATGTTGAACAGGCAGAGGATGCGCTCGTTGCCGTGGCTGCGGACGAAGGACAGCACCCCGTCGCTCGCCGGGCCGAACGCGATCTCGCCCTTCACCAGTGCGGGATGCTGGCGGCGGAAGGCGATGAAACCGCGATAGTGGTTGAGGACCGACCCCGGGTCATCCTCCTGGGCCGAGACGGCGGCACCGAGATGGATGGCCGGCACGGGTAGCCAGGGCCGCGCCGGGCTGAAGCCGCCGTTGATCGCCGAGGAATCCCATGGCATCGGCGTGCGGCAGCCGTCGCGCCCCTTGAAGTCCGGCCAGAACTGGATCCCGTAGGGGTCCTGCAGGTCCTCATAGGCGAGCTCGGCCTCGGGCAGCGCCAGTTCCTCGCCCTGATAGATGCAGACGGAGCCGCGCAGCGACATCAGGAGCGATGCCAGCAACTTGGCATGGGCAGCGTGATCGGCAACGCCGGCGCCCCAGCGGCTGACATGGCGCATGACGTCGTGGTTGGAAAACGCCCAGCAGACCCAGCCGTCCGGGGCCGCCTTGTCGAGCGCATGCTGAACCTCGGCGACCGACCCCGGCGTCAGGACGTCCGGCGCCAGGAACTCGAAGGCGTAGCACATCTGCATCTTGTCGCCGCCGGAGGTGTACTGACCGGCGATCTCCAGCCCGCGCTGGCTGTCGCCCACCTCGCCGACGGCGGCGATCGCCGGGAACTCGTCCATCACCGCGCGGAAGCGCTTGAGGAACGCCAGGTTCTCCGGCCGGTTCTTGTCGTAGAGATGTTCCTGGTAGTTGTAGGGGTTCACGGCGGGTGCGGTCTGCGCGTTGCGGCGCTCCGGCGCAAGCGGCGGGTTGTCGCGCAGTTGCTTGTCGTGGAAGTAGAAATTGATCGTATCCAGCCGGAAGCCGTCGACGCCGCGGGTCAGCCAGAAGCGGGCGACCGACAGGAGCGCATCCTGAACTTCCGGATTGTGCAGGTTCAGGTCCGGCTGCGAGGTCAGGAAATTGTGCATGTAGTATTGCAGCCGGGTCGGGTCCCACTGCCAGGCCGAGCCGCCGAAGATCGACAGCCAGTTGTTGGGCGGGGTGCCGTCCGGCCTGGAATCGGCCCAGACATACCAGTCCGCCCTGGGGTTCGTCCGGCTGGAACGGCTCTCGACGAACCAGGGATGCCTGTCGGAAGTGTGCGACAATACCAGGTCGATCATCACCCGGATGCCGAGCCGATGCGCCTCGGCGACCACCGCGTCGAAATCCTCCAGCGTCCCGAAGATCGGGTCGACATCCTCGTAGTTGGAGACGTCGTAGCCGAAGTCGCGCATCGGCGACGTGAAGAAGGGGGAGATCCAGATGGCATCCACACCCAGCGAGGCGACATGCGGCAGGCGCCGGGCGATGCCCTTCATGTCGCCGATGCCGTCGCCGTTGGTGTCCTGATAGGAGCGCGGGTAGATCTGGTAGATCACCGCCCCGCGCCACCAGTCCTTGTCAACCGCCGGCAGGGGTGCATTCGTCGTCGTCATTTCCGGTCCTGTCTCTTTGCGCTGTCTTCAGCCGCCCTTGACCGATCCCGCCAGCAGGCCGCGCACGAGATAGCGCTGCAGGGCGAAGAAGACGATCAAGGGGACGATGATGGTGATGAAGGCCGAAGCCGTGAGGATCTCCCAGTTGCCGCCGCGCGATCCGAGCAGGTTCACAAGGCGTCCGGTCAGCACCAGTTCGTCGTTGCCGGTGCCGAGGAACACGATCGCGACCAAGAGGTCGTTCCAGGTCCAGAGGAACTGGAAGATCGCAAAGGAGGCGAGTGCTGGAAACGACAGCGGCAGGATGATCTTGACGAAGATGTCGAAGTCGCTGGCGCCGTCGACGCGCGCGGATTCCATGATCTCCTTGGGCAGGCCGGCCATGTAGTTGCGCAGCAGATAGATCGCCAGCGGCAGGCCGAAGCCCATATGCGCCAGCCAGATGCCGACATAGGTCTTGGCGGGAACGCCGAAGAAGGCGCCGACGCCGTTGTAGAGCTTCAGGAGCGGGATCAGCGACATCTGCAGCGGCACGACGAGCAGGCCGACGACGACGGCGATCAGGATCGCCCGACCGGGAAATTTCATCCAGGCCAGCGCATAGGCGCAGAAGGCGGCAACCAGGATCGGGATGATGGTGGCGGGAATGGCGACCGTCAGCGAATTGATGAAGGACTGGCCGATGCCCTCGGCGCTGAGGACCTCGCGATAGTTGTCCAGCGTGAAGCGGGGCGGCACGGCGGCGGTAAAGAAGATGCGCTGGCCGCGCGAGCCTTCCATGCGGGTATCGGAGACGATCTCGAAGCTGCCGTCCGCCTGCACCGTCAGCTTCTCGCCATCGTTCAGCTCCGCGGTTTGCCCCGGCTGGAAGGCGGCCGGATCGCGGCTGTTGAAGCCGAAGGCGGAAACCTCGCCCTTCTGGCCTTCGAGAAGATTGCCGGAGAGCACGAACCTGCCGGCCCGCTCGGTCTGCGTTTCCGGCGACGGGGCGCGGAAGACGACGTTCTGCGTCGAGGTCGACAGCGCCGTCCACCAGCCGGAGACGGCAAGCTGGTCCTTGTCGCGCAGGGAGGAAATCAGAAGGCCCGCCGTCGGCAGCGTCCACAGGGCGACGAGCAGGAGCACGGAGAGGTGGACGACGAAGGTCAGGGGCGAACGGGTGGCGCCGGGCATCTCAGTGACCTCCGGTTTCGCGCGTGGCGTTGCGGATGTTCCAGATCATGATCGGTATGACCAGGACCATGATGACGACGGCCATCGCCGCGCCCCGGCCGAAATCGCCGCCGCCGCGGAACATCCAGTCGAACATGAGGTTGGCCAGCACCTGCGTCTGCCATTGGCCGTTGGTCATCGCGAGCACGATGTCGAAGACCTTGAGGACAAGGATGGTGATCGTGGTCCAGACGACGGCGATCGTGCCCCAGATCTGCGGTATCATGATCTTGAAGAAGATCTGCAGCCCGTTGGCGCCGTCGATGACGGCCGCCTCCAGCGTCTCCTCCGGGATGCCCCTGAGCGCCGCCGACAGGATCACCATGGCAAAGCCGGTCTGGATCCAGATCAGGATCACCATCAGGAAGAAGTTGTTCCAGAACGGCAGGGTGATCCAGGCCTCCGGCGCGCCGCCGAACCAGATGACGATTGCGTTCAGGATGCCGATCTGCTCGCTGCCCTCGGCGCGATAGTCATAGACGAACTTCCAGATCACCGCGGCACCGACGAAGGAGATTGCCATCGGCATGAAGATCAGCGTCTTGGCGATGTTGCCCCACCAGATGCGATCGGTGAGTGCCGCGATGACCAGGCCGAAGAAGGTCGAGAGCGCCGGGACGACCAGCAACCAGAGGAAATTGTTGAAGATCGACTGGCGGAATTCGCCGTCGCCGAGCATCCAGACGAAATTGCCCGGTCCGACGAAAGTCTGCCCCGTCCGGTCGTGCAGGCTCAGCCGGACGGATTCAAACACCGGATAGACGAGGTAGACCGCAAGCGCCACAAGCGCCGGCAGCATGAACAGCCAGGGGCGGATGGCGTTGGTGGTCCTCAGGTTCCGTGACGCCTTCGCGCCCGACAGGCCCTTGGACGGGAAGACCCGATCCAGAAGCCAGTTGGTGGCGAAGAAGTAGAAGGCGCAGGCGAGCACGCCCGCGATCATCGTTCCTATGGCAAACACAAGTTGCTGCATGATCCCCTCCTTCCGGACACCGGGCGCGTCGCGGCCGATCCTTCGGCCAGGCGGCAGCACCGGCACCATGCCGATGCCGTCCCATCGGACGCCGGACCCTCTGCCCGGCGCCGGCGGGCGGCCGCTACTTGATCGCGTCCCAGGCCTTCTGGATGCCGGCTGCGACATCGGCCGAAGACTTGCCGCCGACATAGTCGACCATGCCGGTCCAGAAGGCGCCGGCACCGATCTTGCCGGGCATCAGGTCGGAGCCGTCGAAGCGGAAGGTGGTGGAATTCAGCAGGATCTCGCCCTGCTTCTTCATCGGCGCATTGGCATAGGCATCCTGGTTGGCGCTCTTGAACGGCGTCAGGAAGCTTGACTGCGCCATCCACAGCTCATGGGCGATCGGGGTCTTGAGGAAATCCAGGAAGGCACGCGCCGCCGGGGTGTCCTTGGTGATCATCGCCAGCGTGCCGGCGCCGAGAACGGGATTGCCGAGCTCCGGCTTCGAGGCATAGGGCGGCATGTAGAAGAAGTCCGCATCCTCGCCCACGACCGTGCCCTCCGGGAAGAACGAGGGGATGAAGGAGGCCTGATGGTGAAGGTAGCACTTCGGCGGCGAGGCGAAGAGGCCCTTCGGGCTGTCGCGGAAGTCGGTCGAGGCCACCGCCGCGGGCCCGCCGGCTGCGAACTTGTCGGTCTTGGCGAACCAGCCGAACTCGTCGATGGCGCCGGTGACGGCAGGATCGTCGAAGGCAATCGCGTTGGTAACCCACTTGTCATAGGTCTCCGGCGTCTGGGTGCGCAGCATCAGGTCCTCGACCCAGTCGGTCGCCGGCCAGCCGGTGGCGCCGCCCGAGCCGAGCCCGATGCACCAGGGCGTCTCGCCGTCGGCGACGATCTGCTCCGTCAGCGCCTTCAGCTCCTCCATGGTCTTCGGAACCTCGTAGCCGGCATCCTCGAAGTTCTCCGGCACGTACCAGACCAGCGATTTCACGTCGATCTTGTAGGGGAAGCCGAAAAGCTGCGCGTTGCCGTCCTTGTCCTTGTAGGTCGAGAGGTCGACCCAGGATTGGCCGGCGGCATAGTTGTCGAGCAGCCACTCTTTCGTCTCGTCGCCGAGCGGCGTCAGGTAGCCCTTGGAGGCGAGGTCGGCGATGAGGCCGGGCTGCGGCAGGATCGCGACATCCGGCGGACTGCCGGCCTGCGTGTCGATGACGATCTGCTGTTCGTAATTCTCCGACGACGAGTACTTGATCTCGACGCCCGTCGCTTCCTCGAAATAGGCGAAGACGCTCCTGAACAGCACCTCGTCCTCGCCGCGCCAGGGGCCGAAGATCGTCAGCGTCTGGCCCTTCAGGTCATGGCCGTTCCTGAACTCCTCGAAGCTCGCCCAGTTGAACTTGCCGTCCTCGCCGGGCGCGAACTTCAGTTCGGCCGCACCCGCAGTACCCACAAGCAGCGACGCCAAAGCTGCCGTCATCAAGAAACGCTTCTTCACGTGATTTCCTCCCACGATGTGCCCGCATCGGAACGCCGGCTTCTCCAAATTCGCCCCGAGAATTCGCTCTGACTTCCCTCAATTCTCTCAAAGCGCTTTGGAAGAAAGAATTCCCTATCGTCGCCACCGCGTCAAGCCTCTTCCAGTGGCGCCCACATCGAGGCCTGCGCTTCCTGCGTCGCAGCAAGGGTTTTGCAACGCAAACAAGCGATTTCGCTTTCAAAGGCGAAATCGCTGATGCTACATGAGGGTGGCGCTTGAGCGGGAGGATTTCAAAGCGCTTCGAATCGCGAAGGCAAGCAACGTGAACCTCAAACAGCTGTCGCAGCTCCTCGGTCTTTCGCAGACGACGGTTAGCAGGGCCCTCAACGGGTATCCGGAGGTCAATGCCGAGACGCGCGAGCGCGTTCTCGACGCGGTGCGCAGGACGGGTTACCGGCCGAACCGCGCGGCACAGAGGCTTGCCACCGGGCGCGCAGGCTCGATCGGCCTGGTGATGCCGACGGCACATGGATACCCCTCCGACGTGCATTTCGGCGAGTTTCTGGCGGGGCTTGGCGACGAGGCGGTCCGCCACGACTTTCACTTCGTCATCAATCCGAGCCATCCCGATGACGAGGAGGCGACCTGCAAGCGGCTGGTCGCCAGCGGCAATATCGACGCGCTCTTCATCGCCTACATGCGCGAGAAGGATCCTCGCGTCGCGCTGCTGAAATCGCTGTCGATCCCCTTCATCGTGCACGGACGCTCGATCGGGATCCCGACCGACTATCCTTATCTCGACATCGACAACACCGCCGCGTTCCACGATGCGACGAAACTGCTGGTGCAGCTCGGGCACCGGCGGATCGCGCTTTTGAACGGGCCGGCCCATTTCGCCTTCGCGATCCGCAGGAAGAAGGGCCTGGAGGCGGCGCTCGCAGAGAGCGGGCTGAGGCTCGACGAGGCCTGCGTGCAGCACTCGCCGATGACGGACGAACACGGTTTTTCCGGCATGAAGCGGTTTCTCGACCTGCCTGAACGGCCGACCGCGATCCTCTGCTCCAGCACGGTGCTGGCGCTCGGGGCCGTGCGGGCGCTGAACCAGGCCGGGCTGAAGCTCGGCTCGGACGTGTCGCTGATCGCCCACGACGACGTGCTGCCGATGCTGAAGCCGGAGAATTTCAGCGTGCCGCTGACGACGACGCGTTCGTCGCTGCGCAGTGCCGGTTCGCGGATCGCCAAGCGGCTGATCGCCCGCATTCTCAACCTGGAGACCCTGCCTGAGCAGGAACTGTGGACGGCGGAACTGATCGTGCGCGCCTCCACCGGCCCGGCGCCGCAGCCGGCCGGCCGGGCAAAGGGACGCTCGGCGGGGTAAGACAGGGGCAGCCCCGGCTCTTTAGCCGGATCTGTCTCTCAGAAGCGCGGCGGCTTGAGACCGGCCCGGCGATAGGCGGCGATCACGGTGTTGGCCATGAGCATGGCAATCGTCATCGGCCCGACGCCGCCGGGAACCGGCGTGATCGCGCCCGCCACCTCGGCGCATTCGTCGAAGGCGACGTCGCCGACGAGGCGCGACTTGCCCTCACCCTTCTCCGGGGCGGGCACGCGGTTGATGCCGACATCGATCACTGTCGCGCCGGGCTTGACCCAGTCCGCCCTGACCATCTGCGGCCGGCCGACCGCAGCAACGAGGATATCGGCGTTGCGGCAGACCGCTGCGAGATCCCTGGTGCGGGAGTGGGCCGAGGTCACGGTGGCGTTGGCATTGAGGAGCAGCGCGGCCATCGGCTTGCCAAACAGGTTGGAGCGGCCGATGACGACGGCGTTCAGCCCGGAAAGATCGTCGCCGCGGATGCCGCGCACCAGCACCATGGCGCCGGCGGGCGTGCAGGAGATCAGGCCGCCCTCGAGGTCGCCGGTGGCGACCTTTCCGGCATTGACGACGTGCAGGCCGTCCACGTCCTTCTCGGGCAGGATCGATTGGATGATCGGCTCGGACTGCAGGTGCTTCGGCAGCGGCAGTTGCACGAGGATGCCGTGGATCGTGTCGTCGGCATTCAGCTTGCGGACGAGCGCGGCGAGTGCTTCCTGCGTCGTCTCCTCGGGCAGCGTATGCTGGATCGAGGTGAAGCCGCATTCCTTTGCCATGCGGCTCTTGGACGAGACGTAGGCGTGGCTCGCAGGATCGTCGCCGACGATGACGACCGCCAGACCCGTCTTGACGCCTGCGTCCTGCTCCAGTTTCCCGGCCGCAGCCTTGACGGCCTCGATCACGGTGGCGGCAACCTGCTTCCCGTCGATAATGGTGGTCACGTTCTTCTCCTCGCGCGTCACGCGGAATCTAGTGCGGGCCATAGGACCGCAATGGCCTCCCAGCGCCCTATGCTGTCCAAAATCGTACTTTGCAAGCCCCCGGTCGGGCGACGGAGTGGCACAGGGCTTCCGCGTGGAAAGCCACCTTCCCTCGCCCGCGGCCGGAAAAGCAGGAGGACGACCCCGGGTACCGAGCCGGAAACCGGGCATGGTAAAGAAATCCTCAAGTTGATGGATCGGACTTTAGCGGACAACTTAAGCTAAGCTTGAGCGCGAAATGATACACGCTGGCGGAGTATCCAGGAGCTTCGCCGCGATGACCGTTCGCACCGCCTGCAGCCATCCCATTTCCACGGGCCGGACGTCGCCTCGTCCGGCCGGGCGCGGCGCGCGCTGCGGAGGCCGGGGATGAACGTGCAATCGGGAACGACGCTCCGGGCGTCGCAGCGCGACATACTGGGCCTGCCGGTCTGCGACCTCGACTGGGCCGGGGCGTTCGACTTCGTCTCCGGCATCGCCGACATGCCGATCGGCACGACGACGGTCGCCTTCCTCAATGCCAACAACGCCAACCTGATGATGCGCGATGCCGAATACCGCAAGGCGCTGCAGCGGCAGATCGTGCTGCCGGACGGGCACGGCGTGGACATCGCATCGCAGATCTTCCACGGCCAGCCGTTCCCGGCCAACCTCAACGGGACCGACTTCGTCCCGGGCCTGCTGACCTACATGGAAAAGCCGAAGCGGGTGGCCCTGATCGGGGCGCGGAAGGACGTGCTCCTGATCGCGGCGGAGAAATTCCGCGAGCACGCGCCCTGGCACGAGTTCCATGCCATCGCGGACGGCTATTTCAAGGAAAGCGAATCCCAGGCGGTGATGGACAAGATCCGCGACCTGGCGCCCGATATCCTGCTGGTCGCCATGGGAACGCCGATCCAGGAGAAATGGATCGACCAGCACGTCACCCCCGGCCATGCGCGGCTCGTGATCAGCGTCGGCGCGCTCTTCGATTTCGTCGCCGGGCGGGTTCCGCGCGCGCCGTCGCGCATGCGCCGCATGCGTCTGGAATGGCTGTTCCGGTTCGTCCTCGAACCGCGGCGGCTCTGGCACCGCTACATCGTCGGCAATCCGCTGTTTCTGCTGCATGTCGCGCGCTACAAGCTGGCAAGCGTCTTCGGCCGCCGCGGATGAAGACGGCCGGCAAGAGAAAGGGCACCGCGAAGCCCTGAATCGCGGCGCCCTTCGTCGGCCCGTCGACGACGATGCCACCGGCTCGCCGGGGCAAGGCCGGTGCGGGCGTTTGTCTCAGTTGGCGGTCAGGTTCGCGGGCGCATCCGGCGTTTCCCGGGTGCGAACGATGGCGGTCCCGCGCCGCGGCGGCTCCTTGCCCACTTCGAGCTTGGCGATGTAGTCGATCTGCTCGATCAGGATGTCTTCGACGACCGCCTCGCCGAAGCGCTTGTTGAGCCCGTCCTTGACCCTGCCCCGGAAGGCCTCGACGTCGAAGCTGTCGAGCTTCTCGACATCGATCAGCCGCTGCCCGACGAGCAGGGTATAGAGTTCGTCGGTGATCACCTCGCTAAGCGGAACCGGCTGCCTGGCCGCAAGTTCCCTGTTGGCCGTATAGGACAGCCGGGTGAGGAAGTAGCCCTTGACGGCGCCGTCCGAGATCACCGGGATCGTCGCCTGGCTGCCCCTGACGAGATCGAGGGCGGCCGCACGCGCAGCCGCCTCCTCGTCGACCCTCGGAGCTGCCGCCATCTGCATAGAGAAGTAGACGGAACCGAGAGTGAGGACGCAGATCCAGGCACCGACCAGGATGAGCTTGATCACGGCTGGTACCCCAGACGGAACTGCTCTTGCGAATAGGTGCCGTCAGCTTCCTGCTCGCGCATGGCGTCCTTCAGGAGCTCCACCACCGAGCGAACGGCTTCCAGGTGCGCGGAGATGCGCTGGGCATTGACGGCCAGTTTCTCGCGCAGCTTCTTCAGCTGCGGGGCGAAGGCCCTCGGCATCTCCTCGGCCGGCACGTCGCGCGACAGCATGGAAAGCTCGTAGAGGCAACGGCTCTTGTGCGCGTTCGACGTCTGCAGATCGAAGTTCGGATCGGCGCCGATGCCGGCATTCTCGGCGTCGACGATGGTTTCAAGCCGGTTCAGTACGGTACGGATGCGGAGATCGTTCGTTGTCATGTCCATTTATAGTTCCTCCGATCAGGCTGTCTTGTTGTCGTTGTCTTTGTTGCCGTTGTCGCCGGCGCCACTCACCTCGCCGAACGTGTCGCGCTGGAGCTGCTGGACCATGGCCGTCGCCACGCGCTGGTCGTTGGGATCGATCCTGGCGATGTCGCCGGCCACGTTCTTCTTCTCGTGATCCTTCATGAGGCTGGCCGCGATGCCGATACCGCCGCCCTGGGCGATCACGTCGCCGATCTGCTCGGCCATCATCCCGCGCCAGATCTCGCCGGTCGTGCCCTTGCCGTAGACCTCCTCGCTGTCCGAAGGCAGCATCGACTTGACGAAGTTCTGCAGCACCATGGCCTCGAACTTGCGGTAGGTGGCGGGAACCTTGTCGGATGCGGCGGCGCCTGCCGCAGAAGCCGTGGTGGTCAGGGCCGAATCGCGGTTGAGGATGCCGACGGCCGCGCCGAACCCGTTTCCGGCATCGGCGAGACTGGTCGCCTCGAAGCTCGCGCGCTGCGACTTGAGCCTGGTCTGCGCCTCGTGGACCGCCGACGGATCGGCGGCGCGGACGACATCGAGCACGAGATCGCTGGGGGGAGAAATTGCCACAGTCAGTTGCCTCTCGGGTATCACGCAGCCGCGGCCGCCCTCATGACGGAACGCCAGCCTGTTCATCGCGAAGACCCCGCACCGCCGGCTCTGCGGAGCGGTCTGCTCCATCGGGCGCTCGGCTTTCCGGCAGGGGTTCATCCCTCGTCTTGGTTCGGATTATGGGCGCTCAACCTTACGGGAGGCTGATCACTCGGGCGTGATCCCCAAAACAGGACAAGCGCTGTTCTTCCGGGAGAGGATGACAGCGGAAATCCATAAAAATAATCAATATCAAATATATAAAGTATCAGTCCGATTGCGGTCGCCTCTTCAGCCGCCGCGATCCTTTCCATAGGCGACATGCTGGTCGATGAGATCGTAGACCGCGTTGTCCGCGTCCTCGCGGTCTTCCAGGTCCCGTGCGTCGTGCATCTGCTCGGCCAGCCGATCGGCCTTGGTGCGTTCGCGCACGATTCGCATCTCGTGCATCTGCTGAACGCCGGCCAGCATGATGTCCTTCTGCCTGAGCTTGCCGATCTGGGCGGCATAGATGTCGGAGAAACCGCGGTGGACCGGGTTGAGGGAGACGATGGCGGCGGCGACCGCATCCATCGTCTCGGCCACCTCCTGCCGCTGCTGCGTCGCCAGCGCTAGATCCATTTCGGCCATCTGCTCCAGATGCCGCTGGACGGCCACGAGACGCTTCAGCTTGTCGGAACGCTTGACCATCGAAAATCCTCAGCGCCCCTCGAACACCGGAACGAAGCCGTTGGCAAAGATCTCCAGCAGGGACGAGACCCCGAAATAGAGCAGAAACAGGCCGCCCGTGATGATGAAGGGCAGCGAGATGAAATAGATCGGCATCTGCGGCGCCAGCTTGTTGATCAGGCCGACGGCGACGTTGAACAGGAGCCCGTAGATGATGAAGGGGCTGGCGAGCCGCAGCATGATGCTGAAGGTCTGTACCAGCGTGTCGGTGAGCGTGATCAGCGCGCTTTGCGGATTGAACCCGCCCATGGGAATGGCGGTATACGAATCCACCAGCGCGCGAACGACGACATGATGGAAATCCAGCATGAACAGCGCCATGAGGCCGGCGAAGCTGATCAGGTTCGTCAGCTGGTTTTCCGCCGTGTCTTCGAGCACGTCCTGCGAGGGGGGCGCGTTGAAGCCGATCATCATCGTCAGCGCCGTGCCGGCGAACTGCAGGCCGAGCACATAGTAGCGGGTGATCAGCCCGATCACCGCCCCGGTCAGCGTCTCGAACAGGATGAGCTGGATATAGGTGAGCGCTGTGCCTTGCGTCTTCGGATAGATCGTATCCCACAGGATCGGCAGGACGGCGATCGAGATCGCGACGGCGACGAACAGCCTGATCTGCATGGGAAGCCGCGCCGAGGCGAAGCCCGGCAGGAGCATGAAGCAGCCGCCGACACGGCAGAAGGCCGCGAACAGCGCCAGCACCATGCCCTGCGGATCGGTGATCATGAGATCGAGCCGAGGATCTTGATCTCGATGCCCTTCGCAAGCTCGACATGCGACAGGACCGGCAGGGTGGCAAAGAGGCGCTCGATGATCATGCGCACATAAGTACGGGATTCGGGCGAGGTGACCAGCACGAAAGGCGTCCCGCGGTCGAGGAATTCACGGATAACTTTGGTCGCCTGCTCGCTGAACTCTTCCAGTTGCCGCGGATCGATGTCGAATTCGACGACCTCGCCCTTGGCGTCGCGCTTCAGCGCCTGGTGGAAGACCATGTCCCAGCGGTTGCCGAGGCGCAGCACCGGCAGAACGCCGTTTTCGGCAAGGTCGCCGCAGATCTGCTGGGCCATGCGGATGCGCACGTGTTCGACGATCTGCTCGGTCTTGCGGACGTGCGGGGCGAGTTCGGCGACCGCTTCGAGGATGAGGTGCAGGTTGCGGATGGAGACGCGCTCGGCGAGCAAAAGCTTCAGCACCGCCTGCAGACCGGAATAGGACATGTGCGACGAGCAGATCTCGTCGGCGAGCTTGCGGTATTCCGGATCCAGCCGCTCGATCAGGATCTTCACGTCCTTGTAAGAGAGAAGCTGCGGCAGGTTGTTGCGGATGACTTCGGAGAGATGGGTCAGCACCACCGAGACGTTGTCGATCGGGTGGAAGCCCTCGCGGCGGACGTCCTCGGCAAAGGTCTCCAGGATCGATACGGCTGGCATGCCGAAGGCGGGCTCGCGAATCTCGTCGCCCGGCACGCTCGGCTTGCGGCCGCCGCCGGTGACGACGAGGACCTCGCCAACGCGAACGACGTTCGATGCGACGGTCGTGCCGTGGATGCGGATATGGTAGGCCTTGTCGGCAATCGAGATGTCGTCGGAGACCTTGATCTCCGGCACCACGAAGCCGTACTGCGTGGCGAATTTCTTGCGCATCTTGCCGACGCGGAAGGCCAGTTCCTGGTGGGCGCCGAGAAGGCGGGTCGACACCTGCTTGCCGAGCAAAAGTTCGATCTCGGCGGTCTTGAGCGCCGACTTGACCGAATCCTTGTCCGCCTCCTTCGTCTGCTGGGCGTTCTTCGCCTCCTGCTCACGGCGCTGCTTCAGTTCCTGTTCCTGCTGGCGCGGGATCGCCCAGCCGCCGAAGGCCATGATGCCGCCGAGCACCATGAAGGGCAGGAAGGGCAGGCCCGGCATGATGGCGAGAAGCACCATCAGGCCGGAGGCGACCATCAGCGCCCGCGGATAGCCGCTCAGCTGGTTGACGACGGCCTGGTCGGTCGAGCCCGGCGAGCTGCCGCGCGAAACGAGCAGGCCGGCTGCCAGCGACACGATCAAAGCGGGGATCTGCGAGACGACGCCGTCGCCGACGGACAGCTTGACGAAGACGTCGGCCGCCTCGCCGATTTCCATGCCGTGGCGGAAGTAGCCGATGATGATGCCGCCGAAGATGTTGATCGCGGTGATGAGGAGACCGGCGATCGCGTCGCCGCGGACGAATTTCGAGGCACCGTCCATCGAGCCGAAGAACGAGCTCTCGTCCTCCAGTTCGCGCCGGCGGCGCTGGGCCTCCTTCTCGTCGATCAGGCCGGCGGAGAGGTCGGCGTCGATCGACATCTGCTTGCCGGGGATGGCGTCGAGGGTGAAACGGGCGCCCACTTCGGCGATACGCGTCGCACCCTTGGTGATGACGATGAAGTTCACCGTGATCAGGATCAGGAAGACGATCAGGCCGATGACGAAGTCGCCGGACATGACGAGGCTCGAGAACCCGGCGATCACGCTGCCGGCCGCATCGTGCCCCTGATGGCCGTGCGAAAGGATGACGCGGGTCGTGGCGATGTTCAGCGCCAGGCGGATCATCGTGGCGATCAGCAGGATAGTCGGGAAGGACGAGAAATCGAGCGGCTTCTGAATCCAGAGCGACACCATCAGGATGAGCACGGAGAAGGCGATCGAAAACGCCAGTCCCATGTCGATCAGGAACGGTGGAATGGGCAGGAACAGGATCGAGAGGATGGCGACGATGCCCATCGCAAAGGCGATGTCCCGACCGCTCGGAGAAACCTTGGGGATGGAGAGTGAAGGTACCTGTGCCATTTTCGTCCCGTCTCGTCATGAGAGGCGCGGCCCTTTGAGGACCGCAATGCTGCCGGAACGTGTAGCGGGCGAAACTTGCGCGAGGGTGGCAGTCCGGACGAATGAGCGGGCCAGGACCTGAAACACGGCGCGTTTCAGGTCTTTGAACAGGGCATGCCGCCGCCGCGCACCTTGCGCGGCCCATCTGCCTTAGAAGCCGGATTCGATCCGGGAGAAGATGACGTCGCTGAAAATGGAAATCTGCGCCCCGATGAAGGGCGCGGAGATCGCGACCGTGACGAGCACGGCGAGGATCTTCGGAACGAAAGTCAGGGTGACTTCCTGGACCTGGGTCAGCGCCTGGATGAAGGCGATGACGACGCCGACGATCATCGCCGCCATGACCGCCGGACCGGCCGCAACGATGACGGTCCAGATGGCGGCCTGGGCAATGTCGAGGGCGTCTGCCTCATTCATCAGAGGTTTGCTTCACCTTTACGCCGGGTCCGATGACGAGTTTGTCGCCCGAATCAAGCGTTGCAACGATGCCGTCGGTATACAGGGTAACTTCCTTGACCACACCCGAAATCTTGCCGTCTTCGCTGGTCACCGTGCGGCCGATCACGGAATTGGCTTCCTGCAGCGAAGTGCGCTGCAGCAGGCTTTCCAGATTGGTGTTGGTCTTGATCGTCTGCTCGACCTGCGAGAAGGTCGCGAGCTGCGCCATCTGCGCCGACGCATCCATCGGCTCGGTCGGATCCTGGTTCTTCAATTGCTCGACGAAGAGCTTCAGGAAGCTCTCGTAGTTCAGCGTCGCGGTCTTGGAATCGTTCGACGACTGGGTTGCGGACGTATTGGGCGTGTAGCCGGCAGCGGCGACGGGCGTTACCATATGGCGATCTCCTTGCGGATATGTTCGACCGTGGCCGGCGTGATCTCGTGACTGTTGAGGATCTTGTCCTCGATCGGGTAGAGCGCACGGATCGCCTTCAACGCCTCGAAGGCGCGTCCCTGCGTCACCAGCCCGTCGATACGCTTGAGCTCGGCGAGCACTTCCTCGTTGCGGAAGCAGGAGAGCAGCATGATGACGGACTTGCGGAAGATCGCCGTCGACTGCTCGGCGCCATCCGGGTTGATCAGGATCATCTGGGCGATGAAATAAAGCTGACGCAACGGCGTCGTCGCCTGTTCGGGCTGGAGAACGTGGTTCTCGAGCAGGAACGTGACGTCGTTCAGGAATTCGAGCGCGACCTTCCGGTCGACCCGCAGTACCGCGCCGTTCACGAAGATGCGCTCACCCGATTTCAGTGAGATCCGCAAGGTGCTTTTCATTTTATTCCATCCCTGATGATGGTTGTTATGTCGATGATGCCCTGGAAATTGGTCGATTCGCGTTTTCGGATGCGGTCGACTTCCCCCAATATCCAGAGGGCGATTGAAATGAGATTGGCGCGCAGCTCCTTGTCGAGCTGGTTTTCGGGGCTGCCGAGATCCTCGACGAAACGGATCCAGACGCGCCGCGTGAAATAGACGGCTTCGATGGCGTCCCTACCGTAGGAGGTGGCCGCCTGCGCCTTGCGCAGAAGCTCGATGGAACGGTCGAGAACCTGCCGCTCGCGGCTTCTGGCGGTCTCGACGCCATCCTCCATGATCTCGACATATGAGAACTGGTACATTTAGACACCCTTCATGTTTGCCATGCGTCTCTGATCATCAGAGATAGTTGACCAGGCTCATGTTCTGGAGCTGGGCGGTCAACGTGTATGCAAGTTCGAGCTGCGTCTGGAGTGTGGTGATGCGGGTCGCGATCTCGTTTTCGTCGATCATCTCGAGACCGTTGATGCTGGTCGTCAGGATGCTGGACTGCGCGCCCAGCGAAATGTTCGCCTGCTCGACGCGCGCCTCGGAAACGCCGAGCAGCGAGCGTTCGGAATCCACGCCGGTGATTGCCGAGCCAATGTATTCGAGCGACTTGTCGCTGACCAGCTTGCGCGTCTCCGTTCCGATATTGAGATTAAGAAGTTCGTAACCGATGACCGCCCCGAGCGCGAACTTGCGCATGCCGTCGGTGTTCGCGTTGGTCGAGCTCTGTACCACTTCGGAATTGCTGATGCGGCTCGTCATGTTCTGGTCGGAGGCGTTCGACCAGTCGGTCGCCCACGTGCCCGTGGCGCTCGTGTCCATGAACATGGTCTCGAGATCGAGGATGAAGCCTTCCATTTCCGCCGGCGTGATGTCGGCGACCTGGTTGTCGTCCTGGTCGAAGCCGAAATAGGTCTGGAACGCCAGGTCGAAGGTCGCCTTGGCCGGGGAGGCCGGGTCGAGGTAGCTGTTCATCGGCATGACGTCGGTGTCGATGCCGGCAAAGAGATATTCGCCGCTGAAGGAGGTGTTCGAGGCGCTGGTGAAGAGCGCGATGGCGGCGCCGAAGCCTTCCTTCGTGCGGTCGAGCTGGTCCTTCGATTCCGTGCCGGTGAGCGCGACGAGGGTTTCCATGACGGTGTTCGCCGCCTCGGAGACCTGGCCCAGCGCTTCCTGCGAAGCCGCCAGGCGCTGGGTCGTCAGCGAATTGGTGCTCTGCAGCGACTGCAGCCGCTGCAGGTCGCGATGCAGGTTGAGCGTGCGTGCCGTCTTCGCGCCGAGTTCCGCCCCCAGATCGGCGTGGCGGAGCGTGACGATCTCCTTCTGCCGGTCCATAAGCTCAGACTGCGCTTCGGAGATCGTCCGCAGCAGCGTGGTCTGCATGGTGATGTTGGACACGAAGGACGTTTTCATTGCCTTACCCTGCTGCCTGGAGGAGAGCGGTCATCATCTCGTCGACGGTCGCCACGAGCTTGGCCGATGCCTTGTAGGACTGCTCGAGATCGAGGAGCAGCGAGAGCTCCTCGTCGAGGCTGACTGCGGTGACATTCTGAAGCGACGACTGCGTGCGGGAGAGAAGGGCCGCCTTGTCGTCGCTCGCCGTAACAGCGGCGCTGCGCAACTGCTCGACCCAGCCGATGGAATTCGTCGAGAAATTGAGGATGCTGGTATTGGTGTCGATGCCGGTTCCGACATCGAAGGTCATGTCCGTGGCGAACGCTGCGGCATAGCTGTCGAGAAGGGTCGAGTAGCTCGCATTGTTGTCGGTGTTCTGGTTCAGGTTGACACCGTCGCGAAGCAGCATCGGGTTGCCGCCCGCAGCCGTGATCAGGTCCGGATTGACGATGATGCTGGCGGCGAGGCCAGCGGTCAGCGTTGCCGGAACGACGTTCGATTCGACTGGACCGTCCATCCAGGTGAAGAGCCCGGGCAGGTTGTCGTCCTGGAACATCGTGATGACGGCGCGCGCCATCTCGTCGAGCTGGGTCTGGTAGGTGGGCGCGATGTCGTCGCGGAGCTGGAGGAGCGCGGGGATGCTTCCCTGGGCGCTGGTGTTTCCGCCGATGCCCGCTTCCACCGCGACGCCGTCGATGTAGATTTCGTTTCCGACGGTGCCTGCGGTATAGGTCGTCGTCGGCGCGAAGGTGACCTCGCGCGGCAGGGTCTCGAACAGCACGGTGCCGTCGCTCGTGTAGAGCGCCATGTCATTGTTCGCGCGCGTCACCGTGGTAAGGCCGATGATCTCCGAGATCTGGCTCAGCAACTTGTCGCGCTGGTCGAGGGCATCGTTGACGTCGGTGCCGGCCGCCGTCCCGGCCTTGACCTGGTCGTTATAGGTCTTGAAATCCTTGAGCAGGCCGTTGAGTTCGCCGACCGCAAGCGCGATGTCGGCGTCGGCCTCGGCGCGCAACTGCTGGATGTCCGCCGACGAAGAGTTCAACGCGTTTGCCACATCGACAGCATTCGCAACGACCGTCTCGGCAAGCGACTGCTCGCTCGGCCTGTCGGCAAAGGTCTGGAGGTTGTCGCGCAGCGTCGCCAGGTAGTTCGAGACGGAGAGCTCGTAGTCGTCACCGCCGAGCGTGCTCCTGATCCGCGCCAGGCCGGCAAGGGTGGTGTCCTGCGCAACGGACTTGGAGATGCTGAGCAGGTTCTGCTTCTGCAAGGCGTCGTTCTGGGCGCGGGCGGTATGGACGACGGTGGCACCGCTCGCAGCGGATGCCAGAACGGCGGAACGGCGGTTGTATGCGGTGTTGCTCGCATTGGCAATGTTGTTCGACGCGACCGCCGTCTGCAGCGCCGTGTTCGAAAAGCTTGACTGTGCAATCTTGATTGCCGTTGAAAGCGACATCGTATTCAACCTACCGTTCTATTGCAGTTGCCGTTGCCGTCAGCGTACGAGGTTGACGAGAACGTCCATCAGTTCGGAGCCGGTCTGGAAGACCTTCGAGTTGGCCGTGTAGTTGCGCTGGGATTCGATCATGCTGGTCAGTTCCTCGGCGATATCGACGTTGGAATCTTCCAGCGCGCCCGAGAGGATCGTTCCGTAGCCGCTGTTGCCGGCATAGCCCATGACGACGACGCCGGAGTCGGTGCTCTGCGAGTAGACGTTGCCGGCGAGCGGCGACAGCTTGTCCGGGCTCTGGACGTTGGCCATGGCGATGCGGAACTTGGGAATCAGGTCGCCGTTGTCGTACTTCACCGACAGGACGCCGTCGGCGCTGATCTCGTAGCCCGACACTTCGCTGGGGCCGCTGCCGTTGACGTCGCCGTCCGCACCGAACTCCTTTGCAAGCTGGGTCGTACCGGCCAGATTGATATCGAGCGCATTGAGGATCGGCGCACCGGGGCCGACCCCGAAAGTCAGGTCGGTGGTGGAGAGCATGCCGTCGGCGGGCGTGACCAGATTGCCCGAGGAGTCGAATTCCAGGGTCTCGTTCGCGAGTGCCGTAACCGCTCCGGTGTCGGGATCGGTATAGCTCACCGTCAGCGCCCATTCGCCGGCCGTCGCGGTCGTCTCGTAGGTGAAGTCCAGCTTGCGGGTGTTGCCCAGGCTGTCATAGGCGACCAGCGAGGTCGTCTTGCTGTAGGGGTGCGCCTCGTTGGAGGGCAGGTTCACAGCGAGTTCGCCCGCCGTCGAAGGCGTTGCCGTGAGCGCCCCGTCGGAGAGGTTGATCTCGGAGAGACCGTCGTAGCCGTTGATGACGATCGTCGGGTCGGCGGTCGAGGAGTACTCGTAGCCCATCAGCTTGTAGCCGGCGGTGTTGCGCAGCGAGCCGTCGGACATCGGCGTGAAAGCGCCGGCGCGGGTCAGGTATTCGACGCCATCGGTCCCCTGGACGATGAAGAAGCCGTTACCGTTGATGGCAAGGTCGGTCGCCGAGGTCGTGTAGGTGAACGTGCCCTGTGCGGAGATCGAGTAGCGGACGTCGGTGGTGACGCCGCCGGAATTGTAGGCCCCGCCTGTCGTCGGCAGGATCAGCGAGGAAAACTGGGTCGAGGCCTTCTTGTAGCCCGTGGTGTTGGCGTTCGCGATGTTGTCGGCGACCGCGCTCAGACGGTTTGACTGGGCATTCATGCCCGAAACGCCGGTTCTCATGGTTCCGTAGAGGCTCATGCTTTGATTCCTCGCTATTCAAATATGGGACGAGAGTATGAGGTGTGCCTTGCGTGAGGCTGTATGCGGGTGACCTTGCGCCACCGCGGCGCTCTGTGCGCGGGCCGCAGAGGCGGCCCGCGCGGCAATCAGCTCCAGTCGATGCAGTAGCCGAGGAAACGCTTCGAATCGATCGGATCGAAGCCGAGCTTCTTGCGGAGCTTCTTGCGAAGCTTGCTGATGTGGCTTTCGACCACGTTCTCCTCGACGTCCTCGTCGAAGATCCCGTAGATCGCGTTGAAGATCTGCGTCTTCGACAGGCGACGGCCGCGGTTTGCGACCAGGTATTCGAGGATGCGACGTTCGCGCCGCGGCAGGGGGAAGACCGATCCCTCGATTTCGGGATCGCGGCCGTCGGAGAAGACCCGGATCGGCCCGATGTCGGTGAAGTTCGCGAGCGCCTTCAGCCGCCGGCGGATCGCCGCGGCCCGTGCCAGGATCTCGCGCGGATGTACCGGCTTGCGCACGACGTCGTCGACGCCGCTATCGAAGAAGGCGAGCGTCGTTTCCAGCGACGGGGTGTCGCTGACTGCGATCACCGGCGCCTGGGAGCGATCGCGGATCGCCCGCGGCAGCTCCATCGTCTGCTGACCCTGGCCGATCAGGAACGCCTCGACGGCCTCCAGATCGCTGTCCGCGGCCGAGTTGACCCATTCTCCGAATTCCTTCGGATCAAAGCCTGTCGAGGGCACGCCCTCGCGACCAAAGAGTGAGGTATAGCCGTCCTTAACGAGCTCGCGCTCATCAACCACTACGATCATTCGTCCGCCTCCGAATCAGTGTGGTGCTTCGTTAAGAGAGTGGTACGAATCGACGGAATCTGCCGCAATTAGATAAAATCATCTGACTTTTTTAATAATTGATTAACCATCTTGCGGCGATTTGATCTACATCTAGTAGGTCGCGCGCAAACTACGACTATTTTATCGTGGAAAAGTTAACGAAGGCCGGATTCAATTCTTGCCAGCCATAAAGCGCACCCATTGCCGCCACATTTAGGCAGAGGCGCCTTTTTCTATTTACGATTGAATCAACGGCAGAAGGTCCGGGCGTTCGGCGTCCAGCTGCCATAGCCCGTCGCTACCAGGTTCGCGATCACGCGGCAGACATAGCGCTTCTGTGCCGGATCGTTGTTCGGACCGGCATGGTAGCGGGCGACCGCCATGGTCCAGGTCTCGTGCCGGGCATGCAGCTCGGACAGGAAGCGCGCGGCATACTCGACATTGCGGCGCGGGTTCAGCATCGCCGCCGGCGAGGAGAATTCGGAGCCGTGGAAGTGATGGTTGATCTGCATGCAGCCGAGGTCGATCAGCTTCGCACCGCCCGCCCGCGCCTCGTTGAACCGCTGCAACGCCTCGCGTTCGCTATTGGCGAAATAGGCCTTGCCCTCGATGTTCAGCGCATAGGGCTGCAGCGATCCCTTCCGGCCGGTCTCGGCGAGGCCGACCGAATAGAGAATGCCCGCCGGGATGCCGTACTTCGAGGCCGCCGAGAGGATCTCGCGCTCGCAACTGCCCGCAGCCGCCTTCGCCTCAGAGAAAGACCCCGCCGCCAGAGCCACGGCGCTGGTCATTGCTAGTGAGGCTATCCACCTGGCCGTATTCATGCCCCGGTCCTTCGTCGAATACCGTATTGTGACGGGGCTCGCCGCCCTGCTGCCGTCCGCCGCCTTCGCGCGCCTGCTGCTGCCCGGCGAACTGCGCCTGCGAATCCCCCTGCCCCGTGGCGCTGCCGCCACGATCGGGCGACGGCGCCATCTGGACGCTGACCTGGTCAATGCTGAAACCGTGGCCGCGCAGCGCCTTGACGATCGCATCGTGGTCGTCGCTGAGGTTGCGGAAGGCCTTGCCCGTCTCGACCTTGAGATCGACGACCAGCGTGTCGCCCTGCAGCCTCAGCGAGGCTGTGACCGTACCGAGGTCGATCGGCTGAAGCTGGATCTTGAGGGTGTTGACAACCTTGCCGGTCACGTTCGGCGCACTGTCGAGTTGTTCGGCCAATGCGGCAGCCCACGAGGGATCCTGCGCGATGGCGGCGGTCACGGCCGAAATGTTGCCCTGCTGGGCAAGGCCCAGATACCGGCGCGAATCCAGCACCGCAACAGACTCGATGCCCGGCAGCCTCGTCTGCTCGGAGGCTGCCGAAACCTCGCCCTTGCCGCCGATCGCGATATCGAGAGAGGCCGCCTTTCCGTCCGTGCGCACCAGCCGGAAGATCTGATCGGCCTCGCCGCCGTCCGGACCGGCCGCCTGCGTTCCTGCTCCCTCCTGCGGTGTGCCGGCAGCCAGCGCAACTGCGGAACCCGGCCGGACGGCCGGGAGGCCGAGCATGGCTTCGGCGGTATCGCCCTCGGCCTGCATCTGCCCCGTCTTGTCAATTTGCATGGCCTGCGCCTGACCGGCCACCGTAGCGATCACCGTGGGCGGCGTTGCCGCTGCCGGCTGGCTCGCCGGTTCCCGCGTCAGCATCGAGAGCAGGCTGTCCATCGCGTCAGCACCGTTGCCATCCTCGCCGGCATCGGCATTGTCGCCCTCGTCGGTGCCGGCGCCAGCCGGCTGTCCGGCCTCGTCGGCGGCGGTGACGGGCGGAACGGGGGTCGCCTCCGGAGATGCCGGCAGTTCCGCACCTTCGGCCGGAATGGCAACAGCGCCCGGTGCGTCCTCGCCGGGGACCACCGTCGCCGGGCGCGTCTTGTCCAGGAGTTCCGCCGGGATGCGCTGCAGCAGCGAGACGGGCGCCTGTTCTGTGTCGCCCATCGCCGTCTGCGCCTTCAGGGAGAGCGACGTCTCCCCGTCCCGCTCCAGTCCCTCATCCGCGAGGCTCTTTCGGCCCTGCGACGCCGCGCCCGAGTCTCTCGACGAGACGCGGTCGAAGGTTTCGGAAAACTGCCCACCGGTATCGCCGTCCGCCTTCGCCTTGCCCGCGCCACGGCTCGTCCTGGCCTCCACCTGGCTCAAAGTGCTCGTGTCGATGCTGTTCAACTTCCCTCTCCCTCCAGGAGTTTGTCGATCTCGTCGAGTTTCGATCGGCCCGTCGCGACGAAGCCGTCGAATGCGGGATCGGCCGTCTGCTGCGGCGCCCCATTGGCGGTCTCTTCCGGCGATTGCGGAGCAGAGGCGACCGGTGCCGGCTCCTGCATCGCCGGTTCGGCCGCAACGGCGGCGGTCGGTCTCATGCGTTCGTCTTCGCTTACATTCTCAGGCGGAGGCGGCGCATCCTGGCCGATCGTCAAGTCTGCCGGTTCCGCGGCCTGCACACCGACGGCGAGTTCCGGCGGACGCAGGACTTCCTCGGCGATCCGGCGCGCGGCTTCCTTCAGGGCGCGGTCCTTCGCCGACAGGTCCTCGTCGGGGATCGCCGACAGTTGCTCGATGGCCTGGGTGACATCGGAGGACGAGATGGAGGCAAGGCCGGAATAAAGATCGGCCAGCGTCCTCGGACCCTCGTCACCGTCGCCGGTGAGCGCTTGCGCCCTTTCGGCGGCGACGACCGCAAGCCGGCTTTTCCCGGAGATCGCCGACAGGCGCGCCATCCGCAGATAGACTTCCCGCTGACGCGGCGCGTCCATGAAGGACAGGATTTCCTGGATCGTCTCCTCGCCGATCTTCTCGAAGTTCTCCACCGCGAGCCTGACGAAGAGATCGGCGAACTGGCTCGCATAGGGCGAGTGCAGGAACCTGCGGGCGTAGCGGCTGGCATAGGCGACGCCCCTGTCGACCATGCCGTTCTGTTCGGCGACGTAGATCGACCGGCGCAGCGCCGCCTCCTCCACGATCGTGCCGGGAGCGATCAGCCGCGCCCAGTCGAAATAGGCCAGGGCCTGCCGGGGGTCCTTGCGAAGCACCGAATTGGCCGAGACGAGCGCCAGATAGGGCGCGATCTCGAGGTTCCTGTATTCCGGGAAGATCTCGGCGACCGTTCGCGTGCTGGCCGCGCCGCGACCGCTCACATAGTTGCGCACGGCCTCGGTGATGCGCTGGTCGAAATGGCCGGACACGTCGTTCTTCGCCAAAAGCTCGAGCGTCTGGGGATTGCCGCCGCTCATGGCATAGACCAGTGCGGCATCGACGTTGCGCGGGTCGGCAAAGATCGAGGGATCGGCCGTGCGCAGGCGCTCGTCGATGGTCGACAGCATGAAGCGCTGCATCTCCATGGCGGAGTGATCGCCCATCACCACGGTGTCCTGCACATATTGCAGGGAGCGGATCATCTTGTAGGGCGCGAGATCCTCCATGTCCTGGGCACATACCGATGCTGCGAACCCGAGGCCCGCAGCCAGCACCAGAGCGAATGTCGCAAGCCCCCTTGGCGGCCTCATCGCGCTAGCCCTCGTTTGCCTGGATGAGGATCTCGATGCGGCGGTTGGCGTCCGCCATCGGATCTTCCGGCACTTTCGGACGGCGGTCGGCAAAGCCGCTGACCTGGCTGACGCGGTTTTCGTCGAGCCCGCCACGGATCAGCATGTAGTAGGCGCTCTGGGCGCGCGCCGAGGAAAGCTGCCAGTTGTCGCCGTTGCCACGGAACGGACGGGCATCGGTATGGCCGCGGATCGCGATCGCACCCTTCCGCTCGGAGAGGATCTTGCCGATCTTCTCCATCGCGATGACCATGTCCCTGTTCGGCAGGGCCGATCCGACGGTGAACATCGCCGAATCCGACTGGTCCATCAGGCTGACGAGAAGGCCGCCTTCCGAAGGCGTCACCGTCAGGCCTTCGGCGAGCTTGCCGAGGGCGCCGATGTTCTGCGCGATTTCCTGCTGCAACTCCTTGGCATCGGCCTCCCTGGCGGCGTCGGCAGCGTCCGTGCCGGCCGCTTCGTCGGGGTTTCCAGCCGCATCGGCAGCGGCGACCTGCCCCGGCTTCGACACGTTTTCGCTGCCGGCGCTGGTCGCCTGGCTGATCTCCACCTGCTGCGTCCAGAAGTCCGGGTCGAAGGGATCGCGATAGGCCTCGCCGCCGGCAGCGCCGGTCGCGGGTCCGGCATCGGCGGCGCCACCGTCGCCCCTGGCACTGACATTGGCCTGCTGCCCGACTTCCTGGGCGATCTCGGAGAGGACGGAATAGGGGTTCTGGAAGAAATCGGCCTGCGAATACTGGCTTTCCTCGCCGGCGGTCGTGCTCTGATGCCTGCCCTGTTCGGCGCCCTGGGACTGCGACTGCTTCTCGCCCTCGCTGTTCGACTTGTCCTGCGTGTCCTCACCCTCGGCCTGCTTGCCGGGCTTCTTGAGAGACTTGTCCGCCGGCTTGTCGTCGGTCAGCTTGATCGGATTGAAGTAGGAGGCGACGGAGGCCTTGGTCTCCTCGTTCGCCGCATTGATCAGCCACATGACGAGGAAGAACGCCATCATCGCGGTCATGAAGTCCGCATAGGCGATCTTCCAGGCGGAGTTGTGAGCTCCCTCGTCGTGATCGCTATGCCGCTTGACGATGATGATCTCGTTCTTGCCGTTGTGGTGATTTTCGCCTTCGCTCATGCCAGCACCCTGCGTACGGTATCAGCCCAGGCCGCCATCCGCGTCACCAGGACCGTGTCCCCGAACTCCGCCGCAAGATCGAGATCGTCCGCTTCCAGGTGCCGGAGCACCATCGGGGCGCCTTCCTCGAATTGCAGCTTCAGTTGTTCAAACAGATTGGACGGCCCCTTGACCGTCACGACTATGCCGTCTCCTTCCGGAAGGCCGGCACGGATCATCGCCGCCAGGTTTTCGACTGCCTGGCGGGCGAGCACCTCGTCCAGCACCGGCGCCAGGACGTTTGCCGCCTGGCTCGCCACGCGATCGGCGAGCCCGTCGGTCATCGTCGTGAACCTCTCGGCGATCATCGCCGCCGCGTGCCGCTCGAGGTGATCGCGCAGCGCTTCGATTTCCGCCGCATGGGCCTTGCGCAGGTCTTCGACCTCCGCCTGGTGGCGGGCGCCGAGTTTGGCTTCCGCCTCGGCGCGCCCGGCGGCGAAGGCCTGCTCGCGCTCGGCCTCGACGTCGATCCGGGGTTCGGGCGCGGACAAATCGAACGCAGGCTCCTCGGAGAGACTTGCGGATCCGGCAAATGCCCCGTCATGCAGGAAAGGCGACTGCGGCCGCCGCGGCTCGCTGAAATCCTTCAGGTATCTTGCAAGCTGCAGGCTCATCGCACTTCCTTCGACGCGCCCGTCAACAGCACGGGCGAGGCGACGTGCATTTCGCAACCCGGCCCTGCCCCCTGCCCCGTTTCATTCCCACGCTTCCACACAGCCGCCATGTCTCCTTGGACTTCGCGCCGGCCGGATACGACTGCCGGCGCACAATCTTCCTGATTGCAGGTTGCGAAGCTAGACGGTCAAACTTGTGCGAGGATGAAGGGTCTGTCGGAAGGTCTTGGGCCGCGCCAGGGCAAGTCGCGCGGCCCAAGCATCCCGAAGCGCCGTTGACCTCGGCGCCCGGTCTGGATGCGCGCGATCGCCGGGACCGAAAAGACCCCGAGACACGATCCGCGCGCGAGCTGCCGGCTTACTGCTGGAACAGCTGGAGAATGTTCTGCGAGTTGGTGTTGGCGATCGAGAGCGACTGGATGGCGAGTTGCTGCTGGGTCTGCAGAGCCTGCAATCGTGTCGATTCCTCGTTCATGTCCGCATCCACGAGACGTCCGACGCCGGTATCGATGGTGTCGATCAGCGTTGCGACGAAATCCTCCTGCATGTCGATGCGGCTCTGGATCGAACCGAGGCTCGAAGCGGCGCTGGTCATGGCCTCGAGCTGGCCGTCGACGAACTGGGTCATCGCGTCGAGAGCGTCGACATCGTCATGCGGTCCCGGCGGGTCGGCAATGTCGAGCTGGGCTGCAACGGTGTCGAGGTCGGTGATGTCGAGAGTGACGACCGAGAAGCCGAGCGACGTCGCGCCGCTCGTCGCCAGCTTGTCGAGAATGCCGAGGTTGCCGCCGCTGGTGTCGAACAGCACGGTGTCCTCGTTGAGGGGATAGTCGACGGTGGTGACGCCGACGGTGCCCGAAGCATTGCGGATGAAGGAGGCCACGACCTGCTTTGTGACCGTCACCGGCGTCGGGGGAACGGCACCGTCGCTGATGTCCTCCTGCAGCCAGTTCTCGCCAGAAAACGAAGCCGATTCGGAGATGCTCTTCAGCTGGTCCTGGAGCTGGTTGATCTCTTCCTGGATCTTGGAGCGGTCGGCGCCGACGCCATAGGCCGCGACCAGCTTGGCCTTGATTTCCTGGACGACCTCGATGGCCTTGTCCATGGCCGCATAGGCAGTATCGACCTTGGCGGCGCCGAGGCCGAGTGCGTCCTGGACGGTCGAAAGCGCGCGGTTGTCGGAGCGCATCGTGGTCGCGATGGACCAGTAGGCGGCGTTGTCGGCGGCGGTTTCTACCCGGAGACCGGAGGAGACACGCGCCTGGGTGGTCTCCATGTTGCGGTCGATCGAACGGAGGGTTTGCAGCGCCGCCATGGCGGCCGCGTTGGTCAATATGCTGGCCATCGTCTATGCCCTGTCTCGGAGAGAGATTGCAGGCCGGAGTGGAAGCACCGGCAACGGTGGATCCGCGTCATGCGCGCTGTCGCCAACCGTTTGCCCTGGGCGACAGTCCATCATTCTTAACGAAGGCTTAACGGCCGAATGGTTAACAAAAGGTTAACAGCATCGGCACGCGGGTAAGCTTCGTTGAGAAAGCGTAAACATTCGACAATCGCACAAGCCTGGCGCAAGGCATGCCCGGGGTCGCCCCGGTTCCGGCATGCGGGGAGCCCGCGCCCCTTCCGGCCGCAACGGCAAAACCCGCGGCTCCTTTCGGAACCGCGGGTTTGTCCTTCAGCGCGGGACGAAGCCGCCCCCAGCCGGGGCGCCGCTTACTGACGGAAGAGCGACAGGATGTTCTCCGAATTGGAATTGGCGATCGAGAGCGACTGAATGCCGAGTTGCTGCTGCGTCTGCAGGGCGCTGAGGCGGGTCGATTCCTCGTTCATGTCGGCATCGACGAGGCGGCCGATGCCGCTGTCGATCGAATCAGACAGCTTCGAGACAAAGTCTTCCTGCAGATCGATGCGCATCGAGATGGAGCCGAGCGCGGCAGCGGCGCTGGTCATGGCCTGGAGGCCGTATTCCACCAGGGTCAGCGCCTCCTGCATCGCGACGGCGACGTCGATGAAGGCGGCGTCGTTGACATCGAGCGTTGCGATCGACTTACCGGCAATCTGGGTGGCCGCTTCGCTCAGCGTGCCGTCATTGTCCCAGTCGACCACGCCATCGAGGTCTCCCGTTACCGTGCCGAGGATGCCCGTGGTGAGGCTGAGTGCGCCGGTAGCCGCGACACCGCCGAAAAGGAGCGTCATGGATCCGACCGTGGTTGCATCGAGGGTATAGTTTGTCGTCGTCACGGAAACGGTGCCGCCCGCGCTGCGAACGAAACCGGAGACGACCATGGATGCGAGCGGCGTGTTTTCAGTGTCGTCGCCGCCGGCAACCCAGTTCTCGCCACTGAAGGACGCAGCTTCGGCGATCGAGACGAGCTGCTCCTGCAACTGCTTGATTTCTTCCTGGATCTTGGCCCTGTCGACGCCCTGTTCCGTGGCAGCGACGACCTTCGCCTTGATCTCCTTGACCACCTCGATAGCGCTGTCCATGGCCGCATAGGCCGTGTCGACCTTGGCTCCGCCGAGACCGATCGCATCCTGAACCGCCGAAATCGCCATATTGTCTGAGCGCATCGTCGTGGCGATCGACCAGTAGGCGGCGTTGTCGGATGCTTCGGCGACGCGAAGGCCCGAGGAAACGCGCGACTGGGTTTCTTCCATGCTCGCGTTGAGCGAGCGCAGGGTTTGCAGGGCCGCCATGGCGGCGTTGTTCGTCAAAATGCTCGTCATTGGAAATTGCCCCTTCAGTGGCTGATTTTGAAAAGGGACATCCCGGGATTGCCGGGAACGACGGAATGGCCTGATGCCCGTTAACCGCTTCTTCGTCTTGGTTAACCCATCGTTTCGATGGCACCAGATAATGCGAACATGGTTAACGAAAGTTAAACAGACCTTACCGATCCTGGCGTGGCACCGGCGAACTTCCGGCTTGAGAATACGAAAAGCCGCGCCCCTTTCGAGGCGCGGCCTTCCGATGTTCGATCTGTCGATCCGTATGAGGATTAACGGAAGAGCGACAGGATGTTTTCCGACGAGGAGTTGGCGATCGAGAGCGCCTGGATGCCGAGCTGCTGCTGCGTCTGTAGGGCGCTGAGGCGGGTCGATTCCTCGTTCATGTCGGCGTCCACCAGGCGGCCGATGCCGCTGTCGATGGCGTCGGACAGCTTGCTGGCGAAGTCTTCCTGCAGGTCGATGCGCATGGAGATCGAACCGAGCTGCGAGGCAGCCTTGGTCATCGCCTGGATGCCGGCTTCCACGAGGGACAGGGCATCAGCCATGTCAGCATCGGTGTAGTCGGTGATGTCCATGTTGACGATCGTCGTCGCTGCATCCCAGTCTGCGGAGGCAGGCGTTACGCCAAGGTCGGCTGCGACCGAACCGAGGATGCCGCCTTCGCTGGCCGCGTAGTCGGCCGAATCGATCGTTCCGAACAGGACGTTCAAGTCGCCGCCTGCCGCCAGTTCATTGAGCGTATAGGTCGTCGAATTGGTCAGAACCGTACCGTCGGCGTTACGGATAAAGCCGGAAACGACGGTCTTGTCGGCAACGGCATCGGCGTCAGTGCTGTCGAAGACCAGCCAGTTCTGGCCGTTGAAGGATGCGCCGGAAGCGACCGCGACCAGCTGCTGCTGCAGCTGCTTGATTTCTTCCTGAACCTTGGCCTTGTCGACGCCCTGTTCGGTGGCGGCTACGACCTTGGCCTTGATCTCCTTGACGACGTCGATGGAGCTTTCCATACCGGAATAAGCGGTGTCGATCTTGGCGGCGCCGAGGCCGAGGGCGTCCTGGACGGCGGAGATCGCCATGTTGTCCGAACGCATGGTGGTCGCGATCGACCAGTAGGCGGCGTTGTCGGAAGCTTCGCCGACGCGCAGGCCGGACGATACGCGGCCCTGGGTTTCTTCCATGCTGGAATTGATCGAACGCAGCGTCTGGAGTGCGGACATGGCTGCGACGTTGGTGAGAATGCTCGTCATAATTGTTGCCCCTTAATGGCTGACTAGGAAGGGACATTCCGGTTCTACCGGCGAACGACGGTCAACGTCATGCTTGTTAACCCTTTATTATCCTTAGGGTTAACCCGTCGTTTCGATGGCCCTAGATAATCGCAGGATGGTTAAAGAAGGACTAAGAACAACAGGAAAGATGAGGGCTGCATAAATTTTCTGCAACCTTTGCGCGCGCATGCGCGTGTCAGAACTTGCTTAAGAAAACGATAAAGCCGCACCCGTTTCCGGATGCGGCTTCCAGACGATCTGTGGCGGGGGTCAGCCTCCCCGGCATCGATCCATCGTTCCTTACATGGCCGGCACGGCGGCAAGTCACCGCCATGCCGGGGTAGAAGAAGCTGCTCCCGTTTCCGGGAGCCGCCATTGTCTTAGCGGAACAGCGACAGGATGCTCTGCGAGTTGGAGTTGGCGATCGACAGCGCCTGGATGCCGAGCTGCTGCTGCGTCTGCAGAGCGGCAAGGCGGGTGGACTCTTCGTTCATGTCGGCGTCGACGAGACGGCCAACGCCGCGCTCGAGAGCGTCGCTCAGCTTGGCAGCGAAGTCTTCCTGCATGTCGATGCGCGAGGAGATCGAGCCGAACTGGGCGGCAGCAGCCGTCATGCCCTTCAGTGCAAGTTCGGTGGTGTCGAGCGCCGTCGTGAGAGCAGCTGCATCGGTCGTCGCATCCAGATCGGCGAGGGCATAAAGATCGCCGAGGAGACCGCCGGTGCCTTCGCCTTCGAACAGCACGTTCGTGGCAGAGAGCGTGATGTCGTTCGTGGTCACGACAACGGTACCGTCCGTGTTGCGAACAAAACCGGAAACGACGGTCTTGTCGGCTTCGGTCAGGTCGTTCATCAGCCAGTTTTCGCCGTTGAACGATGCGCCCTTTGCGATCGAGACGAGCTGTTCCTTCAGCTGGGTGATTTCTTCCTGGATCTTGGTCTTGTCGACGCCCTGTTCGGATGCGGCGACGTACTTGGCCTTGATTTCGGTGACGACGTCGATCGCGGCTTCGATGCCGGCGCTGGCAACGTCAACCTTGGCGGCGCCCATGCCGAGTGCGTCCTGCACGGCGGAAATGGCCTGGTTGTCCGAACGCATGGTCGTGGCGATCGACCAGTAGGCAGCGTTGTCCTTGGCGGCGCTGACGCGGTAGCCGGTCGAGATGCGGTCCTGCGTGTCGGCCAGGTTGTTGTTGATCGAACGCAGCGTCTGGAGAGCAGACATAGCGGAAGCGTTGGTCATGATGCTAGACATGAATTTTGTCCCTTATTACGAAATACATTGATGGGGACATACCGGGCTCGGAAATTCCTACCGGTTACTACAGATCGGCATCATGCCACTTGGTTTCTTTAAAAATAATCCCAAACCAAACCTGTTGCATGGCGACAAAATTAGGCGCCGTTTCTTGCCAGGTTCTTAATTTCAGCCCCACCGGCAGCACGCCGCAGAGTTGTGGTTAACAAACGGGAACGATTATACAAATATAAACCAACAGCATTAACCAAGACTACTTGGCGCCATTGATTCCATGGCGTTTTTCCGCGGAACAGCAAAAGCCCGCCTGCAGGTTGCAAGCGGGCATTAACCAAACAATCCGGGATGATGCTACTGGAACGAGCGGACCAGGCTGCCGACGAGCAGGTTCCAGCCGTCGATCAGGACGAAGAAGAGGATCTTGAAGGGAAGCGAGATCGAGGTGGGCGGCAGCATCATCATGCCCATCGCCATGGTGATCGTTGCGACGATCAGGTCGATGACGAGGAAGGGCAGCACGACGAGGAAGCCGATTTCGAATCCGCGGCGGATTTCCGAGATCATGAAGGCCGGGATCACGGCGCGCAGGTCGACCTTGCCGTCCTCCAGCACCGTCTGGCCGCGCTCCTGGGCAAGCGTGATGAACAGTTGCATGTCCGCGTCGCGCGTGTTCGCGGTCATGAACTCGCGGAAGGGCTCGGCGACACGCCGCGCCGCCTCGGCCTCGTCGATCTGGTTGGCAAGCAGCGGCTGGATGCCCGTCTCCCAGGCGCGGTCGAAAGTCGGCGCCATGACATAGAAGGTCATGAACAGGGCAAGACTGACCAGGATCATGTTGGAGGGGGTCGTCGCGAGCCCCATGCCGGAGCGCAGGATCGCAAAGGCGATCACGAAGCGCGGGAAGCTCGTCACCATGATCAGGATGCCCGGCGCGACCGAAAGGACGGTCAGGAGCCCGAAGGTGCGGATGATCCAGGACGCGACCGATCCGTCGATCGGGGTGTTGAGCAACTGCGCCGGCGTCTGCTGGGCAAGCGCCACGCTGGTCATCGCCATCATGGCAACGAAGGTTGTCGTGAAAAATCGAATCATTCGATCACAAAAGTCCGGAACATGAGGTTGGTTACGCGTCCTTCCGAGCGCAGGTCAACCCGCTCTTTCAGGTCGTCCCGGAGATATTGGAACCCGCGCGGCCCCTGGATCTGCTGCAGCGACACGGTGCGCATATAGGCCATGATGTCCTGATGGATCTCTTCGGCGATAACGAGGTCCGGCTGGCCGTTGAAGGCGAGCGCAATCTCCATGCGCACGAGATTGTCGGCCGGATAGGCGAGATTGCTGGTGAAGGGCTCGAGCGCCACGATGCCGTTGGCTTCGGTGGCCAGGCGCGCAATTCCGCCCTCCTCCGACGAACCGGCCTGCGTGCCGGATGCCGCAGCCGCCACCGCGGGCTCCGCCGGCGGCGGGGCGAGCATGTTGCCCACCAGCCAGCCGCCACCGCCGGCCACGACACTGAGGCCGGCGACGATCGCGATGGTCATGACGAGCGGCGACTTCTTCGTGCCTTCGTCGTCCTGGTCCTGGTTCGCCATGTCAGCATTCCCTCTCTATCTTTTGAAGGGACCGATCAGATCGGCGAGAACAGGTCGACGAGCTGCTGGCCCCATGGCGGCTGCTGCACCTCGGTCAAGCGGCCGCGGCCGCCATAGGAGATGCGGGCCTCGGCGATCTTGTCGTAGGAGATGCGGTTGTTCGAATCGACATCCTGCGGCCGGACGATGCCGGCCACGTTGAGGATGCGCAGTTCGTGGTTCACGCGCACTTCCTGCGAGCCACTGATCAGCAGGTTGCCGTTCTCCAGGACGCTGGTGACGACGGCTGCGACGAGCAGGCTCAGCTTTTCGGACCGCTCGGTCTTGCCGTCACCCTTGGTGCTGGTGGACGAGCCGTAGGTCAGGTCGCCGTCGGTGCTGAGCGAGAAGTTGTCGCCGTCGCCGGCGACCGAGAAGTTCATCCCGCTCTTGTTCGTGCGGCTGCGATCGGTCTTGTTGTCGAAGGTCGCCTCGTCGTTCAGGCGAATCGTCACCGTCAGCAGGTCGCCGACGTTGATGGCGCGCGAATCCTTGAACAGGTTCGACTGGGAATCGCTCCAGATGGAGAAGCCGGACATCCGGGCGTGCGGCTGCTTCGGGTACATGGCCATCTGCGGCGTCTGCGAATACTGCAGGCCGCTACCGATCGGGCTCATGGCCGGCGCCTGGCCGATTTCCTTCAGCGCCTGGTTGGCGCAGCCGGACAGGAGCGAGGTGGCCATCATGGCGAGGGCTAGCTTCTTCATGACGGGTCCTTGGAGGTATTCGGGTCGGATGCGGCAGCGATGATGCTGGCGAGCCGCGCGGCCTTGTCGGCCGTCATCTCGCTCAGGATCAGGCCGGACATACGCGGATTGAGTTTCATGACGATCGCCGAGGCGATCTCGGGATTGATCTTTTCGAGCTGGGCCGCAGCGGCATCCGCCGGCATCTTCTTATAGATCTCGATCAGGCCGGCTTCCGCCACCTGGAGGAAATCGTTGCGGCGCTTCAGCCAGTCCTCGTATTCGGCACGCCGCTCCTCGAGGGTGGCGATGCGGCTGTCCACGTCCTGCTGCAGCTTTTCCAGCTCCTGCTTCTGCAGCAGGTAACGCTGGTCGCGCGCCTTGTCGGAGATGTTGGTGCAGAACTCGCGGACCTCGTCGGCCGTGGCCGCGCTGGTGACGATGACGGGCCGCTCCTCGGCCAGCGCGCCGGGAATGGCGAGCATGAGCGCGCCGGCTGCCGGCAGCAGCAGGCTGCGCAGGCTCCGGAGAATGGGGAACTGTTCGATCCTGTTCGTCATTGCAGCACCAATTCTGCCTGGAGCGCACCGGCCGACTTGATCCCCTGCAGGATCGAGATGATCCCGTCAGGCTTCACGCCGATGCTGTTGAGCCCGGAGACAAGGGTTCGGAGGTTCGAGCCGTTCAGGATGGCGACCGTCCCGCCGTCCTGCTGGGCGACGATGTCGGTGTTCGGTTCCACCGCGGTCACGCCGTCGGAGAAGGGTGCCGGCTGGACGACCTGCGGCATCTCGGTCACCTGTACCGTCAGCGTGCCGTAGCTCACCGCGACCTGCGAGATGCGGACGTCCTGCCCGATCACGATCGTGCCGGTGCGCTCGTTGATGACGACGCGCGCAGGCACGTCCGTTTCGATCACCAGGTTCTCGACTTCCGCCATCAGGCGGGCGAGATCGGCGCGCTTCGGCTTCTGGACGTAGACGGACTGCGAATCACGGGCATCGGCAATGCGGCCGCCGTAGCGGGTGGTGGCGTAGCGGTTGATCGCATCGGCCATTCCGACGGCGGTGGAAAAGTCGGGATTGCGCAGTTGCAGCACCAGATCGGAGGCGTCCTTGAAGCGGGCCGGCAGTTCGCGCTCGATGATCGCACCGTTCGGCACGCGGCCGGCGGTGGTCACGCCCTGCTGGAGGGTGGCTGCCTCGCCTTGCACGTTGAAGCCGGTGACCACGACCGAGCCCTGCGCCACCGCATAGATCTGGCCGTCGGCGCCGGTAAGGGATGTCATGACGAGCGAGCCGCCACGCAGCGAGGTGGCGTCGCCGAGCGAGCCGATGGTCACGTCGACGCGGCTACCGGGGCTTGCAAACGGTGGCAGCGTCGCCGTGACCAGCACGGCCGCCACGTTTCTCGCACGCGAGCGCTCGCCCTGCGTATTGATGCCGAGGTTCTGCAGCATCGATTGCAGCGACTGCTCGGTGAACGGAGACGAGCGCAGGGTGTCGCCCGTGCCCTGCAGGCCGACGACGAGGCCGTAGCCGATCAACTGGTTGTCGCGGCCCGCCTGCAGCGACGCCACGTCCTTGATGCGCGCGGCCGAATGCGCCGGCGCGATCGACAGCGCCAGCCCGACGAGGGCGCCCAGGAAACGGGTGAGGAACGCTCTTGTCATTTTGCCACCACGTGCACTGTCCGGTCCTCCATGACGGTGCCGGTCACGATCACGCCGGAATCGAGGTTGCGGACCTTGATGAGATCGCCGACCGCGGCATCGTCCAGCGGCGAGCCGGAGGCCGTGATCATCAGCGGGCCGTTCTGGAAGACCAGCCGGACCGCCTTGCCGCGCGAGACGGCGAAGGGCTCGCGCAGCGACGAGACGAGGATGATGCGCCCGGCCACGAGCGTCCGCCGCGTCACCAGGCCGTCGACGGCCTCGATCCGCTCGGCATAGCCGGGAGCGATGTTCGGGTTGGTGACCACAACTTCTTCCAGCACGGTCGCATCGAGCTGTTCGCCGGGATAGATGGTGCGCTTGGGGATGACGGCAAAGCGTCCATCGGCCAGGGCGGGCACGGCCGGCACAGCCAGCGTTGCCGCGATGGCGATCGCGGCGAGAGCCAGGAACGCCCCGGCCCGGCCGGTGACGCGCTTTCGTACAGGGTTCTTTCTCGGGCGAAACATCATGTCTCCCTCATCTCACGCCGCTAGCGGAGGTTCTGGCTGACGACCCGGGCCATCTCGTCCGCCGCCTGGATGATCTTGGAGTTCATCTCATAGGCGCGCTGGGCCGAGATCAGGTCGGTGATTTCCTTGACCGGATCGACGTTCGAGGCTTCCAGGTAGTTCTGCTGGATGTAGCCGACGCCCGCCTCGTCCGGGACGCCGATCGTCGCGTCGCCGGAGGCTTCCGTCTCGCGGAAGAGGTTCTCGCCGAGCGGTTCGAGGCCGGCCTCGTTGACGAAGGTCGCAAGCGTCAGCTGGCCGAGCTCCTGCTGCTCGCCATCCACGGTGGCGAAGACCTGGCCGGAGCGGTTGACGGTGATCTCGGTGGCATCCTGCGGCACCACGATGCCCGGCGTCACGGCGTAGCCGTCGAGCGTGACGAGCTGGCCATCGGCATTGGTGTTGAACGCGCCGGAGCGGGTATAGAGGACCGTGCCGTCCGGCGCCTCGATCTGGAACCAGCCGCGGCCGACCAGAGCCAGGTCGAAAGAGTTGCCGGTCTGGGTGAGTTGGCCCTGCAGGTGCAGGTTTCTGACGGCGGCCGTCTTCACGCCGAGGCCGATGATGGCGCCTTCCGGCACGATCGCCTCGTTGCCGCGGTTCGGCACGCCCTGGGCGCGTTCGGTCTGGTAGAGCAGGTCCGAGAACTCGGCGCGGGCGCGCTTGTAGCCGGTCGTGTTGATATTGGCGATATTGTTCGCGATGACCTCGAGATTGGTCTGCTGCGCGTTCATGCCGGTGGCGGCGATTGCAAGAGCTTTCATGGCACGTTCCTTCAGATCTGCATCCGGGCGACTTCGAGATAGGCGGTGACCACCTTGTCGCGGATCGCGATCGCGGTCTGGAGCGTCTGCTCGGCGGACATGACCGCATCAACCACTTCGCGGGTATTGGCCTTGCCCTGGATGCTCTCGAAGGACTTCGTCTCGCTCGCCCGCAGGCTGCCGACCGTTTCGGTCGCCATGTCGCCCAGGACCTGGGAGAAGCTCATGGGCTGGGCAGCGTTCAGGGCAGCCGAAGGCTGCATGATGCTGGAGGAGGAGACGCCGTTCTCCGTCAGGGTGCCGGAGAGGGGCGAGGAAGAGGAGAGCGTCTTTACGCTCGTCAGCGATTCAATCATTGCGATGCCCTCAGGAGATCGATCGTCGCACTGATGAGGTCGCGCGACTGGCGGATGCTTTGCAGATTGGCCTCGTAGGACCGGTTGGCTTCCCGCATGTCGGCCATCTCGACCAGCATGTTGACGTTCGGGATCTTGACCATGCCCTTCTCGTCGGCGGCGGGATTGCCGGGATCGAACTCGGCGGAGAATTCGCTTTCGTCCTCGGCCAACCGATCGACTTCCACCAGCGAGGCGCCGACGCTGCGGTCGAGCTCGGCGACGAAGGTGATGGTCTTGCGCCGGTAGGGATCGGCGCCGGGCACGTCGCCGGTCGAACGGGCGTTGGCCAGGTTCTCCGAGACGATGCGGATACGGGTGGACTGCGCCTCCAGGCCGGAGGCTGCAACCTTCATCGATGCAATAAGCGGATCCATTTTCAAGTCCTGACAGTCATCAGCATCATGCGATGAAACGCCTTCACCAGGCCGGCGCTGAGCTCGTACTCGCGCTTGACCTGGCCCTGCTTCATCAGTTCTTCGGCGAGCCCGACGGAGTTGCCGGAAATCTGGATGCCGACGTCGTCGTTGGCTTCGACGTCGGTGATCTCGCTGGCCAGCGACCCTTCGGTGAAGTGCATCGGGCTGGTCGCGGCCATGCGGATGCCGGTGTTCTCCAGCACCGACTGGAACGGCGTCACGTCCTTGGCCTTGTAGCCGGGCGTATTGGCGTTGGCGATGTTGCCGGCAACCACAGACTGGCGCACGGAGAGCCACTCTGCCTGCTTGGATGCCAGTTCGAAGAATTGGATTGGTTGCGTCACGGCGAACTCCACTTTGTTGTCCCGAACCTAGGGACCTAAACTTGCGTGGGACTTGCCGGATTTGCTGCGGTGCGCGACAGGCCGGATCATCAGGGAAAATGGCCCTTTCGACGCAGAAAAGCCGCCGGGCGAGCGGCGGCTTGTCGAAGGCCCGGACGGGTATCTGGCGAATCAGTTGCGCTTGAAGACGTCGCCGTTGGAGGTGATGATCACCCATTCGCCGTCGCGCTGCTCGAGCGTGGCCAGCCGGCTGTTGTCGGGCAGGATCGACCCCACGCGCGCGATGTACATACCCGAGGCGTCCTCGATCAGCGCGCGACCGTTTGCGACGTGCATCAGGCGAAAGCCGGTCGGGGCGGGCAGCGGCTGTTCAAGCGATTCTGCCGGCGCGCCGGACCCGTTCTCGCGGCCGAGATTGGGCACGGTCGCGGTCCTGACCGGATCGAGCTCGCGCGGGGGAGCCGTGTCGTCGTCGTCCGTCATCGCCGCCGGAGAAACGCTCACGACCTCGCGAGCCGACGTTTCCGGCAGGTCGCGCCGGTCACCCTGCCAGAGCGGAGGAACGGAGAATTCCTGCGGATTGAGGAACACGTACCAGGGAAAGAAGGCCGCCATGGCCGCAAGGCTGATGCCGGCGGTGATGAGCAGCCGGTCGGCGATGCTCGTGACGTCCTGGTCGGGTCGCCGCAGCGGCGGCACTGCCTTGTCGGCGTCGAAATCGGTCATGGTCTATCCCCTTGCCCTCGCATTGCCGGCATTCGCCTGGTTGGCCGGCGCATTGCGCAGCGCCATCGCCAGGTCCGCGAAGGAATCGGCGGCGGGCTTTTCGCCCGGCGTCTGGCGCAACACGTCATAGATGATGGGAACCTGCTTGATCGCCATGTCGAGGTCCGGATCGCTGCCGGAGCGATAGCCGCCGATCAGGCGCAGGTCGCGCGTCTCCTCGTAGCGGTGGACGAGCGACTTGAGCCGCGCCACCAGCTTCTCCTGGTCGGCCGTCCAGGCCTTGCGGGCAAGACGGGAGATCGACGAGAGCGGATTGATCGGCGGGTAGCGCCCCTCGTCGGCAAGGCTGCGCTCCAGCACGATGTGACCGTCGAGAATGCCGCGGGTCGAATCGGCGATCGGGTCGTTATGGTTGTCGCCGTCGACGAGGATGGAGATGATCGCGGTGATCGTTCCCGTTCCCTCCGCACCCGGCCCTGCCCGCTCGAGCAGGCGCGGCAGTTCCGTAAACACCGATGCCGGGTAGCCGCGCGCGATCGGCGGCTCGCCGGAGGCGGTGGCGACCTCGCGGATCGCATGGGCGAAGCGGGTGACGCTGTCGATGATGAGGAGGACATTGTCGCCCTGGTCGCGGAAATGCTCGGCGATGGTGACCGCCGTCAGCGGCGCCATCTTGCGCAGCATCGGGCTTTCGTCGCTGGTTGCGACCACCGCCACCGATTTCGACAGGTTGTCGCCCAGCGTGTCCTCGATGAATTCGCGCACTTCGCGGCCACGTTCGCCCACCAGCGCGATCACTACCTTGTCAAAGGCATCGGCGCGGGCGAGCATCGACAGGAGCGTCGACTTGCCAACGCCGGAGCCGGCGAAGATGCCGAGACGCTGACCGAGGCAGAGGGGCGCGAAGATGTCGATCGCGCGGACGCCGGTGGCAAAGCCTTTTTCGACGCGGCTGCGCGTCATCGACGGCGGGGCGGTGTTGGAGATCGAGCGGCGGACATCGCCCTGCGGCAGGGCGCCCCGTCCGTCGATCGGTTCGCCCAGCGCATTGATGGTGCGGCCGCACCACGCCGCCGCCGGCGCGACGCGGAAGGCGCCCTTGCGGATCACCGTGTCGTGGATGCCGATCGGTTCCCCCGGCTCGATCGGGCACACGACGACGCTGTCGGGCTCGACCCGCACGACCTCGCCGAGATGGATGCCGGTGGGGCTGCGGTGGGCGACGAATTCGCCGAGCCTGACGTGACGCGACAGGCCGGTGACGGTGTAGTTGCCGGCCGAGATCGTCTGCACGTGGCCGCCATGCGCGACCGAGAACTCCGGGTTGGAGTAGCGTTTCACAAGTCCGGCCAGCGCACTGAGCTTGCGTGCACCGTCGCTGGCCGGCTGATCGCTCGTGGTCGTATCCGTCATCATCATGCTTTGTTACTGGCTGCCGCCGAAGGTCTTGATGGCGCTGTCGATCGAGGATTCGCTCTGCTGCAGCAGCGCGTTGATGCTCTCGAAGGCGCGGGTCACGGTGATGAGCTGCGTCATCTCGGCGATCGCATTGACGTTGGATTCCTCGACATATCCTTGCGCCACACCGGCATCGATCCGGTCGACGACCGGCTCGGGCGCGAGTGCGGGGATGACGCCGCTGTTTCCGGCGCGCACGAAGCCGGCGGAGAGATCCGCTTCAAACAGCCCGAGCGCTGCAATCGGCACGCCGTTCTGGTTCAGTTGGCCGTCGGCACTGATCTTCACCGGACCGGCATTGCCGTCGATCTGGATCGGCGCGCCGCCGGCGTCGAGCACCGGATAGCCGTTGAGCGTGACGAGATCGCCGTTCTCGGTCAGGGTGAAGCGACCGTCGCGCGTCAGCGTCTGCCCGGCCGGGGTCTCCACGGCAAACCAGGCATCGCCGCGGATGGCGAAATCGAGCATCCCGTTGGTTTCCGTCATGCCGCCGTGGCGTGTCGACAGGTATTCGTTGCCCTGGTCCACGAAGGCGACCTTGGCCTTGCCGTTGTCGGCGACGACGTCGTTGAACTTGATCTCGGTCGCGCGGAAGCCGACGGTATTGGCATTGGCGACGTTGTCGGCGAGCGTGGTCATGCGGCGATCGAGTGCGATCTGGGACGAAAGCGAGACGTAAAGCCCGGTTTCCATTAGCGGCCTCCGAGTTTGAGATTGGCGATGGAGATGAGGAGATCGGTGGAAATGCCGATCAGGCCGCCCGTCTGGAATGCGGACAGCTGGCCGCCCGGCGTGGAAGGATGGTCGATCTCCCACAGGGCGGTGAAACGTTCGAGGAGGGTGCCGACCTTCGCCGGATCCTGGAAATCGGCGAGGTCGAGGACGTCTTCATAATAGGCGGACTGGCGGTCGACGTCGGTCGCCATGAATGCGTCGGGCAGTTGCAGGACCGTGCGGACGACCTGGGAGAGCGCCGGATCGGCGATGATCGAATAGCCGCTGGTGATCGCAGGCGCCATGCGTTCGAAATAGAGGGCGAGCCGCACGCCGGAGTTCTCGCTGCCCGCGTTCATCTCCAGGGTCTGGCGGTTGTACTTCTCCACCACACCCTTCTGGGCGCGGTCGAAGCTCGTGGCCGTCTCGCCATGACGGGCGAAGTTCAGCGAGGCCACCAGGTCCTTGTAGCGGCTGTCGGAAAGCTTGTTGGCGAAAGCGTCGTCGGCGTCGGTGCCCTCGGCCAGAACCTTGCGGATGAAGGCCTTGGCATAGGCCATGTCCTCAAGGCCGTGCGCCTTCATCGCATAGTTGTACAGGCGACTGTCGGCAAAGAACTCGTCGATCGTCTTGATGGAGCCGATCCTGTCCAGATAGTAGGCGCTCTCGCGCTTGACGTCCGGCTGCTCGGCGACGCGCTCCAGCGACGTCGACAGATCGGCGGTGATCAGTTTGTAGCTGGTATAGGTCGTGGTCACGATGCGGCCGCGCTTTCCGGTGTTGCGGGGCACGGTGCCCCCTCTCGCGAGACAACCTGCGCCACTTTGCTTGCGCGAACCTGTAAGAGCGACCTGCACCGGTATTTGCTGCCGCCGATCTTAACGAAGTGGAAGGTACAGCCTCACACAAGGCTGGACGCCTATTCAGGTCTCGTCAGAAATATGTCGAGGCGTGTGGGCTAGCAATGAACATCATCATCGGTCTGATCGTAACTTTCGGTTGTGTCCTTGGCGGCTACATGGCCATGGGCGGGCATCTCGAAGTCCTCGCCCAGCCGTTCGAGCTCGTCATCATCGGCGGCGCCGGCATCGGGGGCTTCATCGTGGCGAACACCATGAAGGTCGTGAAGGATACCGGCAAGGCGCTCGGCGAGGCCTTCAAGCACAAGGTTCCCAAGGAGCGGCACTATCTCGATACGCTCGGCGTGCTCTACAGCCTGATGCGGGACCTGCGCACCAAGTCGCGCAACGAGATCGAAGCCCATATCGACAATCCCGACGATTCCTCGATTTTCCAGGCCGCGCCCACGGTGTTGCAGAACAAGGAGCTCACCGCCTTCATCTGCGACTACGTGCGCCTCATCATTATCGGCAACGCCCGCGCCCACGAGATCGAGGCGCTGATGGACGAGGAAATCCAGACCATCACCCACGACAAGATGAAGCCCTACCACGCGCTCAGCACGATGGGTGACGCCTTCCCGGCCATCGGCATCGTGGCGGCCGTGCTCGGCGTCATCAAGGCGATGGGCGCGATCAACGAATCGCCCGAGATCCTTGGTGGTAAGATCGCCGCCGCCCTCGTCGGCACCCTTCTCGGCGTGTTCCTTTCCTATTCGATCGTGTCGCCGGTCATCGCCAACATCAAGTCGGTGCGCACCAAGCAGAACCGGCTCTACGTCATCGTCAAGCAGACGCTGCTCGCCTACATGAACGGCTCCGTGCCGCAGGTCGCGCTGGAATACGGCCGCAAGACGATCTCCGCCTACGAGCGTCCCTCGATCGACGCGGTCGAGCAGGAAATGATGAACCCCGGCGGCAGCAACGACGCAAGGGCGGCCTAAATGAGCGGGAACAAGATGACAGCCTCAGCAAAGTCGAAACAGGACCCGATCGTTCTCGCCCGCCTCACCGGCCAGCTCGGCGACCGCGAGACCATCTCCAGGCGCTGCGCAGCACTCGGGGAGGTCTTCTCGGAGTTCCTGCCCGACGTCTTCGAAAGCGAACTCGGCTTCGACGTGGCCGTGACCTATGCCGGATACGAGATCGGTCGCTTCGGCCAGCTGGTCTCGGGGCTCGGCGGGGCGATGGCGCTGTCGGACTGCTCCCTTCGCAACTGGAGCGACCACTACGCCGTTATCTGCGACAGCCCCTTCATCATCACCCTGATCGAGAACATGCTGGGCGCGTCCCGCGATTCGATCGAGGAGCCGGAACCCCGCACGCTGTCGCCGATCGAGCTCGACATCGCCGCCATGGTGTTCGACAGGATCAGCGGCGTGCTCAAGACCGCCATAGGTGACCACAACGGCTACGAGCCGATCATCGGCCCCGCCTACAACGTCGAAGGCCGGAAGGCGCCGGCCGACGGCTCGGAGGAGACCTTTGCCGCCACGGTGAAGATGTCCGTCGGGATCGGCCCGGTGCTTTCGAGCTTCTTCGTGGTCGTTCCGCAAAGGGCGCTGCTGAAATCGACGATCGCCCCGCCGCGGGCGGCCAATTCGGCAAGGACGCGCAAGGAGTGGAGCGAGCAGCTGAGCGAGCAGGTCCGCCGCTCGAAGGTCACCCTCCAGGCGCGCATCAAGCTCGAGAGCCAGACGCTCGACACGATCAGCCGTCTGCAGGCGGGCGACATCATTCCCTTCCACGATGCCGCCGACGTCCGCGTCGACGTCAGCGCAAACGGAAACAAGCTCTACGTCTGCGAGTTCGGGCGTTCGGGCGCGCGCTACACGGTTCGGGTGAAGGACACCTACGGCTCGGAAGACGAGCTGCTGCAGCACATCGTCGGATAGGATCAGGCCCGGCAGCACGCCTCGGGCAAGTTTCAAATGGAATAGTGATCACATGGCACCGAAAAAAGCACCTCTTGCAGACGATCTCGCCTCGCCCGTCACCGCAAACGACGCCGAGCTCGAACAGGCAATCGACGATCTCCGCGGCGTCCTGCAGCAGGATGCGTCAAGCGCTCCCGCCACGGACTTCGGCATGGACTTCCCCGCCGGCGACAGCGGCGACGCCCTTGCGGCATTCGGCGGAGACTTCGGCTCCGATACGGCCGGAGCAGGCTTCGGCGGAGACTTCGGCAGCACCGACACGACAGCCTTCGGCGATGCCGGGTTCGGCAGCGCCGACCTTGGCGGAGAGGACTTCGGCGGCACCGGCCTTGGCGAGATGCCTGCGCGTCCGGGAAGCGCCATGGAGGCCAATCTCGGCCTCATCATGGACATCCCGATCGACCTGCAGATCGTCCTTGGAACCTCGCAGATGCTGGTCTCCGGACTGATGGGCCTGACGGAGGGCGCCACGATCGCGCTCGACCGGCGCATCGGCGAGCCGGTCGACGTGATGGTCAACGGCCGAGTGATCGGCCGCGGCGAAATTACCGTGCTCGAGAACGACGACACCCGTTTCGGGGTCAAGCTCATCGAGGTCAAGAGCACATCCCACAACTGAAATGAGCTGATACCGGTGAAAGGTTTCAGGAGGCATCCATGATGGATTTCGACAATTTCGGCAGCACTGCAGTCGGTGCGCCGCTCAAGCCCGTCGACAAGGCAGCCGCCGTTCTTCTGGCGATGGGCAAGCCGGTGGCCGGCAAGCTCCTGAAGTTCTTCACCCAGGGCGAGCTGCAGGGTATCATCGCCGCGGCGCAGAACCTTCGCCCCATTCCCCCCCAGGAACTGCTCGAACTCGTCAACGAGTTCGAGGACCTCTTCACCGAGGGCGCGGGCCTGATGGACAACGCGAAGATGATGGAAGGGATCCTCGAAGAGGGGCTGACGCCGGACGAGGTGGACGGCCTGCTCGGCCGCCGCACCGCCTTCCAGGCCTACGAGACCACCATCTGGGATCGCCTGCAGGATGCGGACGCGATCTTCATCAGCCAGTTCCTGCTGAAGGAACATCCGCAGACCATCTCCTACATCCTGTCGATGATGCCTTCGGCCTTCGGCGCCAAGGTCCTGCTCGAGGTACCGGAAGAGCGCCGCGCCGACATCATCAACCGTACCGTCAACCTGAAGGACGTCAGCCCGAAGGCGGCCGCGATCATCGAGGGACGCGTACGGGAGATGATGGACGCCTTCGAGGCGGAACGGAACTCGCCCGGCTCGAACAAGGTCGCCGAGATGATGAACGAGATGGAGAAGAATCAGGTCGACGAGCTGCTGGCCTCGCTGGAGACAATCAGCACCGCCTCCGTCCGGAAGGTCCGACCGAAGATCTTCCTGTTCGAGGACCTGCTCATCATGCCGCAGAAGAGCCGTGTGTCGCTGTTCAACGACGTTGCCGGCGACATCATCACCGCTGCGCTCCGCGGAACGTCGATGGACCTGCGCGAGGCCGTGCTGTCGTCGATCGGCGCGCGCCAGCGTCGCATGATCGAATCGGATCTCGCAGCCGGCGACGTGGGCAATCCGCGCGAGGTCGCGATCGCCAGGCGCTCGATCACCCAGGAGGCGATCAGGCTGGCGGCCGCCGGACAGATTCAGTTGAAAGAGAAGGACGAGGCCGCGGCCGCCGCCTGAGCCGGCTTGACTCGCCCCTTTCAAAGACCGACCGTTCCGGGGACCCGAATCTGAAAAGGCTCGGGTCTCTTTTTATGTGTCGGTAGAGCGGGCCACGGGTTGACGGGCCTGCCGCCCCTTGCCGCAGAGCGCATTCCGGAAGGACCTTTCCATGGCCGACGACGAGGACAAGGAAAGCAAAACAGAAGCCCCGTCAGAGAAAAAGATCCGCGACGCTGCGGAGAAGGGCAACACGCCGTTCGCGCGCGAGGTCCCGGTCTTCGCTTCCACCGTGGCGATCTATCTCTTTCTCGTGTTCTTTTTGCCCGGCGGTTTCCTGCGCGTCGCCGAGACGCTGCGCGACCTGTTCGGGCAGCCGGATGCCTGGGATCTGGAGAACAGCGGCGACGTCGTCGCCCTCTTCCGCCACCTCGGCTGGGAGGCCGGCGTGCTGCTGATGCCGGCGCTTCTGATGATGATGCTGTTCGGGCTGGCCGCATCGATCCTGCAGAACATGCCGAGCCCGGTTCTGGAGCGCGTGCGCCCGCAGATGTCGCGCCTGTCGCCGATCAAGGGATTTACCCGGATCTTCGGCAAGCCCGGGCTCGTGGAATTCGGCAAGTCGCTGATCAAGGTCGGCGCCGTATCCGTGGTCGTCGTCCTGGTCCTGTGGGACGACTATTTCGCGACGCTGGACGCGATGTTCTCCGATCCGGCGGTGATCTTCCAAACCCTCGCGAAGGAAGCGAACACGATCATGGTGATCATCCTGTTCGCAACCGCCGTGATCGCCGCGATCGACTTCGCCTGGACGCGCCATCACTGGTATTCCGAACTGCGGATGACCAAGCAGGAGGTCAAGGAGGAACACAAGCAGGCGCAGGGCGATCCGATCGTCAAGAGCCGCCTCCGCTCCATCCAGCGCGACCGCGCCCGCAAGCGGATGATCGCCGCCGTTCCCCGCGCCACGCTCGTCATCGCCAACCCGACACACTTTGCCGTGGCGCTGCGCTACGTCCGCGAGGAACAGGACGCCCCGATCGTCGTCGCCAAGGGCCAGGACCTGGTCGCGCTCAGGATTCGCGAGCTTGCGGAGGAGAACGGCATCCCCGTCTTCGAGGATCCGCCGCTCGCGCGCTCCATGTTTGCGCAAGTCTCGGTGGATAGTGTCATTCCACCGGTGTTCTACAAGGCAGTGGCGGAACTGATTCACCGGGTCTACGCAGCTTCGCCCCAGATGAGACGGTAAAAGAGATCCGATGAGAAAAAGCTCCTATTCTGCCCAGCGCGAGAGGATCGTGGCCGAAGCGATCGGCCCGGTTGCATCGGAATTGCGGCTGCTTGACGCGGCCGACCTGGTATCCCTGCTGCGGTTCGAGTGCTACGGAAACCTGTCCGACCTGGTTTCATCTGCAGCCGAGCTGTATTTCCTCCCCGGCACCGTGGTTTTCGGCGCCGGTGGCGACTACAAGCTCGACTGGGGCGGCGAGCCAGAGGTGACGCTCGATCTGGAACTGCGTCCGCGCGGGTGCACCGTCTATGCGCGGCTCCAGCTCGGTAACGAACGCGCCGGCATCGAGGTGACCCACGTCGCCTTCGAGGACCCCGCGGTCGATCCGGACGACAACACCGACCTGCTCGCGGCGAGCCTGCGGGATGCGCAGTTCAGGCGCTCGGCCTCATTGCAGCTGCAGGCTCACTAAACGACCATAGCCGACGTCACGGGACATCGCGATCCTTCGGAATCGCGTGCCGTCGTCGCGCTTTTAGCGGATATAGCCCAGGCGTATCGCCTTCGCGATCGCCTGGACGCGGTTGACCGCATCCAGCTTGGTCGTCGCCGTGCCCAGATAGGCATTGACCGTATGCACCGAAAGCCCGAGCTTTTCGGCGATGGATTCGCTGATGCAGCCGTCGCCCGCCATCTGCAGGCAGGCGATCTCGCGGTCGTTGAGCGCTTCGGCCGGCTGCATACGCTTTTCGTCCGCCGCCTGCAGGTCGACCATGATCTGGCCGGCGCGCATGTGCATGTCGAGCACGAGGTCGGTGTCGATCCTGAGGAAATCGCCGGTCAGGACGACGAAGCCGTTGCCGCTCGATCCCAGCCGGACGGGAAAGGCGATGCCGGCATGGGGCAGCTGGCTTGCCGGAAAGCGCAGGGCGAAGGAGGCGAGCTCGTCGGCGATGAAGCTGTTCGCGTCAGCGCCTTCCCAGACGACGGGCAGCATCGAGGTTTCCAGGTGCGCCATGAGTGCTTCGCCATGGGTCTCCACCAGGGCGCGCGCCGTCGCCTCCGCCGTCCAGTTGCTGAGCGTGCAGGCGAGGCGGCGCGTCGACGGCAATCCCTGGCCGAGGATGCGGAACACGGCAAAGTTCTTCGCGCCGGCGACCTTCTGCATCTGCTGGAGTGTCGCCACCACATCCGTCGTGCGCTTGGGCCGGGACAGCTTCGAGATCCGGATCTCGGGCCCCTCGTCCTTCGGCTGGGAGAACGGATGTTCCATCGCTTTCACCTCAGACGAGATTGTTTCGCACGGCCCAGGCGATCGCCTCGGAACGGGTCTTGGTCGCCGTCTTGCGCATGACGCTGGTGATGTAGTTGTTGATCGTGTTGCGGGATATGCCGAGGATCACGGCGATATCCTCGCTGGTCTTGCCCTCGGCGATCCAGTAGAGGCACTCGACCTCGCGATCCGTCAATTCGGATTCGCGGTCCTGGCGGCCTGTCGGCTTGCAGCAGACGCTCGCGAGATAGCCGGTCAGCAGGCCCACGTCCCGCAGGTTGCTCTGCGACAGGATGTAGTGCTCCGGGAAGAGCAGCATCAGCGTCATGCGCACGCGCCCGACGTTGAAGGTGATGGTGCAATATTCCCGGCTGACCCCGGACGGCGCCGCGACGTCGTCGCAGAACCGCGAGAACACCGGCTGCATCAGGCAGCTGGACCGGTCGAGATCGCTCATGCGGCCGTTCGTGCTGCCGAGTACAGCGGCCAGGCTGCGGACCATGTCGAACGGCCAGTCGGACGCGACGACGAAGCCGATGTCGGCGCTGAAGGACATGTCGTGGCGGACAAGAAGATAGTGGGACGCGCTGACATACCGGGTCAGCGCTTTCAACCCTGCCGTGAGTCCGGCGCGGTCCGCACAGCGCCCCAACTGGTGGGCCAGCTGCTCACGCGCGCTCTTTCGTTCACATGCCACCGCAGAGAATCCATAGGATTCCCGGAGCGATACATCCGCTCTCATCGTTTCCATAATAGCCCCCGTTGCCAAACTCGGCAGGGTCATCCCGTTCCCCCTCGCACCAGCGCCGGAACTCGGCACCGCTTGCGATCAAGCCGCATGGACGGGATTCACCAAACGAATCAGTAACTAAAGTCTACAACGGCGCGAATCAAATGCCACGGGGCCCAACTGGGGATTTACATTCGCATGTTTTCATGAATCGATTCGCGCCGCCGCAGCGGCCGCCGACCCCGTCCCTGGGCCGACAGAATTAAACTTTTGTTAATCATCACATTTTTTCACTGACGCCAAATGCAACCGTGAGACGATGACAGATTTACGACGGTCGGCAGGATTGAATTCAGGGGTGCAAACGGGCTTTCAACACCAAACAAAATTTTCGTGATCGCCCCGGCAGAGTCAGGTTTGTTGCCTGACGTAGCGGAAGGGCGCCCCGCAGGCCGCCAATATCGTCGCTTTTGAGTCACACTCCTGCGCGAAACGTCGCCCGCCCGGAGCCCGGCGCTGCCGAGGATTGGCGTTCCATCGAGGCCGGAGGAGCCGATAGGGCCGTTCGGGGACGAGCCAGGTCATGCCATCGAACGTCGCGGGAAGATCGGCCACAGGCCGGATCGACGATCCAGGGTCTACGGCCTGCGCTGCGGGACGCCTGCAGGATGCGGTGGCACCCAAGAGGTCACTGACAGCGGCGCTGTCCATGGCGCCCTCTCCACGTTACCGCGGGACCGGATCGCCTCCGCATGCGCATTGAGTTCGCGTGCCGACACCACAGACGCAGAAATCCCGCCTCGAGGGCGGGATTTCGCATTGCTTCTTCCGGTCCGGTCAGGCCGCCTGGTCTTCGGCCCATTTGCGCAGGATCTTCGCGGCGCGCTCCTCGCTGATCTCCACCATGCGGGACAGACGACGCTCGGGGCCTTCCTTGACGCGGCGGTTGAACACACCCTCGTCGTCGCCGGCGCTGAGGAGATCGTCGGTGCTGTCGAAGCCGAAGTCGGAGCCGAAGCCGTCCATCAGCGCGCCGGGACCTGCGCCGACGCCCACGCCCGGAGAGAAGTCGGGCAGCTCGAGGCCGGCTGCTTCGCTTTCCAGGGCCGTTGCACCGGCGCCACCGGAGACGGAGCGGACGACCGGGCGGAAGCCGAACCAGACCACCAGGAAGGCGACCGCGACGAAGGCGAGTGCGTTGATGATGGTGGAGAGGTTGCGCGTCAGCGTCTCCATCACTCCGGGGCCAGGTACGCCCTCGTCCAGCAGGACGTTGTCGAGGAAGTTCATGGCGGTCAGGGTGACGACGTCGCCGCGTTCGCTGTTCAGGCCCGCAGCGGACGACACGATCTTCTGCATCTCGGCGAGGAAGGCATCGATCTTCGCCTGGTCGGCGGGTTCGCCGACGAGCGATGCGAGCCTGCCCTGGTTGACGACCACGGCGACCGACAGGCGCTCGATCTGGTAGCTGTTGCGAACCGTCGCGATCGTCTTGCTGTTGATCTCGTAGTTGGTCTGCTCTTCCTTCTTGTCGGCCTGGTCGCTCGACTGCGGGCCGGTGCCGGCCTCGGGCCCGCCCTGCGGGATGTTCTGCTCGACCGTTGCCGGGCGCTGCAGTTCGCTCTGGCTGGACTGCTGACTTTCCTTGGTGACGCGGACCGACCGCTCGACGCGGGATTCCGGATCGAAGACCGTTTCCTGCGTCTGCTGGGAATCGGTGTTCAGCGCCGCCATGACGCTCGCGCGGAAGTTGTCCATGCCGAGGAACGGCGCCAGCGCCTTCTCGATGTTGCGCTCCACGTCCTCCTGGACCGACTGGACGATGTTGAGCGAACGGCTCAGCGTGTTGCCGTCCGAATCGTCGCCGGAGGCCAGCAACTGGCCGGCGGAATCGAGGATCGTCACGTGCTCGGCTTCCAGCCCCGGGACGGAGGCGGCGACGAGCTGGCGGATGGAGGCGGCGGCCTTGCGGCCTGCGGCGCTGCCGGCGCGGATCATCACCGACGCCGTCGGCGGCTGCTCCGCCCGGCGGAAGTTCCCGCGGTCCGGCATGACGATGTGGACGCGTGCGGCGGCGATGCCGTTGATCTGCTGGATCGTGCGGGCGATCTCGCCTTCCAGGGCGCGAACGCGGGTGACCTCCTGCATGAAGGAGGTCAGGCCGAGGGAGCCGACATTGTCGAAGAGTTCGTAGCCCGAATTGGAGCTGCTCGGCAGGCCGCGCTCGGCGAGATAGAGCCGCGCCTTTCCTGTCTGGCCGACCGGAACCTGCAGGCTCGCGCCGTCGCTTCCCGTCTGGAAGTCGATGTTCGCCTCGGCAAGAGCGACGCTGATCTGGTTCATGTCGGTGCTTTCCAGACCGACATAGAGCGTCTCGTAAGAGGGCTTGTTGACAAAGAGGGCGGCGGCAAGCACCAGGCCGAGCGTCACGACCCCGGCCCCGGCCAGAAGCGCCAGCTTCGGTTGCCCGAGCGACGCCAAGTTCTTGCCCATACTCTTAAGCTGTTCCAACAGATTCATTCTGTTCCCGCACCAACTTTGCCGGATCCGCCTCAGGCCAAAGAATGGCAGATCCGCTCAGTTTAAATTGCCCACCCCCGGAAAGGCGCCGCTGCCAACGGTGCCCCCATGCCCAGGACTACGCAGGCCTAATCGACCCGGAGGCAAAACTAGACGGTGAAACTTGCGCGAGCGTTTCGCTGGAATGCGGTGCAGCACGGCGCCACGAAGAGAGGTTCCACGGGCATTGCAGCTAAAAATTAAAATTTAAATTCAATATGATAGAGGCCTCCGATTCCAGAATTGGACCGATTGCCCGCGTTCATGGACGCCTTGCGTCGGCCCAAGGCGCCACGGCGACTTCGCGAATCAGAAGGCCTCGAAATCGCCCGATGCCTTGGACAGCGGCTGGGCGCCGAAGGTCCGCACGGTACCATTGCCGAGCGCCGTCTTCATGTCGCTCAGCTTCACGAGGTTCAGCGCCGTCGTCACGTCCACGGCCCAGGCTTCCGGCATGTCGGCGGTGACCTGGCCGAGAAAATCCGCAAGGCCGCGGGCCTTCTGCACGGCGAGATCGATGCCCTGCAGGACCATCATGCGCTGCGCGGTGTTCTCGCCCGCCTCCGGGTGAAGCTCGGCGAGCTGCGGTTCGATGCGTTCGATCAGATAGGCGACATCGTGCAGTTCCGAGACGACACGCATCAGGACGGCGGGTACGGATTCCTCCATGTCGGTCACGTCGTTCATGTAGTCGGCTTTCATGGTATCTCCGTTTCCACCGTCGCGCCGCCCGTCCACAGACCTGCGCATGCGGCCATATCCCTCATGCCCCGAGGCCGCATCCGGCTCAGAAGAATTCGATCGAGCTTTCCGCAGGCTTCGGCGGCAGTATCGGCCGCTGCTCCAGTGCCACGGTGCGCTGCGCCTCCACGCCGGTCAGGGCATGCTGCCGGGCGCGCCCGGATGTCGGCCAGTATTCGAGCTTGCGCCCGTGCTCGCCGCCGGTGCTCTCTCCGACGATCCTGATGCCTTCGTCGGTCAGGAACTGCCGGGCGAAGCGTGCATTCTGCTCGCCGACATTGGAGAATGTCGCAATCGTCTTTGCCCCGCCGAAGATCTTGGCCTCGAGCCGGTCCCGGCGCGCGCCCTGCTTCAGCAGGCCGTTGATCAGAAGCTCCATCAGATGCACGCCATAGCGCGTGGCGTCGCCACCCGCCGACATGGCCTCCATCGAGCCGGGCAGCAGGAAGTGGTTCATTCCACCGACGCCCACGACCGGATCGCGCAAGCACGCGGCGACGCAGGATCCGAGAATCGTCGTCAACACGACGTCCGGATCGCTCATCACCTTGTACTCGCCCTGTATCAGGTGGACGCGGCGCGTCCCTGCCTCCGTGATCATTTCAAGGCCCCGAATACGGCCTCGATCGCCGCTTTCATCTTGTCGATGGTGAAGGGCTTGGCGAGCACGTTGTTGGCCCCGAGGGCCGCCGCCTTCTGCACCAGCGCGCGGTCGCCCTGGGCCGTCAGGATGATGAAGGCCGCCTTCTTCGTCGCCGGATTGGCGCGAACGTGCTGAAGGAAGACCAGCCCATCCATCTTGGGCATGTTGAAGTCGGAAATCACGAGGTGATGGGGCTGCTGGGTCATGATCTTCAGACCCTGCTCCCCATCGCCGGCCGCAGTGATCTGCTTGAAGCCGAGCTGTTGCAGCGCGTCTCCCAACAGCAATCGGCTGGTCACCTGATCGTCGACGATGAGTACTTTGATTTTTTCAGCGATAGACATTAGTCGCTCCCTTCTTTGCGGGCCGCAGTAAGCTTCAGGATTTCCTCCCCGATGGATGCAAGCGGAAGCTGATGTTCCACCGCCCCAAGTTCGTAGGCCACACGCGGCATCCCGTATACGATGCAAGTCTTTTCGTTCTGGCCGATCGTGCGGGCACCGGCGTGGCGCATTTTCAGTAATCCGGCCGCTCCGTCCCGCCCCATCCCGGTGAGGATGACGCCGACGGCATTGCGGCCGGCAAGCTCGGCCACCGAATCGAACAGCACGTCGACCGAGGGCCGATGGCCGTTGACCGGGTCACGGTCCAGCAGGCGGCAGCTCGGCGCCGACGTGCTGGTGACCTGCAGGTGGCGATCGCCGCCCGGGGCCAGGTAAATCTTGCCGATCTCGAGCCTCGCCCCGTCCGTCGCCTCCTCCACGCGCGGCGCGCAGATGCGGTTGAGGCGTTCGGCGAAGCTCTTGGTGAAGCTCGACGGCATGTGCTGGGTGATCACGGTCGGCGGACAATTGACCGGAAACTTCTGGAGGACGGTGATCAGCGCCTCAACGCCGCCGGTCGAGGCACCGATCGCGACGATCTTACGCCCGTTGCGGTAGGTCTCGGCAGCGTTGGCATTGGCCGGAGGCTGCACCGGCACGACCGGCTCGGAGCGGATGTCTCGGCGCTGCGAACGGGCAGCCGCCTTGACCTTCTCGGCCAGGTCGCCGAAGGGACGGGCGTCGCCCGGCTGGGGCTTGCCGACGCAATCGAAGGCGCCGATCTCGAGTGCCGCGAGCGTCGCCTCGGCACCGCGATGGGTCAGCGTGGACACCATGATCACCGGCATCGGGCGAAGCCGCATGATCTTGTCGAGAAACTCCAGCCCGTTCATGTTCGGCATCTCGATGTCGAGCGTGACGACGTCCGGATTGAGCTGCTTGATGGCGTTGCGGGCCTCCATCGCGTCGCTGGCCTGGCCGATGACATCGACATCGGGATCGGCGCGGAGCACGGCCGTGATCAGGCCGCGCATGGTCGGCGAATCGTCGACAACGAGAACGCGAGCTGGTGCTGTCATGCGCGTCTTCCCCTCCCGGTGTAGCGATAGGTGGTGATGCCGATATTGTCGAACAGCGCCTTGGATTCGCCCGACACCCGCTCGGAGTGGCCGATATAGAGATGGCCGCCTTCGGCCAGCATGCCGGTGAAGCGCGTCCAGATCTTCATCTGCGTCGGCTCGTCGAAATAGATGACGACGTTGCGGCAGAAGATGACGTCGAAGGGGCCCTTGAACGGCCACTGGGCCATCAGGTTCAGCTCGTTGTAGGTGATCAGCTTCTTGACGCGGTCGTCGATCTGCCACTTGCGACGGCCGTCGATGTCCACCTCGCGGAAATACTGCTTGCGCATCGCCGGGCTGACCGTTTCCAGGGCGGTCGCGTCATAGGCGCCCGCGCGGGCGAGCGCCAGAATCTTCGGATCGATGTCGGTGGCCAGAATGCGGATATCGTAATCCGACGCATTCGGCAGCATCGACAGGAGCGTGAGCGCGATCGAATAGGGCTCCTGGCCATCGGAGGAGGCAGCGGACCAGATGCGGACGCGGCCGCCTGCCTTGGCGCGGGCGATCAGCTCCGGCAGGACCTCGTGCTTCATGTGCTCGAAGTGATGGTTCTCTCGGAAGAAGCGCGTGAAGTTCGTCGTCAGATGCGACAGCATCTCCCGGCGGGCCGGCGCGCCTTCGGGCGAGGAGACGAGGGCGCAGTACTCGCGAAATCCCTTCAGGCCGAGATTGCGGATGTGCTTGGACAGCCGCGAATAAACCAGCGAGGCCTTGGACTCGTTCAGATGAATGCCGGCGTCGGCATAGATCATCGCTGCGATCTCGGAGAGGTCGCGGCGGGTCAGCGGATATTCTCCCGTTGCCAGGCATTCGTCCGGTGACAGTCTGGGCTCGAAGGCGGTCGACATCATGCGGCTTCGCTTTCGATATGGGGGAACAGCGCCTCGAGCTCGATCATGCAGATCATCCGGCCCTCGATGGCCAGGATGCCGCGGGCGTAGTTCTTCGTCATCTCGTTGGCGATGTCAGGCGTCGGCTGCACGTTGTCGTCGGTCACGGTCAGGATGTCGGAGACCGCATCGACGAGGAGGCCGACGGCCTTCTGGCCGACCTGCGCCACGATGATGACGTGCCTGACCGTCGGCTCCGCCGGCTTCATGCCGAGGCGCAGGGACATGTCGATGATCGGCAGGACCGCGCCACGCAAGTTGATGACGCCGAGCACGTAGTGCGGCGCATGCGGCATCGGCGTTGCGGGGGTCCATCCACGGATTTCCCGCACCGACATGATGTTCACACAGAATTCCTGATCCCCGATCCGGAAGGCGATGAGCTCCCGGCCCTGCGTCAGTGATTTGGCTGCGTACGTCATTTTATCAACCGGTTGCTGCGAGCGAGATTTCTTGCTTCAGGGACTGGCCGCGCGAGGCGGCGACGACGGCGTCGACGTCGAGGATGAGCGCCACGCGCCCGTCGCCGAGGATCGTCGCCGCGGCGATGCCCGGCACGTGGGTGTAGTTGGCCTCGAGGCTCTTGATGACGACCTGGCGCTGGCCCTGGATCGCATCGACCATCAGCGCCCGCTGCCCGCCGCCTTCGGATTCGACCAGAAGGGCGACGCCGTCGACCGGGTTGGCCTGGGTGGAGCGGAAGTTCAGGATCCGGCCCACATCCACGAGGGGGCAGAAGGAGTTGCGGATCGAGATCAGTCGCTGGCTGGCGCCGAAGGAATGGATCGCCGAAGCTTCCGGCTGCAGCGTCTCGACGATGGCGGTGAGCGGCACGACGAGCGTCTGGCCGGCAACGGTGACCACCATGCCGTCGAGGACGGCGAGCGTCAGCGGCAAGCTCATGGTGAAGACCGAGCCCTGACCGGGCTTCGACGAGATGGTGATGCGGCCGCCGAGCGCCTGGATCGAGCGCTTGACCACGTCCATGCCGACACCGCGGCCGGAAATGTCGGAGATCTTGTCGGCGGTGGAGAAGCCGGCGTGGAAGATCAGGTTGTCGATCTCCTCGTCGGACAGGTTGGCATCGGCGGCAATCAGGTCGTTGTCGATCGCCTTCTGGCGCACCTTCTCGCGATTGATGCCGCCGCCGTCGTCGGCAAGCTCGATGACGATGCGGCCGGAGCGATGCTTCGCCGTCAGCCGGACCGTGCCTTCCGGATTCTTGCCGGCGGCCTCGCGCTTCTCCGGCGATTCCAGGCCGTGGTCGACGGCGTTGCGGATCATGTGGGTCAGCGGCTCGGCCAGCTTGTCGATGACCGTCTTGTCGACTTCGGTGTTCTCGCCCTCGGTGACGAGGCGGACCGACTTGCCGGTGACGTCGGCGATTTCGCGGACGATGCGCGACATGCGCTGGAACACGGGCTTTACCGGCTGCGCGCGGATCGCCATGACCGAGTCCTGGATCTCGCGGGTTAGCTGCTGCAGCTCCTCGAGGCCCATGTTGATCGAGGAGACGCCGTTGTTGTCGTTCTCGATGACGCTCTGGGAGAGCATCGCCTGGTTGATGACAAGCTCGCCCACGAGGTTGATCAGGCGGTCGACGCGATCGAGATCGACGCGGATGGTCGGCGCGGCGGCAGCAGCCTGTGCAGCCGAAGCCGCGGCTGCGGCAGGTGCTGTGGCGGCCTGCTGTGCGGCCGGGGCGGACCGGGTCTCAGTCTTGGGCGCTTCAGCGCGGGCGGCTGCGGCCATCGGCACGACGTTGTTTTCAGTGGCGGCAACCGGCTCCTTTTCCGCGGGCTCGTCGGCCTCGGCGGTTGCGCCGGCGTCGCCGTCGTCAAGGATCGAGAGGTCGAACGGGACCGGCTGCATCGGCAGTTCGTCGTCGCCCGCATCCGCTTCCATGTCTTCCTCGACGGTGCGGACCTCGAGGTCGCAATCCCATTCGGCGAATTCGAAGACGGAGCGGACGGCATCCTCGCCCTTATCCGTGACGAGGGAGATCTTCCACGAGAAATAGGCTTCCTCGGGGTTCATGTCCTCAAGCAGCGGCAGGCTGTCCATATCACAGCGGATGCTCATCTCGCCGATGCGGGAGAGATCGCGCAGCAACAGCGCGGCCTCGTTGCCCTTGGAATAGAGTTCGCGCTTGGGATGGAACAGGATTTCGCAGGTGGGCGCAAAGGGCGCGACCGGCTTCTCCTCGTCGCCGAAATCGTCGAAGGAGAACGGGATCGGCTGAAAGCCTTCGTCGTTGACGGCCGGAGCAGCGGCAGGTGCGGGTGCTGCCGCCTGTGGCGCCGGAGCCGGCTTTGACGCAGGCGCTTCGCTCGCCGCCGGCACCTCGCCGTTGGCGAGCGCCTCGAGTTCGCGGATCAGCTGCTTGCTGCGCGCCTCGTCGACGCTGCCGCCGTCGCGGGCGGCATTCGTCAGGTCGGCCAGGACGTCGGCCGACTTGAGCATCACCTTCAGGACGTCCTGGTTCGGCTCGAGCTTGTTGGATCGAACGCAATCAAGCGTGGTCTCGAAGACGTGGGCGAAGGACACCAGATCGTCGAGGCCGAAGGCGCCGGCCCCGCCCTTGATCGAGTGCACCGCACGGAAGACCGCGTTGACGGTTTCCGGATCGCGATCGCCATCGTTCAGCTTCAAGAGACCGGATTCCAGTTCGGCGAGCTGCTCCTCGCATTCCTGGAAGAAGATCTCCTTGATTTCGTTCATATCCATCGGGAGGAACCTCGATTTAGGCGGTCACGCGCTCGATTGCATCGATGAGTTTGGTGGGGTCGAACGGCTTGACGATCCAGCCGGTCGCGCCGGCCTGACGGGCCCGGTTCTTTTTCTCGGCATCGCTCTCCGTCGTCAGCACGAGAATGGGGATCGCGCGATACTTCTCGTTGCGGCGCACGCCCTCGATGAAGCCGAAGCCGTCGAGGCGGGGCATGTTGATGTCGGTGACGATGACGTCGGGATTGGCTTCTTCCAGAACTTCCAGCCCCTCGACGCCGTCCTCGGCCTGGATCGTCTCGAACCCGGCATTGTTCAGTGTCACCAGAAGCATGTTCCGGATCGTCCGTGAATCATCCACGGTAAGCACCTTCTTTTTCATCGCTGAATCTCCTTGGCCAGCAGGTGTTCAATGTTGACGCCGATGAGTTGCATCGTCTTGAGGAACGGCTCCGATGCCTTGGCGAACGTGTAGCTGCGCTTGTCGGCTTCCCAGGTCTTGGCGGCCGCCATGAGGACCTGCGCGCACAGGGCGCCGACGCGCTCGACGGCAGACGCGTCGATCGCCAGGTCGCTGCCCTTGAGCGCCATCAGCTTGTCGCGAAGTGCTGTCGCCTCGTTGAGATCCAGCACGGGTGCCAGGCTCAGGCTTTTCTGAGCGGCCTTCTTGCTCGCCATCACTGCGTTCCTTGTCTGCTTGTGTCAGCGTTGATTGTCCGAAAGGTCGGTTCGGGCGCAAACGAGCCGGCACCTTCGCGCCGGCTGCGTCGCGATGAGAATTCGTGGCAGGGCCGCTCCTGTCGCACCGTCAGCCCCCGTGTCCGACCGCGCGAACCGGCGCCGGGGCCGGCATGGGCGCATAAGAGACCTGCCGGGCCACGTCGGCCTGGCGCGCGGCCGAAGACTGCGGCTGGCGCACATGAAACTGGCGGATCGTCTGTCCGAGCTCGAGGATGACTGCGTGCAGATCGCCACCTGCGCGGTCGACACCTTCGGCCAGTTCTACATCGGCGCGGGCCTGGGCGCCGATGCGGCCGAGATCGCCGCCCAAGGCGTCGAGCCTGCCGACGCTCTCGTCGCTGGCACGCGCGATGCCGGCGATCGCATCGTTGATGCCCGTGACCTGCACGACGATGCTGCCGATCGCATCCTGGGTGCGGTTGACGTGGTCGACGCCGGCCTCGACCTGAGCCTTGGTGCCGCTGACGAGCTGCTTGATCTCGCGGGCCGCATCGGCCGAACGCTGCGCCAGCGCGCGCACTTCCTGCGCGACCACCGCAAAGCCGCGGCCGCTGTCGCCGGCGCGGGCGGCCTCGATGCCGGCGTTCAGCGCCAGCAGGTTGGTCTGGAACGCGATCTCGTCGATGACGCCGATGATCTGGCCGATCTTTTCGGCGGATGCCTCGATGTCGGCCATTGCCGACTTTGCCTCGCCGACGATCCGGCCGCTGTTTTCGGCCGACTGGCGGGTCGACTGCGCGGCCGCCTCGGCCTTGCGCGTCTCGGCAAGGTTCAGCTTCAGGCTGTCGGCGATCCCGGCCAGGGTCGAGGCCGTGTCCGCGAGTTCGCAGGACTGCGCCTTCGAACGCTCGGCAAGACGGCCGGCCTCTGCGGACAGGGTTTGCACCATCGCGCCCGAGGCCTCGCCGCGCTCGAGGGCGGAGCCGAGATGGCGCTCGACCTCTTCCAGCGCGGTATCGAGCGTGCCGGCCAGTGCACGCCAGCCCTCCGGCATCTGCGCCCCGGTCCTGTGGGTGAAGTCGAGATTGGCAAGGCTTCCGATCACCTCGCCGAAGGCGATCTCGAATGCGTCGTGATCGGCCTTGCGCTGATCTCCCAGCGCCCGGTGATGGCTGTGACGAAGCTCATTGAACCGCAGCGAGACGCCGATCTCCGCGTCGACCATGGCGACGCGGACGAAGGCGGTGAGAAGGTCGGACAGTTCCTTGCGGCGAGCGTTCCTCGAACCCGGCAGGATGGACTTCGGCCAGTATTCCTCCAGCAGTCCATCGACGACGTGTTCGAGGACGATGGTGTGGCCGGACAGGCGCCAGCGCGGATCGAGGCCCATCTGGCTTTCGGCGTCGGCCAGAACCTTCACCCGCTCCGCATAGAGACTGTCGAAGCGCGCGTCGGTCAGGACGCTCCAGTGGGAGGCGTGGAGATCATGCAGGCGATCGATGGCGCGTTCGCTGTGGAACTGCCGGGCGGCGTCGGGAAAGGTCTGGAAGCGCTGGAAAAGATCGCGAAGGGCGCCTTCGACATGGCGCTCGAGGGTCTGGCGATGGTCGCGGAGGATGTCGCCGTGGGCAGGCTCCAGGCCAGCAAATCTCAGCCGGTCGCGAAGGCTTGCCGCCTGCCCCGTCTGAGTCTGTTCTGCTGGCGTCTCCTGCACTTCTCAACCCCATGCACAATGCAGTTTCCCGGCCATTGCTGGCCAAGCCGGTGAATTCGTCCATGGGGGAGGCAACGTCCTGCGGTCTCAACGATTCCGCACGGCGTCGAGCGCGTCGGGCCAGTTTCGCCGTTCGCCTGTCCATGGTCAATTTCGGTGAAAGCTTGATACCGGGTCGAAACCGGTACGGGCGGTACGGCATCATGCCTGAGTGGGAAATGGTGAAATTCCCCATTCCGACGCGTGAGACCATGTTTATGGTTAATTCCTTGCCTGAAGGTTAATGCGCTGCGGCATGGCTGTACTTTCACGGCGCCGGGGGCCTGGCCGCCCGCGCGTTTGCGTGCCTTTCGGCTGCTTGGCGGTCGCCATATCCCTAGAATTCGCTAGGCCGGATGGCGTCTTGGCCAATATTTGGCAAGGCAAAAGCAAGTTTCGGATGCTAGTAGTGCTTTCCAGACGATGATGTCCTTGGGAATGAGCAATGATTGTTCTTTGGTTGAGTGCATTGATCTTGACTGTCGCAACGCTTGCAGCGGTCGCAACGCTGATCGGTATCGATGGCCGCCAGCCCGTCCGGGCGCCGGCGATTTTCTGATCCGAAACTTCCGGCCGGCCACGGATCGGGGTGCCCTCGGCGCCTCAACCGGAAGCGAGGCTGCGCCATCTTTCGACATAGGCCGTCGCAGCCCCGGGCAGCGACGGCTCCACCGGCCGCAGGCGCGGCCTTAGCACCCCGTCCACAGCCAGGCAGGCCGCACCGACACTGGTGCCCGTGGCGCTTTCGCCCACGAGCACGCGCCTGCCGGTGGCCGCCTCCAGCATCGCCAGATATCGACCGTTGCCCGAGAACGGCCCCTCGACGATGACAGGCCCGTCCGCGCCGATCAGCGACAGGCAGGTCGCGCTCATCAGGGCGAGATAGAACGCGACCGCGACCTGGGCCTTCTCTTCCGTCAGTTGCCCGCGATCGATCGTCCAGCGGGCCTGACGGCCCGGAAAGGGTCCGGAATCGTCGGGGATGGACGGCAGGATCATCGCATGCCGCGCCAGCACGGAAGCGACGGCATCATCGCCGACGGGCGCGTTCCGGCCGCCGAGGAGCGAGAAGGCGCGGCCGCCCATGAAGCGGGCGGAGGGGACCGGGTCACCCAGCGCGTTGACGTTGACCAGCGTATCGCGCCGCTCGTCCAGTTCGCAGCGCCGGGCGCCCATCGCCATGCAGACGACCCAGGTGCCGGTCGAGACGACCGCGTAGGGCGAAGGCGTCGTCAGCACATGGGGCAGGAGCGAGGCGTTGGAATCGTGGATGCCGCAGTGGACGGGCGTCTGCGCATCCAGCCCGGTGGCAGCCGCAAGCTCCGGCAGGATCGGCCCGAGCACGTCGGAAGCCTTGCGCAAGGGCGGCATCAGCCGGCTCCAGCCCTGCCCGGTCACCAGCGTCGAGTAGCGGCGGTTCACCGGCTCCCAGAGGTCGGCGTGGCAACCAAGCGAGGTGACCTCGCCGGAGAGCACTCCGGTCAGCCGATACGACCAGTATTGCGCATACATCAGGATGGCGGCGGCCCGCCCGAACGCCTCGGGGAAGCGGCGCGACTGCCAGTAGAGCTGCATACCGGCGTTCAGACCGACGGGCAGCTTCGGCGTACCCGTCTCGGAAAAGGACGGTCGAACGGCCTCGTACTCCGCGTGCAGTTCCTGCGGGCCCGCATGTTCATAGTCCAGCACCGGCAGGACCAGAGCGCCGTCGCCGTCGACGAGTGCGGCCGTGGCGCCGTGCGTCGTCACCGAGACGCGATCGATCCGGCGCTCTTCGTTCAGCACCTTGAGACTGTCGAGAATGAAGGCCCACAAACGTTCGGTGTCGAAATGCGGATAGGGCGGCGCGTCCACCACGCCGTTGGGGGTGGTGCGCACGGCGATCTCGCCGAAGGTCTCGCCATCGACGAGTGCCACCTTGGCATTCGTCTTGCCGATATCGATGACGGCGATCGTGCGGGCCATGGGCTGCTGCTCATTCCATGTGAAAGACGGTGCGGAGCGGAACGGCGACCGGCTCGTTGTCGGGCTTCGTCTCCATGATGTCGGCCATATGCGCCCACCAGCGCTTCATCACCGGATGATCCGGAAGGCTATCCATCGTGTGGTCATCGCGCCGCCAGAGGACGCCGAAGAGAAGACCGGTCTCCTCGTCCAGATGGATGGAATAGTCGGAGACGCCGGCCGCCTTCAGCAGTGCCGCAAGTTCCGGCCAGATCGCGTCGTGCCGCGCCTTGTATTCCCCTGCCATACCGGGGTTGAGGCGCATGCGGAAGGCAATTTTCTCCATCGTTCCCCTCAGTGTCCCATGCGGCGCCTGAGCCGCGTGTAGAGGATCGGCAGCGCGATCACCGAAATCAGTAGCAGGCCGATGAAGATCGACATGACGATGCCGGGCACGTTGAGCAGGCCGAAGCCGAAGGTGACCATGCCCATGATTAAGGCCGCCAGCACCACGCCGCCGACCGTGCCGGAGCCGCCGAGGATGCTGACGCCGCCGAGCACCACCATCGTCACCACTTCCAGCTCCCAGCCGAGCGCGATCGAGGGACGGGTCGAGCCGAGGCGCGAGGTCAGGCAGATCGAGGCGATCGCCGACATCAGCCCGGTGAGCAGGAACAGGGTGAACTTCACGCGCGCGACCCGCACGCCGGAGAAGAGGGCGGCCGTCTGGTTGTTGCCGATCGCATAGACCGCGCGGCCGAAGTTCGTCATGTGCAGGATCACCGCATAGACAAGCGCAAAGCCCAGAAACAGGCAGAACTCGAACGAGAACACCCACCAGACATAGCCCTGCCCGAACCAGGAGAAACCGGCCGGATATTCGGTGAAGGCCTGGTCGCCGAGAATGATGAAGGCGATGCCGCGGAACAGGCTCATGGTGCCGATCGTGACCACGATCGAGGGCAGCCCCAGCCGGGTCACCAGCAGGCCGTTGACGGCGCCGCAGGCTAGGCCCACGGCCAAGCCGACCACCACCAGCGCCGGCGTGTCGAAACCCTGCGTCGCGGCGTAGCCCATGGCCGTCGACGTCAGCGCCACGATCGAGGCGACCGACAGGTCGATCTCGCCCGAGATCACCACGAGCGCCATGGCGAAGGCGATCATCGCCTTCTCGGTGAAGTTGAAGGTCGCGTCGGACAGGTTCCACGGATCGAGGAAGTAGGGGGAGGCCAGAGAATTGGCGACGAAGATCAGGAGCGCCACCACCACCAGCAGGCTCTCCCAGCTCTTCAGCAGGCGGGATCCCCGGCTCTGCAGGCGGTCGGGAATATGACGGGTCTGGACCTGTGCCTCGGCCATCAGTGCGCCTCCGCCCTCTTGAGAATGACCCTGCCCTTGCGCCGCTCGGCGCGCGCGTTGACGGCGACGGCGATGATGATGACCATGCCGGAGATGGCCATCTGGGCGAAGGGAGAAATGTTGATGACCGGCAGCGCGTTCTTGATGATGCCGAGGAACAGCGCACCGAGGACCGCCCCCGGCACCGAGCCGATGCCGCCGGCGATCGAGATGCCACCGATCACGCAGGCAGCGATGATGTCGAGTTCGAAGCCGAGCGCGATGTCGACATAGGCGACGGCGTAGCGCGACACCCAGAGATAGCCGGCAAGGCCGGAAAGAGCGCCCGAAAGGCAATAGGCCAGGAATCGGGTACGGCCGACGTCGATGCCGGTATAGACCGCCGCGTGCGGGTTGCCGCCGACGGCGAAGAAGGCCCGGCCCGTCGCCGTGCGGGTCATCACGACGAACATGAGCGCGACGATGAGGACGGAGAACCAGGAGAGCGCGGGGATGCCCAAGAGATCGGCCCGTGGCAGGCCCTTGAAGGCCTCGCTCATCTGGTGGGCATTGATCCACTGGCCGCCGGTGAGCAGGAAGATCGTGCCGCGGAAGATCGTCAACGTGCCGAGCGTCACCACGATCGGCGGGATGTTCAGCTTCCAGACGAGCAGGCCGTTGATCGAGCCGAGGGCCGCACCCAGCGCCACGACGGCTGCGATCACCAGCGGGATCGGCAGGCCGGGCCAGGCGACGTTGATCAGGCCCGCGACCATGCCGCAAAGCGCAAGGTTCGCCGCCATCGAGAGATCGATGCAGCGGGTGAGGATCACCGCCATCTGGCCGAGCGCCAGGATGATCAGGATCGAGGTGTCGTTATAGACGCGACCGAGATTGGCCGGCTGGACAAAGCCGGGGAAGCGCAGCGTGACCAGCGCCACCAGCGCCAGGATCGCCACGACCAGCAGCGCCTCGCGGTTCTTCAGAAGCATGTTCATGGCGCGGTCTCCGAAATGCCTGCAGCGGCGCGAACCAGCTTCTCCGCCGAGAGTTCGGCGCGCTCGAACCGGCCGACCATCCTACCCTCGCGCATAACGATGACGCGGTCCGACATGCCCATGATCTCCGGGATTTCCGAGGAGACCATGATGACGCTGAGGCCTTGCGCGGCCAGTTCGCTCATGAAGGCGTGGACGGCGGCCTTGGAGCCGATGTCGATGCCCTTGGTCGGCTCGTCCAGGATGATCACCTTCGGCTTCGTCGCCAGCCACTTGGCGATGACGACCTTCTGCTGGTTACCGCCCGACAGCGTGCCGACGTCCTGGTCGAGGGAGGCGGCGCGCAGGTCGAGCCTTGAGGTGTATTCGCGCGCCAGCCGGAATTCCTCGGCCATGTGCAGGAAGCCGGAACGCGAGGTGCGGGTCAGCGAGGGCAGCGTGACGTTCTGGAAGATCGGCATGCCGATGATCGCGCCCTGCCGGCCACGCTCTTCCGGAACGTAGACGATGCCCGCCTCGATCGCCTCGGCCGGCGAACGGATGACGAGAACCCTGTCGTCCAGCCGGACGGCGCCGGCCGACGGTCTGGTGATGCCGATCAGCGACTGCATGAACTCGGAGCGGCCTGCCCCGACAAGGCCGTAGAAGCCCAGGATCTCGCCGCGGCGCAGCTCGAAATTGATGTCCTCGAATTCGGTCGGGTGACGGTAGCCGGAAACGGTCAGCACCGGTTCGCCGATCGCCACCTCCTGCTTGGGGAAGACCTGACCGACGTCGCGGCCGACCATCATGCGCACGAGATCGTCCTGCGTCGTCCCCGCGATCAGCCCCTCGCCGACCATGCGGCCGTCGCGGAAGACGGTGTAGCGGTCGGCAATGCGGAAGATCTCGTCGAACTTGTGGCTGATGAAGAGGATCGCCTTGCCGTCCGCCTTGAGCCTGTCGATCAGTTCATAGAGCTCGTGGATCTCCTTGTGGGAGAGTGCTGCGGTCGGCTCGTCCATGATGACCACGCGGGCGTCGATCGACAGCGCGCGCGCAATCGCCACCAGATGCTTGCTGGCGATGCCGAGGTCGCGCAGGCGGATCGAGGGATCGAGGCTCGCGCCGACCCGCTCCAGCAGCATGCAGGCGTCGGCGTTCATCCTCTGCCAGTCGATCAGGCCGAACCGGGTGCGCGGGGCATGGCCGAGGAAGATGTTCTCGGCGACGGAAAGCTCGTCGAAGAGCACGGTTTCCTGATGGATGGCGGTGACGCCGGCCCTCGCGGCAGCGCTTGCGGAAGGGAAGTGCATCTCCCCGCCGTCGACGCGGATCGTGCCGCCGTCGGGCTGGTAGATACCGGTGAGGATCTTCACCAGCGTCGACTTGCCGGCGCCGTTCTCGCCGACCAGAGCGGTCACGGAGCCCGGATAGAGCGACAGCGAGACGTCGGAAAGCGCGTGCACGCCCGGAAAGGACTTGGAGATCCCTTGAAGCGCGATCGCCGGCTTCATCCGCGATGTGGTCGTGTCCTGCAACAAGGGTTCGCCCATCAGTTTTGGATACGGTGTCGTCAGGCCGTGTTCAGCCTGGCCATGCTTGAAAATTGCCCCTCACCCTAACCCTCTCCCCGCAAGCGGGGAGAGGGGACGATGCCGGGCGTTTCCTTCTCCCCGTTCACGGGGAGAAGGTGGCCGGCAGGCCGGATGAGGGGCAATGCACTTGCTTCACGGTGGCCTGCCATGCTGCCGCCGCGCCACCCGCCAAGGATCAGAAGATCTTGGCGAATTCCTCGACGTTCGAGGCGTCGTAGACGAACGGGTCGGCCATGGCGCCTTCGTTCTTGTCGTCCAGCTTGACCTTGCCCATGCGGCCCATGTTGAGCTCCGCGCCGGGCTTGGCTTCCGCGCCCTCGATCAGGTCATTGGCGATCATCGTGGCGGAATAGCCGAGGTCGATCGGGTTCCAGATTGCGAACGACTTGGACGCGCCGGACTTCACGTGGCCCGCCATTTCGGAGGGAAGGCCGAGGCCGGTGACGTTGATCTGGCCGGTCTTGCCCGCATCCGAGACGGCCTGGGCGGCGGCGACGATGCCGACGGAGGTCGGCGCGATGATTGCCTTCAGGTCCGGATAGGACTGGATGAGCCCCTGCGTCTCGCGGTAGGACTTGTCGGCCAGGTCGTCGCCATAGACGGTGGTGACGATGTTGACGCCCGGATAGTTCGGCAACACCTTCTTCATCTCCTCGATCCAGACGTTCTGGTTGGTCGAGGTTGCCGTTGCCGACAGGATCGCCACGTCGCCCTTGCCGTCCGGCAGGTTGTCGGCCGCCATCTTCACGCACATATTGCCGATCAGCGCGCTGGACGACGGGTTCAGGTGCATCGAGCGGCCTTCCGGCGCCACGCCGGAATCCCAGGAGATCACCTTGATGCCGCGATCCATCGCCTTCTTCAGCGCCGGCACCAGCGCATCGGTGTCGTTGGCCGAGACGGCGATCGCATCGACCTTCTGGGCGATCAGCGAGTTGATCACCTCGATCTGCCCTTCGGCGGTGGTCGTCGTCGGGCCGGTATAGATCACCTCGACGTTGCCGAGTTCCTTCGCCGCTTCCTGCGCGCCCTTGTTGGCGGCCTCGAAGAAGCCGATGCCGAGCGCCTTCACCACCAGCGCAATCTTCTTGTCCGCCGCATTGGCGACGTTTCCGACGAGCGCCGTCGAGACAGCGGCTGCGACGAGCAATGCCTTCCAGATCTTCATGTCCTAGTCCTCCCTGACTGGTACGTTCCCCTCCCCGACCGGCCCTATGCCTGCGAGGGAGCATTCTCCACCGGAGCCGCCGCCCGAACGTCCGCGACGATCAGGCTGACGCCGGCATTCTCCAGCATCGAGGCTTCCCTGTCCTCGATGCCCGTATCGGTGATGACCGTTGCGATGCGCTTCAACCCGCACAGGATAAGGCTGGAGCGCTTCCTGAATTTCGAGGAGTCGACCAGCACGACCAGATCGTCGGCCTGGTCGATCAGCTTTTGCTCGGCCTGGATCAGAAGCGGATCGGCCTCCATCAGGCCGAGCGGCCCGAGCCCCTGGGCGCCCATGAACATGCGCCGCGCATAGAAGTTGCGCGTGACGTCGTTCTCGAACGGGCTGAGGATGATGTTCTGCTCGCGGTAGATCGTGCCGCCGGAGAGCATCACCGTGTTCTTCGAATGCTTCAGCAGGTGCTCGGCGATCGGAAAGGAATTGGTCAACACCTGCATGCGGCGGTTCGCCAGGAAGTGCACCATCTGGAAGGTCGTCGTGCCGCCGTTGATGATGATCGGCTCGCCATCCTGACAGAGCGCCACCGCTTCCTTGGCGATCGCCTGCTTTTGCCTGGCATTGAGCGCCTCGTTGACGCTGAAGGGACGGCCGGCAAGGCCGACGAACTGCGGCGGATTGATCGCCTCGGCGCCGCCGCGCACGCGGCGCAGGCGCTTCTGCACGTGCAGGGCGGCGATATCCCGACGGATCGTCGCTTCGGAACTGTCGGTCAGATCCACCAGTTCCTGCACCGTGGCGACGGGCTTTTCCTGGACGGCCGACAGAATGATCCGATGTCTTTCCTTCTCGTGCATGGCTCCCCCCAATGGCTTGCATGCTTCCATCACGATCGCGCAATGTCAATCATAATCGGTCATATTTTTTCATTGTGCAGCGCAATATGACTGATTTTGATCGTTTGTGATTGACACGCTTGCCGCATCCGTGAGATTTGAATGCCCGAACTGGAGGTGCGGCCCCGATATCGTCCGAGGGTCGCGACATGGAAGACCGGGAGGAAATGCCGATGCTGGACAAACAGGTGAATGGGCAACAAGGCGCGCGCCTTGCCAATCTCTGGGACGAGGCGAAGGCGGCCGCGATGAGCGAGCCGGAACGCCTGCTCTATCGCTCGAACCTTCTCGGCTCGGACAAGCGCATCACCAATTACGGCGGCGGCAACACCTCTGCCAAGGTGAAGGAGAACGATCCGCTCGGCGGCGGCACGGTCGAGGTGCTCTGGGTGAAGGGATCGGGCGGCGACGTCGGCACGATCAGGATGGACGGCTTCGCCACCCTCTATATGGAAAAGCTGCAGGCGCTGAAGGGCCTCTACCGGGGGCTCGAGCATGAGGACGAGATGGTGGGCTACCTCCCCCACTGCACCTTCAACCTCAATCCGCGCGCCGCCTCCATCGACACGCCGCTGCATGCCTACGTGCCGCGCGTCCATGTCGACCACATGCATCCCGACGCGATCATCGCCATCGCCGCCTCGAAGAACAGCCGCGAGTTGACGCAGCAGATCTTCGGTGACGATATCGGCTGGCTGCCGTGGAAGCGCCCCGGTTACGAACTCGGCCTGTGGCTGGAAAAATTCTGCAAGGAAAACCCTGACGCGCGCGGCGTCGTTCTGGAGAGCCACGGCCTGTTCACCTGGGCGGACACGGCGAAGGAATGCTACGAGACGACGATCGAGATCATCAACAAGGCGATCGCCTGGTTCGAGGCGAACAATACGGCCCCAGCCTTCGGCGGCGCCGTCAAGCCTGTGCTCGCCGCCGATGAGCGCCGTGCGGTCGCGCAGACGCTGATGCCAGTCATCCGCGGCCTGATCGGTGCGGACGAGAGCAAGGTCGGCCATTTCGACGACAGCGAAGCCGTTCTCGACTTCGTGACCTCGAAGAACCTGGCGCCGCTCGCAGCGCTCGGCACCAGTTGCCCGGACCATTTCCTGCGCACCAAGATCCGCCCGCTGGTGGTCGATTTCGATCCGGCAAATCCCGATGTGGACGCCACGCTTGCGGGCCTTGCCGATGCCGTCGCAGCCTACCGGGCCGACTATGCCGCCTACTACGAGCGCTGCAAGCACGACAACAGCCCGGCGATGCGCGATCCGAACGCCGTCGTCTACCTCGTTCCCGGCGTCGGCATGATCACCTTTGCCAAGGACAAGGCGACCGCCCGCATCTCGGCCGAGTTCTACGTCAACGCCATCAACGTCATGCGCGGTGCCGCGGGCGTTTCCACCTATGTCGGGCTGCCGGAGCAGGAAGCCTTCGACATCGAGTACTGGCTGCTGGAGGAAGCGAAGCTGCAGCGCATGCCGAAGCCCAAGAGCCTCGCCGGGCGCATCGCGCTCGTCACCGGCGGCGCCGGCGGGATCGGCAAGGCGACCGCCAACCGGCTGATGGCCGAGGGCGCCTGCGTCGTGCTCGCCGATATCGATGCGGAGGCGCTGGCCAGCGCCCAGTCGGAGCTCGCCGCCCGCTACGGCAAGGACTTCGTCCGCTCGGTCGCCATGAACGTCACCGACGAGGCGCTCGTGGAAAAGAGCTTCGCCGACACGCTCGTCGATTTCGGCGGCCTCGACATCCTCGTTTCCAATGCCGGGCTCGCCTCCTCCGCGCCGATCGAGGAGACCACGCTTTCGCTCTGGAACAAGAACATCGACATTCTCGCGACCGGCTATTTCCTCGTCTCGCGCGAGGCGTTCCGGATCTTCCGCCGGCAGAAGGCCGGCGGCAACGTCGTCTTTGTCGCCTCCAAGAACGGCCTTGCCGCGTCTCCGGGTGCTGCCGCCTACTGCACCGCCAAGGCGGCCGAGATCCATCTCGCCCGCTGCCTGGCGCTTGAGGGCGCATCCGAGCAGATCCGCGTCAACGTCGTCAATCCGGATGCGGTGCTGCGCGGCTCGAAGATCTGGACCGGCGAATGGAAGGAACAGCGGGCGGCGACCTACAAGACCGACGACCTGGAGGCGCACTACCGCGAGCGCTCCATGCTGAAGCGCAGCGTCTTCCCGGAGGACATTGCCGAGGCGATCTACTTCCTCGCCTCCGACATGTCGGCCAAGTCGACCGGCAACATCATCAACGTGGACGCCGGCAACGCCCAGTCGTTCACGCGATAAGCAAACGGCCCGGTCTGGGAGGACGAAGCATGAGCATCATTTCAAAGGACCTGATCGCGGTCGAGAACGCGAAACAGGCGTCAGCACTTGCCAGCGACTACGCCCATCTCGGCGAGCAGCTGGCGCGGCGCGGCATCGACGTCGACGCCGTCAAGCGCAAGGTCGCGAACTACGCCGTCGCCGTTCCCTCCTGGGGTGTGGGCACCGGCGGCACGCGCTTTGCCCGCTTTCCCGGCCAGGGCGAGCCGCGCAACATCTTCGACAAGCTCGAGGACTGCGCCGTCATCCACGAGTTGACACGCGCCACCCCGACCGTTTCGCTGCACATCCCCTGGGACAAGGTCTCCGATCTTTCGGCGCTGAAGGAAATGGGCGCCGCTCTGGGTCTCGGATTCGACGCGATGAACTCCAACACCTTCTCCGACGCGCCGCAGCAGGAGCATTCCTACAAGTACGGCTCGCTCTCGCACGCGGACGCGGCGACGCGACGGCAGGCTATCGAGCATAACATCGAGTGCATCGAGATCGGCCGCAAGCTCGGCTCAAAAGCGCTGACGGTATGGATCGGCGACGGCACGAACTTCCCCGGCCAGGCCGATTTCACGCGGAGCTTCGAGCGCTATCTCGAGGCGATGAAGGCGATCTACAAGCATCTGCCGGACGACTGGCGCATCTTCTCCGAGCACAAGATGTACGAGCCGGCCTTCTATTCCACGGTCGTGCAGGACTGGGGCACCAACTACCTGATCGCCAAGGAACTGGGCGACAAGGCCTATTGCCTCGTCGACCTCGGCCATCATGCACCGAACGTCAACATCGAGATGATCGTCGCCCGGTTGATCCAGTTCGGCAAGCTCGGCGGTTTCCACTTCAACGATTCCAAATATGGCGACGACGACCTCGATACCGGCTCGATCGACCCCTACCGGCTGTTCCTCGTCTTCAACGAACTGGTGAATGCCGAGGAGCGCAAGGCGGAAGGCTTCGCGCCGGCGCATATGCTCGACCAGAGCCACAACGTCACCGATCCGATCGAGAGCCTGATGCGCAGCGCGACGGAAGTCTGCCGCGCCTATGCGCAGGGGCTGATCGTCGACCGGGCGGCGCTGTCGGGCTACCAGGAGGAGAATGACGCGCTGATGGCGTCCGAGACGCTCAAGGCCGCCTTCCGCACCGACGTCGAGCCGATCCTGGCGATGGCGCGGCAGGAGAGTGGCGGCGCGATCGACCCGGTCAGCTGCTACCGTGCCGCGGGGTACCGGGCAAAGGTCGCGGCCGAGCGTCCGGCGGTGGCCGGAGGCGGCGGCGGGATCGTGTGATCCGCTGCAGTCGCGGGTACGCATTATAGGATGATCGGCGGGAGGACACCCCCACCCGCCGCTGCGCGGCAACCTCCCCCTCAAGGGGAGGTAGGAGCCCTATACCTTCACCGCCTGTTCGACAAAGTCCTCCGTCCCGAAGAACTTCAGGTAGCGTTCGACCTCCGCCGGATCGCCGGTCGCCTTGCGGGGGTTGTCGGAGAGTTTCACGGCCGGGCGGCCGCCGGCGTCAGTGACCTTGCAGACCACCGAGATCGGGTCCAGCCCGCGGAACGGCTGCGGTGCGCAGCCGACGAAGTCGTTGGTGAGGTTGGTACCCCAGCCGAAGCTCATGCGCACCCGGCCCTTGAAATGCTCGTAGGTCCTGATGATGGTGTCGACGTCGAGACCGTCGGAGAAGATCAGGAGCTTCTCGCGCGGGTCGCGTCCCATCTTCTTCCACCAGGCGAGGATCTTCTCGCCGCCCTCGATCGGCGGCGCGCTGTCGGGGCGGAAGCCGGTCCAGTCGGCAACCCAGTCCGGCGCGTTTTTCAGGAACGCCGCGGTGCCGAAGGCATCGGGAAGCACGATCAGCAGGTTGCCACCATAGAGCTGGTTCCAGTCCTGCAGCACCTTGTAGGGCGCGTCGGCCAGTTCGGCGTCATTTCGCGCCAGCGCCGCCGCCACCATCGGCAGTTCATGGGCATTGGTGCCGAGCGCCTCGAGATCCGTGTCCATGGCGAGCAGCACGTTGCTGGTGCCTGAAAACGAATGGCCGATCCCCTCCTTCAGCGCCTCCACGCACCAGCGCTGCCACAGGAAGGAATGCCTGCGGCGGGTGCCGAAATCGGAGATGCGCAGTTCCGGGTGCTGGCGCAGTTGCTCCACCTTCGACCACATCTTCGCCTTGGCGCGGGCATAGAGCACATCGAGCGCAAACGGCCCCATGTCCTTCATCGCGGTGCGCGAGCGCAGTTCGTTGACGATGGCAAGTGCCGGAATTTCCCACATCGTGGTTTGCGACCAGCGCCCCTCGAAGGTCAGCTCATACTGACCTTCCTTGCGCGCCAGGTGATATTCCGGCAGCTGGAACTCGGCCAGCCAGGCGAGGAACTCGGGCGAGAAGATCTGCTTGCGGCCGTAGAAACTGTTGCCGGCCAGCCAGATCATCTCCTTCTTGGTGAAGCGCAGCGTGCGGGCGAAATCCAGCTGGTCGCGCAGTTCCTGCTCGTCGATCTCGTCGGCGAGGCGCACGGTCTTCGTGCGGTTGATCAGCGAGAAGGTGGCATCGACGTCCGGATAGAGCTTCCAGATCATCTGCAGCATCAGGAGCTTGTAGAAGTCCGTATCCAGCAGGCTGCGCACGATCGGGTCGAGCTTCCAGGCATTGTCGTATACGCGACGGGCAATATCCGTCTTGGTCATCTCTCCCACCTCGCTGCACTGCTCTGCCCGCCGGCCAAAAATTCGAGGATCGGGATGGTGCCGGCGGTTGCGCTCCCGGGTCCGTCGCACTCATCGCACGCCCCCCGCCCGGCCGCAAGACACGCCGGCTGGGGAACAGTGCGCGCAATCCGCGCAGGGGCGAAGATAAGGTCTTGTAATCTCTTCGCCTTCAATCGATGCTCGCAGGTGTTTCCAACCCGCGCTCGGGAGGCGTGCACATGGGTATTGAGAGCATCATTATCTTTCTTATCGTCGGCGCAATTGCGGGATGGCTCGCGGGCCTGATCGTATCCGGTTACGGATTCGGCCTGCTCGGCAACATCGTCATCGGCATCGTCGGCGCCTTCATCGCCGGCTTCCTTCTGCCCCGGCTCGGGATAGGCGTCGGCGGTGGCATCCTCTGGGCGATCATCCACGCCACGATCGGGGCGATCATTCTGCTGTTGCTGATCAAGGTGATCAAACGGGCCTGAAACGCGGCAGCGCCGCCTTGCAGATACCAGCGGACGGCGGCCGGAAATCGACCGCCGTCCTTGCACGATCGGGAAATGCCCTGCGCTCAGGCGCCCCAGCGCAGCGCCACCGTGGAGACCTGGGCATCCCAGAGGAGCAGGCGCTGCTCGTCGAGCAGCGAGACGGTGATCGAGAGCCCGGCCATGTCGAGCGAGGTCACATAAGTGCCGACGAGCGAGCGGGCGACACGGAGCCCGCCCTGTTCCATCCGCGCCCGCGCAAGGCCGTACATCAGATAGAGTTCTGAGGCCGGCGTACCGCCGAAGCCGTTGACGAAGAGCAGCACCGGCGCGTCGGCTGGCGCTGCCAGATCGGCGAGGACCTCCGCGCACAGCAGGTCCGCGATCCTGTCGGCCGGCTCGAAGGCCGCACGCGTGCGCCCGGGCTCGCCGTGAATGCCGACGCCGACCTCCATTTCCTCCGGCGACAGCGTGAAGGCGGCGCGGCCGGAGGCAGGCACGGTGGCGCCGTGGATGGCGACGCCCATGCTGCGGGTGGCCGCGACCGTCCGTTCGCCCAGGGCCTTGAGCCCGGCGAGCACCATGCCGGCCTCGGCCGCGGCACCAACGATTTTCTCCACCACCAGCGTGCCGGCGACGCCGCGCCGGCCGGAACTGCGCGGAGCCGCATGGGTGGCGATATCGTCATTGACGATCACCGTCTCGACCCTGTGGCCCGACGCGACCGCCATCTCCGCGGCCATCTCGAAATTCATGACGTCGCCGTCGTAGTTCTTGACGACCAGCAGAACGCCGGCGCCGGTGTCGCACTCGACAATCGCTGCATGAATCTGGTCCGGCGTGGCCGAGGTGAAGATGTGGCCGACGCAGGCGGCGTCGAGCATGCCGGGACCGACGAAGCCGATATGCATCGGCTCGTGCCCGGCTCCCCCGCCGGAGATGATCGCGACCTTTCCCGGCCGCAGTTCCCGGCGGCGGATATTGCGGCCACCGGTTCCGAACACGACGGACCCCTCGTGCGCCCGAACGAAGCCTTCGAGGCTGTCGGCGACGATCCGATCCGCCCTGTTCATGAATTTCTTCATGCTCCTCCTCCGCCCGGCACGATCCTAGTTCATGCCGGGAACATCCCTCAAGTGCGTTCCGCTTCGTTCGTCTTGCCCGGCCTTGCGACGCCGTGCGTCAGAGCAGTGCAGAGAGCTTTGCCACGAACTCCGAGACGGCCTCGTCGAACTGGCGGTTCTTCTGCTCGTCGCCGAAATCGGGAACGTTCAAGGTCAGCCCCCGCTGGCCGTCGGTCGGGGCCAGGTCCGGCAGCTTGCCGGGATGGGCCTTCTCGTAGGCGTTCAGGAAGCGTTCCTGCTCCATCGCGCTCATGTGACACACGCGGAAGATCGTCGCGAGGTGGCGCGACGGCAGCGGGGTCGCATAGGTCGGACTGGTGATCTGGGTGACGAAGCTGCGGTGCTTGCCGAGTGCCGTGGCGAGGCGCTGTCGCGTCCCCGACGGCCGGTTGTCGATGATATCCGCAAGGATCGTCTTGTAGGCGACCGTCGCCTCTTCGCCTGCCTCGCGTGCCATTTCAGCCTCTTGCCTCGCTGCCGTCGGCGTTCAAGCGCGAAAGGGCCGCGCGCGCAAGCGTCATTCGCCTCGGCGCCATGGAAAAGTCCCGAAAACCGCAGGACAGCAGTGCGGGAAGGGCTGCGGGATCGCCTGCGAGGTCGCCGCAGATGCCGACGGGCCTGCCGGTTGCCGCGACCAGCGGCACCGTCATCTCCAGAAACCGCAGCACGGCTGCGCGCGCGGCCGGATAGAGCGGCGACACGGCCGCGTTGTCGCGGGCGCTGGCGGACAGGTACTGGGCGAGATCGTTGGTGCCGAAGGAGAAGAACTCGGCCTTGAAGGTCTCCGGCATCACGGCTGCGGCGGGGACCTCGACCATGAGGCCGAGCGGCGGCATGGCGTGCGCCACGTCACGGGCGGAAAGCCGCGCCGCCTCCTCGGCAAAGACGGCATGCGTCTGCTCGACCTCCGACGGCGCCGTCACCATCGGCAGCAGCACCCGCAGCCGCCCGGCGGGGGCCGCACGCAGGAGGGCGCGCACCTGGGTGCGCAGCATGCCGGGGCGTGCCAGCAGCAACCGGATGCCGCGCAGGCCGAGGAAGGAGGAGGGATCGATCGCCTCGCCGGGCGGCGGCTTGTCGGCGCCGAAGTCGAGGAGGCGGATCGTCACCGGCCGGTCGCCCGCCCAGGCGAGCGTTTCGGCGTAGATTTCGGCCTGCCGCTCTTCGTCGGCCAGATCGGCCGGCGTGCCCATCAGATATTCGGTCCTGAACAACCCGATTCCGTCGATGCCGGAAGGCGAAAGATGGCGGAGTTCCGAAGGATGATCGATGTTGGCCTGCAGGGTCAGCCTGATGCCGTCGGCCGTATGCAGGGGGATTTCGTCGGCCGGTCGGCCGTCGGGCATCGGCAGGCTTGAAGCCCGGTCGACGACATGCGCCGACGCACAAGCCGCGCGACCGCCCGCGACCACGCCGTCGTCGCCGTCGACCACGAGTTCCATCCCCGTTTCGATTTCGGCACCGGACATGGCGACCACCATCGGCACGCCGCGGCTGCGGGCGAGTGTGGCCACATGGCTCGCGACGCTGCCCCCGAAAAGCGCAATGCCGCCGCCCCGCGACCAGTCGTGCGACAGAAACAGGCTGGGGGCGATGTCGCGGCCGACGAGAATCGAGCCTTGCGGGAAATCCGGCGGACGCTCGCCATGCAACGCCCGGAGCACCTGCTGGCGGATATCGCGCATGTCTGCGCCGCGGGCGCGGATATGCTCGTCTTCGGCGTCCTCGAAGGAGGCGACATAGGCGTCCATGGTGGCCGCCCAGGCGGCGCCCGCCTCGGCTCCGCGCTGTATCCGCTCCAGGCTTGGCTCGAGCAGGGCCGGATCGCGCAGCATCTCGATCTGGAATTCCAGGATCGCAGCGCTTTCCAGATCCGAACGCCCGGCAAGCTCCCGCAGATCCTCGACAGCGCGATCGACCGCTTCGGCGAGCCGGGCGGCATCGCTGCCGTTCGCGCGGACACCCCGGGCGCGGCCATCCTCCGGCGCCATCACATAGGCCGGTCCGCGGGCCATTCCCGGAGAGGCTCCCTGCCCTTTCAGCCTAAGCGCTTCGGGCATGGCTCTTCTCTTCGTCGAAGTTCCGCTCGACCAGGGTGCGAAGCGCGGCGACGGCTTCCGGCGCTGCCGCACCTTCGGCGCGGATCGAGAGAACGAAGCCCTTTCTGATGCGTGCGCCCATGATCTTGACGATGCTCTTGCCGTTCAGCCAGACGCCGTCGCCGTTCACCTCGACGCCGATCGCGCAGGGGAAGGACTTGGCGAGCCGGGTGAAGACTACCGACGGCCGGGCGTGCAGGCCAATGTCGTGCGTGACCTCGACCGTCGCAAAGGCGATGGCTGAGGCCGCATCGTGCGGCCGGTCGGCCATGGGACGCTGATCGTTCACGGGGAAAGCTCCTCCGCCGTTGCCACCACCTTCGACAAGGTCGCGCCGCCGGATGCCTCGGCAGCAGCGATCACGGCGCCTTCGACGACCGGGGCATTGCAGATGGCGACGCGGCGCGCACGCGCAGGTTCGAGCATTTCGATCGCCATCTCGCTGTTGGTCTCCGCCCCGCCGAGGTCCACGAAGACCGCCACGCCCGCCTCCGACCAGGCGGCGGCGATCGCGGCCAGGATGTCGCTGGCGCTGGTGCCGAGGCCACCCTCGGCGTTGCCGCCGCACCAGGAGAGCGGCACGCTGTCGCCGACCATCTGGCGGACCATGTCGGCAGTGCCGCGGGCAATCAGGGGCGAATGCGACACGATGACGATCCCGACATTTGCGCCATTGGCCTTCATGCTCCTTCCGTCTCCCCAAGATAGCGACAGATCGCGTCCGTCAGCAGGGCGCAACTGCAGGCGCCCGGATCCATATGCCCGATCGAACGGTCGCCGAGAAAGGACGCCCGCCCGCGCCCGGCCTTCATCGCAACGGTGCGTTCGGCCGCGGCCTGCGCCTCGATTGCGATGTTGCCGAGCGTGGACTGCATTCGCACTTCCGACTGCACCGGGTAAAGCACGTCCAGCAAGGTTTTTTCGCCTGCGCCCGACCGGCCACGCCGGGCGACGGCATCGACAGCCCGCGACAGCGCGGACGAAAAGCCCTGCTCCACGCCGGGCTCCTCACCCGCCAGCCCCCTTCCGAGTTCCATCAGCAGGGTTCCATAGAGCGGGCCGGATGCGCCGCCGACCGACATCACCAGCGTCATGCCGATCCGTTCCAGCGCCTGCGGCAGCGGCAGGCCCGCCAGCATGTGCCGCTCTTCGAACACCGCCTCGCAGCCCCGCCGCATGTTGGTGCCGTGGTCGCCGTCGCCGATCTCCTGGTCCAGCAGGCAGAGATGATCGGCATTGTGCGCGATGGCCGCGCTACATGCCTCGATCAGGCCCGGAAGGAAGGATTGGCCGGCTTCCACGTTCCCGCTCCCCGCTCTCCCGTTCAACCCATCGCCGCGACAGCGGTCTCGAAGACTGCCGCAACGGCCTCGGCGCCTGGATCGGGAACGCCTTCGAGATCGCGCGCGCCGAGATAGGACGAACGGCCGGCCTTGGCCCGCGTCATGGCGCCGGTCGCGACCGCACCGGCGCGCGCCGCCTTCGCGGCGGCGGCGATCCCCTCCTTCTCCAGCGCCGAAAGTGCCGGTGCGAGCGCGTCAACCATGGTCCGGTCGCCGGGGGCCGCGCCTCCATAGAAGGTCATCCGCTCGAGGCCGGCTGCGAGCGCTGCGGGAAGATCGCCGCCGGCGCCGTGGTTCTGTGCCGCGGCGGTGAAGAAGATCGACAACAGAACGCCGCTGGAGCCGCCCATGCTGGTCCCGAGCGCCTCGCCGATTGCCGCCATCGTCGCTGCGGCGTCTGTCAGCGGGAGCTTCGGCTTCAGCGCCAGCACGCTTCTGGCTCCGGTGGCGACCGTCGAGCCGGTGTCGCCGTCGCCGGTGCGCGCGTCGAGCCGGTTCAACTCGTCCTCCATCGCCACGAGACGATTGCAGATGGCGTCGAGCAGGGCGCCGACGGCAGCCGGATCGGCCGTCGTCCGCGCCGCGCCTGCCGTTCCCTCGCCCCGGGCGGCGGCCGCCTGCGGCGCGGGAACGACGGAGAGCGGATGGCGTTCGACGGGAGCGATCCAGGCGCGCGGGGCGACACCGGAAGCCAGGGCTGCCGCCCTCTCCCCGTCGAGCCGCAACAGCGACAGCGAGAAGCCGTTCATGTTCAGCGCCGTCATCAAGGGCGCCGGGCCGATGACGAGCCTGATCCGTTCAGCGAGCGGCAACGTCAGGACGGCCCGAGCGATCAGCCCCATCTCCAGCGGCGGCACGGAGCCGAGATTGTTGATCAGGAGCGCATGGTCGCCGCCGGGTTTCAGCGTCACCGAAAGCCGCTCGGCCATGGTCGCCACGATCTCGGCCGCCTCCTGCAGGGCGATGCGCTCCGCGCCGGGCTCGCCATGGATGCCGAGGCCGAGTTCGCCCTCGCCGGGGCCCAACCGGTCCTCGTGCGCCTGCCCGGGAATGGAGCAGGTCGACAGCGACATGCCGAGCGAGACGATGTCGGCCGCCGCCGCGCGCGCCGCCGCCGCGACCGCCTCGAGGTCTTGCCCGGCTTCGGCGAGATGGCCGGCGATCTTGTGGACGAAGAGGGTGCCGGCGACGCCACGCGGCTGGGGAAGGTCGGGAAGGGCGATGTCGTCAGCGACGATCGCCATCTCCACCTTGTAGCCCTCGGCGCGGGCCTTCTCGGCCGCCAGGCCGAAATTCAGCCGGTCGCCGGTATAGTTCTTCACCACCAGCAGGCAGCCCGGCGCGCCCGTCACCGAGCGGATCGCGGTCAGCACCGCGTCGACGCTTGGCGAGGCGAAGATCTCGCCGGAGACGGCTGCCGTCAGCATGCCCTTGCCGACGAAGCCGGCATGGGAGGGTTCGTGGCCGGCGCCGCCGCCGGAGATGACGGCGACCTTCGACTTGTCCCAATCGGCGCGCACGATCACCTTGATCGCCGGATAGGTATCGAGCCGCGCCAGTTGACCCTGCGGGGTCGAGAGAAGCAGGCCGTCGAGCGCCTCGGTGACGATGTCTTCCCTGCGGTTGAAGAAATGCTTCATCCTGACCATCCTGTCCTGTCGTTTCCTGCCCGGCCCGAACGAGGGGCGCGGTGAAAGTTCGAATTCGTTCGCGGGCCGCGCCGTGCCCACGCCGTCACGTCAATCTCTGCCCTCCGGCATCGAAATAGAGCGGGTTGCGCAGCTTCAAGTCGATCCGGTCGCCCCGGCCGATGGCGAGATAGGGATCGGCAAGCGTCACCAGCTTGTGCTGGCCGACCTTGATGTGCAGGTGGTTCTGGTCGCCCAGGTGTTCGATCCAGTCGATCTCGGCATTGCCCTGGCCGGAGCGGACGATCTCCAGATGCTCGGTGCGGGCGCCGATCGTCTTCGTGCCCCTGGGCGCGCTGCCGCCGGGAAGCAGCCCCTCCGGGATCAGGTTGATGTGCGGCTGGCCGAGCCGGGCGGCGACGTGGAGATTGGCGGGATTGCTGTAGATCTCGCGGGGCGTGCCGATCTGCGCCAGCCTTCCCTCCGCCAGGATGCCGATCCGGTCGGCCATCGTCATTGCCTCGACCTGGTCGTGGGTGACGTAGAGCAGCGTCGAGCCGATCTCGTTCTGGATGCGCTTCAGCTCCAGCCGCAGTTCGGCGCGCAGCTTGGCATCGAGGGAGGAGAGCGGCTCGTCCATCAGGTAGATCGCGGGCTTGCGCACCAGCGCCCGGCCGATCGCCACGCGCTGCATCTCGCCACCGGAAAGGCGGGTAGACCGGTTTTCCAGCTTGTGGTCGATACGCACCATCTTCGCCACCTCGCGCACGCGGGCGTCGATCTCGCCCGCCGGCAGGCGACGCGCCGGCGAGCGGAGCGGAAAGGCGAGGTTCTCGTAGACGGTCAGGTGCGGGTAGAGCGAATACTGCTGGAAGACGAAAGCGACGTCGCGGCTTGCCGGCGCCTCGCCGGCGACGTCACGGCCGGCAATGGCCACGCGGCCGGAATCGGGTTTCTCCAGGCCCGCGATCAGACGCAGCGTAGTGGTCTTGCCGGAGCCTGTGGGACCGAGCAGGACGACGAACTCCCCGTCGCGGACGGTCAGGCTGACATTGCTGACGGCCTGCGTTTCGCCGAAAGCCTTGCTGATGCCGGCAAGCGTGACTTCAGCCATGACGGGCCTCCGCAGTGAGGGACGAGGGAACGGCCTTGCCGGATGCGCAATCGAACAGCGACAGCCGGTCATGGTCGAGTTCGAGCCCGACGTTCTCGCCGATCGCAAAGCTCTGCTCCGCCGGCACGCGCGCCTTGATCATGCCCTGGGCCGTCTCGACCGAGACGATCTGGTTGGTGCCGAGATATTCACTGCCATAGACGGAACCGCGCATGGGCGCGGCGTCGCTGAAGCGGACATGCTCGGGGCGGACGCCGAGCGCCAGTTCGCCGGGCTCGCGCACTGCATGCACCTGCGGCACGCGGACTGCGACCTCGCCGACGGTGACGCTGGTCGCGCCGGTTTCGAGGCCCGAGTGGAAGCGCAGGAAATTCATCGGCGGCGAACCGATGAAATCGGCCACATACATCGAGGCCGGGCGGGCATAGATCTCCTGCGGCGTGCCGTACTGCTCGATCACGCCGTGGTTCATCACTGCGATCTTGTCGGCCATGGCCATCGCCTCGTGCTGGTCGTGGGTGACGTAGACGGTGGTGGCGTGGATGCGGTTGTGCAGCTCGCGCAGTTCGTGAACCATCACCTCGCGGAATTCCGCGTCCAGCGTTCCCAGCGGTTCGTCCATCAGGAAGCATTTCGGCCGGCGCACGATGGCGCGGCCGAGCGCCACGCGCTGGCGGTCGCCGCCGGCGAGACCCGAAACGGAACGATCGAGGATATGGCCGATCTGCAGGAGCCTTGCCGTCTCCTCCACGCGCGTCTTGATCTCCGCCTTCGGCACGCCCTGCGACAGGAGCGGAAAGCCGATGTTCCTGCGGACGTTCATGTGCGGATAGAGCGCAAAGAGCTGGAAGACGAAGGCGATGTCGCGGGCGCTCGCCCGGTTGAAGGTGACGTCTTCGCCACCGAGCAGGATCCGGCCGCTGGTCGGCAGCTCGAGTCCTGCGATCATGCGCAGCGTCGTCGTCTTGCCGCAACCGGACGGCCCGAGCAGCGCCAGGAACTCGCCGTCGTTCACGGTGAAGGTGGAATCCTCCACCGCGGCGAAATCGCCGAACTGCTTGCGCAGGTTTTCAACCCTGATCTCCGCCATGGCTACTCCGGAAACTTCGAGACGACGATGAACATGACGGTGCCGGCGAGCAGCGTCACCAGCGACCAGGTGTAGAGCACCAGCGCGAACGGCTGGAACAGCATCAGGAATCCCAGCGCGATCAGGGCGGTGGCGATGTTCTCCATCGGCCCGCGACGGAGAAAGAACGGGCGCTTCTTCTTGGGCAGGGGCGAGGTCTCGACTGTCATTTGCGCACCGCTCCGAAGGTGATGCCGCGCAGCAGCTGTTTGCGCAGCAGGATGGTGAAGACGAGGATCGGCACGAGGAAGATCGTCGTTCCCGCCGCGACCGCCGGCCAGTCCATGCCGCCCTCGCCGATGATCGTCGGGATGAAGGGTGGCGCGGTCTGGGCCGAGCCCGAGGTCAAGAGCACCGCGAAGGCATACTCGTTCCAGGCGAAGATCAGGCAGAAGATGGCGGTCGCCGCGATCCCCGTCGTCGCCTGCGGCAGAACGACCTTGCGGAAGGCCTGCAGGCGGGTGTAGCCGTCGATCATAGCCGCCTCCTCGTATTCGCGCGGGATCTCGTCGATGAAGCCCTTCAAGAGCCAGACGGCGAGCGAGACGTTGACCGCCGTATAGAGCAGGATCATGCCGAGTGCCGTGTCGGACAGGCCGAGCTCGCGGTACATCAGATAGATCGGGATCGCGACGGCGATCGGCGGCATCATCCGCGTCGACAGGATGAAGAACAGCAGGTCATCGGCGAGCGGCACGCGGAAGCGCGAGAAGCCGTAGGCCGCGAGCGTGCCGAGGAAGACGGCCAGGAAGGTCGAGCCGAAGGCGATCACCATGGAGTTGGTGAAGCGCGGCCAGTAGTTGGAGGGGCCGGCGATCACCATGTTGCGGCTGCGGGTGATCTCGTCGCAGGTCGACTGCGGCGGCCCGAGCGACTGGATATATTCCGGCGTCTGCCGGGTGCGGGTGGTGAAGAGGTTGCAATAGCCTTCCAGCGTCGGCGTAAAGACGAGCTTCGGCGGATAGCTGATCGAATCCGGCGGCGACTTGAAGCTGGTCATGAAGATCCAGGCGAGCGGCACCATGGTGACGATCGCATAGAGCACGACGATGATGCCGGCGATGCGCTTTGTCGTGGCACTCGGCTCGACGACGGAATGGGCGGAGGTGGCGTTGCTCATCTCTGCTTCACCCTGTTCAAGGCCTTGACGTAGATGTTGGCGAGCCCGAAGACGGCGACGAAGAGGATGATGGCGAAGGCCGACGCCCGCCCCGTCCGCCAGCTCTCGAACGCCTCGCGCTTGAGCGTGATCGAGGCGACCTCGGTGGTCGATCCCGGTCCGCCGCCTGTCAGCAGCATCACCATGTCGAACATCTTGAAGTTCTCGATGCCGCGGAAGAGTACGGCCAGCATGATGAAGGGCAGCGCCATCGGGATGGTGATCGACCAGAACTGTCGCCAGGCCGAGGCACGATCCACCTCGGCCGCCTCGTAGATATAGTCGGGAATGGAGCGAAGTCCTGCGAGGCAGATCAGCATCACATAGGGCGTCCACATCCAGGTATCGACGACGATGATCGACCAGGGCGCCAGAGAAACCGAACCCAGCATCTCGAAAGAGGACGGCGGCACGCCGGTGATGTAGGAGACGATATAGTTGAAGAGGCCGATCTGCGGCTGGTAGAGGAACCGCCAGAAATTGCCGACCACTGCCGGCGACAGCATCATCGGGATCAGGATGACGGTCGTCCAGAAGGCATGGCCGCGGAACTTGCGGTCGATCAGGTAGGCGAGCGAAAAGCCGATCAGCGTCTGCAGCACGATCGTCCAGAAGACGAAATGCGCCGTCGTCTGCATGGCGATCCAGATGTCGCTGTCCGTCAGCACGCGCTGGTAGTTCTGCAACCCGACGCTTTCCACCACCGCATTCGGCCGGTTCGCGCGGTAGTTGGTGAAGGAGAGCCGCACCGCCCAGATCAGCGGGAAGATGTTGATGGCGAGAAGCAGCGCGATCGTCGGCGTGATGAAGAGCCAGGCGATGGCGCGGTCGGAAAGGCCACCGATGCGCCGGGCGAGCGAAGCAGGCCTCGAGGTCGCGGCCCGTTCCGGCTCCTTTTCCAGTATGGTCGTATCGGAATTGATCACGGACATTACCTTGAGGCTTGGAGGAACGTGCTTGCGGCGGGCCGCCCGGACAGGCGCCGGACGACCCGCCGGGAGGAAATCAGAGTTTCCCTTCGTCCTCGAAGATCTCGGTCCAGTCCTTGACCAACCCGTCGAGCGCCTCCTTGGCGGTGCCCTGGTCGGCCACCACATAGTCGTGGAACCGCTTCTGCGCGGCCTGCAGCAGGATGGCGTAGGACGGCTCCTGCCAGAAGTCCTGCACCTGGTTCATGGCCACGAGGAAGTCGGCCGCGAAAGGCTGGCTATCCTTGAAGGAGGGGTCGTTCAGCACGTCGTTGTGCACGGCATAGCCGCCGAGCTGCCACCACTTCTTCTGCACCTCGGGCTGGGCGAACCATTTGATGTAGGCGAGCGCGCCGTCCATGTTGTCGGTATTCGCCACGACCGAGATGCCCTGGCCGCCGAGCGTCGAGGCGGCCGTCGCCTCCTTCGGGTTGACGAAGAAGCCGATCCGGTCGCCGCCGACGTTCTCATCCTTGGCGAGACCGGGGAAGAAGGCGAACCAGTTCATCGCCATCGCCGCCTGGCCGGATTTGAACGCGTCCAGCGTCTCGCCCATGTAGGCGTCGGTATAGCCCGGCGGCGTGCAGCACTTGTAGAGCTCCTTGTAGGCCTCCAGCCCCTTGACGGCGCCCTCGGAGTTCACGGCACCGTCCATGTCATACTTGCCGGTGGTGTTCTCGTATTTGAAGCCATAGGGGTAGAGCGCCTGCGTCGCACCCATGGTGATGCCTTCCGAGGCACGCTCGGTGAAGATCGCCGCGCCATAGACCTTCTTGCCGTCGATCTCCTTGCCGTTGAAGAACTTGGCCGTCTCCAGCAGTTCGTCCCAGGTGGTCGGCGGTGCGAGGTCGCGCCCCGTGGCGGCCTTGAATTCGGCCTGGATCTCCGGCTTGCTGAACCAGTCCTTGCGGTAGAACCAGGCGTTGGCATCGCCCATGGCCGGCAGCGCCCAGTAGTTCGGCGTGCCCTTCGGCCAGGTCGAATAGGCATTGACGGCGGCTTCGGCGAAGTCGCTCATCTTGATGCCTTCCTTGTCGAAGAAGTCATTCAGCTTGACGTAGTAGCCGTTCTCCGCCGAGCCGCCGATCCACTGGCTGTCGCCGATCAGGAGATCGCAGAGCTTGCCGCCGGAATTCAGCTCGTTGAGGATGCGATCGGCGAAATTCGGCCAAGGCACGAACTCGAACTTCATCTGCGTGCCGCTCTGCGCGGTGAAGTCCTTGGAAAGCTCGACCAACGCGTTGGCCGGGTCCCAGGCGGCCCAGCAGAGCGTCAGTTCGTCGGCCTGCGCGAGCGTCGGCAAGGCCGTCGAAAGGCCAAGCGCCATCGTTACCCCGAGAAGGGGTCTGCACATCGTTTTCATGAAATCCTCCCAGATTCGAAAGGAAGCCCCACGCCACCCTTCGGAAAACTCCCTGCATGAACATGCCCGGCACGGCCCTCACTCTGCCATGTTGAGCAATCTGTTTAGTGATACGCGAATCACTCAACATATCAAGGGACAATCGTCGCTGCGCCGCAGCAGAAAGGGCCGGAACTGCGGGATACTCGGCCCACCTTGTCACAATCGCCAATGTTCAGCTGTCGTCGTGGCGTCTCAGGCCGGCCCGGGCAGGCCGGCGCCACGGTTGCCCGCGAGCCGACGCCGAGCGGGCGGAAAGGCGGGCCAAGGCGGCGTCACCGCGATGGGCCAGCTTCCAAAGCCGCGGGCCAGGCGACCGGCAAGGGTCGCCTCGGCAACGTCCGCAGAGATTGCGCGACGGCTGGAGCCGCACGCTTCGGCGCAAGCCGGTTCGCGTGGCTTTTCTATTCCAAGGGGGGGGGGGAATGATGGTGCTGCTAGAGAGATTTGAACTCTCGGCCTCTCCCTTACCAAGGGAGTGCTCTACCCCTGAGCTATAGCAGCATCCGGCGAAGCAGATTGCCTGCGTTCGCGTCGAGCGAGGCGCCTATTGCCATAGTCTTACCCCCTATGCAAGCCGCAAACGCATCATGGGGACAACAAATTCGGCAAAAGCCCGCGGCACTTTTGCGAAGGCGCGTTTCGCGCTATCGGTGGGGTATGGAGAAGGACGGAAAGACGGGCGGCGGCGCGAATGAACGCGGCAGGCCTCCGGCGAAGTCGCAGATGCCGGAGAGCGACGCGGTGCGCGCCCGTGCCGAAGAGCGCAAGGCGCGCCTGGCGAAGACGTTGCGCGACAACCTGTCCCGCCGCAAGCAGCAGGCGCGGGCGCGGCGTGCGGGCGCAGCCGACGAGACCGAGGGGCTGCCTGCCGCAAAATCGGACGAATCACAGTCATAGAGTGCGGAAACGCCGTTTCCGGCGCGAGGGGACAACCAGATGCGCGGCCGAAACGATCGGCTATCGGCACGCTGGCCTGCGCCGACCGCAAGCGTCGGCGACGGCGGGATCCGGCGTCCCGGTGACTTATCTCCCTCTTCCGGACGGTCAATACACAGTTTCCGGCATTCCCGCCGGGGCGGTCTCCTGCGGGAGGCTTCATTTTTATGCCGCGATGCTCTATGGAGGCGCCTTCCTCCGGGAGCCGGTAGATTGAGAAAGGCGGGCGCAGGCCCGTAGGCACACATGGATCGTATCAGGATTGTAGGCGGCAACGCGCTCAAGGGCGTCATTCCCATCTCCGGCGCCAAGAACGCGGCGCTGCCGCTGATGATCGCCTCGCTTCTGACCGACGATACGCTGACGCTGGAAAACGTGCCGCATCTGGCCGACGTCGAGCAGCTCGTCCGCATCCTCGGCAACCATGGCGCCGACATCTCCGTCAACGGCCGCCGCGAACGCCAGAGCGAGGGATATTCCCGCACGATCCACTTCACCTCGCGCAACATCGTCGACACGACAGCACCCTACGAGCTGGTCTCGAAGATGCGGGCGAGCTTCTGGGTCATCGGCCCGCTGCTCGCACGCGAGGGCAAGGCGCGCGTGTCGCTGCCGGGCGGCTGCGCGATCGGCACGCGCCCGGTCGACCTCTTCATCGAGGGGCTGACGGCACTCGGCGCGCAGATCGAGATCGACGGCGGTTACATCGACGCGAAGGCGCCCGAGGGCGGCCTGATCGGCGCCCGCTACACCTTCCCCAAGGTTTCCGTCGGCGCCACGCACGTCATGATGATGGCCGCGACGCTCGCCCGCGGCACGACCGTCATCGGCAATGCGGCGCGCGAGCCGGAAGTGCAGGATCTCGCCAAGTGCCTGAACGCCATGGGCGCGAAGATCACCGGCGCCGGAACGGCAACGATCACCATCGAGGGCGTCGCCTCGCTTTCCGGCGCGCGCCACCGCGTGCTGCCCGACCGGATCGAGACCGGTACCTATGCCATGGCGGTCGCCATGACCGGTGGCGACGTAGTGCTCGAGGGCACCGAAACGCACCTGCTCGACACCGCGCTGGAAGCCATCCGCCGCGCCGGCGCCGAGATCACGACGACCGATAGCGGGATCCGCGTCGTCCGCAACGGCGCCGGCATCAAGCCGGTCGATATCGTCACCGATCCCTATCCCGGCTTCCCGACCGACCTGCAGGCGCAGTTCATGGGGCTGATGACGCGCTCCTCCGGCGTTTCCCACATCACCGAGACGATCTTCGAAAACCGCTTCATGCACGTGCAGGAACTCGCCCGGCTCGGCGCGAAGATCTCGCTCTCCGGTCAGACGGCCAAGATCGAGGGCGTCGAGCGGTTGCGCGGCGCACCGGTCATGGCGACCGACCTGCGCGCCTCCGTCTCGCTCGTCATCGCCGGCCTTGCCGCCGAAGGCGAAACGATGGTCTCGCGCGTCTACCATCTCGACCGCGGCTTCGAGCGGCTGGAAGAGAAGCTGAACCGCTGCGGCGCCTCGGTGGAACGCGTCAGCGACTGACGGACCGGCTGGACCATGCCCGGCGATGAATGTGCCGGGCATTGGATGATTGCGCCATCGCATGGGCCCAGATCTGCGACAGACCCCTCGCCTTCCCGGGCTGCCCGGCAGGATCGCTGCCGGCTGCACCTCGCGCGCAGTTGCGCTCGCCCGTTTCCCGTCCTATTTCCTGAACTGAACGCAAATGGGCGGCCAGCCAACCGGCGCGGCGCGCGATGTCGGCAATCAGGCGCGGCCGCAAGGCTGCCGAAAAGGAGCATCATGGACAATCTGAGGCTGCTGGCCCTCGACGGAGACGATCTCTCGGTCGTTTCCGCGCATCTGCAGGACGCCGTCTTCAAGACCGGCGACGTCAGCTGGGATGCCCGCCACGGCGTGTTCTCGCTCGCCGTCAACCGCTTCGTCTGGGAGACGGCAGGCGCGCGCGGCAAGGCCTTCGAGCGCCGGCGCGCCATGATCGCCTTCAAGCGCGTGCGCGCGGTGCGCGCGATCGGCATCGACCGGAGCGACCGCGAGGCGGTCCTCTCCTTGCTGGCGATCCGCTTCTCGCCTGCGGGCGAAGGGCCGGACGGCACTGTGGAGCTGGTCATGTCGGGCGACGCCCAGTTCGCGCTCGACGTCGAATGCATCGAAAGCCAGCTCGCCGATGTCGGCGGTGCATGGGAAACGAGCTTGAAACCGCAGCATCCGGCAAGCTAGAGCAGTGAGGCCATCGTCCGCCGGCCCGCAATGCCGCGCGACGGGACGCATCGACGGGTCGCCGGGTTTCCTGCACCCGCACCATCCAGGCAGGGCGGGACCTTACCGCCGCACGACAGGACGATTGAACAGTGGCGATCAGGCTTGATTTTCGCGACGGCGACTTCGAAACGCGGTTCGCCGCCTTCCTCACTACCAAGCGCGAGGTGTCGGAAGACGTGAACGCCACGGTCCGCGCCATCATCGACGAGGTGCGCGAGAACGGCGACCGGGCGCTTGCCGCCTATACGCTGCGCTTCGACGGGCTGGATTTCGGCACTGTGCCGATGCGCGTCGGCGCGGACGAGATCGAGGCAGCCTATCGGGATACGCCGGCGGAGGTCGTCGCCGCGCTCGAGCTGGCCGCCCGGCGCATCGAGAAGCACCACGCCCGCCAGTTGCCGAAGGACGACCTCTACGAGGACGACATCGGCGTGGGGCTCGGATCGCGCTGGACGGCGATCGACGCGGTCGGGCTCTATGTGCCGGGCGGCACCGCCAGCTATCCGAGCTCGGTACTGATGAACGCCGTTCCGGCCAAGGTCGCCGGCGTGCCGCGCATCGTCATGGTGGTGCCGGCCAAGGACGGCGCGATCAACCCGGCGGTGCTGGCGGCGGCCAGGATCGCCGGCGTCGACGAGATCTACCGCATCGGCGGCGCGCAGGCCGTCGCCGCGCTCGCCTACGGCACCGGGACGATCGCGCCCGTCGCCAAGATCACCGGCCCCGGCAACGCCTTCGTCGCGGCCGCCAAGCGCCAGGTGTTCGGGACGGTGGGCATCGATATGATCGCGGGACCTTCCGAAGTGCTGGTGATCGCCGACGAAGGGAACGACCCGGACTGGCTGGCCGCCGATCTTCTGGCCCAGGCCGAGCACGACCGCGGCGCGCAGGCGATCCTGATCACCGATAGCACCGAACTCGCCGACGCCGTCGAGGCGGCGGTAGCCCGCCAGTTGAAGACGCTGGAGCGCGCGGAGACGGCGGCGGCCAGCTGGCGCGACTTCGGCGCGATCATCCTGGTGCCGGACCTCGAAGATTCCGTGCCGCTCGCCAACCGCATCGCTGCCGAACACCTGGAAATCGCTACCTCCGATCCCGACGCCTTGCTGCCGAAGATCCGCAATGCCGGGGCGATCTTCGTCGGCCGCCATACCCCGGAGGTGATCGGCGACTATGTCGGCGGTTCCAACCACGTGCTGCCGACCGCCCGCTCGGCCCGCTTCTCCTCCGGCCTTTCGGTGCTCGACTACATGAAGCGCACCTCGATCCTGCGGCTCGGCCCCGAACAGCTGCACAAGCTCGGTCCTGCGGCGGTCACGCTTGCCGAGGCCGAGGGGCTCGGCGCGCATGCGCGCTCCGTTTCCATCCGCCTCAACGCCGGAGGATGATGGAGGGATGACGAGGATGCCCGCCTTCCGCCTGTGCGACGTGGTGCTGGACGAGACGATCGGCCGCGCCACGCCGGACGTCGAGCATGAGCGGGCGGTGGCGATCTTCGACCTGATCGAGGAGAACTCCTTCGAGCCGGTCGGCCACACTGGCGGCCCCTACCGGCTCAACCTGTCGCTGATGGATTCGAAGCTGATCTTCGCCATCAGCACCGAGGACGGCGGCGCGGTCGCCACCCACATCCTGTCGCTGACGCCCTTCCGGCGGATCGTGAAAGACTATTTCCTGATCTGCGAAAGCTACTACCAGGCGATCCGCTCGGCGACGCCCAGCCAGATCGAGGCGATCGACATGGGCCGGCGCGGCATCCACAATGACGGTTCGCAGACGCTGATGGACCGGCTCTCCGGCAAGATCAGGCTCGATTTCGACACCGCGCGGCGGCTCTTCACGCTGGTCTGCGTGCTCTACTGGCGCGGGTGAACAGCATGAGCGCGCTGGCGACCGACATGGGGCAGACCACGACGCGAAGCCCCGGCTCGGTGCTATTCATGTGCCGGATGAATGCGGTGCGCTCGCCCATGGCCGAGGCGATCGCGCGAAGCGTGCTGCCGGCCGGCACCTACGTGGCCTCCGCCGGCATCCGCCCCGGAGAGCGCGATCCCTTCGTCCAGGCGGTGCTGGAGGAGGTGGGGCTGTCAATCGAGCGCCACCTGCCGCGGTCGCTGGAGGAGCTGGAGGACGACTATTTCGACCTGATCGTGACGCTCGCCCCGGAAGCGCACCACGCAGCCCTCGAACTGACCCGGTCGAGCGCGGTCGAAGTGGTCTACTGGCCGACCCCCGATCCGACCGTCGCCGCGGGCACGCGCGAGCAGATCCTTTCGGCCTATCGCGAGGTCCGCAACCACCTGGCGACGCTGATCGAGCGGCGGCTCGGCCCCGGCATATCCGTTTCTTCTTGAATAAACCCGGGCGCTCGTACGGGCATGTGAAGAAAGCCGGATCATTGGTGTTCACAAAACACCCTCTATTGTGTAGTTTCCGGCAAAATTTCGGCCGGCGGCATCCTGCCTCCCGCCAACGAAGGATCACCACCGCAATATGGCAAAAGAAGAAGTCCTTGAATTCCCGGGTGTCGTTACGGAACTGCTGCCGAACGCCACCTTCCGCGTCAAGCTCGAGAACGAGCACGAGATCATCGCGCACACGGCCGGCCGCATGCGCAAGAACCGCATCCGCGTGCTCGCCGGCGACAAGGTGCTCGTCGAGATGACGCCCTACGACCTGACCAAGGGTCGCATCACCTACCGCTTCAAATAAGCCTGTCCTTCCGGCGCTCCACCGGGCGCGCACGGCTCCCTCGAGGTTCCATGGAATTCGCCCACAAGCTCATCCTGGCATCCGGCTCGCCGCGCCGCGTCGAGCTTCTGGCGCAGGTGGGCATCGAGCCCGACCGGCTGATGCCGATGGACATCGACGAGACGCCGAAGAAATCGGAGCATCCGCGTTCGCTGGCACGGCGGCTTTGCACCGGCAAGGCGGAGGCCGCCCTTGCCGCGATCAAGGGCGATCCGGCCGCCGCGGGCAGCTACATCCTCGCCGCCGACACCGTGGTCGCGGTCGGGCGACGCATCGTGCCGAAATGCGACATGGTCGACGAGGCCGCAAGCGCCCTGCATCTGCTTTCCGGCCGCAGCCACCGGGTCTTCACCGGCATCTGCCTGATCACCCCGGACAGGAAGGTGCGCCAGCGCATCGTCGATACCAAGGTCCGTTTCAAGCGGCTGTCCGGCCTCGACATCGAGAGCTATCTCGCCTCCGGCCAGTGGCGCGGCAAGGCCGGCGGCTATGCGATCCAGGGGATCGCCGGCGGCTTCGTCGTCAAGCTGGTGGGCTCCTATACGAACGTGGTCGGCCTGCCGCTGCAGGAGACGACCTCCCTGCTCTCCGGCGAAGGATACGACGTCCACCGCCGCTGGTCCGAGGGCTGAGGCTGTGAGCAACGGTACGGACAAGCCGACGGCAAAGGTCGCCCCCCTGCGCAAGGCGCGCCCCTGCCCCGAATGCGGCCGCCAGTCGGTGCGCGAGCACTATCCGTTCTGCTCGGAGCGCTGCCGCAGCCTCGACCTGAACCGGTGGCTCTCGGGCTCCTACGCCATCCCCGTCAGCGACGACGAGGCGAAGGCAGGCGAGAACGATTGACGCTGCACGGCCTGTCTGCGCGCATCCGCGAGCCGGCCTGTCCCTCCTGCCGCCACCGCCATCCAGCGGCGTCCGGTCCCGGCGCAGGCGGCCGGAAGCGGGCTGCATCCTGTCGCCAACAACTGCACAGCCGCCTGTGACGATCAGAAAAGCCGAACCTTTTCCTATACTTGAGATCCCGCGCTTTTTCACGTCGAAAATCTTTCATAGGGGCTGGACACGATCGAGCAAGATGCTATAACCCCGCTCGCTTCCGGGGCGAAACCAAACGCCCCACGGGTTTTGCAATGAAACCCAGCCGGATGCCCGGATAGCTCAGTTGGTAGAGCAGCGGATTGAAAATCCGCGTGTCGGTGGTTCAAATCCGCCTCCGGGCACCATTTTCAGGCTCTTTCTCCCATCATCTGCATCGACCATCCGGCCGAAATTCCTGCGCGTATCGGTCAACACGGGCACATCACTTGTCGGCCTGCAATCACGCACCCTTAAGGGTTGCAGATGGTCGGTTGCGTGCCTACAGTCCCGCACCGTGCGGGCCCTGCTTCGGCCTGCGACGATGGCCAGGAGAAGGGAATGACCATGGCAGCCGAAGTCTACGTCGTAACGTCAGCCAGCAAGCTGATCGCAATCAACACCCAGACACTCAAGGCGCGCGAGGTGGGAAACACCGGCGCGACGATGACCGACGTGGCTTTCGCACCGGACGGAAAACTCTACGCAATTTCGTTCGACACCCTCTATCGCCTTGACCCCAAGACCGGAGCGACGCTCGAAGTTCACCGCCTTGGCATCTACAGCGCGAACGCATTCGAAATCGGTGCGGACGGCAAAGCCTACATCGCCTCGAGCACCGATGGCGGGCTCTACAGTGTGGACCTCAAGAGCGGCAGCACGGCGCTGATCGGCAACTATTCCTCGAGCATGGCATCGTCAGGGGACCTCGCCTTCTATGACGGCAAGTTGTACCTGACCACGTCGAACAAGAAGATCCTGAGCCTCGATCCGGAAACCGGAAAGGCGTTGAGCACGGTCTCGATCTCCGTCGACAGGATGTACGGCCTGGAGCAGAGCGGCTCCACGCTCTACGGCTTCGCCAACAACACCTTCTACTCGGTCGATCCCAAGACCGGGAAGCTCGTCACGATGAGCAAGGTCGACAGCCTCGGCGAGTTCATGGGGGCTGCCAGCCGCCACTTCTCCGACCCCGACGACGGCGGATATAAACTGACCGGCACCAAGGGCCAGGACTGGCTATTCGGCAACAAGGGCGCCGACATTCTGTACGGCCGCGGCGGCGACGACTTCCTCTATGGCGATAGCGGCAAGGACCGCCTCTACGGGGAAAGCGGAGCGGACGTGCTCGACGGCGGCAAGGGCGCGGACCGCATGTATGGCGGCAAGGGCAACGATACCTACATCGTCGACAACAAGGGCGATAAGGTGATCGAGAAGGCCGGCGAGGGTACCGATTTCGTCAAGGCCTCCATCAGCTACAAGCTGACCGACAATGTCGAAAAGCTGATCCTGACCGGATCGGCAAACCTCAACGGCACCGGCAACGGCCTCGCCAACGCCATCACCGGCAATTCCGGCAAGAACACCCTGAGCGGCGGCAGCGGAAACGACACGCTCAAGGGCAAATCGGGCGCCGATACCCTGATCGGCGGCAAGGGCGCCGACAAGCTCTACGGCGGATCGGGCGCCGACACCTTCGTCTTCAAGTCGATCAAGGACAGCACCGTCTCGGGTTCAGGCCGCGACACGATCTACGATTTTTCCCGCAAGCAGGACGACACGATCGACCTCAAAGCGATCGACGCGAACACGAAGTCCAGCGGGGACCAGGCGTTCAAGTTCATCGGCAAGGAGAAATTCCACAAGAAGGCAGGCGAACTGCGCTTTGAAAAGGACGGCGGCGACACGTTCGTCTATGGCGACGTCAACGGCGATGCCAAGGCGGACTTCGCGATCAAGCTGGACCTGTCGCTGACGCTGTTCAAGTCCGACTTCATTCTCTGAAGCCGTATCGGGTCCCCCGCTGCGGGCCGCCGGCAATGCGGCCCGCGAAATGGCTGTTGGACCGTCACGCACATGTGAGCTTTCCCGGCAGTCCCCTGCGGAACAAAAAGCGGTCCTTGAACGTCTTATCGAAAGGTGCTTGTCACTGCACCTGCTCGGATTGGAGACCGAGCCAATTCCGGCGGGTCCGCCCGCCGGCTTTTTTATGCCAGCTGCCCGAAAATCACACCGGGACACGGGCCGAAAGCCCGGTCGTTCGACGCTGTTGGCGGCCGGATGAGGTGGAGAACGCGCATCGCCGGGCGGGGTTCCAAGCCCACGGGCGAGGCTCGACCTCTTCGTAGCGCCGTTGCCCGGCCCCGTCCCCTCTTCGCCCTACGAGCCGTTCTTCGCCGGCGGCTGGGGCGGCGGCTGGCGGCCCTCGAGAAGCTCGATCTGGATCTGCTGCAATTCGGCCAGGCGCTCCCACTGGTGTGCCATCTGGTGCTCGATCATGTCGTGCAACTGGCGGATCTCGAGTTCGGCACGCAGGTTGACCATGTAGTCGTTCTCCGCGCGGATCCGGTCCTTCTCCTCCTGCCGCCGCTGGCTCATCATGATCACCGGCGCCTGGAGCGCTGCGATGCAGGAGAGGACGAGATTGAGCAGGATGAAGGGATAGGGATCGAAGCCGCCGCCGAGGATGCCGATGATGTTGATCGTCATCCAGCAGAGGAGAACGAGGATAAAGGTGATGATGAACCCCCAGGAGCCGCCGAAGGCCGCCACCCGGTCCGCGGCGCGCTGGCCGAAGGTTTCGCCCTCCAGTTCCTTCTGCAGGCCGAGGGCGCCGGCATGGACCGAGGAGACGCCCCTCTCGAAGCTTTCCAGCACCTGCCGGTCGAGATCGGAGAGTTCCCCCCGCTCCTGTTCCAGGAGATCCGCCACGTAACGGCGGCGATAGCGTGAGAGGTCGGCGCCGCAGATGCGGCTGTCCAGGCTCCAGTCGCCCACGTCCCGGCGGATCAGTTCGAAAATACCCGGTCGGATGGAGGAGGCGTGATAGAGCCGGGCCGCCGGAAAAGGCTTTCCGCAGACGGCGCAGGTTTCCGTCCTGGTGCGTGCAGCCGATCCGTTCCGTCCCATCGGCGGCGATCTCCATCAAATGCCGTGCCGGGCACGGCCCGCAGCACGCTCAGCACCGTGCGGCAGATTACAGCGTGGACCTGCCGGGCGGCAATGCCGCCGCCGGCAGAGATCGATGTCAGGCCGTCGCGCCCCGGGTTCGGGTCTGGTGGATCTCGATCAGGCTCGGGCCGTTGCGCCTGGCGGCGACCTGAAGGGCTTCGTCAAGCTCGCCGACATCGGCGAGGCGGACAGCCGGCAGGCCGTAGGCCCTGGCGATGTCGAGGAAATCCGGCGCGGACGGCTTGACGCCTTCCGGCTCGATCCCGCACTCGACCATGTAGTTCTCGATCTCCTGATAGCCGTCGTTGTTCCAGACAAGGAAGACGACCCGGGCGCCGGCATCGGCCGCCGAGCCGATCTCGGCCAGCGAGAACTGGAAGCCGCCGTCGCCGGTCAGGCAGACGACCGGACGATCGGGGGCGCCGATCGCAGCGCCGATGGCCGCCGGCGGGCCGTAGCCCAGCGCGCCGAAGCCGGTTGCGGCGTTGAACCAGGTCTGCGGGCGGGCGACATCGAGATAGAGGTTGCCGGCATAGACCGCCTGGGTGGAATCGCCGACGACGATCGCATCCGGCAGCGCCTCGTAGACCCTGCCGATCACGCCGATCTCGGTGCGGATCTTCGGCGTCAGCTCGCCGAGGGCGGCCTCGCGCGCCCGTCCCGCCCGCTCCGCACCGTCCCCGCTCCTGGCCTTGACCAGCGGCAGAAGGGCGACGGCTGCCGCCTCGACCGTCGAGAGCACGGGAAGATCGGCGCGCGGCTCGCGGGCGAGTTGCTGCGCGTCGATGTCGACGCGCACAAAGCGGCGCATCGCGGGAAGCGTGCCCGTCGCATACATGTCGTAGTCGGTCTGCCCCATCTCGGTGCCGAAACCGATGACGAGATCCGCATCGGCGATCAGCGCGCGGGTCGCGTTCAGGCTCGGGCTCGCCGGCACCCGGAGCGGATGGCCGGCGAGCATGCCGCGAGCATTGGTGGTTAGGACCACCGGCGCGTCCAGCCTTTCGGCAAGAGCCGTCACCGACCTGTCGGCGGTGGCAGCGCCGCCGCCGCACATCAAGACGATGCGGCCGGAGCGCTCGCAGAGTTCGGCAAGCTCGGCCAGCGTCGCCGGATCCGGGCTCGGGCGCGATGCGCGCGTCGCTTTCAGCGCGATCTCGCCTGCCGGCAGCGGCATCACGTCGGTCGGGATCTCGATATGCACTGGACCCGGTCGGGCCGAGCCCATGACGGAGAAGGCCTGGGCGATCACCGAGGGCAGGTCGGCCGGATCGACCAGTGTATGCGAATAGAGGGCGAAGCTCTTCATCATCGCCGCCTGATCCGGCAGCTCATGCAGCAGGCCGCGGCCGTGGCCGAGCGAATTGCGGCGGTTGACACCGGAGATCACCAGCATCGGGACGGAATCCTGCCGCGCCTGTGCCATCGCCGTGATGGTGTTGGTCAGGCCCGGGCCGGTGATCACCAGCGCCACGCCGGGCTTGCCGGTGACGCGCGCGTAGCCGTCGGCCATGAAGCCTGCGCCCTGTTCGTGGCGCGGGGTGATGTGGCGGATCTTCGAGGCCGCGAGGCCGCGATAGAGTTCGACGGTGTGGACGCCCGGAATGCCGAACACCACCTCCACGCCGTTTGCCTCGAGGAGATCGACCATCGCCTCGCCGACCGTCTTCGTCTTGCTCATGCGCGCAATTCCTTCCTGAAGCCCGAGCGCTTGGCCAGGGCGGAAATTCGTCTGCAGGCCTCGTCGATCATTTCGTCCGGTACAGTCAGGCTGATGCGGATGAAATCGTCGCCGCCGCTGCCGAAGGCCGATCCCGGCATGACGGCGACCCGCTCCTCGTCCAGAAGCGCCCAGGCGAAGGCCTCGCTGTCCATGCCGGTTGCGGAGACGTCGACGACGATGAACATGCCGGCCTCGGGCGCGACCGGCATCAGGCCGGGGGCGTCCGCGAGACCGGCGACGACCCGGGCGGCGCGGTGGCTGTAGGACTGGCGCATCCTCGCCGAAGTGTCGATCGGATTGTCCAGGGCATAGGCCGTCATGTCGGCGATGAAGGGCTGCACGCCGAACAGCATCGTCTCGGACACCGCAAGCAGCCGGCCGGCAAATTCCGCAGGCCCGATCGCCCAGCCGCTGCGGAAGCCCGGGGCGGCATGCGACTTGGAGATCGAGGAGCAGACGATCGTGCGCTCGGCGAGTGCGGGATCATCGAAAGGGGACGCGAAGGAGCCGGAGAACACCAGTTCCTCATAGACCTCGTCGCAGACGATCCACAGGTCGTGCCGGCGGCAGACGGCGCCGATCGCTGAGATTTCTTCCGCGGTCAGCACGGCCCCGGTGGGATTGTGCGGCGTATTCAGCAGCAGCACGCGGCACTGCGGCGTGATCGCGCGTTCGAGATCGTCCGCCTGCATGTGAAAACCATGCTCCGGGCGGAGCGGAACGGTCACCTGCTCGGCGCCGGTGGCGCGGATCACGCCTTCGTAGGTGGCATAGAGCGGATCTCCGACCAATACGGCATCGCCCTTTTCCACGAGGCCGAGCATGACGGCGAAGAGGGCCGTCTGCGTGCCGGGAAAGCAGAGCACATTGGCGCTCGTCACGCCCGGACGGCGCCTGGCGTATTTGCGCACCAGCGCATCCACCACCGGCGGCTCGCCCCGGCCGTTCGAGTAACGATAACGGCCGGCATTCATTGCACGCGTCGCTTCCTCGAGCAGGCTCCGGTGCGGCGGCAGGTCGGGCTCGCCGATGGTGAGCTCGATGATCGGCTCGCCCCGATCCTTGCGCCGGCGCGCCTCGACGTGAACCGCCCATTTCTCGGAGCCCAGGCTCGCCAGCCTCTCGGTGATGGATGCGTAGCGCATTGCGTTCTCCCTATCTTATTCTGTTGGTGCCGGCGGTGCGATCGGCTGGCCGATCAGGGCCTCGATGGAGGACAGCGCGGTCGAGACCAGCTCGCTTTCCTCGAAGAGCTCGCCTGCAAGGCATCCCTCCAGCCACAGCCCGTCGAGCAGGCCGTTGATCGCGATCGCCAGCGTCCGGCAGCGCGCAGGACCGGCATCGAGCCCCCTGGACGCCAGGAAATCGGCCAGCAGCCCTTCCAGCGCGTTACGGAAACCGAGATAGCCCTCGCGATGAATGGCCGCGAGCGCGGGATCGACGCTGACGCGGCTGATGAACGACGCCCAGAGCGACAGGCTGCGGCTGTTTGCGACGGGCTCGGTCAGGTTGATGACGATGAACGCGCGCAGGCGCTCGTCCGGGGTGCCCGCCACGCGTTCGGCCTTTTCCGTCAACCGCGCGATCACCACGCGATAGGCCTCCTGGAGGATCTGCTCCTTGGAGACGAAATAGTGCCGGATCAGACCCGCCGTCACGCCCGCCTTGATCGCGATCTGGCGGACCGTCGCACCCTGCAGCCCGCCCTCGGCGATGCAGTCCAGCGTCGCCTCGATGAGATCATGGCGGCGCTCCGCTTCCGAGGCACGATGGAAGGACCGGCGGCTCATGCCGCCCGCCGCAGGACGGGCCGGGTGAGGCAGGTCGGGCCGCCTTCGCAGGCAATGCAGAGCGCGTCGGCCTCGAAGGTCTCGACCACGCAGCCGGCAGCCTCCATCGCCGCCCTGGTCTTCGGGAAGCCCGCCACCATGATCACCTCGTTCGGGTGGACCGGCAGCACGTTCAGGCTGAGGCCGTTGCTGGCGTGGAACTCGTCCGCCGGCGCCTCGATCAGACGGATGCCGCGCGCCTTCAGCAACTGGTAGAAGGCAGCCGGCAGGAGCGGCGCGAAGACGAGCGCCAGGTCGCCGGCAAGCGGGCTCATGACGCTCATCAGATGCAGGCAGGCCTCCTCGCCCTGCCACAGCGGCAGGTCGTAGGCGAGCACGGAGACGCCGTGCGGGGAGAGCATCGTCGAAAGCTGGTCGATGCCCTCCTGGTTGGTCCGGACGCCGCGGCCGACGACGAGCGTCTTCGCATCGAGCCAGATGCAGTCGCCGCCTTCCACCGTGCCGGGTGCCTCGATGCGGCCGAGGATCGGAATCTGGCGATCCGCATAGGCCTTCTCGTGCAGTTCCGTCTCGTTCACGCGCAGCGGCTTTCCCATGCGCAGCAGGATCGCGCCGTGATCGGACATCAGCGAGGGATCGTGGGTGAACATGGCGTCGGCAAGACCGTCACCCTCGTCCTCGAGCCAGATGATCTCGGTGCCGGACTTTTCCACAAGCCGGGCGAATTCCGTATACTGGCGCACCGCCCTTTGCCCGTCGAACGTCGGTCCGTAGTGCCACTTCGCCGGATCGGCCGAGACGAGGCTGGGGCCGGGGCGACGCATCAGAACGCGCAGCAGGGAAGCCGACATTTCCTGGGAACCGAAAGCGGGCATCCGCTACTCCTTTGATTGCAAACAGTGTTTTGGCGAGACCGGACAAAAAGCCGGCGGCGCGATTATTATACGCTTGAACAACTACGCCACAAGTGCAACGATGGTGTCAATGGAAGGAAGCGACGGGCACGAAGATGGCCGCGCCGAGCAGGACAGCCCGCCGCAAGAGCGGGTTGCAAAAGACGAACAGGGGAAGATCTGGCATGAGCCAAGCTCATTCGTGCCGCGCATCGGAGCAGTTCATCCGATGACGGATCGCGCCGAGGCAATCGCAGTCGAAAACCTGCACAAGCGCTTCGGACCGCTCGAGGTCCTCAAGGGCGTTTCCCTCACGGCACGGGAAGGCGATGTCATCGCCATCATTGGCGGCTCCGGATCCGGCAAGTCCACCTTCCTCCGCTGCATCAACATGCTGGAACTGCCCAGCGCCGGATCGGTCACGATCCATGGCGAAGAAATCGCCATGAGGAAGGATGGCCATGGCGGCCTCGTGCCCGCCGATCGCAAGCAGGTGCAGCGCATACGCTCCCGTCTCGGAATGGTGTTCCAGAACTTCAATCTGTGGCAGCACATGACGATCCTGCAGAACGTCATCGAAGCGCCTGTCCATGTGCTCGGGATCGCAAAGGCAGAGGCCATCGAGCGGGCCGAGACGATCCTCCGGCGCGTCGGCCTGTTCGAGAAGCGCGACGCCTATCCCGCCTTCCTGTCCGGCGGCCAGCAGCAGCGCGCGGCGATCGCGAGAGCGCTCGCCGTCCAGCCGCATGTCATGCTCTTCGACGAACCGACGTCGGCGCTCGACCCGGAGCTGGTGGGCGAGGTCCTCACCGTGATCGGCGACCTGGCGAAGGAGAAGCGGACGATGATCCTCGTCACCCACGAGATGAAGTTCGCCCGCAACGTCGCCAACCACATCGTGTTCCTCGCCAATGGCGTCATCGAGGAACAGGGCCCGCCGGAAGAGATCTTCGGTGCCCCGAAATCGGAGCGGCTGAAGAAATTCATCAGTTCCATCCACTGAGAATACCAATAACCAACAGAGGGAAAACAAGCATGAAGACCGCATTGAAGACGATCGCACTTGCCGCCGTCATCGGCTTTGCCGGCATCAGCGGCGCCGTGGCCCAGCAGATCAAGGTCGGCTTCGCCGCCGAGCCCTATCCGCCGTTCGCCTCTCCCGACGCCTCGGGCAACTGGGAGGGCTGGGAAGTCGAATTCATGAAGGCGATCTGCGACGAGGCCAAGCTCGACTGTGTCATCACCCCGGTCGCCTGGGACGGCATCATTCCGGCGCTGACCACGAACAAGATCGACATGATCGTCGGCTCCATGTCGATCACCGGGGAGCGCCTCAAGACGATCGACTTCTCCGACAAGTACTACAACACCCCGACGGGCGTCATCGGCCCCAAGGGCGCTGCCTTCGACGCGACGCCGGAGAGCCTTGCTGGCAAGACCATCGGCGTCCAGGTCGCCACCATCCACCAGTCCTATGCCGACAAGTACTTCGGCGGGGCCGGCGCGACGATCAAGGAATACCAGACCCAGGACGAGGCCAACAACGACCTGGCGGCCGGGCGCATCGACGCCGTGCAGGCGGATGCGATCGCGCTCGACGCCTTTCTGAAGTCCGACCAGGGCAAGGACTGCTGCGAGCACAAGGGCAACGTCAAGGACGATCCTGAAATCCTCGGGGCCGGCGTGGGCGTCGGCCTGCGCAAGGGCGAGACGGAGCTGAAGGACAAGGTCAACGCCGCGATCAAGGCGATCCGCGCCAACGGCACCTATGACACCTTCTCCAAGAAGTACTTCGACTTCGACATCTACGGCGGCTGATCGACATCCGGAGCAACTCCGGAGGAATCCGGCTCACCGCATTGTCCGACGCCGAAGCGATTCCGCTTCGGCCGGTAATGCTCCAGCGGCCGGCGGCGTCGCCGCCGGCCAGGCTCCCTTGAAGACGAGAGTGACATGGCTGCTGATCCCGCGACCCTGATCAACTGGGGCCTTCTGGCGCTCGAACCGCCGGGCTGGGGCGGCGTGCTCCTGGGCGGCCTCCTGAACTCGATCAAGATTGCGGTCGGCGGCTATGCGCTCGGCCTGCTGCTCGGAACCGGCGGCGCCTTCGGCAAGCTTTATGGCGGACCTGTACTGAAGGATCTGCTCGAGGTCTATACCACCCTCGTCCGCGCCATTCCCGAGCTCGTGCTGATCCTGCTGCTCTACTATGCGGGAACGGATCTTCTCAACCAGCTGACGGCGGCGATGGGCTACGGCCCCGTCGACATCAGCGGGCTCGCCGCCGGCATCTTCGTCATCGGCGTCGTGCAGGGCGCCTATTCGACCGAGGTGCTGCGCGGGGCGATCAAGGCCGTGCCGGCCGGGCAGATCGAGGCTGCCCGCGCCTACGGCATGGCGCCGACCCAGATCATGCGCCGCATCACGCTTCCCGCCATGCTGCCGCACGCCATTCCCGGCCTTTCCAACCTCTGGCTGATCGCCACGAAGGACACGGCCCTTCTTGCCGTCGTCGGCTTCAGCGAGCTGACGCTGGTGACGCGGCAGGCGGCGGGTAGCACCAAGGCCTATCTGCTGTTCTTCTGTGCCGCCGGCGCGCTGTACCTGGCGCTGACGCTTGTCTCGAACATCGTCATCCGCATCATCGAAACCCGCGCCCGGCGCGGCATGGCGGCCCCGGCATGACCGTCGAGACAAGCACCGTCGAGGCCACCGCCCTGACCGAGCTTCCGGGCGGCAGGGCCTTCCTGAAGCCGCACCGGATCATCCTGCTCGCCATAGCCGTGATCGCGATCTTCTGCATGGCCTGGTTCATGCGCTGGGACTGGATACCGGACTATGCCGGACGGCTTGCCCAGGGCGTCGGCGTCACCCTGCTGATGCTCTTCAGCACCTGCATTCTCGGCTTCCTCTTCGCTGTCCCGCTCGGGCTCGTGCAGGTCACCGGCCCCTGGCCGCTGAAGGTGCTGGCCAGGACCTTCTGCACCATCATCCGCGGTACGCCGCTGCTCCTGCAGCTGTGGCTGCTCTATTACGGACTGGGATCGCTCTTTCCGCAGTTTCCCGCCATTCGGGATTCCTTCCTCTGGCCCTATCTGCGCGAGGCCTGGCCCTATGGCGTCGCAGCGCTGACGATCTCCTTTGCCGCCTACGAAGGCGAGGTGATGCGCGGCGCCTTCGCCGGCGTTCCGGCCGGCGAGCTCGAGGCCGCCCGGGCCTACGGCATGAGCCGGTGGAAGGTGTTCCGGCGCATCTGGCTGCCGCGCGCCGTCCATCGCGCATTGCCGACGCTGAACGGCGAGACCGTGCTGCAGTTGAAGTCGACGCCGCTGGTGGCGACGATCACCGTTGTCGACGCCTACGCCGTCATCTCCAAGATCCGGCAGACGACCTACCTCACCTACGAACCGCTGCTGTTCCTGGCGCTCATCTACCTCTGCCTGACCGCCATCCTCATCGTGGCGTTCCGCACGCTCGAAAACAAGATTCCAACCCGTGGTGTCTGACATGAACGTACGCGCTGCCCTCACCAATGCGATGCCGGAACTGGCCGCGATCCGCCAGGACCTGCACGCCCATCCGGAACTCGGGCTCGCGGAGGTGCGCACGTCGGAGCTGATCGCCCGCCATCTCGAGAGCTATGGCTACAAGGTGACGCGCGGCCTTGCGAAGACGGGTCTGGTCGCGACGCTGACGAACGGCACCGGCCGGCGTTCCGTCGGCATCCGCGCCGATATCGACGCCCTGCCGATCCTGGAGGAAACCGGCCTGCCCTATGCCAGCAGGACACCGGGCCTGATGCACGCCTGCGGCCATGACGGGCACACGACGATGCTGCTCGGGGCGGCGCGCGCCATCGCCGAGCGGCGGAACTTCGACGGCATCGTCCACCTCATCTTCCAGCCGGCCGAGGAGAACTTCGGGGGCGCCCGGATCATGGTGGAGGAGGGTCTGTTCGAACGCTTCCCCTGCGACGCGGTCTTCGCGCTCCACAACGAACCGGCGTTGCCGTTCGGCCAGTTTCATTTCCGCGAGGGCGCCATCATGGCCGCGGTCGACGAGGCGACCATCACGGTCAACGGCCGCGGCGGCCACGGCGCCGAGCCGCAGGAGACGGCGGACCCGATCGTTGCCGGCGCCTCGATCGTAATGGCCCTGCAGACGATCGTCTCCCGCAACATCCATCCGCTCGATCCGACCGTCGTCACCGTCGGCTCGTTCCATGGCGGCACGGCCAGCAACATCATTCCGGGGCGCGCCGAAATCGTCGTCGGCATCCGCTCCTTCGATCCCGGCGTGCGCGACGAGCTGGAACGGCGCATACGCCTGATTGCCGAACGCCAGGCGGAGAGCTATGCGACGACCGCCACCGTGGACTACCTGCGCAGCTACGACGCCACCATCAACCACAAGCGCGAGACTGACCTTCTGCGGGACATCGCCATTCGATTTGCGGGTGCTGAGAAGGTCATGGACCTCCCCCGCCCCTTCATGGGCAGCGAGGATTTCGCCTATATGCTGAAGGAGCGCCCCGGCAGCTACTTCTTCCTCGGCGCGAAGACCTCCGAAAGTGACCCGCCGCTCCACCATCCGGGTTACAATTTCAACGACGATCTGCTGCCGGTGGGCGCCGCCTTCTGGACGGAAGTGGCCGAAAGCTACCTGAAGCCGGCCTGAAGCGAATCACCGTCGCGCCGTAGCAGCGAGCCATTAACATAATGTGACGTTTTTTCGGCAGGGGCCACTTAACACACAGGCCCCGCGCCCCATATGATATTTTCGCATGCACGAGGATGTCCGATGTTACCCGCAATCAGAGGACCTCAAGATGAAGACATTCGTTGTATCGATCGCTGTCATGGCCTTTGCGGCCTCTAGTGCATTCGCAGCCCTCGGAAATTTTGATCGCGCAAGGTTCGGCGACCCGATCGTTGCGTCCAATGAAAGCATGATCGACCAGACCGTCACCGGTTCCGTCGAACCACAAGTCTGCAAGTTCGGCGTCAAGACGGTTCGGCGTTGCGTCGACCCTTCCGGCAAGCCGACCGAAGAGGGCATCCGCAAGGACTAGCCCGAAGCATCGATCCCCCCAATTGACCGCCCATGCGGCGGGCGGTCAGGCGGGGAGCATCCTATCTCCCGAAAGCACATCCGGAGCAACAGCGCGCCAAGGTCGCGGATGGCGACCGATATCGCCAGCGCTCCCAGTGCGTCTTGGTGCGTCTTGCACCACACGTTCGGGGGCAGGCGATGGCCGTCGCCGTATTTTTATATTAGTAACTATTAAAATAAAGAGATCGCCCCCCATATATGGCGCTGGGCTTGAGGATCGCGTGGGACTTCCTTTGATCCGAGGATCTCGACATGAGAGCGCTTGTCATTTCCGCTGCCATCCTGGCCGTGTCGGCCACGACGGCGATCGCATTCCCGGCCAGTTTTGGCCTGCCCCATTTCGTCCGGGTCGACCAATGGCCGGATGCCGGCGTGTTCGAACCCGCGGCACGGATGCAAGCCAGGCCGAGCGCGTGCCGAACTGTCGCGCCAACCGACAGGCGATGCCGCCTTCCGGAGGCGCAGAAATAGCCGCACGCCGGCGGCTGCCTGTTCCGAATCTCCGCGGCCTTGCGGCGGCCGGCGGGCGGGTTGTTGCGCCATGTGCCTCACCCTGGGTAAGCCTCTTCAACCGACCGCAACCTATTAGAGAATATTAATTTAAGTCTCGCTCAAGCTTCATCGTCTAGAACTCTCCTTGCCAGCATACGGGACCGCCGGAAGACAGGAACAGGACCGCACCTTCCCTGAATTTCGCGCGGCCCGTATGTGGCACAGCGCCGCCCGGCGCGCTTTCGCCTTTCCTCCCCGCCTCTGCTTTGTTACAGCCAACCGCGATGTCCGCGGCGGCGGACCGACGTTTGCATAGAAGCGGAGACGGGAATGTCCGAAAAAGCAGCCGATTGCCGGACCATGGCGGAAATTCGCGACAACATCGACCGGATCGACCGGGCGCTGATGGATCTCTTTGCGGAACGCTGGACCTTCATCGGCCGCGCCGCCGAGATCAAGGCCGAACTCGGCCTGAAGGCAGACATTCCCGCACGCGTCGACGAGGTTCGCAACAATGCCCGCGAAAACGCGCTGGCACGCGGCCTCGACGGCGATTTCTACGACGGCCTCTGGGCGCAACTCATCCGCCACTCGATCGAGCATGAGGAAGTGACGCTCGGCAAGTAGCCTTGCCGATGGGCGGCGGGACGCGACCGCCGCCATCTACTCGTCAGATCTGGTTGCGGCGACCGAGATGGTTCTCCCAGTCGAGCGCGGTGCGCACGATGAAGGCGAGATCGTCGTATTGCGGCTTCCAATTCAATTCCTTCATCGCGACCGACGGGTTGGCGACGATCGAGACGGCATCGCCCGGCCGACGCCCGGCGATGCGCACCGGGAAATCGACGCCGGAGACCTCCTTGACGCGGTTCAGCACCTCCAGCACGGAGAAGCCTCGGCCGTAGCCGCAATTGGCGACGATCGAACCGCCGCCGGCGCGCATGCGCTCGAGCGCCTTCAGATGCGCATTGGCGAGGTCGGAGACGTGGATGTAGTCGCGCACGCACGTGCCGTCGGGCGTCGCATAGTCGGTGCCGTAGACGTCCATGCCCTGCCGCTTTCCAAGGGCCGCTTCCGAAGCAACCTTGATCAGGTGCGTCGCCCCCTTGGTCGACTGGCCCGTGCGGCCGCGCGGATCGGCGCCGGCGACGTTGAAGTAGCGAAGGGCGGTATAGGCAAGATCATGGGCGAGCGCGGTGTCCCGCAGCATGATCTCCGTCATCAGCTTCGACGAACCATAGGGCGATTCCGGGCTCAGCGGGGCGGTTTCCTCGACCGGATCGTCCGTCTGCGGCGTACCGTAGACGGCGGCGGTGGAGGAAAAGACGAAATGCGGCACCCCGGCCTCAACGGCGGCTGCGATCAGCGCACGCGACTTGACCGTGTTGTTCTCGTAGTAACCCAGGGGATCGGAGACCGATTCGGGCACGACGATCGATCCGGCGAAATGGATGATCGCATCGATGGCGTTCTCGGCGAAGATCCGTCTCAGCAGTTCGCGGTCGGCGATGTCGCCCTCGTAGAAGCGGGCCTCCGGCGCAATCGCCCAGCGAAAACCGGTGGACAGGCGATCGACGACGACGACCTCCTCCCCGGCATCATGAAGCGCCCAGACCATGTGCGAGCCGATATAGCCCGCTCCGCCCGTCACCAATACCGCCATCCCGTCTTCTCCGATCCTGTTTCACGCGCCGAATAGAGCGCGATCGTAACGAAGATGTAAATGTGGCGATCAGAGGGCGGCGATGTAGCGCGACAGCCGTCCGGCCGCTTCCTCCACCTGCGCAGTATCGCGCAGGAAGCAGGCCCTGAGGAAGAGCGACCCGCCCTCGCCGAAGGCCGTGCCGGGGGCGAGGCCCACGCCCGTCTTGTCGACGATGTCGAGCGCTGCCTGCCGCGCATCGGTGACGCCGTCGATCTTGAGAAAGGCGTAGAGGGCGCCATCCGGCTTCAGGGTTTCCACCCGGTTCGTGGCGATCAGAGCGTCGCAGAGCAGGTCGCGGTTGCGCGACGCCTTGTCGATATTGGCCTGGACGAAGGCGTCGCCCTCGTCCAGGGCGGCCACCGCGCCCTTCTGCATGAACTGGGCGACGCCCGAGGTCGAGTACTGCACCAGATTCTCGAGCACCTGGCCCATCTGCGGCGGCGCCACGATCCAGCCGACGCGCCAGCCCGTCATCGACCAGTTCTTCGAGAAGGAATTGACGAAGACGACGCGGTCGCCGTCCTCCATCACGTCGAGGAAGGAGGGCGCCCGGCCGCCGGCATAGAAGTAGCGCGCATAGATCTCGTCAGCCATGATCCAAAGGCCGCGCCGGCGGGCAATCTCCAGCAGGGCGCGCAGGTCCTCCCGGGTCGCCGTCCAGCCGGTCGGATTGGACGGCGTGTTGACGAAGAGCACCCGGGTCAGCGGCGTGATCGCAGCTTCGAGGCGATCGAGTTCCAGCCGCCAGCGACCGTCGGCAAACTGCAGCGGTACGGCGAGCGGGCGCACGCCGGCGATCTCGGCTGCAGCTGCCAGGTTCGGCCAGGCCGGCGTCAGGTAGACGATGTCATCGCCCGGCCCGGTCAGCGCCTGCAGCGCAAGCTGGATCGCCTGCATGCCGGAACCGACGACGTAGAAATGCTCGGGCGACAGCACGTGGCCGAAATGGCGGGCGTAGTAGCGCGACAGCGCCTGCCGCAGTTCCGGTATGCCGCGCTGCCAGGTGTAGAAGGTCTCGCCGGCCTTCAGGGCCGCCATGGCCGCATCGGAGATGAGCTGCGGCGTCGGTAGGTCGCCTTCGCCGACCCAGAGCGGGATCAGCCCGTCCCTGTGGCGCGCATAGTTGACCAGTTCGACGATGCCGCTCTCCGGCGCATTCAGCGCGCGCGGGCTCAGTTGGCCGAGAATATCCATCGTGTCTCCATCAGAGCCTGGCCATGCCACAACGCGCGACATCCAGGCGGGCAATCCTTAGCGGGATTCGATTGCCCGATCACGCCAGTTTCTCTGACGGTCCGATCGATTTCGGTGATGGAAGGAGAGCGGCCCCGACGGCGATCGCCGGGGCCCGGAGCAGCTCAGACCGCCGGCCGCGATTTCAGGAGGTCGCGGATTTCCGTCAGCAGCGCCACATCGGCCGGCGGCGGCGCAGCCTCGGCGGCCTTCTTCTTTTCGACGCTGGTGCGCACGCGATTGACCGCCTTGATCATCATGAAAATGATCCAGGCCAGAATGAGGAAGTTGATCAGCACCGTGATGAAGCTGCCATAGGCGAAGACCGCGCCCTGCTCGCGCGCGGCAGCAAGCGAGCTTGCCGTCACGTTGGAGGAAAGTGGCAGGAAGTAGTTCGAGAAATCAAAGCCGCCACCCGTCAGGGCGCCGACAATCGGCATCACGAGGTCGTTGACGACCGAATCGACAATCTTGCTGAAGGCCGCGCCGATGATCACGCCGACGGCGAGGTCCATCACATTGCCGCGGGCGATAAACTCCTTGAACTCGTTGAGCATTCCCTTCTCCTCTTGCTGCATGACAGTGGCAGCGTAATTTAGATTCTCCGCAGAGGGAACCGTCCGGACGCATTCCTCCACCACACTGCAACCACCTTTCCGCTATGGGACTTAAGTCAAGGCCCGCCCCGATTTTCTTTGCCGTTTTAATGTCCTATGGTGCCCTCGGCGGACGGGAGGGGTCCGTCGATGACCGGAGGACGCATGCTGCCTGGCTGGACCATCTTCGCCGCGGCCTTCGCCTATCTCCTGCTGCTGTTTGCGGTGGCGACCTACGGCGACCGCAAGTCGCGCGATCCGGATGCCCCGCATCGCGGCCGGCCGCTCGTCTATGCATTGAGCCTCGCCATCTACTGCACGTCGTGGACCTATTTCGGCGGGGTCGGGCTTGCGAGCGTGCAGGGCCTGGAATTCCTCGGCATCTATATCGGTCCGATCCTGATGTTCACGCTCGGCCTGCCATTGATCCGGCGGATCGTGGACCTTGCAAAGTCCGAACGCCTGACCTCGATCGCCGATTTCGTCGGTGCCCGCTACGGCAAGAGCCCGGGCGTTGCCGCGATCGTGGCGCTGATCGCCCTCGTCGGCGCGATCCCCTACATCGCCCTGCAGCTCAAGGCGGTCTCGAGCTCGGTGAAGGTCGTGGTCGATTTCTACGACTACGGCTTCGACGAGAGCCAGACCTTCCTCGACCTGCCACTGATCGTGTCCCTGTTCCTGGCCTGCTTCGCCGTCGTCTTCGGCACGCGGCACACGGACGCGACGGAGCACCAGGACGGTCTGATCCTTGCGATCTCGATGGAATCGGTGGTCAAGCTCTTCGCCTTCGCCACCGTCGGCATCTATGTCGTCTACTTCATGTTCGACGGGCTCGGCGACCTGTGGCTGCGCGCTGCCGAGAGCGAGCGCGTGACCGCAGCGTTGGCACACGATACGCCGATCGCCCGATGGCTGCTCCTGATCGTGCTCTCGGCCTTTGCCATCGTCATCCTTCCGCGGCAGTTCCACGTCACCGTGGTCGAGAACCGGACCGCGGGCGAGTTGCGCACCGCGGGCGTGCTGTTTCCGCTCTATCTGATCGCCATCAACCTCTTCGTGCTGCCGGTCGCAATCGGCGGCGTCATCGCCTTCCAGGGGCTCGGCGATGCCGACCTCTACGTGCTGGCGCTGCCGCTGGCACAGGGCCAGCCGACGCTGACGCTCGTCTCCTTCATCGGCGGCTTTTCGGCGGCCACCGCCATGGTGATCGTCGAATGCGTGGCGCTGTCGATCATGATCTCCAACGACATCGTCATCCCCGTCGTGCTCCGCCGCAACCTGATCGGACGCGGCGAGCCGCAGGAGGACCTGACGCAGACGCTGCTGCGCATCCGGCGGCTGGCGATCTTCTTCGTGCTATTGCTGGGATACGCCTACTACCGGTTCTCGACCTCGAACGCCGGGCTCGCCTCGATCGGCCTTCTGGCATTCGCGGCCGTCGCGCAGGTCGCCCCTGCCCTCATCGGCGGCCTCCTCTGGCGCCATGCCAATGCGCGCGGCGCCATCGCCGGCATGGTCTCCGGTCTCGTCGTCTGGGCTTATCTACTGTTTCTCCCCAGCCTCGGCGTCAGCGACAATTCCGGGATCGCGTCTGCCGTCCTCGGCTTCCTGCTGCCGGGCGCCAGCGTGCTCTCCGGGCCGCAGGCCGATCCGCTGGTCGCCGCATCCGTGCTGTCGCTGCTGGTCAACGTCGCAGCCTTCGTCATCGGCTCGCTGTCGCGCAGCACCACCAATATCGAGCGCCTGCAGGCCAACATCTTCATCCGTTCGCGGCCGCAACTGGAGCGCGCCTTCCGCGGCAGCAGGACCAAGGTGACGGTGCGCGACCTGAAGAACACGGTGGCGACCTATCTCGGCGAGGAGCGGACCGAGCGCTCCTTCCACAGCTACGAACGACAGGCCGGTCGATGGCTGGAGGACCATGCGCCGGCGGATATCGCGCTCGTGCATTTCTCCGAACAGGTTCTCGGCAGCGCCATCGGATCTTCCTCCGCCCGCCTCGTCCTGTCGCTGACGCTGCAGCGGATCGACGAGACCACTGCCGACACGAGCTGGTTGCTCGACCAGGCGAGCGAGGCGCTGCAATACAATCAGGGCATGCTCCAGACCGCGCTCGGGCAGATGGACCAGGGGATCGCCGTCTTCGACAGTTCGGGCAACCTCACCGTCTGGAACCGCCGCTTCCGCGAGTTGTTGGACCTGCCCGAGCAGGTCGGCCAGGTGGGTTTCGCGCTGAAGGACATGATCGACATCCTCGTTGCCGAGGGCCGCATCGCCACGAGCGAAAAGCAGGCGATCCTCGACGGCGCCCTGAATTTCGACCAGCCGTTCCAGCTCGTGCTCTCCGGCGGCAGGCGCATCGTCGAGGTCCATTCCAACGCCATGCCCGAGCGCGGCTTCGTCGCGACCTTCACCGACATCACCGAGCGCGTCGAGGCCGACCGCGCGCTGAAACTCGCCAACGAGACGCTGGAAATGCGCGTGGCGGAACGTACCGCGGAACTGACCCGGGTCAACCAGGAACTGGGCGAGGCGCGGGCGGCTGCGGAAGAGGCCAATCTCGGCAAGACGCGCTTCTTCGCCGCTGTCGGTCACGACATCCTGCAGCCGCTGAACGCAGCGCGGCTCTATTCCTCCTCGCTCGTCGAGCGGCTGGGCGCCTCCGACAACGGCGCGATGGTGCACAATATCGACTCCTCGCTGGAGTCCGTCGAGGCGATCCTGGGGGCGGTGCTCGACATCTCGCGGCTGGATACCGGCGCGATGAAGCCCCGGCTGCAGGTGGTGCAACTCGATGATCTCCTGCGGCGGATCGAAACGGATTTCGCGCCGATGGCGCTGGCCAAGAACCTGACGCTCAAGGTCATGCCGACATCGATTGCGGTGCGCAGCGATCCCAACCTGCTTCGCCGGCTCGTGCAGAACCTCGTCTCCAACGCCATCAAGTACACCAACAGCGGCAAGGTTCTGGTCGGCGTGCGCCGGCAGGCAGGCGACGCGTCGATACAGGTCTTCGACACCGGCATCGGCATCCCGTCATCGAAGTTCCGCACCGTCTTCAAGGAGTTCGCCCGGCTCGACGAAGGTGCGCGGACGGCGCCGGGGTTGGGGCTCGGGCTTTCCATCGTCGACCGCATTGCAAAGGTGCTCAGCTACCCGGTCGAGCTGCAATCGACGCCCGGCAGAGGCACGGGCTTCAAGGTTCGGGTGCCGATCGACACCACCGCCACCGGCCGGAAGGGAGCGACGTCGGCGCCTGCCGCCCCGGCCGCCGAACCGATGCGCGGACTGAGGGTGCTTTGCATCGACAACGAGCCGAAGATCCTCGAGGGCATGCGGCTGCTTTTGACGGGCTGGGGCTGCGAGGTCGCCACGGCGGATTCGATCGCCGCCGTGGACGCGCTCCTGACAGCCACGCCGCCGGCCTTCCACGCAATCATCGCCGACTACCATCTTGGCGATGGTACCGGCATCGAGGCGATCGACCGGGTGCGGGCCGCGCTCGGCGCGGAACTGCCGGGACTGCTTGTCACCGCCGACCGGTCCGCCGAGGTCAGGGCGCTGGCCGACGGCAAGGACATCGTCGTGCAGAACAAGCCTGTCCGCCCCGCCTCGATGCGGGCCTGGCTGACGCGTCTGGTGAACCTGGAAAAGGCGGCGGCGGAATAGGGCGCATATGGCGCGCCATGCGAATGTCGGGTGAAGCGCCGATGACGCCGGTCGAATGCGTTCAGGCGGCAGCCGCGGAGGTGGATCCGATCTTGCCGAGCTGGATGACGGCCTGGGTGCGGCTGTCCACGTTCAGCTTCAGCAGGATCGCCGACACATGCGCCTTGATCGTCGCCTCGGATACGCCGAGCTCGTAGGCGATCTGCTTGTTGAGCAGCCCTTCGGCCAGCATCGACAGCACGCGCGACTGCTGCGGCGTCAGCGTGCGCAGCCGGTTGATCAGGTCGCCGACCTCCGCATCCTGTTCGGGGCCGCGCTGATAGTCGCTCGGCGTGTAGATGTTGCCGTCGAGGACGGCCGCGATACCCTCGCGGATCTCCTCGATCGAGGCGGACTTGGAAATGAATCCGGAGGCGCCGAGATCCAATGCGCGGCGGATGGTGGCGGCATCGTCGCGGGCCGAGACCACGATCACCGGCAGGCCCGGATGTTCCGCCCGCAACGTGATCAGGCCGGACAGGCCGCTGGCGCCGGGCATCGAGAGATCGAGAAGCATGAGGTCGGCATCGGGACACCGGCTGGCCGAGGCGCGGGCGGCGTCGAAGTCCCCGGCCTCGACGATCGTGGCCTCGTCGCCGCTTCCGAGCAGCGCCTGCCTCAGCGCGCCGCGGAAGAGCGGGTGGTCATCTGCAATGATGATCGTCAATCCTGTGGTCATGCGGGCTCCCTCCCAAGAGCACGGTCATGATGGCACGCGGTTCGACGTGGGCACATCGGCGCTCAGGTCTTTTCCGGCACCGGCTGCTGGGGGGCGATCTTCTCCTCCTCACCCTCCAGATTCTTCACGATAGCCATCAGGCGCTGCATCATTCTTTCCATGATGCCCATGGTCCGGTCAATCTCCTCATCGGTCGGCAGGCGCGGTTTATCACTGGAAAGCGCCGATTTCTCCGCCTTTTCCAATGCTTCCACACGTCTGGTCAGCGAATCGAGCTCCTCTTCGAAGGCGGCCCGCTCGTTGGCGGCCATGCGGCAGGCCATCTGGCCGGAGGTCTCCCGGCACAGCGAAACCTCGCCGGTGACGGTATCGAGCCGCACGAAACCTTCGTCCGTGCGCTCCATCTGATAGCGTCCCTCGCCTTCGGCAAGGCCCGGCCCGGACAGCAGCAGCGGCGACACGAAGGCCAGGCCGACGATCACTTTGCGCATGCGACTTCCTCCTTGAAACGGCAATGGCAATCGATTTTGCCCGTGGACTTTCCCGCGGTGATGCGGCAAGCGCTAGGATCGAAGGCATCCGCGGCCGCGCAGAGGAAAGCACACCATGTCCGAGATAATATACAAGATCGTTCCGGCAAGTCTGTGGCAATCCGCCCGCAGCAAGGGCAGCTTCGAGGGCGCGCCGGTGGACCTTGCCGACGGCTTCATCCACTTCTCCACAGCCGCCCAGGCAAAGGAGACGGCGGCAAAGCACTTTGCCGGACAGACGGATCTGCTTCTGGTCGCGATCGACGGTGCGGCGCTCGGAGAGGCGCTGGTCTACGAGCCGTCCCGCGGCGGCCAGCTCTTTCCCCATCTCTACGGCGCCCTTCCGCTCGATGCCGTGCTCTGGGAGAAGCCGCTGCCGCTCGGCGCCGACGGGACGCACCTCTTTCCGGAGATGAACTGACATGGCGTTCGCCGACCTCGCCCGCAAGGGCCTGTTCCTGTTCGATCCGGAAACCGCGCACGGCCTGTCGATTGCCGCACTAAGGAGCGGGCTCGTGCCTGCCTGCGGCCTGCGCGCCGACCCGCGCCTGCGCCAGACGATCGCCGGGCTCGACTTCGCAAATCCGCTCGGCATGGCGGCCGGCTACGACAAGAACGCGGAGGTGCCCGAGGCGCTGATCCGGCTCGGTTTCGGCTTCGCCGAGATCGGCACTGTGACGCCCCGGCCGCAGGACGGCAACCCGAAGCCCCGCATCTTCCGGCTGACGGCCGACGAAGCGGTCATCAACCGGCTGGGCTTCAACAACGAGGGCCATGCCGCCGCACTTCGGCGTCTCAAGACCTGCTCGCGCCAGTCGCTGATCGGCGTCAACATCGGCGCCAACAAGGACATCGAGGACCGGATCGCCGACTATGTCGAAGGGATCGGCACCTTCTACGACGTGGCGCGCTACTTCACCGCCAACATCTCCTCCCCCAATACGCCGGGCCTGCGCGACCTGCAGGCACGCGAGAGCCTGTCCGCCCTACTCTCTGCCGTGCTCGCGGCACGGGACGAGCAAGCGATACGCGCGGGCCGGCGCGTGCCCGTCTTCCTCAAGATCGCCCCCGACCTCACCGAGGAAGGGCTGGACGACATCGCCGAGGTGGCGCTCGCCCATGATCTCGACGGCCTGATCGTCTCCAACACAACGTTGTCGCGCGACGGCCTCACCGAGCGGACACATGCGAACGAAGCCGGCGGGCTTTCGGGCAAGCCGCTGTTTGCCAAGTCGACGGCGGTGCTGGCGAAGATGCGCAGGCGGGTCGGTGCGGCGTTGCCGATCATCGGCGTCGGCGGGGTGAACTCGGCGGAGACGGCAGCGGAAAAGATCCGCGCGGGCGCCGACCTGGTGCAGCTCTATTCCTGCATGATTTATGCGGGGCCGGGCCTTCCGGCCACGATCGTCAGGGGGCTTTCGCAGGTCTGCGACCGCGAACGGCTCGCCTCGATCCGCGACATCCGCGGAACGCGCACCGACCACTGGGCCGACCGGAGCATCTGACGGTCCGGCACCCGGATTCGGCCACGGGACCGGTCGATCCCGCTCAGCTCGAAAGCACCATGGCCCAGTAGGGCCGGTTTCCGGATTTCGGGCTCCTGGCTTCGGCGACGCCGAGGCCGCGATAGCCGGAACCCAACATGTTGGCGAGGTGCTTGGGCGAATCGACCCAGGCCTGGAACGCGCGCGCCGCATCGTCCTGTCCCACGGCGATGTTCTCGGCCGCCGGCAGGGGCACGTCCATGCCTTTCATCCGCTTGGCGAAATCCGCACCGATGCCGATATTGTGCTGCATCTTGCCCGCAGCCGCCATCCGGCGCGCCTGGTCGCGCGCCGCATTGGCGGTGGCCGGCTGGCGCGACAAGGGTTCCAGCCCGCGATCGGCCCTCAGCTTGTTGATCATGACAAGCGTGGCGTCTGTCTGGTCGCTGGAATCGGACGCGGTATCGATCACGCCCATGGTGGTGCAGCTCGAGATCGCCGTCGCAGTCGCGCCGAGTGCGGTCGCCAGAAGAGCCCTGCGGCGGATCGGGTTCGTCGTCTTCGTCGTCATGTCAGCGTCTGTAGCTCAGGATGCGGATGAGAACGAAGACCGGGACCACGATCACCGCGCCGAGCACGAGATAGTCTCCGACGCGGCCGAGTGCCTGGAAGCCGGTTTCCCAGAGATTGACGATGAAATCGCGGACGGCACGCAGGATGTCGTCCGGGTAGAGGCCCAGCACCGACATCACGAAGCCGAGCGCCACCGACAGGATCAGAAGCTTCACGGCGATCCGAAGCGGCGTATCGCCGAGGAACCTGTTGACGCCGTCCGACATGCTGCCTGCTCCTTCTTCCCGCCCCCGCATGGGGCGTCTTCTCATAAGGCGCGCCGGCGAAAACCGCAACGCGGGCGCCGAATCTGCTTGCGTTTTGGCCGCGCTTGCCGAATAGCGATGCCACCTCACGCAAAAAGACGCAACCATGCCTCTCGCCTCGCAGCATGCCTCCGGCGACGCCCTCGCCCATCGCCGCGCCGACTATGCCCGCATGCTCGCCGAAGGTGGCGATTTTTCGGGCGCTATCGAACTCATGGGACAGGCGCTGGAGATTTCCCCGGATTGGGCGGCCGGCTGGTACCGCCTGGCCGAATATGCGGAGAAGGCGACGGACAGGAGGGCGGCTGCGGCGGCCCTTGGCCGGGTGCTCGCACTCGCGCCGAATGATCCCTTCGGCGCGACGCTGCGGCTTGCCGTTCTCGGCGCCGCCGATGTTCCCGCCGCACCGCCGAGCCGCTACGTCCAACAACTGTTCGACGACTATGCCCAACGCTTCGACAAGTCGCTGGTCGACAGGCTCGGCTACAGCGTGCCCCAGAAGCTCGCAGCCCTTGTCGACGAGGGCATCGCGACCCGCCAATTCGCCCACGTGACCGATCTCGGCTGCGGCACCGGGCTCTTCGGCGAGCGGGTCCGCGATCGCGCGACATTCCTTGAAGGCTTCGACCTTTCGGCCAGGATGCTGGCCAAGGCCCGGGAGAAAGCGGTCTACGACCGGCTCGCCCGGGCGGACCTTTCGCTGCCCCCTGACGAAAGCGGCGTCTTCGATACCGATCTTCCCGCCCATCGCGCCGATCTCGCCAGCGCGGCCGACGTCCTGATTTATCTCGGCGATCTTTCACCGGTCTTCGCCATTGCAGAGAAGCTCGTCGCGGCCGGCGGCCACTTTGCCTTCTCGGTCGAGGATGCCGGGGCGGAGGAGACCTATGTCCTGCGCCCGTCGCTGCGCTATGCCCATGGCGAAGGCTATGTGCGCGCCTGCGCGGAGAAAGCCGGATTCACCGTGCTCCAGAGCCGGCAAACCGTCATCCGCATGGATGCCGGCACCCCGGTTACCGGAAGGCTTTACCTCGCCAGATGCGGCGAACCGGGGCCGAGCGCGTCTGCCGCCTGACGTTGCCGTCCCTCCGTCTTGCATTTGTTGCAGTGCAATATATGAACAAAGAACTTTCTGCAGCGGAGACGTCGATGAGCGGCGACAAGCGTCGATTTGGATTCTGGAATCCTGCGCCTACGCGCCATTCGCTGCTGGAGGATGCTCAGGGCATCTTCACCGGCAGCATGATCGCAGCCCTCGGGCTGTCGCTGATCGGCAGTGCGGGGCTGGTGACCAGCGGTATCGCCGGCGTGGCCTTCATCCTGCAATACCTGACCGGTTACGGCTTCGGCCTCTATTACACGGTGCTGAACCTGCCATTCTACCTGCTGTCGCTCAGCCGGCTCGGCAAGGCCTTCACGATCAAGACCTTCACCGCCGTCGGCCTGACGTCGCTGATCACGGAGATCCAGCCGCACTACCTGAAGATAGAGACGCTCGATCCCGTCTGGACGTCGCTTCTCGCGGGCGTCCTGCTCGGCTTCGGGCTGCTGGCGCTCTATCGCCACCGCGCCAGCCTCGGCGGGCTCGGCATTCTCGCGGTCTACCTGCAGGACCGGTTCGGCTGGCGGGCGGGCCTGGTGCAACTCGCTTTCGACGCGGTGGTGCTGGCCGCGGCTTTCGCAGTCGCGGCCCCGTACATCGTACTCTGCTCGGTGATCGGCGCGCTGGTTCTGAACCTGTTTCTGACGATCAACCATCGCTCCGACCGCTACGTCGCCGTATGAGAGGTCGCCGCACGGAAAGAGGCGGCACGCGGCCGCCCCTTGCTGGCTATTTCCCTTGCCAGATGGCGCGTCAGGCCACCTGGGCGGGCTTGTCGAGCGGGTGCTGGGAGCGGAAGCCGACGGCAAGCCGGTTCCAGACGTTGATGGCGCCGATCGCCACCGTGATCTTGGTCATTTCCGCCTCGGAGAAATGCGCCTTCAACTCCTCGTAGGCCGCGTCCGGAATGCCGGTCTGGGCGATGTTGGTGACCGCATCCACCCAGCCGAGCAGGGCCCGTTCGCGGGCGTCGTAGACCGGCGATTCCCGCCAGACCGACATCAGGTTGATCCACTGTTCGGAAAGCCCGTCATGGCGGGATTCCTTCACATGCATGTCGACGCAGTAGGCACAGCCATTGATGATCGAGGCGCGCAGCTTGATCAGATGGATGAAGCGACGCTCGAGACCGGAACTCTGCACGAATTCCTCCAGCGCCACGACGGCCTTGTAGGATTCGGGGGAGGCTTTGAAGAAATTGAAACGCGGTTGCATCATGTCTTCCTTTCGGGTTGGGGCTCGGTTGGCGGCGGTCAGTGCGAGCGGCGCTCATGCTGTTCGAGGAAGGCGCATCCGCGCGCGGCGATGGCGCCGTCCTCGTCTGTCATTGCGAGATCTCCGAGGATGTCGGCGATGGTGGTCTTGGCCAGTTCGGCGCGATAGGCCCGCTCGGCCCGCAGCATCGCCGCATTGATCCCGCACGGGCGCGTGAAGGACGTTTGCGGCAGCGGGTTCGGGCCGCGCTGGCGGATCTCCTTGCAGCGGAACGCCGGCGCGGGGCCTTCGACCGCAAGAACGATATCGAGAAGCGTGATCTCGTCGGGCCTGCGCGCCAGCCGGTAACCGCCGCGCGGTCCGGGAACGGTCTGCAGGATTCCCGCTCCCGACAGCGCCTGCAAATGCTTCAGCAGGTAGCTGGTCGAGGCTCCATGGAACTCCGCAAGCGCCGCCGCCGACAGCACGCCGTCGCCGGAAAGTCCTGCCAGCATCCCAACACTGTGGATCGCCTGTTCAACGCCGTCGCCGAGCTTCAAGATTGCCTCCTAAATCATGGATATTTTTTATCCATGATTAAGCGCCGAGTCAAGCAGCTTCCGCAAAGAGGCGACGGCGCTGCGGCTCACGTCGGCGTAACGTGTTGAATTCACCTGCGTTGCAAACCGAAATTCGATATCGTCGCTTCGTGATATGCGTTAGCTTCGCCCCGTGAGCGCGACCCATTCCACCGATCCTGGGCATGACGCCCTCCTGCCCCGCCCCTTTGCCGCGTGGTTTTCGGCGCGGGGATGGGCGCCGCGCGCGCATCAGCTGGAGCTACTTGCACGTTCACGGTCGGGCGAGAGCCTGCTTCTGATCGCCCCGACCGGCGCCGGCAAGACATTGGCCGGCTTCCTACCGTCGCTGATCGATCTTTTCGCCCGCGGGCGGATCCCGCCGGGATCGGGCTTCGCCGGCATCCACACCCTCTACATCTCGCCTCTCAAGGCGCTGGCCGTCGACATCGAGCGCAACCTCACGACGCCGGTGGAAGAGATGGGCCTGCCGGTGACGATCGAGACGCGGACGGGCGATACGCCGCAATCGAAGCGCCAGCGGCAGCGGCTGAACCCGCCGGACATTCTCCTGACCACGCCGGAACAACTGGCACTGCTGATCGCCAACGGCGAGGCGGAGCGCTTCTTCAAGGACCTTAAGTTCGTCGTCTTCGACGAGTTGCACTCACTCGTGACGTCCAAGCGCGGCCACCTGCTGTCGCTCGGGCTGGCGCGGCTGCGCCGGCTCGCGCCCGGCCTGCGCACCATCGGGCTTTCGGCGACGGTCGCAGAGCCGATGGACCTGCGCCGCTGGCTGGTCGAACAGGCGCCCGATGCCGACCACCATGCCGGCCTGGTGCTCGGGCCGGAAGGGGCGAGGCCGATCATCACCATCCTGAAGAGCGAGGAACGCATCCCTTGGTCCGGCCATTCGGCGCGCTACGCCATGCCGGAAGTCTACCAGGCGATCCGCGAGCACCGCACCGCGCTGCTCTTCGTCAACACCCGCAGCCAGGCGGAGATGCTGTTCCAGGAACTCTGGAACATCAACGAGGAGACGCTGCCGATCGCGATGCATCATGGCTCGCTCGACGTCGGCCAGCGCCGCAAGGTCGAGGCGGCGATGGCGGAGAATCGGCTGCGGGCGGTGGTCGCCACCTCGACACTCGATCTCGGCATCGACTGGGGCGACGTCGACCTCGTCATCCATGTCGGCGCGCCGAAGGGGGCCTCGCGGCTCGCCCAGCGCATCGGCCGGGCCAACCACCGCATGGACGAGCCGAGCCGGGCGATCCTGGTGCCGGCCAACCGCTTCGAGGTGATGGAGTGCCAGGCAGCACTCGATGCCAACTACATCGGCGTGCAGGATACGCCGCCGATGACCGAGGGCGCGCTCGACGTGCTCGCCCAGCACGTGCTCGGCATGGCCTGCGCGGCCCCCTTCGACGAGGATGCGCTGTTTGCCGAGGTTATCTCGGCAGCACCGTATGCGGCACTGCCGCGCGAGACGTTCGCCCGCGTCGTCGATTTCGTCGCCACCGGCGGCTATGCGCTGCGCACCTACGAGCGCTATGCGCGGATCCGCAGGACGAAGGACGGGCTGTGGCGCGTCTCCAACCCGCAGGTCGCGCAGCAGTACCGGATGAACCTCGGCACGATCGTGGAGATGCCGATGCTGAACCTGCGGCTCGTGCGGCGCAATGCGCGCGGCTCGCTCGGCCGGGGCGGCGCGAGCCTCGGCAAGGTCGAGGAATATTTCCTGGAGACGATGACGCCCGGCGATACCTTTCTCTTTGCCGGCAAGGTGCTGCGCTTCGAGGCGATCCGCGAGAACGAATGCCTGGTCAGCCAGGCGTTCTCGATGGATCCGAAGGTGCCGGTCTATGCCGGCGGCAAGTTTCCGCTGTCGACCTATCTGGCCGAGCAGGTGCGGGCGATGCTGGCCGATCAGGAGCGCTGGCGGGCCCTGCCGGCGCAGGTTCGCGACTGGCTGGCGATTCAGGACGACGTCTCGATGCTGCCGCGGCGCGACGAACTTCTGATCGAGACCTTCCCGCGCGGCAGCCGCCACTACATGGTCGCCTATGCCTTCGAGGGGCGGCTGGCGCACCAGACGCTCGGCATGTTGCTGACGCGCCGGCTGGAGCGGGCGGGCCTGAAACCACTCGGTTTCGTCGCCACGGACTACTCACTGGCCGTCTGGGCGCTGGACGACCTGGGGGCTGCGTTCAGGGCCGGCCGGCCATCGCTTTCGGACCTCTTCGACGAGGACATGCTCGGCGACGACCTGGAGGCCTGGCTCGACGAAAGCTGGATGCTAAAACGCACCTTCCGCAATTGCGCCGTGATCGCAGGGTTGATCGACCAGCGTCACCCGGGCCGGGAAAAGACCGGGCGGCAGGTGACGGTCTCGGCCGACCTGATCTATGACGTGCTGCGCAGCCACGAGCCGGATCACATCCTCCTGCACGCAACCCGGCAGGATGCGGCGGCCGGGCTTTTGGACATCGCCCGGCTCGGCGCTATGCTGAACCGAATCAGGGGGCACATCACCCACCGGGCGCTCGATCGGATCTCGCCGCTCGCAGTCCCGGTCATGCTGGAGATCGGCAAGGAGCCGGTCACCGGCGAGGCGCACGACCAGGTCCTGGCCGAGGCGGCGGAAGACCTGATCGCCGAGGCCATGGGCGAGGCGGCGATGCGCGAGGCCGAAACAAGCCGGCGCGAGATCGGCCGCCGAGAAGAATGACAATGGAGTGCCGATGAACAGGCTCGCGCTTGCCGCGATGGAGATCGAGGATTTCGGCGCGCTGTCGGCCCGCACGGTCGTCGCCGGCGTCGAGGCCGTGTGCGATCCGTTCGGCGCGCTCTACCTGCCGGCGACGCGGCTCCTCGTCGTTTCCGACCTGCATCTGGAAAAGGGCGCGGCCTTTGCGCGCCGCGGCATGCTGCTGCCGCCCTATGACACGCTGGCGACGCTGAAGATCCTCGAAGCCGTCATCGCGCGGCACGACCCGGCCGTCGTCGTCAGTCTCGGCGACAACTTCCACGACCGCGTCGGCTCGGCGCACCTGCCGGAGGCTTTCCGCGCCCGGATCGGGCAGATGGCGCGCGGGCGCGACTGGATCTGGATCAACGGCAACCACGACCCGGACGGCACCACCGGCCTGCCGGGCCAGTCGGCCGACGAGCTCCACTATGCCGGGCTCGCCTTCCGCCACGAACCCTCGGACAAGGACGGCGCCGGCGAAATCGCGGGGCACCTGCACCCTTCGGCAACCGTGCGCCGGCGGGACAAGTCGGTGCGCCGGCCCTGCTTCGCCACGGACGGAAGACGGCTGCTGATGCCGGCCTTCGGCGTCACCACGGGCGGGCTCGACCTGCGCCACCGCGCGATGGCGGGACTGTTCGAACGCGAGACGCTGGTGGCGCATCTGCTCGGCCGCGACCGCGTCTATTCGGTGCGCTTCGCCAATCTGCTGGCCTGAACGCGTAATACCAACCTGCACTGATATTGACCGATTGCGTGGGACCGCCTGCGGTCATCCGGCAAGGAGCATACCGCAGAGCGATGCCTGGGCATCGGTCGAGGATTGCGACGCTGTCGGTGGCCGACAGGCGGCCCACCCGGAGGGCCGGGCGCTTTTGGCCTGCGGACGGCGTCGAAAATCCTCGCCGGACCGACAGGTCCGGCTGCGGTTTCCTCCTGGCCGCAGGCCAAAATCGCTCCGGCGCAATCGGTCAATATCACTGCAGGTTGGTATAAGGCGCTGCCGGGCCGCTCTCCTGCCACTACTTGATGCCCGGCGTGCCGTCGAAGCGGCGCTCGAGCCCGTCCCAGCATTCGATGTAGTTGTCCTGCAACGTCTCCAGTTCGGCGGCGAACTTCGTCAGTTGCTGCGGGAAACGGGTCTCGAACATGAAGGCCATGGTGTGGTCCAGCTTGACCGGCTTCAGTTCCACGCTCGATGCCTTGTCGAAGCCGGTGGCGTCCGGGCCGTGCGGCAGCATCATGTTGTGCAGGCTCATGCCGCCGGGAACGAAGCCCTGCTCCTTGGCATCGTACTGCCCGTGGATCAGTCCCATGAACTCGCTCATGATGTTGCGGTGGTACCAGGGCGGACGGAAGGTGTGCTCGGCGACCAGCCAGCGCGGCGGAAAGATGACGAAGTCGATGTTCGCCGTCCCCTCCTCGCCCGACGGCGCCGTCAGCACCGTGAAGATCGACGGATCCGGATGGTCGAAGAGAATGGCGCCCACCGGCGAATAGGTCCTGAGGTCGTATTTGAACGGCGCGTAGTTGCCGTGCCAGGCGACGACATCGAGCGGCGAGTGGCCGATCTCGGTGACGTAGAACCGGCCGCACCATTTCACATGCACCCTGCAGGGCGTCTCCTTGTCCTCGAAGGCGGCGACCGGGGTCTTGAAGTCGCGCGGGTTGGCCAGGCAGTTCGCGCCGATCGGCCCGCGGTCTGGAAGCGTGAATTTCGCGCCGTAATTCTCGCAGACATAGCCGCGCCAGCTGTCGCTCTCGCCGAGGCGGGTGACCTTGAACATCATCCCGCGCGGGATCAGGCAGATCTCCAGCGGCTCGACGTCGATGATGCCCATCTCCGTGAACACCCGGACCGCGCCCAGTTGCGGCACGACGAGCAATTCGCCGTCGGCGTCGAAGAAATAGTCGTCGACCATGTCGGCATTGAAGACATAGGCGTGCGCGGCCATGCCCGTCTGGGTCAGCGCGTCGCCGGCCGAGGTCATCGTGCGGATGCCCTCGATGAAATTCAGCGTCTCCACTGGTGCGGGCAACGGGTCCCAGCGCAACTGGCCGAGCGGCAGCGAATGATCGTCCAGGCACGGCGCCGTCTTCCAGAACGGATAGCTCGCATTGGAGAAGCGGCGGGCGTGGCGGACGGAGGGGCGGATGCGGTAGAGCCAGGACCGCTCGTTCGTCCCGCGCGGGGCGGTGAACGGCGAGCCGGACAGCTGCTCGGCATAGAGGCCGTAGTTGCAGCGCTGCGGGCTGTTCTGCCCCTGTGGCAGGGCGCCGGGAAGGGATTCCGTCTCGAAGTCGTTGCCGAAACCCGGCATGTATCCCGGTGTGTTCGACGTCACCGCGCCCTCAGTGACCGCTTCATGGGCCTTGTCCAGCATGGCGTCCACCTCCTCCGCAAACGGCCGATCCAGAATTGGTTACAGACGTAACTGTCAAATATGTAACTATCAAGCAACGTGCACGCGCACGGCGCCGGCCGCTTGCGCTATCGCCAGGAAAGCTGGTCCTTCGGCAGGCGGCCGCTGGGGTCGAACACCGTGACGCGGTGCGGCAGGCCCGGTCCCCAGTCCCAGAGGACGAGGTTGTGGTCGCTTTCGTCGGCGCCGGGCGCAAAGCTCGGCACGACGATGCCGGCGACGTTCCGCGCCGCGAGACGGTCGTGGACGGCCCAGGACGCCGGCCGCCGGCCCTCTGCGACCGCCATGGCCCAGGCACAGGCAAGCTCGTCCAGGGCGACGCCGGCCGACAGGCGGCCCTCGGCCGTGGAGAGGTCGGCAATGTCCTCGCAGTCTATGTCGTAGGAGCAGAGGACGCACGGGTCGATGCGATGCGCAAAGCCCTGGTTGGCCTCCTTTATCGCCGTCATGACGCTGAGACCGAGGTAGAGCGCCGGCACCCCGCGCGGATTGAACCGGGCGCCCCGGATCGCCGCACCCTCCCCCGATATCGGCCTGAACGACCAACGCGGGTCATGCGCCCGGTAGGCCGTGCCGACAAACCTCACGCAAACCCGCCGAGCGCGACATGGTCGAGATAGTCGCGCACGGCCGAAGCCTTGCCGTCCTTCACCAGTGCCTCGGCGGTCCGCCCGCCGAAGGCGGCGATCGGCTGGGCCCGGTACCAGGCCATGGCCTGCTCCTTGCCGCCGGCCCACTCGCTGATCCGGCTGATGATCTCCAGCATCTCGCGCAGCCGGCCTTGCGTCTTCGCGCCACGGCTGCGCTCGGCGCGGTAGAGCGTCTCGCGGGCAAGGCCGGCCGTCTCCGCCAGCTGGCTCTTCGACATGCCGAAGCCGTCCGCGACCTCGTCGGCGGCGATCTTGCCGCCCGGACCCATATAGGCGAGCACCAGCGGCGCGCCGTCCTGCCGGATCTTCACTGCCTGTACCATGTCAATACCGCCATATCCGTTGCCATCTTTTCAATGCGAAATATATGGCATCGAGGCCCGATCCACAAGGGCGTGGCCACCGCAGGCATCACAAGGATGAATCGGTCGGCGTCAACCGATTCAAACCTTTCATTGGACGATCGATTCGCCGTCCGCGAGACTCTCCCCATGAGTGAAGCGCCCTCGCCCCCGACCGACACCATCGTCCTGCGCCGCATCGATCCGGCCCGCAACATGGCACGCTACTACGCGCTGACGCTCGAACCCACCTTGTTCGGGGAGGTCGCCGTCATGCGCCACTGGGGGCGGATCGGGACCCGCGGCCGCAGCAAGTCCTGCTTTCTCGGGTCGATGGAGGCCGCCCGCACGGCCCTTCGCCGCCAGGCCGAGCAGAAGAAGCGACGCGGATACGGGGCGAATGCCCTCCCAGCCGAGCCCGACCTGCCGGACCGGCTTTCACCGTCGTGTGACACGGGTAACGCATAACGGGCTTCCAAAATGCGGCGCCAGCCTATAGTTGACGGCGAAACTCAGTTTTTCGTCAGGACCGCCGGCCTCATGCTTGCACGCTTCTTTTCCTACTATGCTCCCTACAAGAAGCTGTTCGTGCTGGACTTCGGCTGCGCGGTCTTCGCCGGACTGCTCGAACTCGGCTTTCCGCTGGCGATCAAGTTCTTCATCGACGACCTGCTGCCCGGCCAGAACTGGGGGCTGATCCTCGGCGCGGCCGCGATCCTGCTCGGGATCTACATCACCAATGCCGGCCTGATGGCGATCGTCACCTACTGGGGCCATGCGCTCGGCATCAGCATCGAGACCGACATGCGCCGCAGCGCCTTCGACCACCTGCAGAAACTGTCCTTCTCCTACTACGACGAGCACCAGACCGGGCACATCATCACCCATGTCACCAAGGATCTGGAGGAGGTCGGCGAGGTCGCCCACCACGGGCCGGAGGACCTGTTCATCGCCATCATGACCTTCGTCGGCGCGTTTGCGCTGATGTTCATGGTGCATCCGCCGCTGGCGCTGATGACGCTCGTGATCGTTCCCTTCATGGCCTGGCTCGTCAGCCGCTACGGCGCGCGCATGACCCGCAACTGGCAGCGCCTGTTCGGCCAGATCGGCGACTTCAACTCGCGCGTCGCCGAAAGCGTCGGCGGCATCCGGGTGGTGAAGGCCTTCGCCAACGAGGACCACGAGCGCATGCTGTTCTCGAAGAACAACGAGAACTACCGCAGGACCAAGCTCAACGCCTATGCCTACATGACCGCCAGCATCGCGATGAGCTATCTCAGCACGCGCCTCGTGCAACTGCTCGTCATGGTGGCGGGGACCTGGTACGTGATGCAGGGAAGCCTCAGCTATGGCGGGCTCGTCAGCTTCATCCTGCTGATCGACGTCTTCTTCCGTCCGATCGACAAGATCACCTCCGTGCTGGAAAGCTACCCGAAGGGCATCGCCGGTTTCCGTCGCTTCACCAGCCTGATCGACACGGCTCCCGACATTGCCGACAGCCCTGATGCAATCGCAGTCGACAGTCTTTCCGGCGATATCGTCTACCGGAACGTCAGCTTCGCCTATGGCGACGGCCGGCGCGTGCTCGATCGCCTGGACCTGACGATCCGGCAGGGCGAGTCGGTTGCCTTCGTCGGCGCATCGGGTGCGGGCAAGACCACCATCTGCTCGCTGCTGCCGCGCTTCTACGAGGTCGAGGACGGCAGCATCACCATCGGCGGCATCGACATCCGCAAGATGACGCAGGCATCGCTGCGCGCGCAGATCGGCATCGTCCAGCAGGACGTCTTCCTCTTCGGCGGCACGATCCGCGAGAACATCGCCTATGGCAGGCTCGACGCCTCCGACGAGGAAATCGCGGACGCCGTGCGGCAGGCGCGGCTCGAAGATCTGGTCGCCACGCTTCCCGAAGGGCTCGACACGGTGGTCGGCGAGCGCGGCGTGAAGCTGTCCGGCGGGCAGAAGCAGCGGCTCGCGATCGCCCGGATCTTCCTCAAGAACCCGCCGATCCTGATCCTCGACGAGGCCACCTCGGCGCTCGACACGGTGACGGAACAGGCGATCCAGCGGTCGCTGGCGGAGCTGTCGCAGGGGCGCACGACGCTCATCATCGCCCATCGCCTTGCGACCATCCGCAATGCCGATCGCATCGTCGTCATCGACGAAGGCGGCATCGTCGAGCAGGGCGGCCCCCAGGAACTGCAGCGCAGCGGCGGCATCTACTCACGCCTGCTGCACGCGCAATCCTAGCCGTGCGGTGGCTGCCGGTTGCAATATCCGGCGCACTGCGCTATCAAAACATGATTAAAATAGACAAGTTTTACGGCAGGGCACCCGGGGAGGCATGCTTGGCCGATCGGACGGGGCCATGACCTTTCAGCCGCGCATGCACAACAAGATCAGCGGGTTCAACGTCGTCGGCGGCCTGCAGCGGCGCCATTGGAACGGCATCGTCGCCGACCTCTGGGAGGTGGAATGCGCCCCGGATGCGGGCGGCTTCTATGTCGGCGAGGATCCGCGCGTCTTCATCATGCTCGAGGCCCGCGGCGGCGGCAATTGCAACCTCAAGGTATCGCCGCAGGAACGAGGCATCGTCCAGAACTACCACAGCCAGGCCATCTCCTACGTGCCGGCCGGGATGGAGTTGTGGGCCGAGGTGATCGACCTCAGCTTCGTCCGTCATCTCGACCTGCATTTCGACATCGAGGTGCTCCAGCGCCGGCTGATGGAGGATTTCGACGCCCGGCCGATCGAGACGCCGCGGCTGATGTTCGACGATCCGCGGATCATGGCCCTGGCGGAACTGATCGCCGCCGAATGCGCCAATCCCCAGCCCCTGCACGACCTTTACGGCGACGGGCTGTCGCTGGGCCTCATCATCGACCTGATGAAGGTCAACCGGGCCGAGCCGCGCAAGCGCAGCCAGCTCGCCACCTGGCAGTTGCGCCGCGCGGTCGACTATGTCGAGGAGAATTGCCTGCGCAGCATCCGGCTGGAGGAGCTTGCGTCCCTCACCGGCCTGTCGCAGTCCCATTTCAGCCATGCCTTCAAGGCCTCCACCGGGATCGCCCCGCACCAGTGGCAGATGAAGGCACGGCTCGAGCGGGCAAAGGACCTGCTGCTCAAGCCGCAGGCGACGCTGACCACCATCGCCGCGGAGACCGGCTTTGCCGATCAGGCGCATTTCACCCGCGTGTTCCGCAAGACGGTCGGGATCACGCCGGCACGCTGGCGAAAGATGAAGCTCGGCTGAAGCCTGGCAACCGACACAATTGCGGCAAAGCTGTGTGCACCGCGAAAAAGAGCCAAGAACGTTCAATTTTCACCGATGAGAACAAGCACCCCGGATTAAGTTGATATAACTGCTCATGTTAATAGCCGCCCATTTCGGCGGCGTTTTCAGGCAGTGGGGACAAACGGACTATGGCGAAGCAAGGCGTCTATTCGGCGGGCATCCGTCTCAAGAGGATCCTGAGCGGCAGCGTCGCATTGGCGACGATCCTGGCGGCCGGCGCCGCCGTGGCGCAGGAACAGGATCCGACGCGCCTTGCGCCCGTCATCGTCGAGGGCGCCGGCGGGGCGGCCAGTGCGGCGACCGGCCCGGTCGACGGCTACGTCGCCAAGGAGACGACCACCGGCTCCAAGACCGACACGCCGCTGTCAGAGATCCCCCAGTCGGTCTCCGTGATCGGTCGCGAGGAGATCGACGACCGCGGCGCCGTCAACAAGGTCGACGAGATCCTCCGCTACACGCCAGGCGTGACGACCCAGCCCTTCGGCGTCGATGCCGATACCGATTGGTTCTACATCCGCGGCTTCGACGCGACCCAGACCGGCGTCTTCCTCGACGGCCTGAACCTGTTCAGCTACGGCTTCGGCGGCTTCCAGATCGATCCCTTCATGCTCGAGCGCCTCGAGGTGCTGAAGGGGCCGGCCTCGGTGCTCTACGGCGGATCGAGCCCGGGCGGTATCGTCAACATGATCAGCAAGCGTCCGACCGGCGAGACCTCGACCTACGTCGAGACCGGCATCAACAGCAATGCCAACGGCTTTGCCGGCTTCGACGTCAACGGCATCCTCAACGAGGGCGTCAACTACCGCATCACCGGCAAAGTTTCCGGCGGGGAGAACTACACGGACTTCTCCAACGACCTGCGCGGCTTCATCCTGCCGCAGGTCACCATCGAGCGGGACGACGCGACGAGCCTGACGGTCTACGGCCTGCTGCAGGGCCTGGACCAGCGGCACACCGGCGGCAGCTTCCTGCCCTATATCGGCACGGTCGAGCCCGCCTCCTTCGGTAAGATCGACCGCAAGGCCTTCTTCGGCGAGCCCGACATCGACACCGGCACCTACGTCCAGCAGATGCTCGGCTATGAGTTCAAGCACGAATTCGACACCGGCTGGACGTTCAGCCAGAACCTGCGCTACGGCCACCTCTACAAGCACGAGGACGCGCCCTACACCTACGGCTACTACGATCCCGACGCGGTCTTCCCCGACCCGTCCTACGTGAACGCCCCAGTCACGCCGGACAATCTGCTCTATCGCCTCGGCTTCGAGCACACCTCCAAGGTCGACACCTTCGCGGTCGACAACCGCGTCGAGGGCGAGTTCGACACCGGCGCGCTCAATCACACAATGCTGATCGGGCTCGACTACAAGTACTACAGGCTCGACCAGGAGCAGGCCTCCTCGGCGGCCACGCCGATCAGCGCCACCGACCCGATCTACGGCGCGCCGCAGCCGGCGAATGCCATCTACATCAACCAGCTGATCACGCAGCAGCAACTCGGCGTCTACGCCCAGGACCAGATCCGCTTCGGGGATGGCTGGATCGTTACCCTGAACGGGCGTTACGACTACGTCGACACCAAGACGGAAAACGGGCCCACATTCTGGGATCCGGCCCAGAACTCCACATTCGACTACAACGAAAGCGCCCTCAGCGGCCGGGCCGGGCTCGCCTATGAATTTGCCAATGGTGTGACCCCCTATGTCAGCGCCTCGACCTTCTTCAACCCGATCGTGGCCGTCACCCTGACCGGCAACACCAAGCCCGAGGAAGGCGACCAGTTCGAGGCCGGCGTCAAATACGAGCCGACCTTCCTCGACGGGGTTTTGACCGCATCGGTCTACCAGCTCACCAAGCAGAATGTCGTCGTGACCGATCCGCTGACCCTGCTCTCCAGCCAGATGGGCGAAGTGCGCTCCCGCGGGTTCGAGCTGGAAGGAAAGTTCAATCTCAGCGAAAGCTGGAAGCTGATCGCCGGCCTCGAATTCATCGATCTCGAGATCACCGAGGACGCAAACACCGCGCTGATCGGCAACACGCCGTACCTCATCCCGGACAAGCAGGCGACGCTGTGGCTGGACTATACCGTCCAGGACGGAGCGTTCGAAGGGGTCAGCCTCGGCGCCGGCGTGCGCTATCGCGGCGAAAGCTGGGCCGACAACGAGAACACGGAGAAGGTGCCCGGCGCCACCGTCTTCGACGCCGGCATCCGCTACAACAAGAACGACTGGGGTGCGGCCCTCAACGTCACCAACCTGTTCGACAAGGAATATGTCAGCGGCTGCCAGGGATTGCTCACCTGCGGCTACGGCGATGCCCGCACCATCACCTTCAAGCTCAGCAAGAAGTGGTGAGCCGGCGCTCAGGCCGCCGACGATCGCATCAAGGGGGGAGAAGCCGCGGCTTCTCCCCCTTTTGTCTGACAGACTCCCGGAATACGAGACGATGGGTGAGACCGGATCGTCGTCCCGCCTCGCCCATTCTCCATTCGCACTGCAAGAAATTTGTGCACCGCATCGCGACTGCCGTCGCCCTGTGCGAGAGTAGACAAATTTGCATGCCTCTTCTGCAGGCTTATGCCTTCTTAATGGGCGCGGAATTGCCCATATGAGTGGCATCAAAGAATGGAGAAGAAAGATGAACATCCGTCAGAAAATCAAGGACTTTGCCGCCCGCCGCAAGGCTATCCGCGAGCTTCACATGCTCGACGACCACACGCTGGCCGATATCGGTATCTCGCGTTCGCAGATCCGCGCCGCCGTTGCCGGCCGCTAAGCGCCATTGACGCCTTCCATCGGCGACCGGCCACGGCCGGTCAGCCGATCAGGGGACGGCACACTCCCCATCGCAGCCAGCGGCTGCAGCAGGACGACAGCTCAGTCGTCGCCGTCGACGAACAGCTGCTCGCCGGTCTCGGGATGAAGACGGACTTCGATGTGGCGGCCGTCCCGATTGTGCCCCTTGATCTCGTAGCATCCGTCATCGATTTCGATTTCCCGAACCGCGACGCCAAGCTCCGCCACGCGAGCCTGCAACCGCCCTTCACTCATCCACTTGTTCAGTTGCACGTTGGGGCAACGGCGGTCGTCGTCGTCCGCATGCGCCATTGACGCGCTGGTGACGGCCAGGACAGTTGCGACGATAATTCTGTTCATGATGCTCTCCGTTCGCGTGGGCGTGCACGATTGCCGCCGACGGACGAACCATAGGCGGGCGCCCCTGAGCGCCGGCTGACGTTCGCTGTCAGCGAAACGTCAGGAAGGCATCCGGGCGAGAGCGAGAGCATGGACACGCACCCGCGGCGCCGCACGTGGTCGCGTGGCGAAGATCATCGATGTCGTGCAAGGCATACGACCTGCAGAATGCAGGCCTGGAAAAAAAGAAGCCCCAAAAACGAAAAGCCTGCCGCGGGAGGAGGTGCGGCAGGCTTTCCAAAAGAACCGAACAACAGCTGGGAGGAGGAGTGCTGTTGTTCTTCGCGAAAACCCCTGGGAGGAGGAGTGGGGCCCCCGCGACCTCGAAGCTCTGTGGGAGGAGGTACATCGCTTCGATAAGTCTGACTATACGCGAGTCGCGCCTAATTCATAGGCAGGATTTCACAGGTCAGCCATGCGTAAATCGAATAGCTCGATTGCGATGAAATGGCCAACTTCGTGTGCGCCGCAATACGCTGGCGAAAGTCCGACGACGGGGCCTGCGACGCTCAGCCGTCGGCCGGGTGCCCGGCCGTGACGAAGACGCCTCCCTGGTAGTGCGTGGCGGGATTGTCCGGATCCTCAGGCCCTGTCTGCGCCAGGACCTCGGCCCGCCACTTCGCCGCATTGTCCTTCGGCCGCCAGCCTAGGAAGGCGGCATTGCCGTTGTCCCACCACTGCTCGTCATTGTCGGAGGCGCCATAGACCACGACGTGCCCGATCCGGGGCGCGGCGAAGGCGCACTGGCAGAGCGACAGCAGATCACGCTTGCTGAGCCAGCTTGCCAGCATCCGCGGAGTCTTCGGTTGTTCCAGGCAGGATCCGATGCGCACCGACAGCGTCTCGACGCCGAACTTGTCGTGGTAGAGGCTCGCCACCGCCTCGCCGAACACCTTGGAGACCCCGTAGAGTGAATCGGGCCGCGGCACCACGGTGTTGTCGATGCGCTGATCGCGGCGATAGTAGCCGACCACGTGATTGGAGCTCGCAAAGACGATGCGCGGCCGGCCGTTGCGACGGGCGGCCTCGTAGAGATTGTAGAGGCCGACGATATTGCCCTGCAGGATCAGGTCGAACGGCCTTTCGACCGACACGCCGCCAAGATGGATGACGCCGTCGACGCCCTTCATGAGCGCGTCCACGGCTGCGGCATCCGCCAGGTCGCAACGGCGGAAACGCTCATGGGCTTGCAGGTCAGCGATATCGGTCAGGTCGGACAGAACCACTGTCTCCGCCAGCTCGGGCAGCAGGGGACGCAGCGCCGTTCCGACGCCACCCGCAGCACCCGTCATCAAGAGTGTCTTCAGCATCGGACCTCCTCGAATACCGTCCTGTCCAGCATATGCGGACCTTTCGAACCTGTCGCCATTCCGTCACCTAGCGAAACAGGCTCGGGAGCCATAGCGACAGGGCCGGAACGTAGGTGACCAGCAGCAGCACCGCGATGCTGGCACCGAAGAACGGCCAGATCGTGCGCATCGCCTCGCGAATCGTGATCTTGCCCACCGCGCAGCCGACGAACAGCACCGTGCCGACCGGCGGCGTATTGAGGCCGATGCCGGCGTTCAGGATCATCACCACGCCGAAATGCACGGGATCGATGCCGAAGGCCTTGACGACCGGCAACAGGATCGGCGTGCTGATGATGACCATCGGCGCCATGTCCATGAAGGTGCCGAGCACGAGCAGGATGACGTTGATCATCAGGAGCACGATGATCGGATTGTCCGAGATCGCGCTCATCAAGGCCACCAGCACCTGCTGGACCTGGAGGAACGACATCAGCCAGCTGAAGGAAGCGGCAGTGCCGATCACCAGCAGCACCATGGCCGTCGTGCGGACCGCCTGCAGCACGGCCTCGACGAAACCCGACCAGTCGAGTTCGCGATAGACCAGCAGCGCCACCAGCAGCGCATAGAACACGGCGATGCAGGAGCTCTCCGTCGCCGTGAAGATGCCGGAACGCACGCCGCCGAAGATGATGCCGATCAAGAGCAGCCCGGGGACGGAGGCCAGCAGATAGTAGACCAGCTTGCGAAAGCCCGGGAACGGCTCGGCGGGATAGCCGCGACGGCGGGCGACGAGATAGGCCGTGACCATCAGCGCGCCCGCCAGAAGCAGCCCCGGGATGATACCGGCGGTGAAGAGATCGGCGACCGAGACGTTGCCGCCGGCTGCGATCGAATAGAGGATCATGTTGTGCGACGGCGGGATCATCAGAGCGATGATCGCCGCGTTGACGGTGACGTTGACCGCGTAGCTCCGGTCATAGCCGCGCGCGGCCATCTGCGGGATCATCAGGCCGCCGACGGCGGAGGCGTCGGCGACCGCCGAGCCGGAAATGCCGCCGAACAGCGTGGAGGCGACGATATTGACCTGGCCGAGCCCGCCGCGCAGGTGGCCGACGATGCCGGCTGCGAACCGGATCAGCCGGTCGGCGATGCCGCCGCGCACCATCAGGTCGCCGGCAAAGATGAAGAACGGAATGGCCATCATGGCAAACACGTTCATTCCGGAATTCAACTGCTGGAAGACCACGATCGGCGGCAGGCCGATATAGAGCACGGTCGCAAGCGAAGCGATACCGAGGCAGAAGGCGATCGGCATGCCGATCATCATCAGCACGGTGAAAACGCCGAAGAGTACGGAATAGGCCATCACGCCACCTCCTGCGCGATGATGTCGGCTGCGGTATGCTCGCCGGCTGCGACGTCGACAAAGCGCTCGGCGGAAAAGATCGCGATCAGCACCCCGCCGACGATCATCGGGAAGAAGTCCACGCCGCCCGGCCAGCCGAGCACGGGGATGCTGGCCGCCCAGGTTCCGATGGCGAGAAGAGCGGAGTACCAGGTCATGGCAAGGCCGAAGAGCACCATCAGCCCGAGGCTGAGCAGATCCATCGTCCGCCGGGCCGCCGGCGAAGCGCCGTGCCGGACGAAATCGAGGCCGAGATGCACGCTCTCGCGCACGCCCACGGCGGCGCCGAGCATGATGAACCAGGACATCAGGTGCAGCGACAGCGGCTCCGACCAGCTCGGCGTGTCGTTCATCACATATCGTGCGAAGACCTGCCAGCCGACGATCGCCGTCATCGCGACCAGCCCGAAGCCGGATAGATAGAGTGAAGCCCGGCTGACCCAGCCGAGCACAGGCCGACTGGCCTGCAAGAAACGCGACATGACCTTTTCCTCCAAAGGCTCGGCCAGCGACGGGCGCGGCCGAAAGCAACGGGCCGCGCCGCAAGGCAACGGCGCGGCCCGTCATTGATCAGTTGATCGCGCGGATCCGCTCGAGCAGATCCTTCATCTGCGGGTCGGTGACGAACTTGTCGTAGACCGGCTTCATCGCATCGGCGAACTCGGCCTTGTCGACCGTGATCACATTGACGCCGGCCGCACGGACCTTTTCCTCGGAGTCCTTTTCGCGGGCCTGCCAGAGTTCACGCATCTTGACGACGGATTCCTTCGCGGCGGTGCGGAGCAGCGCCTGGTCCTCCGGCGAGAGCTTGTCCCAGCTGATCTTCGAGATCACGAGAATCTCCGGGTTCAGCGAGTGCTCGGTCAGCGTGTAGTTCTTGGAAACCTCGAAATGCCGCGAGGATTCGTAGGAAGGCCAGTTGTTCTCCGCCCCGTCCACCACGCCGGTCTCGAGCGACGAATAGACCTCGCCGAACGGCATCGGGGTGGCGTTGGCGCCGAAGGCCTCCATCATCGCGATCCAGAGATCCGACTGTTGGACGCGGATCTTCATGCCCTGCAGGTCCGCCAGCTTTTCGATCGGCTTCTTCGTCGTATAGAACGAACGCGCGCCGGAATCGTAGAAGGCAAGGCCAACCAACCCATGCGGCTCGAAAGCGGCGAGGATCTCGTCGCCGATCGGACCGTCCACGGTCTTGTGCATGTGCTCGGTCGAGCGGAACAGGAACGGCAGGCCGAGCACGACGGTCTGCGGCACCAGATTGTTGAACGGCGCGGCGTTGACGCGGTTCATGTCGATCACGCCGAAACGGGTCTGCTCGATCGTATCCTTCTCGCTTCCGAGGGCCGCGTTGTTGGTCACCTCGATCTTGATGCGCCCGTTGGTGCGCTCGCTGACCAACTGCCCCATGTATTTCACCGCCTCGACGGTCGGATAGCCGTCCGGATGGATGTCGGCCGACCGCAGGGTGATTTCCTGCGCATGCACGGTTCCTGCGGCAAGGGCGAGCCCCAGCGCCAGGCAAAGCGATTTTGCAATGTTCATGTTTTCCTCCTCCTCTTTTAAACGAATGCGTTCGCCGAACCTCCCCGTCCCGCGATTGCCGGTGTCAGCCGCTCCCCGTTGCGAACGGCGGCAAGCCAAAGAGCCGCTCGGGATTGTCCACCAGAGCCCGCCGACGGGCCTCCTCGTCCGGCAGCCATCCGAGCACCGTGTCGGTCAGCGCGGCATCGTCGGGATAGCTCCCGGTGGTCCTCGCAAGGTTATGCGGCCAGTTGGTTCCCCAGACGATCCGCTCGGGCGCATGGGCGGCGATCGCGCGGGCGACCGCGGCGACGTCCGCATAATCGGGCCCGCCGCTCCTGGACGATTCATAGGCGCCGGCGAACTTGAACCAGCAATTGCCGCCATCAATCAGGCGCCTGACCGCCGCGACCTCAGGGCTTTCCGGCGTGACGCCGCCGAAGAACTTGCCGTGGTGATCGAGCACCCAGCGCGACCTCAACCTCTTCAGGCGCGTCTCGTGTTCGAGGATATGGCTGCCGTCGAACTGGACGGCCATCATCCATCCCCGCGCCGATGCGCGGGCATCGACCGCCTCCAGTGCTGTGAGACCGACAGCCCCGCCGGGCAGGTCCATGATGCGGGCGCCGACGACGCCGGCCTCAGCCAGCGCATCGAGCGCGCCGTCCGGCTCCTCCCCCGCGATCGCCGCGACACCGCGGGCGCTCGGCCCCATGTCGGCAAGGCAGGCGAGGAGATTGGAATTGTCGCGCTGATGGGCGTTGCCCTGGGTGATGATGACCCGGTCGATCCCGAGCCAGGCCATGAGCCTGCGATACTGCCCGGCATCCGGAAGAGCTCCGCCCGGCAGCGGCGGGCCGCCCGCCTGGGCCGCAAATCCGGGCAGATACATATGCATCTGCGTATCCACCGCCCCCTTCGGGAGCCGTGTCAACGGCGCTCTTCCGGAAAGCGGCCTCTCGATCATTTCAGTCGTCCCTCATCCGGAACTCGGCCAGGGCATCGCGATCGATATCGATGCCGAGCCCGGGACCATCCGGGATTTTGACCACCCCGCGCACGTGCTCGATCGGCGTCCTGATGACGGCCTGGCGGAACGGATTCTCGGTGCGGTCGAATTCCAGGATCGGCTCGATCGGGTTGACGCGCACCGGGTTGGGGATCATCGCCGCCATGAACTGCAGGGCGGCGGCAATGTGGACGGCGGTGCCCCAGACATGCGGCACGACGCGCACGCCATGGAGGGCCGCGAGATCGGCGACCCGGCGGGCCTCGGTAAAACCGCCCACGCCGCAAAGGTCGGGCTGAAGAATGTCGACGGCGCGGGTCTCGACCGGCTCGCGCATGCCCCAGCGCGTGTGCCACGTCTCGCCGCCGGCAACCGGGATCGACTGGCCGGCGCGGACCGCGCGATAGGCGTCGAGCTGTTCGGGAACCACCGGCTCCTCGAACCAGTCTATGCCGTATTCGGCCGCACGACGGCCGAGCTCGACCGCCTCAAGCACGTCATAGCCGTGGTTGGCGTCCACCATCAGCCGCATGTCGGGGCCGATGGCCTCCCGCACCGCGCGGATGACGGCGAGATCCTGTTCGACGCCGAAACCGATCTTGATCTTGGTGGCGTGGAAGCCCTCTTCGCGGTAGCGCGCCGCATCTTCGGCATTGTCGGCCACCCTGTCGACGCCCTCGCGCTTGAAGCTGCCGGTAGCATAGGCGCGGACCTCCTCGCGGAACCGTCCGCCGAGCAGGGTCGAGACCGGAGCCTCGAAATGCTTTCCCTTGATGTCCCAGAGCGCGATGTCGATGCCGGACAGCGCGGTGATCGACAGGCCGCGCTGCCCCTGGTCGCGCAAGGCATTGTACAGCCGCGCCCAGATCTTCTCCGTCTCCAGCGGATCCGCGCCGATGAGCCACGGCCGGTAGGCGTCGACGACCGCCGCATTGGCCCGCGCCGGCCCCAGGCACTCGCCCCAGCCGACCAGGCCGTTGTCGCACTCGATCTCCACCAGCACATGCGCACGGCGATCGAAGCGCATCGACGCGCTCTCGAACGGCACGGCGAGCCGGTGCTCGAGCAGATGGGTGCGGACGGCGGCAATCTTCATCTCAGCGTTTCCAGGTCAGCGTTTCCATGGCGCGATCAGGGCCTCGAGCATGCCTTCTTCTTCGGCCGTCAGATCATCCAGCGGGGGCCGGACCTTGCCGGCCTGGAAACCCTGCAGCCGTACGCCCGCCTTGATGGCGGCCACCGCATAGCCCTTGCGCCGGCTGCGGATCGCCATGAACGGATAGAAGAATTCCTTCAGGATCGTCTCGCAGCGCGTCCGGTCGCCGCCACGCAGCGCCTTGTAGAACTCGACGGCGAGTTGGGGCACGAAGTTGAAGACCGCCGAGGAATAGGTGGTGAAGCCGGCGCCGAGATAGGCCTCGGCGAAGAGTTCCGCCGTCGGCATGCCGCCGAGATAGGTCAGCCGGTCGCCCATGGTCGCCGTCACCTGGCGCACCAGGCCGATGTCGCCCGTGCCGTCCTTGAAGCCGACGAGGTTTGGGCACTCGTCGCAAAGCCGCTTCAGCGTATCGACGGAGAGCACCGAATTGTCGCGATTGTAGACCATGACGCCGATGCCGACCGACTGGCAGATGCGCTTCACGTGCTGGTAGAGACCTTCCTGCGGCGCATCGATCAGATAGTGCGGCAGCAGCAGGATGCCGTCCGCGCCCGCCTTCTCGACCTCGCGCGCCAGTTCCACCCCGACGTGGCTGCCGAAGCCGCAGCCCGAGACGATCGCCGTCCTGCCGGCCGCCTCCTTGGCGGCGCGCACGATACCCGGGATCTCGGAAGGCGAAAGCGAGAAGAATTCACCGGTGCCGCCAGCGGCGAACAGGACCGGCGCCTCGAAACTGGCGAGCCAGTCGATATGCCTGCGGTAGCTCTCGGGCTGGAATTCACCCTCGCGGTCAAAATGCGTCACGGGAAACGAAAGCAGGCCAGCGCCCAGCGCTGCCTTGATCTCTTGCGGCGTCATGTGAAATTCCTCTGTCTGCCTCCTCCGGCATACTTGTAATACGTCTTACAGCAATTCCTGTCAATAAGTTATCATACAGGTTGGCGCTGCTCGCGCAACAGCGCGCGATAGCGGCCCTGGCTGCCGCGCAGGTGGCGGCGCATCGCCGCCCGCGCGCCCTCCTCGTCGCCGTTGGAAATGGCGGTCACGATGTCCTGGTGCTCCTGGAGGATCAGCTGGATATAGGCCGCCTGGTCCGTCTCCGCATCGTCGTTGCGAAGGGCCGCGCGCGGAATGACGTTCTTGCCGATCAGGGCGAGGAATTCGCGAAAGCGCGGATTGTTGGTGGCCTCGGCGATGGCGAGATGCAGGGCGAAATCCGCCTCGCTCGTCGGCACCGAGGCCTCGAGACAGGCGCGCACGGCAAAATGGCGCTCGAAGATCACCTCCTCCTGCGCCGGCGAACGCCGCAGCGCCGCAAGCCCGGCAGCCTCGACCTCCACGGCCGTGCGCAGTTCCAGAAGCTCGATCATCGAGGAGACGCGTTCATGATCGATGTTCCGCAGGAACAGGGGCGTCGGCGCCGGCACCTCCGCCTCGAGCACGAAGACGCCGGCGCCCTGCCGGGCCTCCACCAGCCGGTCCGCCCGCAGTGCTGCGATCGCCTCGCGCACCACCGTGCGGCTGACGCCGTGCGCTTCGGTCAACTGGGCCTCGCTCGGCAGCCGGCTTCCAGGCGGAAACTGCCCGCCCATGATCGCCTTCCTCAGTTCCTCGGCAAGGCGCGTGGTCAGTGTCCCGGGGGCTGCAGCGACCTTCGCTCCTGACCTGGCCTGGAAACTCATGCTCACCTCCCGCTTCGCACCCGAACCACCGGCACCCGGCAACGCGCCAGCTCATCCGACAAGTTAGGCTTTCAAAGCGATCTTATAACAAATTTTCGCCCGGCGTCATCAACTCATATGATGACTGATGCATCACGCGGATCTTGATGGGTGGAATTGAGCCAATGATGCCGTGGCCGGCACAACCCTCAGGTGCTGCCGCCCGCCTCGGCGACGGCATTGCCGGCGGCAACGGGCTTCCGTGCCTGACTGCGCCGCACGGAAAGCAGAGGCCGCTCGATCAGCCAGTAGGCCACCAGCCCGCCGGCGATGCCGCAGAAGGCGGCCAGAAACAGCGTCAGCCCCGGCGCGACGTGCAGCCGTTCGCCCACCTTGGCCACGACCGAGATCGCGAAGGTGTGCCAGAGATAGATGGAATAGGAGGCATTGCCGAGCAGCGTCGGCAGCGCGAACGGCCGGATCAGCCCCCGCGCTTCGAGCGCCAATACGCCGAGCACCAGCGCTGCCGCCAGCGGCCCGCAGGTCCATTCGTCGAAGGGCAGGCGGAAGATGCCGATGGTGGCGAAACCGCCGATCGCGACCAGCACCAGCCCCAGCCCTGCCGCCGCCCCGGGCAAGCGTCCGGCGAGCCACAGCTGGCCCAGCACCATGCCGATCGCAAATTCGAGGATGATCGGCCGGGTATAGGTCAGAAGCAGCGCATTGTCGGTCGAAAGGAAGGCACCGGCGATCGTCAGTGCCGCCAGCGCGACCCCGACCGTGGCCAGTTGCCGCGCGCGCGGAAGGAGCAGCGCGAGCGCGAAGACGAGGTAGAAGAACATCTCGAAGTTGAGCGTCCACCCCTGCACCAGCACCGGCCAGATCTCGCCGCTGCTCGGCGATCGCATCGGAACGAACAGGAGGGAGGCCACGACATGCCCGGCCGTCAGCTCCAGGTTGGGAAACAGGCCGACAAGCGCGCCGGCGACCATGACCATGGTGGCGAGCCAATAGATCGGCACGATCCGCACGATCCGGTCGGACAGGAACTTCAGCGGCGTGACCGGACGGCGCGCCGTGATGACCCACATGATGAAGCCGCTGATGACGAAGAAGACGTCGACGCCGGCAGCCCCGATGGCAAAATGCCCGCCCGTCTTTTCGGCGGCATGGAACAGGACGACGGCGATCGCCGCGACCGCCCGAAGATACTGGATGCCGTAGAGCGTCTTCATCGCCCGCCCGCCCGCGCAAGCGACATGACCGGCAACCGGCGCATCACCCTCGCCTGCACCGGCACGGCATGCCGCCGCGGCACGCGCATCGTCAGCTTTCCGGCCGCGAGATAGAGAAGGAACGAGCCGACGTGATAGGGGTTCATGATGTCGATCTCGAAGAAGGCGCGCATCGCAAGAAGCACGCAGATGCCGAGCAGCAATGCCGCTTCCGCACTGCCCTCGCCGGCGAGGAAGCGGCGCAGGTGACCGACGATCGCGACTATCAGCACGCCGAACAGGAGCACGAGCCCGATGAAGCCGGTCTCCACCATCGCCTCGATCGGCGTGTTGTGGAAGTGGAAGCCGGCGCGGCTGCCGATGTAGAACTCCTCCCACAGCCGTTCGGCCTCCGAGAAGCCCTGCACCCAGTAGGCCTGGTATCCGAGGCCGACCCACGGGTTGGCGGTCGCCGCCTCGATCCCCTGTTGCCAGAGATAGGTCCGCCCGGTGAGCGTGGTGTCCTTGCCGAAGGCGCCGAGCACCATCCCGTATCCTCCGGCCGAGATGAACCCGGCGCCGCCGATGACGAGAAGGATGAGGCCGGCGATGAACAGCGTCCGGCGGTTCTTCGGCGACAGCCACAGAAGCAGGCGCAGGCCCAGACAGCATGCCACGGCCGCGGCAGTGGTCAGGACGGAGGTAGCGGACTGCGAGGCGACAAGCGCATAGGCCGAGAGCAGGAAGACACCGCCGGCGGTCGCAAACGACAGGCCGCGCTCGCGCAACACGACGATCGCGGTGACGGCGAAGTAGACGCCGAGCGAGGCGTAGAAGCCGAGCTGGTTCTTCGATGCGAAGGCGCCGACGAAACTGACGGTGCCGTCCAGCGGATCGGCATGATAGACGCCGAAGGCGAAGGAATAGGCGAGCACCAGCCCGACCCCCACTATCGCACCGCGCGAGAGCGTGCGGATATCCAACACCCGCATGGCGATGAGCGCGCAGACGACGTGGGTGAAATACTGGATCCCGGTTCGCGCCGACTGCGCCGGCGCCGCCGACCAGAACATCGTCAGGCAGGCGAAGACGGCGAAACCGAAGATCCAGAGATAGCGTGTGTAGTTGCCGAGGACGTTGCGATAGTCCACCAGCACGAGCGGCAGCCACAGGCCATAATAGGCCAGGATCGACACCTGCCCGAAGCGGGAGGAATAGGCGAACACGAACAGCGACAGCGCCACGGCAGCCATGCCGTAGAGTTGGTTCTCGCCGGGTGTCACCAGGCTGGCCTTGGCGATCCGCATTGGCCGTTCACCGCATGGCGACGTTGTAGCCGACCTTGATCACGTCTCCGGGCAGGATCTGCGTCGTCTCCGTCGCCGGGATCTCGGTCGGGCGGCCGTCCTTCTCGCGCAGGATCACGTAGGTGGCGTCGGCCCCGGAGGGGTCTCGGTTCGTCGCCCCGGCATCGGCCGACTGCAAGAGCGCCTCCGACATCAGCTTCCGGCTCGTCTCGAGCTTCAGCGTGACGGCTTCCAGTTCGCTCTCGGTGTTCTGCATCTCCTGCGCCAGCGTCGCATCCCAGTCGTTGATCAGGTTGGTCTCGTCCTGGGCCGCCTTGGTGGCATCCTGCTTCGCCTTGAGGGTGGCGGTGTCGATATCGAGCAGGGCCGCCTGCAGATCGGCGGTACGCTGTTCCAGCGTCAGCTTGCGCGAGCTGATCGTCAGCCCGCGCTCGGCGAGGCTGTCGACCTTCTTGAGATCGTCCTCGACCAGGCTGAGCTGCCGCGTCTGCGTCTCCGATTTCTTGTCGAGCGAGGCGATCTCGGTCTGCAGCAGCGTCTTGAGGTCCGCCAACGCCTTGAGCTGCACCTTCTGCCGCCGGTCACGCGACTTCATCAGTTCCGTTTCGCTGTCCAGCAGGATCGCCGCTTCCGGCGCCTGGTCGAGCTCCTTCGGCATGGTGATGCTGTCCTGTTCGGCGATTTCCGCCTGCAGGCGCGCGCGCCGTGCCAGGAGACGGTTGCGCTCGGCAACCAGCACCGATGCGTCGCCGTCCGCGCGGATGAAGTCGCGGGCGAAGCGCTGGCCGGGGTCGGCGCGGCGAAGCCCGCCGCCGAGGCTAACCGCCTTCAGCACCGTCATGTTCGGGGCGAAGGGATATTCCCCCGGCGTCTGCACCTCGCCGGCCACGAAGATCGGCCGGTACTGCGCGAGCTCCACGGAAGCCGTAGGCAGGTCGCGCAGGGCGAAGAGCTTCTGCATGCGGAGTCCGATTTCCTGGGCGACCTCCGCCGTGGTCTTGCCGGAAACGGGAAGCTCGCCAACGAGCGGCAGCGAGATCTGCCCGGCAGCGCCGACCGCATAGTCGCCGCTGATCGCCGACCAGTCGCGCACCGCGCCCTCGGTCGTCTGCCATTCGACCACGCGAATGCGCAGCTTGTCGAGGACGTCGAGCCGGTAGTCCTCGGCAAGGGCAGAGGTGCCCTGCGCCAGCAACAGCCCGGCAGCAAGCACGAGGCCCCTGCAGAGGTTTCGAACGTGGAGACGCGGCCCGGAAGCCGTGATCACTGTTTTCATCGATAGATCCGTTTCTCCGTCGTGGCCCGCCATTGCGCGAAACAAGGGGGCACGAACAAGGGGGCGAGCCGTCCGTCGGGCCTCAATAGCTGCCGCGCGAGGCGCAGACGGCGGGGATCGTCTTGAACACGATGAGCAGGTCCTTGATCAGCGACCAGGTGCGGACATACTCGGTGTCGAAGGCGACGCGAGCGGAATAGGAGACGTCGTTGCGCCCGCTGACCTGCCAAAGACCGGTCAGGCCGGGACGGGTCTGCAGGTAGTAGCTGGCGGCGCTCTCGTAGAGCTCGAGCTCGTCCTCGACCACCGGCCGCGGGCCGACGATGCTCATTTCGCCGCGCAGGATGTTCATCAGCTGCGGCAGCTCGTCGAGGCTCAGCTTGCGCAGCACGGCGCCGACGGTGGTGACGCGCGGGTCGTGCTTCAGCTTGCGGGTCGTGCGCCATTCCTCATAGGCCTCGGGATTGGCCTTCAGGTAGGCCTGCAGCACGCGATCGCCGTCCATCCGCATCGTGCGGAACTTCAGGCAATGGAAGCTGCGGCCATTGTGGCCGATGCGGCGGTGGCCATAGAAGACGTTGCCACCGTCCGAGGCTTTCACCAGCGCAGCGATGAGCAGGAAGATCGGGCTCAGGAACAGTAGGGCAAGCGAAGTGGCGGCAATGTCGAAGCCACGCTTGGTGATTCCTCCGAGAGGGGGCGCGCCAGTGGCTGCGGCGCTCAGAAACGTCGAACTGGCCGATCGTGTCGCGGACTTCATAGAGTGGGCTCCGTTCCGGTTTGGCGATAGGTCTCATCCGTTTGGGACGTGAAACATCCAAGACGCAGGGTATGGTCAGATTTTGATCTTGGAAGCAGAATCTTTTTTTGTGAATCGATCAGATCCCTATTTAAGGATCTCATAATATATGAAATAGCCAATCCCTCGTGATGAGACAATGTATATAATAGTATCTTTTTCGTTATTTCCTCCCATATTGCTCCGAAATCACGATGACTTTTAACTTTATGAGTTCAAAGTCATAATTCTATACTCCGGATAGATTTGACGTGAGTGCCGGTGGCCGCCCAACGCCGTCAGAATCAGCGACAATGATTTGTGCCAGAATGAAATTCTGCATCGCAACATGCTGCTGCACTGCACACGAAAATGCGTGATGAAAGCCAATGCCGTGTAACAAAAGTTGATCGCCGCGTGATCGAGCAGCTTACCTCTAGCTGCGTCGGACGCATCGATGTTCCCGTTTGCGCTGCATCATGACCGGATTGCGGCCGGAACATGGCGGCATCGAATCGAGATCCGGCCCACGCCACGTTGCAGCACGACCGATCACAACCAATTGAGTTGCCGGGCGCTTAACCCTATCTGTAAGAGCCGTCGCGCCGGGCGATTGAACCCGCGGCTTTGCCCGCATATAATCGCAAGGCACCGGGAAACCGGGCACGCGGGAGGAATTCGCCCATGTCATTTAACCTTCACATGAATCCGGGCTAGCCCGATGTATGGTCCACGCGTCTTCATAAGCATGATCGGTGCCTTGCTGGTCTTCGGTCTCGCAACCTACGGCCTGACGGGATCGCTGTCCGACACGCTGATCCAGACGCTGATCTGTGCCGTCCTTCTCCAGGTCGGCTATTTCGTCGGCGTTCTCTTCCTGGTGTGGAAGGAGGCGCGGGAGCGAAGGCGCGAGACGGAGGAAGCGATCCGGGCGGCATCGCTCGCCGAGAATGCGGCGGCGGGCCTGCGCGTCACCTCCCTGAACAAGCCCGGCCACTCCAACTACTGAGCCAGAGACCGGGCCCTTCCCTTCTCGTAGGTCCTTCCGCGAACGCGCACGCCCGCAGGCTGCGTTGACGGGCACCCTTGCCGAGCACACCCTTGTCCGAGCAGAAGTTTCGCGATGCCCCGATTGGGACAAGATCGTCTTCCATGTTGCCGCCATGCTGCGCCGCACCATGACCCGGTGCCCGCGAAGGTGCCAACGATTGCGTGTCGAACGCAATCTCAAGATGGAGGCCGATCGGACGATGATCAGGGAAGTGTGCGTCATCATCGCTGCCAAGAATGCCGCCCAGACGATCGGGCGGGCCGTTTCCTCGGCGCTGCAGCAACCGGAGACGAACGAGGTCATCGTCGTCGACGACGGCTCGTCAGACGACACGGCCGGTGCTGCGCGCGCCACCGCCGGTGACAGCGACCGCCTGAAGATCCTGCGGTTCGACGAAAACCGCGGTCCGGCGGCGGCCCGCAACGAGGCCATTCGCGCCTCGCACTCGCCGATCCTGGGCATCCTCGACGCCGACGACTTCCTTCTGCCCGGCCGTTTCCAGCGCATGCTCGCCGAGACCGACTGGGACTTCATTGCCGACAACATCGTCTTCGTCGACGAGGCGCGGGCGGCAAAGGGGCAACTGGACATCGCCGAGATCGCGCCGCAACCCCGCCTGCTCGACCTGAACGGCTTCATCGAGGGCAACATCTCCAGGCGCGGCGTCCAGCGCGGCGAGGTCGGTTTCCTCAAGCCCCTGATCCGGCGGGAGTTTCTCGACCGCAACGAACTGCGCTATCACGAACAGCTGCGGCTCGGGGAAGACTACGATCTCTATGCGCGAGCCCTCGCCCACGGTGCGCGCTACAAGATCATCCACAGCTGCGGTTACGGCGCGGTCGTGCGCGGCAACTCTCTGAGCAGCAGCCATCGCACCGAGGACCTGCGGCGCCTCTACGAGGCCGACCGGGCCATCCTGGCGCAGCCCGGGCTTTCGCGCCAGGAGCGCGCCCTGATCGAAAGGCACGAGCGCCACATTCGCGCGCGCTACGAGTTGCGCCACTTCCTCGACCTGAAGAACCAGCACGGCAAGGGGCGCGCCTTTGCCTATGCGGCCACGCATCCGGCCGCCCTGCCTGCCATCGTCGGCGGCATCCTGCTCGACAAGACGGACCGCTTCCGCCGCAAGGCCGCGGCGCCGGCAGCGCTTGGTGGCACCGGTGCGGTCCGCTACCTCCTGGCCTCGCCGGCCGGCTCGTCGCGGTAGACGAGCCGATCACCAGCGCGGTGTCGGACCCGCCTCGGGATCCGGCGCCGCGTCACCTGCCTCAGAAATAGTCGCGCCGGACGCCGTCGAGGACCGACAGGAACCGTTCCTTGCGTTCGGCAAGGGCCCTGTCGGTGCTGAGTTGCGGCTCGGCGCGGCTCGCCTGCCACAGCGCGAGTGCCGAGCGGACGGCGAGAACCTGCTTTGCCGCCAGGCGCAGCCCGCCCTTGCGGGTGTCCGGCTGCCGTACCAGCACCTCGCCATCGGACGCCGGCGGACGCGCGGCCGGTTCGGCGACGGGGGCCTGCGGCGCTTCGAACTCGACGCCCCAGAAGCGGCTGCCCTTCATGATCGCCTCCGCCCGGCTCGAGATCGGCACATGGCGCGGCCTGTAGGTGACCCCCAGCGTTCCGGCCCAGTCGTTCCACTTGAAGCTGTTGATGTTCCGCGAGGTCGAGACGGCGACCCACGGCACGCGGAAGGCGTCGGCGAGGATGGCCCCGTGCATGGATTCGGCGATGATGAGCTCCGAGCGGGCGATCGCGGAGATCACATCCTTCGCTTCCCCACGCGGGTCGATATAGTTGATGCCGACCGTGGCGCAAACTTCCGACCAGACCCCGGCGATCGCCGATTCCCAGTGGGGCACGTAGCTCTTCTTGTGGGTTTTCGACAGGTGCCGGAACTCCGGCATGTCGGCCACCATCACCGCGGGATCGATGATGCCGAGGCGCTCGTCGACGCCGACCTTCTGCGCCGTCAGCGGACCGCGCACGCAGCGGATGTCCCACAGGTCCCGGTCGCTCATGTCGGGCAGGGCGCCGTATCCGAAGCCGCTGCCGAGGACCAGCTTGCGCCCGGTGTCGGGCAGCAGTTCCCTGTTCAGCACGGTGCCGACGCCGACAAGCAGCACGTCGGAGTGAACGTCGCGAAACCCGGGCAGCAGGAAATCCCAGAGCCAGAGGTTGAGGTCGTCGCCGAAATTGCCGTGGTCGGATTCCCAGTAATAGGGCTTCATATACGTCTCCTGAGACGAGGGATGGGGGGCGAGCGCCGGTATCTGGCCCTAGCGGGCGATCTTGCCGGCCGCGAGTTCGAAGACACTGCGCAGAAGGCTGGGGTCCCGCATGACCCACTTCGCCAGAAGGTCGAACTGCGGCAGCTTGCGGCGGCGAACGCGGCGGGCCTGGCTCCACAGCGCCTGCCGCCGCGCGGTGCTCTTGTAGGACCGGATCGAATCGGCCTCACTCGAGCGCTGCGCGAACCGGCCTTCCAGAAGGTCGAGCGCCACCCAGGTGTTGAACTGCTGCTTCAGGAACTGGGGCGAATCGTTGTCGATGGCGTGGAAGATGTTGATCCCCTCGCCACGCACGGCGCCGGCGGCATCGCACAGCACGACGCGCCCCGCGGCGCGGACGCAATCGCAGAAGAACAGCACGTCTTCTGCCGCCAGTCGCAGCCTCGCATCGAAGCGGACGGTCTCGAACAGGCTGCGGCCGATCACCATGCAGGAGAGGTGGAGGAAGCTCCAGTTCTTCAGCATGACGCTGGAAAGCTCGGGAATTTCGACGAGAAGCGGGTTCTCCTGCAGCCGGTCGACCTTTTCGGTCTTCTCGAGGTCCGCGACCCCGAAATGATAGTAGAACGCATCTCCGCCGGTGATCGACGCCCAGTAGCAGTCGGCGCCGAACCGCGTCATCGCTTCATAGGCGTTCTTCAGGTGATCGGGGGTCCAGATGTCGTCGGAATCCAGGAAGGCCACGAATTCGCTGTCGGCCGGCACGTTGTCCAGCGCCGTGTTGCGGGCGCCGCCCGGCCCGGCGTTCGGCTGGCGGATCACGGTGATCCGTTCGCGCCGGTTCTCGCTCAGGGGAGCCAGTTCCTCGTCGATGGAAAACGGCGACTGGTCATCCACGACAATGATGTGGAAATCGGTGTAAGTCTGCTCGAAAACGGAGGCGAGGGCACGCCTCAGGATGCCTGGTTCCTTCTGGTAGTACGGGATCGCGACAGTCAGCTTCGCCATCTTTTCGCCTTTTCGGTTTTCCTACAAAGAGATGTGCCCGGCTTCCTCCCAAAGATCTAGGCATGCACTAAAGTCTTGATAACTAAGCGACTTCCCTCTCCTCCAGCATTCGGGACGCGGCCATGCCCACTGCCATCAACGCGAAATCGGTCACGCGAAACGTCGGCTGGAGCGTCTTATCCAAGACAAGCACATTCGGGCTGAAATTTGTCACGGTCCCGATTTTGGCAAGAATCCTCACCCCCGAAGAGTTCGGCGCGGTGGCCGTCGCGCTTACCGTCGTACAGTTCCTGGCGATGATCGGCGGCGCCGGTCTGGCGTCCGCCCTAATCCTCCAGCGTGACGAGGATATGAAGACGATTCACTCGGTTTTCTGGGCCAATCTGGCGATCGCCTGCCTCATGGCGGTCGGGCTCTACGTCTGGGCCGAGCCGGTCGCAGGCCTGCTCGGCGCCACCGAGGCCGCCTATCTCGTGCGGCTGATGGCCCTGCTGATCCCGCTGCAACTGGCCGGCGATGTGGCCTATGCGCTGCTGGCGCGGCGCATGCAGTTCGGCAAGGATGCTTTCTGGAGCATGGTATCGGAATCGGCAGGCGCCATCGCCGCCGTGGTGCTGGCGCTCGCGGGCTTCGGCGTCTGGGCGCTGATCGTGCAGCTCTTCCTCTCCGCGGCGATCCGGCTCGTGGGTCTCTTCGCCGTCTCGCGCTACGTTCCCGCGCTGCAGATGTCGGTCGGCCGCGTCCTCGGCCTGGCCCGTTTCAGCCTGAGCATGATGGGCTCCGAGATCGCCAACTTCGTCAGCTTCCAGTCGCCGATGGTGATCATCTCCCGGTTTCTCGGGCTCGCCGATGCCGGCGCCTATTCGGCGGCGAACCGCTTCTCCAGCATCCCCAACCAGGTCGTGCTCTCGGCCGTCATGGGCGTCCTCTTTCCCGCCTTCAGCAGCATGATGCAGGACAGCGCCCGCCGCTCGAACGCGCTGATGCTCAGCACCCAGGTCACGACCGTCCTGCTGGCGCCGATGATGTTCGGCCTGTGGGCGCTTGCCGAACCCGCCATGCTCACGCTGTTCGGCCATCAATGGGCCTATGCCTGGCCGGTGCTGGGACTGCTTGCGCTGTCGAAAGGGATCCTGACCCCGTGCAGCACGTTCATCCCCTACCTGAAGGGCGTCGGTCACGGCGGCACGCTGTTCTGGTGGGCGATCCTTCGCGCGGTGATCACCACGGCGGCTGTCGCCTTCGGCGCCTATAACGGCACGCTCGTCGGCGCGATGATCTGGCTCTGCGCCGTCAACGCCTTCGTCCTCGTCGGCTATTCGATGGTGGTATTCCGGGCGGACGGCACGCCCTTCGTCCGTGGCTTCCTGACCTGCTGCCGCCCGATGTTCACCGCCGCCCTGATGGCGATCGTCGTCCGCCTGCTCCTGACCACTTTCGGCCATCTCGTCCCGAACGCGGCGCTGCAGGTCGCGGTCGGCGCCGTCATCGGCGGCGTGATCTATGCCGCGCTCGTCCTTCTCACCGAGCGCCCGCTCCTGCGGAAGCTCGTCGATCTCGCCCGGAAACGCGCGCCCGCCGCCGCACCCAGCCCGGCCCAATGAGCAGGTCGCGAGCCTCCGCAACGATGGCTTGAATCGTTTTGCCGCCTTTTCGCCACAATTGACCATCCCCGGCAACAGGAACAGAACCTGAAACGGTGGCAAAACGCAAAAAATGCGAAATTTCCTCGGCCGGAATACAGCCAAGACGTGCATGTATCTGAGTCTATTAGCAATTTCTGCAATTTACGGTGCCAGCGTGCCTTTTCGCCGGTTGCGGTAGCGCCCTGGACACATTTTGGTGACCGCCGGCGTTTCCCTTATTGTGCAGTGCAACCAAACCCTGCCGAGATTCTTGCTGCACTGCCATATTTTTCCGCCCTAACCGCCCTACCATTTTCGACGCGGGCACAAGTCTGCTTTGTCCGAAACGGCAGCCGGAAATGGGGCCCATTAGGAGTAGCTGATATCGTGGATATGAACGCGGGCGTTTCTTCGCGGATCAATCTGATGCGCATCGTGCTCATCTCGGGCATCGTATTCGTGCATGTTCCCTACGATCCGGCCAACAGCCCGTTTCTGGGACTGAACGGCCTGGTCGACTGGTTGCGCGTGTTCCTGGGCGACAGCCTGTTCCGGATCGGCGTTCCCTGCCTCAGCGCGATCTCCGGCTATCTTCTGTTCCGCCGCGGCTTCGAAGGCTTCAGCTACGGCAAGACGCTGCGCACCAAGGCGACCACAGTGCTGTTGCCCTTCCTGCTCTGGAACCTGTCGTTCCTGGCGTTCGTCTTCCTCGCGCAGAAGGTCGGCATCGGCTTCGGCTATCTGCCGGACGTGGTCCATGCCACTCCGCGCGAAATGGCGACGCTGGCGCTTGCCCTGGAAGGCTGGCCGATCAACCTGCCGCTCTATTTCCTGCGCGACCTGCTTCTCTGCCTTGTCCTGTCGCCGGTGCTGGCGCTGCTGGTCCTGCGCTATCCGCGTGCAACGCTGCTGGTGTTCTTCGCCTATGCGGTGCTGCCGGTGCCGAACGGAATCTTCCTGAAGAAATCGATCCTGTTCGGTTTCAGCACCGGCATCGCCGTGGCACTCCACCGCGTCGACGTCGGCGCCATCGACCGCTATGCGAGCCAGATCTCCGCCGCCGTCGTCGCCGCCGCACTTCTCTTGTCCGTGGCGCTCTTCCTCGTCGGACCCGACTTCCCGGTCTGGCTCGAGATCTTGCGCGCCATGACCGCACTGTCCGGCATCGTCGGCGCCTGGGCGCTGTCCGACCTTCTGCTGCGCACCCGGCTCGGGACGCGGCTGTCGAAGGGAGGCGGCCTGAGCTTCTGGATCTTCTGCGCCCATTATCCCCTGCTCGTCGGGTTGTGGATGGTGTGGAACCGCGTCGGCATCGACCACTATGTCGCCTTCTATTTCGCCGCGCCGCTGCTGACGATCACGATCCTCGTCGTCACCCACGCCATCGTCCAGAAGAGCCTGCCGGGCCTGCATGCCCTTTTGACCGGCAGCCGCTCGGCTGCACGCAAGCCGATTTCCAATACCGCCGCCCATGATGTCCGCTACTCGACCCCGCAACGGTGAAAGGATGCGATCGCCCATGACGACCACGAAACGAACCACGACCCAAACCTGCCTCGCAGCGCTGACAGCGCTCGTCTGCGCCACCTCCGCCGCTCCGGCCATCGCGCAGGAAGGCGCGAACGGCGCCTCCTTCGTCGAGAACTTCGACACGCTGGACCGCAAGGTCTGGTACGTCTCCGACGGCTGGAACAACGGCAAGCACCAGAACTGCACCTGGTCGAAGGACCAGGTGAAGATCGTCGAGGGCGTGCTCAATCTTACCTTCGAGCAGCGCAAGCTCGGCGAACGCGAATTCGCCTGCGGCGAGATCCAGACCCGCAAGCGCTTCGGCTACGGCACCTACGAGGTGCGGATGAAGACGGCCGAAGGCTCCGGACTGAACTCGGCGTTCTTCACCTATATCGGCCCGGCCGACAAGAAGCCGCACGACGAGATCGATTTCGAGGTTCTCGGCAAGAACTCCGCCAGGGTGCAGCTCAACCAGTACGTCGCCGCCAAGGGCGGCAACGAGAAGCTGGTCGACGTGCCCGGCGGCGCCAACAACGGCTTCAACGACTACGCCTTCGTCTGGGAGCAGGCCCGGCTGCGCTACTACGTCAACGGCCAGATGGTGCACGAGGTGACCGACCCGGCGAAGCTTCCGACGAACGCGCAGAAGATCTTCGTCAGCCTCTGGGGAACCGACACTTTGAGCGGCTGGATGGGCAGCTTCAACTACACGGCCCCGACCTCCATGCAGATCGACCGCATCGCGTATACGGCGCCGGGCGACGACTGCCAGTTCGCCGAATCCGTCGCCTGCGTCCTGAACTGAGGCGCGGCGAAAGCCCCGCCCGAGACTGCCACTTTCGTCAAGGCCCGGAATGATGCCGGGTGAAGAAACGGGATCATCCCATGCTGCATATCCTCTATCTGGCGCACGACCTCTCCGACCCTGCGATCCGTCGCAGGGTCCTTGCGCTACAGACCGGAAATGCCGAGGTGACGCTTGCGGGCTTCCGCCGGGGCGAGAACGCCGGGGCTGCGATCGGCAGCCTGTCGACGATCGAACTCGGCGCCACGGAGGATGCGCGTTTCGTCCAGCGGGCGGGCGCGGTGGCAAGGGCCTGCCTCAATCTCGGCACCTCGCTTCGGGGCGTTGCAAGACCCGACATCGTGATCGCACGCAACCTGGAAATGCTGGCGCTCGCACGTCGGGCGGTGTCGCTGTTCGGCGGCGACATCCCGGTCGTCTACGAATGCCTCGACATCCACCGCCTGCTGCTGCGCCAGGACCTCGGCGGGCGGATGCTGCGCGCGGCGGAGGCGCGGCTCGGGCGCGACATCAGCCTGCTGGTGACGAGCTCGCCCGCCTATGTCGACAACTATTTCGAGCCGCTTTCGGGCATCGACGCGCCGGTCATGCTGCTCGAAAACAAGGTGCTGGACCTCGACGACGACATCCCGCTCGTCCCCGGCCCGCGGCCGCCGGCCGACGACGAGCCGTGGAAGATCGGCTGGTTCGGCGCGCTCCGCTGCCGCAAGTCGCTGGATCTGCTCTCGCGGTTCTCGCGGGCGATGGAAGGCAAGGTCGAGATCGTCGTGCGGGGTCGTCCGTCCTACGCCGAACTGAAGGATTTCGACAGCTTCATGCGCGGCGAGCCGTTCATGAGCTTCCGCGGCGCCTACCGCAATCCGGAGGACCTGTCTGAGATCTACGGCGAGGTCCAGTTTGCCTGGGCGATCGACTTCTTCGAGGAAGGGCAGAACTCCGCCTGGCTTTTGCCGAACCGCATCTACGAGGGCTGCCGCTACGGCACCGTGCCGATCGCGATCAAGGGCACGGAAACCGCCCGCTTCATCGCCCGGCGGGATATCGGTTTTGTGCTCGAGGACGCCTCGGTGGAAGGGTTGGTCGACCTTTTCTCGCAGATCGACCGCCGGAGCTACACGGATGCGGCCGACCGGATCGTCGAGCAGGGCGCCCGCCAGTGGACCTTCCGCCGCGATGACTGCCTGGACCTCGTCCAGCGCCTCTCGGCAATCGCCAATTCCGAGGAAACCGCTTTTCGCAGCCCCGCACGGACCCGCCCCCACGGGTCGGCTGCCATTTAGGAGATCGAACCAAATGACCGGTGAACCGCTCAAATCCGTTCGCTGCCTGATCGTCATTCCCTGCCTGAACGAGGCCCGACACATCGGCCCGCTCGTCCAGCGGCTCGCCGGCGCGCTCGAGGAACTCGACGCGATGCTGGTCGTGGCCGACGGCGGCAGCACCGACGGCACGCGCGAGATCGTGCGCGACATCGCCGCCCTGCGCGACGACATCGCGCTTCTGGACAATCCGGGGCGCATCCAGAGCGCGGCGGTGAACCTTGCCGTCGCCACCTTCGGCGACGAATATGACTACCTGATCCGCATCGACGCCCACGGCGACTATCCTGAAGACTATTGCCAGGTGCTGGTCGACGAGGCCACGGCGACGGGCGCGGATTCGGTCGTCGTCGCCATGGAGACGATCGGCGTCGGCGCGTTCCAGAAAGCGACGGCCTATGCGCAGAACTCCAAGCTCGGCAATGGCGGCGCCCGCCACCGCGTCGGCGCCAAGAGCCACTGGGCCGACCATGGTCATCACGCGCTGATGCGCATCGCCGCCTTCCGCGCCGTCGGCGGCTATGACGAGGCCTTCAGCCACAACGAAGATGCCGAACTGGACTTCCGCCTGAACAAGGCCGGTTACCGCATCTGGATGACCGACCGGACGAACATGATCTATTATCCGCGCTCGAGCGCCGGACCCCTGTTCCGCCAGTATTTCGCCTATGGCCGTGGCCGCGCCCGCAACCTCCTGAAGCATCGCGCCATGCCGAGCCTGCGCCAGATGATCCCGCTGAGCGTGGCGCCGGTGGCGGCCGGTGCGCTGCTCGCCGTCGTCAACTGGGCCGCGGTCCTGCCGTTCGGCTTCTGGGCGGCCGCCTGCCTCGGCTACGGCGTCTGGATGGCCGTCGGTCAGCGCAACCCCTACGGACCGCTTGCCGCCGTCTCGGCGATGATCATGCACTTTGCCTGGTCCGCCGGCTTCTGGCGCGAACTGCTCTCGCCGCGCCGCCGGTCGGCCTCGTCCTTCACGCAGGCACAGGTGACGCCATGAGCGCTCCCGCCTCCCCGCCATTGCCGTTCACGCTGATCGACATCGCAGTCTGCACCTACCGGCGCCCGGAACTGGAGCGGACGCTACGCTCTCTCGCCTCGCTTGCGGTGCCCGAGGGCAGCGCGGTGCGCATCGTCGTCGCCGACAACGACACCGTGCCGAGCGCTGCCGGCCTGGTCGACGGACTGCGCACGCAGATCCCCTTCCCAATCGACTATGTCCATTGCCCGGCATCGAACATCTCGATCGCACGCAATGCCTGCCTCGACCATAGTCGTGGCGAGCTCCTGGCCTTCATCGACGACGACGAGACGGCAACGCCCGACTGGCTGGAGAAGCTGGTGACGACGATGGGCGAGAGCGGCGCCGATGTCGTGCTCGGCCCGGTCAAGGCGATCTACGGCACGCCGACGCCGAACTGGATGCAGCGCGCCGACCTCCATTCGACCCGTCCCGTCTGGGTTCGGGGCGAGATCCGCACCGGCTATACCTGCAACGTGCTGATGCGCCTGACTTCGCCGGCCCTCTCCGGCCGTCGCTTCAGCCTGGCGCTGGGCAAGACCGGCGGCGAGGACACGGAATTCTTCACGCTCGCCACCGAAGCCGGTGCCCGCATCGAGTTTTCGCCCGAGGCCTGGGTGCACGAGCCGGTGACGCCCGGCCGCGCCTCGCTCGCATGGCTGGCCAGGCGCCGCTACCGCATGGGCCAGACCCACGGCCGCCTGCTGGCCGAAAAGGCCGACGGCCCCGTGCGCCGCCTCGCCGCAGCCGGGCTTGCCGGCGCAAAGATGCTGGTCTGCGCCGCAGCCAGCATCGCCACGGCCTTCTCCCCTGCCCGCCGCTATGGCTACGGCCTACGCGCCGTGCTCCATGCCGGCGTCGTCAGTGGCCTTTCGGGCGTCCGCGAGATCCAGCAATACGGCCTAGCGGAGACCCGCACCCCATGAGCCAGACGCCCGACGTCTCCTTCGTCATCGCCGCCTACAACACGTCCGAAACGATCGGGCGGGCGATCGCCAGTGCGCTGGCGCAGCGCGACGTGTCCGTCGAAGTGCTGGTCGTGGACGACGCATCCTCTGACGATACCCGCGACGTCGTCGGCCGCCTTGCCGATCCGCGCGTGCAACTGATCGCGCTTCAGCAGAACCGCGGCCCCGGCGGCGCGCGCAATGCCGGACTCGATGCGGCGCGCGGCCGCTGGATCGCGATCCTCGATTCCGACGATGCAGTGGAGCCGGACCGCCTCGCCCGCATGATCGCACGCGCCGAGAAGGTGAACGCGCAGATCGTCGTCGACAATCTCGACGTCGTCTCGCAGGACGGTTCGCGCGAACGCATGTTCCCCGAGGCTGAACTGGCGCGGCAGACACAGCTGACGCTGCCGGCCTTCATCACCTCCAACGCGCTCTTCCGCTCCACCCACAACTACGGCTACATGAAGCCGGTGTTCCAGCGCCGCTTCCTCGACGACAAGGCGCTGCGTTTCGACGAAAGCCTGCGGATCGGCGAGGACTACCTTCTGCTCGCCTCGGCGCTTGCCAGGGGCGGGCGCTGCGTCGTCGAACCGGCCGCCGGCTACATCTACAATATTCGCGAAGGGTCGATTTCGCGGATGCTGAAGAAGCACCACGTGGAGGCGATGCTCACGGCCGACGACCGCTTCGTCGGCAGTCACAGCCTCGATCCGGCGGCCAGGAAGGCCCAGCGGCTGCGCACCCGCAGCCTGACCGAAGCCCGATCCTTTCTCGACCTCGTCGAGCAACTAAAGAGCCGCTCGTTCGTTCAGGCGCTGCGCACCGCCCTGGGCGACCCGGCTGCCGTCCGGCATCTTCGCATGCCGATCGCCGCGCGGCTTCGCCGCCTCGCGGGCAACGACAAACGACCCGGCCGGAACGCAACCGGCCAGAGATCCCCGGGCCAAGGCCCCCATACCAGCAAAGGATAGTGCGATGGACTCTATCAGACGTGTACGCAAGGCAGTCATCCCTGTCGCCGGCAACGGAACCCGCTTCCTCCCCGCCACCAAGGCCATGCCGAAGGAAATGCTGACGGTGGTCGACCGTCCCGTCGTGCAATATGCGCTCGACGAGGCACGCGAGGCCGGCATTGAGCACATTGTCTTCGTCACCGGTCGCAACAAGCAGGCGATCCAGGACCACTTCGACGATGCGCCCGAACTGATCTCTTCGCTGTCGCGTTCCGGCAAGAAGGCGCAGGTTTCCGAACTCGAGGCCATGCTTCCGGCCGCCGGCACGGTCAGCTTCACGCGCCAGCAGGCGCCGCTCGGCCTCGGCCACGCCGTCTGGTGCGCGCGCGACCTGATCGGCGACGAGCCCTTCGCGCTGCTCCTGCCCGACATGATCTGCCACGGCGAGCGCGGCTGCATGGCCGGGCTGATGGATCTCTACAACTTCGCCGGCGGCAACGTCGTCGGCGTCGAGCAGTGCCCGCCGGAAGAGGCCTACAAGTACGGCATCGTCGGCAAGGGCGAGAGCGTGCCGCACGGCTTTGCCGTCACCGCGATGGTCGAAAAGCCGAAGGCCGGCGAAGCTCCGTCGAACTATTTCCTCAATGGCCGCTATATCCTGCAGCCGGAGATCTTCGGTCTCCTCGCGAAGCAGGAACGCGGCGCCGGCAACGAGATCCAGCTGACCGACAGCATGCTGCAGCTGTCGAATTCCCAGCGCTTCCACGCCCACCCCTATGACGGGCGGACATTCGATTGCGGCTCCAAGCAGGGTTTCATCGAGGCCAATGTCGCCCTGGCGCTGTCGCGCTCCGACATCGGCGGCCCAGTGTTCGAATCGGTCAGGCACATGGTCCTGACCCATGAGAGCCGCATTCAGGCGGCATAACATGCGTCCGGCCCGTCCGGGGCGCATCCAATATTCGGCCTGTCCCGGCAAGAAGCCAGGACAGGTTTCCCTGTCCGGGAACAGTGAGGTTTTAATGAACCAGAGAAGTCTACCGCTGAACAGGCCGCTGCCGCACACCGCGGACAGTTCCGATGCCTTCATCGATCTCGATCGGCTGGTCTCGGCGGCCTTGCGCCGCTGGAAGACGCTGGCGGTCTGCGCGGTCGTCTTCGTCATCAGCGGCGCCGCCTATCTGGCCACCGCAACGCCTCTCTACACATCGATGACGCAGGTGCTCATCGACGACAGCCTCTCGCGCTACGCCGAGGAGGAGCAGAACGCGGCGCAGAACAGCCAGCAGCTCGACACGAGGATCGCAAGCACCGTCGAGATCCTGAAATCGGGCAAGCTGGCGCTGCGCGTCGTCGACCAGGCCGATCTTTCGACCAATCCGCTCCTGGTGGACCCGCCGAAGTCGCCGACAGCCATGCTCAAGGGCTGGTTCAAGTCGCTAGGCGGCATGTTCGCCAAGCAGGGGCGCGTCTCGGAAGAAGCCGCAGCGAATGCCCGGCGCCAGAAGGCGGCCGCGATGCTGCAGCAGTCGCTGCGCGTCGAGCGCGTCTCGCGCAGTTCCGTCGTCTCCATCGCCTTCACGTCCGCAGACCCGCAGCTTTCCGCCCTCGTCGCCAAGACCTATGCCGACGCCTTCCTCTCCGACCAGCTGAGCGCCAACTTCGAGGCCTCCGAACGCGCATCCGGCTGGCTGCAGGAACGTCTGGGCGATCTTGGCCAGCGTGCCCAGGCCGCGGCCATGGAGGTCGAGACCTACAAGCGCGAGAACAACCTGATTTCCACCCGCGGCGCGCTGATGTCGGACCAGCAGCTCGCCGACCTCAACAGCCAGCTCATCATCGCACAGGCCGACGCCGCAAGCGCCTCTGCCCGCTACAACCAGCTCGCCGCCATCGTCCAGACGGGCCCGGAAAGCGCCGTGGAGAATTCCGCGGTGGCCTCGAAGGAGATCGACAGCACCGTCATCCAGGACCTGCGGACGCGCTATTCGGCGGTCAGCAAGCGCGAGCAGGACATCACGAAGAACTTCGGCGCCGACCATCCCCAAGCGGTGGCGCTGCGCACGGAAAAGAGCGACCTCGCACAGCAGATGTTCGGCGAACTGCAGCGGATGACGGCGACGTACCGGAACGAATACGAGGTCGCGCAGTCGCGCGAGCAATCGCTGCGCGACAACATCGACCGCGTCGCCGGCCGCAACTCCGACGCCAACGAGGCGCAGGTCAAGCTGCGCGAACTGGAGCAGAAGGCCACCGCGCTCAAGGCCGTCTACGAATCCTACCTCAACCGTTACGAGGAGGCATCGCAGCAGCGTTCCTTCCCGATCGCCAAGGCGCGCGTGATCTCGGAAGCCGGCGTGCCGGTCTCCCCTTCCAGCCCCAAGAAGACGATGGCGCTGGCACTTTCAGCCGTTCTCGGCCTGATGGCGGGCGGCGCCTTCGCCTTCCTGCAGGAAATGCAGGAGCGCGGCCTGCGGCTGGAAAGCGACGTCCGCACGCAGTTGCGCCTGCGCTCCCTCGGCTATCTCCCCCTCATCGGCGGCGGCAGCCGAAAGAATCGCTCCCGATTCGGATGGCTGAAGAAGACGCCCGACTTGCCGGAAGACGAACGCGTCACGGTATCCCCGATGCCGCTGGAACAGATGACCCGGATCGTGCGCGACGCCCCGAAATCGACCTTCGCGGAGACGCTGCGCCATGCCAAGCTCTCCTGCGAGATGCTGCTGCAGCGCCGCCCGAACAAGGTCATCGGCATCATTTCCGCGGTGCCGGGCGAAGGAAAGACGACCTTTGCCACGAACTTCGCCCTCCTGCTCGCCTCGGCTGGCAAGCGCACGCTGCTGGTCGATGCCGATATCCGCAATCCGAGCCTCAGCCGGATGCTGAAGACCGCCCCGAAGGCAGGCCTCGTCGAAGCCGTGCTCGGGGACGTCCCGTGGGCTTCGGCGATCAAGGTGGACCAGCAGACCAAGCTCGCCATCCTGCCGAACGTGCCCCATAGCGGTATCGATCAGTTTCACTACACCAACGAGATCTTTGCATCCGCCGGGATGGGATCGCTGATGGAGAATGCGCGCAAGACCTTCGACTACACCATCGTCGACCTCGCGCCGCTCGGCCCGGTCGTCGACGCGAAGGCCTTCGCCCAGCATGCCGACGGCTTCATTCTCGTGCTGGAATGGGGAAAGACCCCGGCCCGCCTCGTTCGCGACCTTCTCGAGGCCGAGATCGACATCAACGCCAAGATCCTCGGCGTGGTGCTGAACAAGACCGACATGGAGCAACTACCGGCCTATGGCGACAGCGGCGGCTCGGAGAAATTCCGCAAGCACTACGCCAAATATTACACCGAGTAGCCTTTGCGCGCGGCGCCGAGGCTTGGCCCGCGCCGCGCCGCCAGGATATGTTCGAGATCCTTCAGCGCTGCCGCCGCCGTCGCCAGCGGTTCCTTGCCGGATCCGATTGCGATCGTCTCGCCCATTGCATCGGTCACGATGCGGATCGCCTTGTCCTTTCCGCGGATATTCGCGAACGGATCGGAAGGAGGATATGTCCTGACGCCGACCTCGGCGCTGATTGCGCCGTTTACACGCGAAAGGCGGCCGACGAGTTTCGGAACGAGCCCCTCTCCGCGCCAGGCCTCGATGCGTTCGGCGGTGACCGACTGGATACCCTCGACGGTGAGATCATCCATCGCCAGATCGGCGCCGAGGCCGAAATTGGCGAGGATCAGCAGCTTGCAGGCCGTGTCCCAGCCATCCGTGTCGTTGCGCGGATCGGCCTCGGCGAAACCGCCCTGCTGCGCCTCAAGCAATGCCGCGTCGAAGCCGATCCCGCGTGTCGTCATGGCATCGAGCAGGTAATTGGTGGTGGCGTTCAAAATGCCCTCGATGTGGAGCACCTCGCAGCCCTTGAGGCTATGCTCGACCAGATCGATCGTCGGCAGAGCGGCTGCGGCGGCACCGCTGAGTTTCAGCATGGCACCGGACCCTCGGGCAAGCTCCCGCAATTCCCGCCCGCGATGAACCAGCGCGCCCTTCGATATGACGATCGTGTCACGCCCGGCCGACAGCGCCCAGCGAAGATAAGCAAGCCCCGGGCCACCGGTGCGAAAATCACTCGGCCCCGCTTCGATCAGGATGTCGGCGCCGCTCTCCTCGACGAAGGCGGGCCCCGACAGGCCGTCCACGAGCGTGCCCAGCTGCTCTTCTTCAAGCCCGTCCGCACTTCTTGCGCCGGACCGTGATCCGCAGACGGCCACCAGCCGCACATCCGCGCCGTAGATCTCGCGATAACGCGCCCGTCGGGACAGAAGCAGGCTCGCTGTCGCCCGTCCCACACCGCCGAAACCTGCAATCGCAATCCTGTATGTCTTCATCTTCCCGGCTCTTCCGGTTTCAGGCGCAACCGACACCTGTACGCCGCCGCGCCACTTCCTCTCGTCTATTTTGCTGCTGTGCTGCTCAATGGCTCCGGAACGGGCCGGATATGCAGGTGGTCCCGGCCGGACATGGCGTCTCCCTGCACCTGCTCGGATAGCCGCTCATTGTCCCGTCGGCGAACGTCCTCTGCCGCCTCCTCCACGTCAAGCTCGGCATAGCCCAATGCGCGCAGGCCTTCCGCTCCCATCAGGTAGGCGGATTCGACTGTCTCGCGGACCTGGTAGTCGACGCCGGCTCGGATCAGGTCCACGGCATGACCGCGATCGTAGCTGCGCACGAGTATCTTCGCCTGCGGGAATTCATGCTGCACGAGTTCCACGATCTGCAGGGCGGCCTTGGGATCGTTGATGCAGATCAGCAAGGCCTCGGCGGATCCGGCGCCGGAATGATGCAGCGTGTCGAGACGGGTGCCGTCGCCGAAAAACACCTTGAAGCCGAAGCGTCCCGCTTCACGGATACGATCGGGGTTCATGTCGATGACGGAAAGGTTCACGCCCTTCGACAGAAGCAGTTGCGAGGCGATCTGGCCGAAGCGGCCGAAGCCAATGACGAGCACCCGTCCGCTCAGGTCGCGGGCCGCTTCCACACCCTCCATCGAGGCCTCGCTGCGCAGCAGCCGGTCTGCCGCGATCATCAGCAGCGGCGTCAGGGCCATGGAGAAGATCACGACGGTCGTGAACAGCGCATTTTCGCGCGCATCGATCACGCCGCCGGTGGTCGCGGCGGCATAGAGCACGAAGGCAAACTCGCCGCCCTGCAGGAACATCGAGGTGCGGTGCAGGGCCTGGTGATTGGAGCCGCCGAACAGGCGGGCGACCGCGTAGACCACCGCGCCCTTCGCGACGGTGAAGGCGATCAGCATGATGAGCAGGAGCCGCCATTCGGCGGCCACCACGGCGAGGTCGAGCGACATGCCGACGGCCATGAAAAACAGGCCCATCAGCAGGCCGCGGAACGGCTCGATATCGATTTCGATCTGGTGCCTGTAGCTGGAACTCGACAGCATCACCCCGGCCAGAAACGCGCCCATCGCCATGGAAAGACCGGCGCCGGCCATCAGCAAGGCGGCTCCCAGCACCACCAGCAGCGCGCCTGCCGTCATCACTTCGCGCGTCCTGGCCCGCGCCAGCAATGCAAAGAACGGGTTCAACCCCCATTTCGATACGCCGAGAAGAATGAGCAGTGCGCCAAGCGCCAGGAGAATGTCCATCCATCCCGACTGCCCCTGTGACAGCGGCGACAGAAATGCGACCACCGCCAGAAGCGGCACGATCATCAGATCCTCGAAGAGAAGGATGGAGACGGATTTCTGCCCCTCGAGGCTCGAGATCTCGCCACGATCCTGCAGCACCGACATGATGACGGCGGTCGAGGACAGGACGAAACCCGCCCCGGCGACAAAGGCCACCGTCGCAGGCAGGCCGAAGACCAGCATGCCCGTGAGCGAAAGTGCTGCCGTCGCCGCGGCAACCTGCACAAGACCCAGCCCGAATATCTGGCCGCGCATGGCCCATAGCTTGTAGGGTCGCAGTTCCAGCCCGATGACGAACAGGAACATCACCACCCCGAGTTCGGAGAAATGCAGAATGGACAGGGCATCGGTGAACAGTCCGATCACCGACGGTCCGACGAGCACGCCGGCTGCGAAATATCCGAGAACCGAGCCGAGGCCGAGCCGCCGAAACAGGGGTACCGCGACCACGGCCGCCCCCATGAGGACGATCGCCGGCCCGATCGTCTGCCCCAAGCTCGCTTCAGCCATGCACTCACCCTTCCGATCTCACGCGCCGCCCGCTCGACCGGCGTCGGCCGATGACGCCTTCTGCCACCCATGTTGCTCCGCATGGCGGCAGGCAGCCGCTTATCCAGATGCAAGGTCCACCCGGAGGCTCTTCGTCGACGAGTCTCAACGCCTGTTGGTAGCGTTGCGAACACCTGCAGCATAGTCGCACGATCCGCGAAAGTCTGTCGCGAATGGGGGAACGCTACCGTTCATCGCAGCGGGCGGCACCATGGATGCGCTCAATATCAAGGCAGCGCCCGACTTCGGTGCCGTTGTCGCACAACGCGGAATGGCCTTGTCCTGTGCTCCGCCGTGGCCCTTAACCTCTCTGACTACCCGCCCGTGCTCGCCTCGCGCGCCAGTATTCTCCCGACAGCCGGATCCGCTCTTATCCTGTCATGCAACGCCTGCACGTTGGGATACTCTGTCAGGCCGCCCGGCAAGAGCTTTATCGCCCAACGGATCATCGGGAAGGAGTAGGCGTCGATCATCGAGCGTCCTCCATCGAGGATGAACTCTCTGCCGTTGAGGTGACGATCCAGAATACCAAACTGCTTTGCCACCAGCTTGTGCCCTGCTTCAACGACAGAGCGCAGAGCCTTCTCGCTTTTGTCAGTCGAGTAGCGATCAGGCACAAAGATTGGCCAGAAGGCAGCATGAACATCCGAGGTGAAAAAGGCCGACCAGCGACGCGCCTCAGCTTTGGCGCGCATATCATCGCCGCCGCCGATCGCGGCCTCGGGGTGCTTGTGCGCCAGATAATCGAGTATTGCGCCGGCCTGTGTCAGGAGCCAGCCATCGTCCTCGCGAAGGGTCGGTACGGCGCCGGCCGGATTAACCGATAGCAGCTTTTCAGAGCCATACTGCACTTTGATGGCCTCATATGGGGCGCCTATCCATTCGAGAGCGATATGGGGCGCAAGCGAACACGCACCGGCGGCATAGTAGAGTGTGGGCATTGTTCTAACAGTCACCTTTCTGTTCAAGATCGAGTCGGGAGCCTCGGCGACCAAGAGCGTTTCCGTGGCAGGTATCGGCGACGCGAAGCGGCTGGCAGGCCTGGCAACGGACCGCCTTCACCGTATTCGACAAACCTGGGTTGAACACGATTGTCCCGAGTACCGGTTTACGATGCGGACCTTGTCACTCGCGCCGGCAATACGGTAGTGCTGCCTGATGCCATACAATGTCGCAGAATGGGGAACGCAGCTTGGACGTCGAGGACATGCGAACATTTGTGGAGGTTGCCGATACTGGCGGAATTACCTCGGCAGCACGGCGGCTCGGCACGTCCAAATCGATGGTGAGCCGGCAACTTCGCCGGCTGGAAGCGGAACTCGGTGTACAGCTTCTGGCGCGTTCGACACGCGGTGCGTCATTGACCGAAGCCGGTGCAACGTTTCGCGATCATGCAGCCAGAGTTTGTGCCGAGATAGACATCGCCAGGGAAACGATCCTGCCAGACGGTGAGCTTCGCGGTCTGCTGCGAATTGCGGCACCCCTCTCCTTCGGCCCGACCCATTTCGCACCAGTGCTCGTGAAAATGGCAAGACTCCATCCACGTCTGAAGGTCCATATCAACTTTAGCGATCACGTCGTTGACCTCGCCGCCGAAGGCTTCGATTGCGCGATCCGTCTCGGCTATTTTAAAGATTCCGATCTGGTGTCGACTCGCATTGCATCGGTATTTGGGACGGTCGTTGCGAGTCCGGAGTATATCAAAGCGCATGGATCGCCTGAGACACTGGACGAACTCATCGACCATCAGGCACTCATGCAAGGGAACGAGACTTGGCAGCTCATGGATGGCGATGACATCGTTGCCGTCAACCCCAGGGGGCGTTTCAAGGCAGACAATGGCATGGCTCTGGTTGCTGCCGCCGTCGCGGGGCTTGGAGTGGCAATCCTGCCCACCGGCCTCATTCGCGAGCATCTGAAGTCGGGCGCACTGGTTCCGGTGATGACGCGCCATCCAGTCCCGCAAGCCGGCGTATACATCGTCTGCCCTCGCACGCGACATCCTGCCAGGAAGATTCGGATTCTCTCCGAAATGCTGATTGAGAGCCTTGCTCGCGGCCCAATCTCAGGAGGCTAACGCGTGTCCAGTTTGCTGTGTCGGGGCAAGGAATGGAGTTCGCGGCTGGTCGAAATCAGAACCCGGCGGCGGCGCGGCTCAAACCTGGCTCGAGGTATTCGATCAACAGTTCGGAGAGAACCCGGACCTTGCGGTTGGGTTGCTCTCCCGGGGGCCTGACCACATATATTCCTGCCTGCGGGAGCGGATAGCGCTTCATGACCGGTACCAGCGTTCCGGCGGCCAGATGTTCCCGGATGAACTGATTGGCCAACGCAGCAACGCCGAGACCAGCGACCGCAGCGGCGGCAAGAACGCTCCCGCTATCGGCCTTGAAACGGCCCCTGGGGCTGACGGAGATAAGCTTGTCTCCGTCCATCAGTTTCCATGTTTCCGTTCCTCCCATCAGGGCCTGGTGCGCGGAGAGTTCCTCCAGAGTTTCCGGCGATCCATGCGCTTTGATATAGTCCGGACTGGCGACCAGCTTCCCGTGGAGCGGGCCTATGCGTTTTGCAATCAGGTTCGAGTCGTCGAGGAAGCCCGCGCGAATGCCACAATCAAAGCCCTCGGCAACGAGGTCGACGAAGCGCTCGCCATAAGAGGTGTGGATCTGGAGTTGGGGGTGGCGTCGCCCCATTTCCGCCAGCACCGGTGCAAAGTGTGTCGGACCAAACGACAGCGGCGCTGCCACGCGAAGAAGCCCCCGAAGTTCGCCCGCAGGCAGGATCGTTTCCTTCGCCGCGCTAATCTCGGACCCTGGCTGCATAATCGTGGAAGGCCGCACCAGCTTCGGTCAGGGACATTCCCCGTGTCGTCCGTTCCAGAAGCCGGGCACCGAGCGCCGCTTCAAGCCGGCCGAGCCCGCGGCTCACCATTGATTTCGAGATGTCCAGCCGCTGCGCCGCTGACGCGACTCCGCCCGAGTCGGCAACTTCGAGAAATGTCCGCAGATCATCCGTGTCCAATTGTTGACGCCCTCTCATCCTGAACGACGGCTACTTCGAAAGAACGTCGTGCCATTCCGGGTGACGACCCATTTGCGCCTTTGCCCTCGCCTGCGCGAGATTGTCATCCCGGCCTCGGATAGGGTAGCGCGGCCACAAGCGACAGTGTGTCCCGCATCGGGGAACGCCGGATTGATATGGAGGCCTCGCGCCTTCTTCCGGCATCGCCAACGTTGCCGCCGCAGTTCCCGAAGTGCCTGGCCTGCCCATGCGCCCCAATGGGCTCGCTGCCGACCCGCTGAAACCATCCTTGTTCGAGATGCTAGCCGGCGTCCTGTTCCGGATCACCCGCATGGAAGCTCCAGGGTATCCGGTCTGGCTTTGGCGATCCGCCTATCGTTCCCCTTCGCGTGACACAGTTAGTCAGACCCTGCGACTACAGAAGCCATTCATGCGGCGCTACCGTGCGTGCTCGCGAGGGAGGCTCCACACTGACCGACGGCTGGACCGACCTCGCGCCAACTCCGTTGCCTGTGGAGGGCGCGCTTGCCCTTAACCTTGATAAGAGGCCTCGGCTCTTTTTCAGCGCGGATACATGAACAAGGAAAAGCGATTATGACGAGCGACGCAATCCGTAATCCGAAAACTGATAATCTTCTCACGCCGGAGAATTCCGCATTCATTATCATCGACTATCAACCAATCCAGGTCTCATCGATCCGTTCCATGCCGCGCGAGGAGCTGGTCTTCAACATCGTGAGCACAGTTAAGGCAGCAGTAAATTACGACCTGCCGATCATTCATTCGACCGTCAATGTCGCAACGGGGCGCAACAAGCCACCGATCCAGGAACTCCGGGAGGTAATCGGTCACCTGCCGATCTACGACAGAACCTCGATCAACAGTTGGGAAGACACCGAGTTCAGGCAAGCCGTCAAGACGATCGGTCGCCGCAAGCTCATCATGACGGCGCTTTGGACAGAAGCGTGCCTGGCCTTCCCCGCACTGGATGCGCTTCAGGAAGGCTACGAGGTCTATGTTCCGGTGGATGCCGTCGGCGGCACTTCGCTTGCCGCGCACGAGGCCGCGCTGCGACGCGTTGAACAGGCGGGCGCCAAGCTGATCAGCCGCGTTCAAATGTATTGCGAACTTCAGCGCGACTGGTCGCGCGAAGCAACCGTTCCAGGCTTTATGGGTGTGTTTGACAATGCCGACGGCTTCAATCCGGAAAAAGCCAACCACGCCGCGTAAGGCGGAAGCATGAACCTCGCGGCGATGGCGCATGCCGTCGCCGCAGTTTCAAGCCCCTGACGCGTGAAGGAATGCAAATCGTCGCCTCGCGGCTCGGCCCCGAGGACATGCGACGCCTCCGCGAACTCACAACAGAGACGGCCGGCTCCCGCGCCCAGAAATATCGCTTGAACCGCTGGCGCTTTGATGCGCGCCTGCTGGCATGCGCTGTGCGGCTCCAAGGCGATGCTCCATCTTCAAAGCAAATGGTGACGTAAGGTAAGACCGTTGTGTCAATATGTGAAAATTGCACGGATGTCGTTTACGTTCGTCAGCGTCGGTCCGGTAACGACAAGATCGTTGACACCCTGAAACGCAGAATAACTGTCGTGATTTTCCAACGCGTCCATTGGATCGATCCCGGCCTCTCGCATGCGCGCCAAGGTCGTGGGGGTGACGATGGCCCCGGCAGCGCTTTCGGAGCCATCGATCCCATCGGTATCGCCCGCGAGTGCCCATATTCCCTGGGCGCCCTTTAGTTCCAGCGCAAGTCCGAGCAGGAATTCGGTGTTTCGGCCGCCACGCCCTGGAGACCGGTCACCAAGGGAGACTGTTGCCTCACCGCCCGACAACAGCACGGTTGGCTGCTGCGAATGCACCATCTGATGTCGCCTGGAAAGCGCCAATCCGGCATGGGAGCGGCCCATCTCCTTTGCTTCGCCTTCAAGGGCATCACCCAGAACGAGCGGTGACAGCCCATGCCGTCGTGCGACCCTCGCCGCGGCTGCCAGCGCCATGGAGGGGGCTGCGATGATACGGGCCTCCCCCTCGGGCGTTCCCGGTTTGGGCGTCTCCAGTCCTGCGGCCAGCACGTCCAGGGCCGTGTCTGGCAGTTTGAGGCCGTAGCGAGTTATGATCTCCCTGGCATCATCGACGGTCGTCCGATCTGCGACCGTCGGGCCGGAAGCGATCTCCGCGATTTCGTCGCCAGGAACATCGGAGATAGCCAACGTCACGACCCGGGCCGGGCGCGCCATTTCAGCAAGGCGTCCGCCCTTGATCCGCGACAGATGCTTGCGGACGGTGTTCATCTCCGAGATTGTCGCTCCGCAGGCAAGCAGCATGCGTGCCATCGCCTGCTTGTCCTCGAGCGACATGTTGCCCGCCGGGGCAGCAAGGAGCGACGACCCGCCCCCGGAAATCAGGGCCACGACCAGATCCTGCGGTTGAAGGCCGTCCACTGCATGCATAATCCTTCTGGCGGCTTCCATGCTCATGGAATTGGGGACCGGATGCGCCGCCTCGATGATCTCGATGCGACCGGCCGGCACCGCATGGCCGTAGCGTGTCACGACCACCCCCGAGACGTCGACGTCGGGCCAGGCCGCATCGAGTGCAGCGGCCATGGCCGCCGAGGCCTTTCCGGCGCCGATCACCACACACCGGCCGCGCGGTCGCTCCGGCAGGTTCCTCAGAACAGCGGATCGGGGATCGGCGCTCTCCACCGCCGCATCGAAAATCTCCCTCAGCACCGCACGGACGGTCGCGTCATCCCAGTTCGTAGTCATCATTGGGCCGCATGGCCCATGAGAATATCCGTCCACGTTCCAATCTCCCTGACCACCAACTCCTGCATATGCGAGCCTGCCTGTTTGTCGACAGGTGGAATACTGGCTCCGAGCGCCCCAAGTCGCCCTGCCACCGCAGGATCCTTCAAGACCACGGCCAGCGCGTCTTCAAGCCGCTTCACGACATCATCCGACGTGGTACCGTAGAAGCTCGGCTGGGTGATGACGAAGTGATCCACACCATATGGGGCCGCCAGGCGCTCGAGCGCCTCCAATGGCGCCGGGGCGACCAGGAACGTTCGCCCCCTGATCTGCTGGTGCTCCGTCGCGGGAGCAACGACATGAACGTGGCTGTCGCATCGCATGTCCATCTTCCTCCAATGAGATCAATCGTCTTCCACGAAGACCTCGTCCCGTTTCGAGCGGATGGAGGGCAGCAGAGCGAGGATGATGCACAGCAGGCCGACGCCGAGCAGGGAGGCGCCGATGGGACTGGTGACAAAGACCGCCGGGTCGCCGCGCGAAATGATCATGGCGCGGCGCAGATGCTCCTCAAGCAAGGGGCCAAGGACGAAGCCCAGCAGGAGCGGTGCAGGCTCGCAGCCGAAGCGGATGAGGGCATAGCCCACCAGGCCCGCCACGATGATCGCGTAGACGTCGAACGGATTGTTGTTGATCGAGTAGCAGCCGATCGAGGCAAAGATCACGATCGCCGGGAACAGCATCCGATATGGGATCGTCAGCATCTTCACCCAGAGGCCGATCAGCGGCAGGTTAAGGATGACGAGCAGCAGGTTGCCGATCCACATCGAGGCGATGATGCCCCAGAACAGCGCCGGCTGGCTGGAGATGACCTCGGGTCCCGGCGTGATCCCCTGCAGGATGAACGCTCCGACGATCAATGCCATCACCGGATGCGCGGGAATGCCGAGCGTCAGCAATGGAATAAACGATGTCTGAGCCGCCGCGTTGTTTGCGCTCTCGGGCCCCGCGACGCCTTCTATCGCACCGTGGCCGAACTCCTGCGGTGTCTTCGACAGGTTCTTTTCCAGGGAGTAGCTTGCGAATGACGACAGAACGTGGCCGCCACCCGGCAGGACGCCGAGGATAGACCCCAGGGCGGTGCCTCGCAGCACGGGTCCGGCAATCCGGCGGATGTCGTCCTTCCGCAGCCAGAGATTGGTCACCCGCGTCACGCCGACTTCACGCGTCTGCTCGTGCTGCAGGTTCCGAAATATCTCGGCCACGCCAAAGACGCCAACGGCGATCGAGACGAAATTGATCCCTTGGGAAAGCTCCAGGCGTCCGAATGTGAAGCGCTCCTCGCCCGTGTAGATGTCCTGGCCGACAGTACCAAGCAGAAGCCCGACGATGATCATCCCAAGAGCCTTCACCACGGAGCCGTGGGCAAGCGATATCGAGACAAGAAGACCCAGAACGATGAGTGCAAAATATTCGGGCGCACCGAATTCCAAGGCGACCGATGCGAGTGGAGGCGCGGCAATGGCGAGAAGCATGGTCGCCACGCAACCTGCAAAGAACGAGCCCAGCGCCGCCGTCGCCAGCGCCTGTCCGGCACGGCCCTTGCGCGCCATTTGATAGCCGTCGATGGCGGTCACGGCGGAAGAGCTTTCCCCGGGCAGATTGATCAGGATGGCAGTCGTCGAGCCTCCATACTGCGCCCCATAGTAGATGCCAGAAAGCATGATCAGGGATGTGACCGGAGAAAAGGTGAAGGTGATCGGCAGCAACATCGCAATGGTCGCCGTCGGACCTATGCCGGGCAAGACGCCTACCAAGGTGCCCAGGAGCACCCCCACGAAGCACCAAAGGATGTTTATGGGCGTCAGGGCCGTTTCAAACCCGAGGCCAAGGTTCGAGATGAGGTCCATCATGTACGTCACCTCAGAACCCGACCAGCGGGCCGAACGTCGGCAATGCCACCGCCAGCCCGACCTTGAAAATCAGATAGCACAGCACGGCCAGGACCACGGACATGATGGCTGCAGATCCGAGCGAGTTCCTACGCGAGGCCATGGCCGCCAGGAAAGTGCAGATCAAGACAACCGGGACCAATCCGAGCGAGCGCGCACCACCCGCAAAAATTGCCAGCGACAGACAGATCAGCACGATGCTTCGCAAAGCGAGGGGACCATCGGTCGCTACCGGCGGATTGCGCAGGCCCGATACGACGACCGTCACGCCGAGCGCAAAAAGAATGCATGCCAGGACAACGGGAAAGAAACCCGGTCCCATCTGAAAGAGGTTGCCGAAATCGTAGCGCAGTCCTTGCAGTGCAAAGAACGCAGCGATCGCGATGAAGATGCCGCCAGCGAACACGTCGTGCCGGCTTTGCTTTTCGGATATGTTCACCGTGTTCCTCCCGGGTGACTGTCTCCTTCGTAGCCTCGCGGCGGCTACAGAATGTTCGAGCCTGCGATTGCCGCGCAGACTGCGTCGGTCACCTGTTGCGTATTTGCGGTGCCGCCGACGTCGGGTGTCAGGATTCCCGCTTCAGTCACGCGCTCGATGGCGCTCATCAGACGAGCCGCCGCTTCCCCTTCTCCCAGGTGCTCGAGCATCTGGGCTGCAGTCCAGAACGTCGCGACAGGATTGGCGATGCCCTTGCCCGTGATGTCGAACGCCGACCCGTGAATGGGTTCGAACATCGACGGATACCGCCGCTCCGGGTCAATGTTGCCGGTTGGGGCCACGCCAAGGCTTCCGGCAAGCGCGCCGGCAAGATCGGACAGAATATCGGCATGAAGGTTGGTGGCAACGATCGTGTCCAGGCTTTGCGGCTTCAGCGTCATCCGCACGGTCATGGCGTCGACCAGCATCTTGTCCCAGGTGACGTCCGGGAATTCCTTGGAGACTTCGGCGGCGATCTCGTCCCACATCACCATGCCGTGACGCTGGGCGTTGGACTTGGTGACGACGGTGAGCAGCTTGCGCGGGCGGGCCTGCGCCAGCTTGAAGGCGTAGCGCATGATGCGGGTGACGCCGACGCGGGTAAAGATCGCGACTTCGGTGCCGACTTCTTCGGGCAGCCCCTTGTGGGCACGACCGCCATGCCCGGAGTATTCTCCTTCCGAATTCTCGCGCACGATCACCCAGTCGAGGTCACCGGGGCGGCAGTTGCGCAGCGGAGGCGTAATCCCCGGCAGGATCTTCGTGGGGCGGACGTTGGCGTACTGGTCGAATCCCTGGCATATAGGCAGTCGGAGCCCCCACAGGGTGATGTGATCCGGCACGTCCGGCGCGCCGACCGCCCCGAAGTAGATCGCGTCGAACGCCTTGAGTTGCTCCAGCCCGTCCGGCGGCATCATGACGCCGTGCTTCTTGTAGTAGTCCGAACCCCAGTCGAACGTTTCGGTCTGAATTCGGAAGTCGCCGCTCCTTTGCTCGAGAGCTTCCAGCACCTGCAGGCCTGCTGCAATGACTTCGGGGCCGATCCCATCGGCGGGTATGGCGGCTATCTTGTACTGGCGCATGTCTATCTCGATTTCCTGGTGGGGGGAAGGCAAGGTGGCCGGCTGCAGCCACCTTGAGAACTGGACGCTCGAAGGACGTCGACAACCTCAGTTCGATGACGTTCCGATGAGCTTGGTCAGGCGCTCGACTTCGGACTTGAACTTCTGGTCCAGTGCGGCGGGCGTGGCGAGTTCCGGCGGAACGGGAGCCGTGCCGAGGCTGGCGAACCGTTCGACGACGACCGGGTCTTTCAGTGCCGCCTGCAAGGCCTCGGCCAGCTTGTTCCGGATCGGTTCGGGTGTGTCCTTGGGCGCCCAGATCGCATGCCAGGCACTCAACTCGAAGCCCTGAATGCCGCTTTCCGCGACCGTGGGCAGATCGGGCAGCACCTCGATCCGGGCAGATGTCGTGACGGCGTAGGGATGGATCTGGCCGGCCTTGATCTGCGTGGTGGTGTTCGTGGTCTGGTCGCACGCCAGGTCGATGCGGCCACCAATCACATCGGTCATGGCCGGCCCCATACCTTTGTAGGGCACCAGCGTGAACTTGCTGCCGAGGCCGTCCTGAAGGAGCCGCCCGCACAGGTCGGAAACGGCACCGGTCCCTGCGGTCCCGAAGGTCACTGCCTCGCCCTGCTCCTTGATGTAGGCGACAAGATCGACAAAGCTTTTGGGTCCGAGCTCATTGCGCCCAACGATTGTCATCGGCACCTCAGTGATGAGACCGACGCTCGAAAAGTCCTCGATAGGCTTGTAGGGAAGGTTCGGGTAGAGCGCGGCGAACGTCGCGACGCCGATATGGTACAGCAGCAAGCGATATCCGTCCGGATCCGCCTGGGCAACGGTACTCGCGCCAAGCGACCCTCCCGCCCCGCCCATGTTCTCGACCAACACCTGCTGACCGAGCGTCTTGCCCATGGATTCGGCGACGAGCCGCGCCACGGTGTCGCTGGGCCCGCCGGCCGCTGCCGGCACCATGATGGTGATGGGTTTGTCGGGAAAATTCTCCTGGGCGAACACGCCCGTCGATGAAATTGAAAGGGACAAAGCTGTGGTCGCGAACATAATTCGAAGCATGTGCAAATTCCTCCCGGTTCGAGCAGATGCCTCCACATCTGTTCCATGCGATCTTGCATGCAAGGCGGAATTTATCCTTGCTTGGGCATTTGTCAACCCTCGCTGCGGCGCGTATAAGTGGGCTGCCTGCAACGAGATGAACCTGCGAAGGTGAAAATGGGTGAGATGCTAGCTCCTGCGCCTTTGCGCTCTGCAGTCGATACGACGTCCTCGGATGAAGGAACGGCGGGGAGAGTGACGGCGGCCTACAACGCCATCAAGCAAGCCATCCGATCCAATGTGTTCCCTCCAGGCTACCAGGCCGCCGAGATCGAGATCGCCCGGCAGCTCGGCATGAGCCGCACCCCTGTTCACGAAGCCATGGCACGCCTCCAGGAGGACGGGCTCGTCAGGATCCTGCCCAAGAAGGGCATCATCATATGCGCCTTGTCTCCAGTGGACATCGAGGAGATTTATGAGGTGATCATCGCGCTCGAGGGCGCTGCCGCCGCGCGACTTGCGAACCTTCCCGAGGAGGAGCGCAAGCCCGTCGTGCAGATCCTGAAGGACGCTACCAACAGGATGGTCAAGGCTCTTGTAGAGGACGACCTCACCGATTGGGCTGCTGCGGACGAAAATTTCCATGAGACGCTCGTGACCCGGTGCGGAAACCGCAGGCTGATGCGTATGACCGGAACCGTTGCCGACCAGCTTCACAGGGCACGGATGTTCACGCTGCGGCTGCGGCCGCTGCCAGTGAATTCATCTGACGAACACTACGCCGTGATCGACGCCATCGAAAACGGCGACGCAGAAGCAGCGAGCCGCGCAGCAAGGCGTCATCGCCAGCACGCACATGACGCGCTGGTTCCGCTCATCGCACGGTACGATCTTCGCAATCTGTGACGCCAGCACGGCATGAACTGGCATCCGTCCCGCTCGGAGGCGCGCCAGCAACACTGAAATTCACGACTTTCCAATGCGCGATCGCCCTGCGGCGATGGAGATGGACGGCAATAGCGGGCCGTTTCGAGCGAGGCGCCACGAAGAGATTTTCGGACCGCCAAGTCATGACCGCCCGACTTCCAGCCAGCAACTTCTTAGCCGGCGAACCTGGCACCTCGACCATGCGCGGCCCTATCCGCGGCACCGTTTCGTTTACTTCGGTGGGTAGGGCTCGATATCCGCTGACCAATAGTGCCTGGCGATGTTCTGGCTGTTGCGGATGACGTGGTAGGCGATATCCGGATCACCTCCTTCGAAAGTGTCCGGGTCCGCACCGCACATCAGGCAATACATTCTCTGATGGACAACGCTTGCAAAATATTGCATCGCCGGCGCCGCGTCTTCCTGCCCGAGCGCTCGCATTTCTTCGGCAGCCTGTCTGGTAGCCTCCTCCAAGGCCCGGGACACTGAAACCGCCAGCGAATCCTGGGTCCGCTTGATGATATCGACGATCTGCCTTTCGGCCGGTGTGAGGACAGGGCAGCTTTTTGTCATGGCTCCATCTCATATGGGGACTGGATCAGGCAGGCAACCGCGATTGCGTGTTCTGGCGATGTGATGAGAAGCGGCATGTCCCCTCTTGCTTTTTCCTGTGAGCTCACGATCTGCCACTGAGAGGCGTTGTCACGTTGTCTCACTGAGCCGGTCACGGCCCACCACTGCGCCATTGCGCGAAGGGAGCGAAAAGATTTCGCGGGCACATTGCAGTTTCCCTCGAACGTTGCGTAATCTCGCCTTTGACATCGCCGACGGCGGCGGCGGAAGAGGGGACGGCGAATGCTCAAACTGGAAGAAGGGCGCATCACCGCGCTGGTGACGGCCGGCGTGCTCACGCTGGCGCTGCTCTATGTGGCGCAGTCGGTGTTCGTTCCGCTGACCTTCTCCATCCTCGTCATCGCGCTGATCTGGCCGCTGCAGGCCGCCCTGCAGCGCGTGATGCCACGGATGCTGGCACTGCTGATCACGCTCACGGTCACGATCGTCGCCGTCGTCGCGGTCGGCTCTTCGATCGCCTGGGGGTTGAGCGTGCTCGGGCACTGGCTGTTCGTCAACGCGGGCCGGTTCCAGGCCATCTACCTCGACTGGACGCAATGGCTGGAAGAGCACGGCGTCGCCATCGCCGGACCGTTGTCCGAACAGTTCAACGTCGGCTGGCTGGTGGGAATGCTCCAGGGCGTCGCGGGGCGGATGAACAGCTTCGCCGGCTTCACGATCGTGATTTTCATCTCGGTGCTGCTGGGGCTGATGGAAGTGGAGGACTTCAAGCGGCGGCTGATGCTGCCGAGCATCCAGCCGCTCGGCGCCCTGGTCCTGGAATCGAACCTCAGGATCGCCGCGAAGCTGCGGCGCTTCATGGCCGTGCGCACCTTCGCCAGCGTGCTGACCGGCCTTGTCGTCTGGATTTTCGCCAGTTTCGTCGGACTGGAACTGGCCGCCGCCTGGGGCGCGATCGCCTTCGCCCTGAACTACATCCCCTTTCTCGGCCCCTTCATCGCGACCGTGTTCCCGACGCTCTTCGCCATCGCCCAGTTCGATTCCTGGCAGTCTGCCGTCGTGGTGTTCGCGGGCCTCAACCTGATCCAGTTCGTGATCGGCAGCTATTTCGAGCCGCGCCTGACCGGGGCCTCGCTGGCGATCTCGCCCTTCGCGGTGATCTTCGCCGTCTTCTTCTGGGCCTTCATGTGGGGTTTGCCCGGCGCGTTCATCGGCGTGCCCATCCTCATTTGCCTGGTCGAGTTCGGCCGCCGGATCGAGACGACCCGGTGGATCGCCGTCCTCCTGTCGGGCGAGCAGCCGCCGACCGATGCCCCGTCGCCGACCGACCGGTAGCGAAAGGACCGGGGGGTCGGTGGACGGGAATGCCGGGCTATCGCCTGAGCCGACGCACGTCGACGACCCGGCCGTTATGGCGGTTCACCGCAATCTCGTAGCGGCGCGCGCCGCGCCAGGCCCGATAGACGAAGAAGCGGCCATGGCAATCGATGATCCGAACGTCCCGGAAGCCCCGGTTGCGCAGCCGCCTCTGGCCCTCGCGGCAACTGATGGACCGCCCACCGCTGACATTGCTGCCGACGTGGATGTTGATCGTGACCGCTTCGGCGGGAGCCGGCGCCAGCACCGGCGGCGTGGCGAGAAGGGCGACGAAGAGGGAAGCAAAGACAAACCGGTTCAATACGGCCTCCTGAAAAGACGGCGTGACGTTGGATTGCTGACGCTGGATCGCTACGGATGGATTGTCAGTCGGAGACATGAATGCGGGACAGTTACAGCACGCAGGCTGTTCCGGTTCTCCGCCGCTCATGTCGTCTCCGGCGGGCGCAAGACGACGCCCGCCGGAGAGAGTTGCCCCCTGGATGACCCGCTAGCGCGGGCAGGCGGCGATATAGCGCCGGCCGTACCGATCGCGGTAGTAGCACTGGCCGGGCCTGCCGGCGACGTTACCGATGACCGCGCCCGAGACGCCACCGATGGCCGCGCCGACGGCAGCACCGCGGACGTCGCCGGTGACCGCACCGCCGATGACCGCACCGGTCGCAGCACCGATCCCGGCACCTCTCTCCGTCGGTGTGCAGCCGCTGGCCGCAATCCCCGCCAGAACGAGTAAAAGGTAAAACTTAGGCATTTTCCTTCCTTTCCTGCTCGTTGAAATGCTTCATCATCGGTCCAAACTCCGCAACGTTATCCTTCAATGGCGCCTGTGTAAAATCGCCGGGGACGTCGTCGCGACACGCTATCCTCCTCTTATCATCGGAAAAACCGCGACGAAGAAATAGAGGACGAGCACGTAGGCGAGCACCTGGAGCGCATAGGTCTGGCCGTTGCCGGTATAGACCCGCCGCGCCGCCCCGGCGGCCCCGCTGACGGCGCCCGAAACGGCTTCCCAGAAGCGCTCGGCATGGGATGCCAGCATCGGCGCGAGCAGCGGCCGGTAGTAGCGGAAGAACCGCGTCGAACCGCCCGCCCGCGACGGCCAGCGGCCGATCCTGTAGATGACCCACAGGACACCGGCGCCGAGCAGGGCCAGACCAACGGCACCCGCCATCGCTCTCGCCGGATTCCAGTAGGCATAGATCAGTTCCAGCGACATGCCCTGCCAGACAAGCGTCGAGGCGAACTGCGGATCGATGGCGGCGGAAACGGGATCCATCAGCAGCCTGGGGAAGAACGACAGCAGCAGGATACCCGCCACCAGCACGAACTGCGGCACGAGAAGTGCTGCCGGCGCCTCGCGCAGTTCCGCATGCTCCGGCTTCAGCCGGCCGAGGAACAGGGCGTGGCCGAAGCGGAGCATGTAGAGCAGGCCGACGAGGGTCGCGAGCACGCCAAGCGCCAGGGGGCCGTACCAGCCCCTGTCCACCATCGCGCTGAGGAGCAGCCACTTGCCGCCGAAGCCGGCGAGCGGCGGCAGGCCGGACATGGAGACGAGCGCAACGATCGCGACCGCAAAGGTCAGCGGCATCCGCCCCACAAGCCCGCCGCACGCATCCAGCCGCCTCAGGCCCGTTCGCTCGATGATCGCCGCCGCCGCCAGGAACAGGATGCCCTTGACCATCAGATGGTTGGCGACGAGATAGAGCGCCGTCACCCAGCCGAGATGGCTCATCAGCGCCACCGCGGTAACGATGTAGCCGGTCTGGCTGAGGCTCGAATAGGCGAGCATCCGTTTCATGTCGGCCTGCTGGAGCGCGAGAAGGGCTGCAATGACGGTCGTCAGCATACCGATCCAGCCGACAAAGCGTGCAAGCTCGAGGCCCGCATCCGAGCGCGTCGCCAGATAGGCCGCCATGAACAGGCCGAACACCGCCACCTTTCCGACGACGGCGGACAGCATGGCGGAGAAATCGTCGTCCGCCTTCGCGTAGGAAGCGGGCAGCCAGACATGGGCGCCGATGACGCCGATCTTGACCATACATCCGAGCGCGATCAGCACGAATGCCGGCGCGGCCGCCGGGCCGGCGGCGAGGAAGGCGGCAAGATCGGTGGTGCCGGTGACGGCCCGGGCGATCGCAAACCCCGCGAGAATCAGGAAGGCGGATGCCAGAGAGAACAGTAGGAACTGGAGCATGACGCCGCGGGCGGCAGGGGAGAGCGCCAGCATGAAGGCCGATGCGAGCGTTACCAGTTCCCAGGCGAAGAAGAATTCCAGGCTGGTGGACGCCCGCAGAAGGGCGACGATCGACAGAAGCAGGACCGCCATCAGCGGATGGTAGCCGGGCCGCGCATCACCGCGATAGAGACCCGCTGCGGCGATGACGAGCCCGCCCGAAAGGAGAAGCGCGGCGAAAAGCCCGTTGATGCCGCCGATGCCCTGCGCCATCCAGGTTCCCGCGGCGAAGACGACGAGCAGCATCGACAGGCACCTGGCCCTGCCCGGCAGGCCCTCGATCACGAGAAGGGCGGCGCCGGCGACGAGCGGCGCATGGAGCCAGACGGAAGCGGCGCCGGCCGCCCAGGCGGCGACCATGCCGCCGACTGCCAGCAGCGCGACGCAAGCTGCGGCGGGAAAAAGACCCCACCGCGGCGCCCTGCCCGCCGGCTCCCCGCGTCCCGGCTTCACTGCGCGGGCGAACCAGTGGAACAGGTAGGCCGCCTCCAGAAGGGATCCCAGGAGGACGACGGCAATCCACGCATATCCGCCGTGTTCGGCAAGCCGCAGCACCAGTTCCCATTTCGCCCAGAAACCGGGAAAGGGCGGCAGGCCTGCGATTGCGACCAGCAGGCCGCAGAAGACAAAGATGAAAGGCGCGCCCGCGGACAATATGTTCCAGTCGCGGATCCTCCGGCGCCGCACCGCGCCCGCCAGCCAGAAGAGCCCCGCCTTGGCGAAGAGATGATTGAAGAAGAGCCCGCCGACGACGAGCGGCAGCGCATCGTCCTCGCCGTGCCGCATCAGCAACGAAAGCGCCAGCACCAGCAAGGCCATCTGCGCAATCGAGGAGCAGCCGAGCATGCGCTGGACATTCGATTGCCGCAGGCCGACCAGGTTGGAGAACAGGAAGGTGACGGCAGCCGAGACGGCGATCAGCGTCAGCTGCGACGCGAAAAGCGGCATCAGCTTGAAGAGCGCGAAGAAAACGCCCGCCGAAACGCCGACGGAAACAAGCGCCGCCACGCCCGCCGGCGCCGTTTCATAGACGTCCAGCCCCCAGCCGTTCGCCGGGAACGGCTTGAGTTCGATGACGAGACAGGCGAGCACAAGGACGAGTGCGGTTGTGCCGATCGGGCCGGCGATCAGGTCGCGCCGCGCGATCATCTCGTCGATGCTGAGCGTTCCCGTCACATGATAGAGCATTGCCGCCCCGAGCAGGAAGAACGACGAGGCGAGCACGGTCGCCATGATGTATTTGAAGGCGCCCGCCATGGCCGCCCGCGTCTGCCCGAGCCCGAACAGGCCGTAGGTCGCAATGGACACGATCTCCAGAAAGACGAACAGGTTGAAAAGGTCCCGCGTCATGATCATGCCGTTGATGCCCATGACGAGGATCAGGTAGAGCAGCAGGAAGGTGTAGCTGTCGCGCAGACGGTGCCAGAGATGCCAGGCGCCGAGCAGGGCCGCAAGATTGACCCAGAAGGCGAAGAACCCCTCCGCCGGGCCCAGGCGAAGACTGATCGCCAGGGGCGGCGCGGTCCCGGCGGTCTCGATTTCGAAGGCGTCCGCGCCGCCGAGCAGGCGCCACAGGCAGGCGCCGGAGATGATGGCGATGCCGGCAAGCGCTGTCCAGAACGCCACGGCCGGCAGGCGCTTCGACAGCCGGTAGAGCAGCGGGATCAGGAAGCCTCCGCCCAGCCCGAGCAGGAAGATGTTCAGCGGCTGGAGGAAGCTCTCTACCATTTCGAGTCCGTGAATGCGTCTATGGAGAGTGTCTTGCGCGCTTCATAGAGCCGGATCGCAAAGGAGAGCATGATCGCCGTGACCGAGAAGCCGATGACGATCGCCGTCACCACGAGGGCGGACGGAACCGGATCCACGGCGCGCGCGGCCGCCTCGCCGATCGGCAGCGCCTGGTCGATGATCGGCGCCGTTCCGCCGGTGACATAGCCCGTCGCGACGATCACGATATGCATGCCGGTGCCGAACAGCGAGAATCCGATGATGATGCGCAGGATGTTCCTGTGCACCAGCACGCCCCACATCCCGATCAGGACGAGGACGAGGCCCGTTACCAGAAGCAGATGTGAGATCGGCAGTCCCATCGTCTCCTCCGGCAGTTCAGTTTCGGAAGCGGTCGATGATGACGCTGAGTTCCGCGGCGACCTTGATGCCGAGCAGAGCGGAGATCAGCGGGATCGCGCCCGCGCTGACGAAGGCGCCGAACGTACCGCGCGGCAGAATATGGCTGTCGAGGAAGCCGCCGGCGAGGAACAGGCCGAGAATGCCGAGCGCCACATAGAGGACGCCGGCGAGCGACTCCGTCACGCTCAGGAAGCCGTGATGCAGCACCACCGCCGGCCGGGCCAGGACAAGGAGGACGACGCCCGAGGCAACGACGGCGCCGCCCTGGAAGCCGCCGCCTGCCGAAAGGTGGCCATTGACGATGACATAGGCGCCGAACAGGAAGGCGATCGGAAGGACGACCTCAGCACCGTTCACCACCAGTTCGCTCGGCGGCCGGGCCGGACGGACGCTACCGGCCGCAGGCGAAGCGCTGCCGGAAAGCAGCATCCCGACGCTGGCGGCAACCATGAACAGCACGGCGACTTCGCCGAGCGTGTCGAAACCGCGATAGGTGATGAGGATGCCGGTGACGACATTGGCGGCACCGAGGTCGGCAGGCACCTGCTCCAGATAGCGCAGGGCAAGGTCGGACGGCGCGGTGCGTTCGCTGTAGCCGAGGGCAAGTCCGGCAAAGACTGTGCCGAAGAGAAAGACAATAACGGCAGCCCACACCTTCGTCATGGCGATCCGTTCTTTTCGGTGCGCGCGGCGTTGCGTTCGGCCAGCGCATCCACGACCGTCGACGGGGCCATGGGAATGCGGATGGCATGGGCGGCCCGGGACAGGGCATGCGACGACAGCGGATTCGTCAAGAGCACGAAATAGGCGACGACCAGCAGCTTCAGGGCCCAGTCGGGATGGTAGAAGCCGAGCCCCGCCAGCACCAGGATGTTGCCGAGGGTGGACGCCTTGGTTCCGGCCTGGATGCGCGTATAGGTGTCGGGCATGCGCAGGAGGCCGACGCCGGCGGAGAAGAGAAAGAAGGCGCCGGCGAGAATGATGATGCTGCCGATCGTTTCCGCCACCCTCTAGTCCTCCTTTCCCGCGCTCGTCCTGCGGATCGCATGAAGGAAGACCAGCGTCGAAAGCCCCGCGCCGATGGCCGCTTCCGCCATGGCGACGTCGGGGGCCGCGAGCAGAACGTAGGATACGGCCGCAAACAGGCTGGCAAGGCCCGAACTGACCATCGCAGCCGTCAGCCCGCGCAGCGTCACGGCCAGCACCCCGCTGACGATGATGCTGGCGCAGATCAGGATGACAAACAGTTCCTGCAGCATGCCTACCGCCCCCTTTCCAGGAAGCGCGCGACGGCGAGCACTGCGAGGAAGCTCAGGAGCCCGTAGACCAGCGCCACGTCGAGGTAGACGAAGCGCCCGGAGAGGTGAGCATAGAGCGCCACCAGCGACAGCGAGATCACCGTCAGCGTGTCGATCGCGACCACGCGGTCCACGACCGTGCGGCCGAGGATCAGTCGCAGCACGGAAAACAGGATGCTGAGGAAGATCAGGGCGCCGGCAAGCATGAGGATCGTGTCAGCCAAAGACCTTCCCCAGATGCTTGTCGAATGCCCCGGCGATCATCTCGGTCGCCTCCGCCGGATCCGTCGTCCTGACGTCCAGCCAATGGATGAACAGGGTGTCCCCGTCGATGTCCATCACCAGCGAGCCGGGCGTCAGCGCGATCGAATTGGCCAGCGCCAGCCGGCCGATTGGCGAACGGAGCCGCAGGTTGATCTTCACGATGCCGGGGTGGATGTCGATGCGCGGCGCATAGACGTAGCGCAGCATGTTGAGGTTCGCCTTCACCATTTCGACGACGAAGACGCCGGTGTAGACGAGGAAATGGAAAAGCACCCGCGGCGTCAGCAGCACGTCGTTCCAGACCGCGCTGCGCGTCGCGAAGATCCAGGCGATGGCGCTCGCGACCAGCAGGCCGACGAGGAGAATGGCGGGGGCGGCCGACGCGTTGAAGACGATCCAGAGAACAAGAAGAAGCAGCCACAGTCCCGCAAGCCCTCTCGGCAGAGCGGCATTCGCGCGCGGGTTCTCTTCCTCGACCGGTGACACGGGCCATCCACTCCCAGGGGCGGTTTCAATCATGCCAGGCACTGCGACGACACGATCATGATGCACGCGGCACTATCGTTGTACATGGCATGGCGTCCCATTCGACGCCCGTCGCGGGAGCCTGGAATGGCGCCGCTCGTCCCCCTCGCCGACCGGACCTAGGGGACCGCGGCGAGCCTGCCGATCAGTCGCGCCGGCAGGAAAACCGTCAGCGATGCGGCGCCTTCGACGGCGGAGGCGCTGGCGGCAAGGGCAGTGGGCGACATCGCCGTCTGCTCGTCTTCCAGCGTGGCGCGCATCAGGCGGCTGTTGTCGATCAGTTTCATCAGCGTCTCGGAACTGGCAAAGACGCTGTGGCTACCGCCATCGACGTCGGAGACGTCCACCACGGTGATGCCGCGCGCCTGCAGGAAGGCAATGTCGGATCCGCTGCCGACACGCGGATGGCCGCCGGCGATCCGGCGGGAGAACCCGAGCGCGCGATCGCGGCGCGATACGATGATGGTGAACGGCTGGGGCAGCGTGCCGATATCGTCGACCTGGCTCTGGAAGGCGTCGATGTCGATGTCGGGCGCGGCAAGGACCACGCCGCCGAGCCGCTTCAGAATGGGCCCCTTGCCGCTCATCGCGAGGGTTCTCAGGGCTTCCATCACGACGTAGGCGCCCATGGAATGGCCGAGGATCACGACCCTGCTCGCCTTCGTCCGGGCGGCGATCTCGATCGTCTCGGCAAGCCCGCCGCGGCCGACGATGGCGCTGTCGCGGTCAAACACATAGAGGGGAACGGAAGCGCCCGACGGCCAGGCGTAGTGCACCGAAACCGAGTCTATATCATAGTCGTGGGTGAGCTGCGCGTTGCGGAACAGGCTCTCGGCGATGTTGTTGTTGTAGCCGTGAACGAAGATGAAGATTTCGCGGCTCTCGGGCTTGCGCTTTTCCAGGGCCGCGTTCAGCGCATCGATGAACGCCTGGCGGTCGGCGATCGGCGCATAGGCCAGCGCGGTGAAGTGGCGGGCGGGGTCGGGAACGCGGCCGCTCGTCTCGACGCGGCCCGGCCTGTGGTTGGCGGGGATGCCGATATCGAACTCCGCAAAGGCCAGTTCCTGCGAGCGCCCGGCGGAATAGGGCATGGCGGGATCGTCCGACCGGACGCGCGACGTCGCCAGATAGATCGGCACGACGGCTGAGGCGGCCGCACCCGTTGCGCTGCCCGGCAGGCCGGTGACGGCCCGCGGTCCGCCGCAACCGGCCAGCGCGGAGACAATCAGGAGAAGTGCAAGCGCACGGTATGCTGGCATCGTCGGGCCCGGCTTCTGGTCACACCGGAACCTTAGAGCATCCCGCCGGACGCTCGGCAAGGCGGCCGTTGGGGCCTTCGGGTGCGACCGGCGCATTTACATCTGCCGGGTGCGGGACTCCAGGCCAATTCTGCGGGACCCTCAGCCAATTACACCGTGTATTCGATGTTGCAGGATCGCCCGAAGCAGGTCCGGGACCGCCTCGTCGCAACCAGGGAAAGCATTGCATGGCGCAGGACACTCCACAGAAATTCTCGTTGTGGACACTGACGGCGATGGTCGTCGGCTCGATGGTCGGCGCCGGCATCTTCTCGTTGCCGCAGGCGTTCGGGCGCGCGACCGGCCCCTTCGGCGCGCTCATCGCCTGGACGATCGCCGGCATCGGCATGCTGATGCTGGCGCTGGTCTTCCAGACGCTGTCGCGGCGCAAGCCCGATCTCGACGCCGGCATCTATGCCTACGCGAAAGCCGGATTCGGCAATTATCCGGGTTTCCTCTCCGCACTCGGGTATTGGTCGGCGGCCGTTCTCGGCAACGTATCGTACTTCATCCTGATCAAGTCGACGCTCGGGCTGTTCTTTCCCGTCTTCGGCGACGGCAATACCGTTCCTGCCATCGTCATCTCCTCCGCCCTGCTGTGGTTCATGCACACGCTGATCCTGCGAGGCATCCGCGAGGCGGCCGCGCTGAACACGATCGTCACCTTCGCCAAGCTCATCCCGATTCTGCTCTTCGTCGTGTTCGTCGCTCTCGGCTTCAAATCCGACGTCTTCTCCGCCAGCTTCTGGGGTGGCGAGGAGGTCAGCCTTGCGACGGTCGCCGGGCAGGTCCGGGCGACCATGCTGGTGACCGTCTTCGTCTTCGTCGGTATCGAGGGCGCGAGCGTCTATTCGCGCTATGCCCGGCGGCGCTCCGATGTCGGCCTTGCGACGCTGATGGGGTTTCTGGGCGTCCTTTGCCTGATGGTCCTCGTCACGCTCCTGTCCTATGGCGTTCTCCTGCGGCCGGATCTCGCCGCCTTGCGCAATCCGTCGATGGCGGGCGTTCTGGAGGCCGTGGTCGGGCCATGGGGCGCCGTCTTCGTCGCCGTCGGGCTGCTGATTTCGGTCGCAGGCGCCTACATCTCCTGGGTGCTGCTCGCAGCCGAGATCCTCTATTCCGCCTCGAAATACGAGACGATGCCGCGCTTCCTCAGCCACGAGAACAGCCGGGGCGTTCCCTCCAACGCGCTCTGGCTGACGAACATCATCGTCCAGATCTTCCTGATCCTGACGCTGTTCACCGAATACGCCTTCCGCCTGGCGCTCGAGTTGACGAGCTCGATGATCCTGATCCCCTATTTCCTCGTCGCCGCCTATGGCGCGAAGCTCGCCTTCAGCGGCGATACCTACGGCCGGGACCCGACCGCCCGGCGCGCCGATCTGGCCCGGGCGGCGATTGCCACGATCTATACCGCCGGGCTCGTCTACGCGGCCGGGGCCCAGCATCTGCTGCTCACGACAGTCATCTATGGCCCCGGAACGATCCTCTACCTCATTGCGCGCCGTGAACAGGGCAAGCGCGCCTTCACCCCGCCCGAACTGGCTCTGTTCATCCTCGCCGCGCTCGGCGCCTGCGCCGGGCTCTACATGATCGTGACCGGCGGGGTTGCCTGAGGGATGGAACCCGGCGCAGCGTCCCGTGAACACGAGCAGACGAAGTTGCGGTACCCAGCGTATCGCCATGATCAGCAGACTGCCCGCGTCTTCTGCGTGGGCGCCAATTCTGAACGCACAGCATAGTTTTGGGATTCTGTGCTGATCACAGTGGTTGTTATTACGCCTATTAATTTCAACAGGTGCCACCAGTCTTCGAGCCAAAACATCGGGAAATTGAGGCACTTATCGGGGGAACCATGGCATCGCAATCGACGCAGAAACTCTCGCTCTTCGCACTCACGGCCATGGTCGTGGGTTCCATGGTCGGCGCTGGCATTTTCAACCTGCCTGGCCGCTTCGGCGCCGCCACCGGCCCGTTCGGCGCCATGATCGCCTGGGCGATCGCGGGCACCGGCATGTACATGCTGGCGCGCGTCTTCCAGGCGCTCGCGGAGAAACGGCCGGATCTCGATTCGGGCGTGTTCGCCTATGCCAAGGCCGGCTTCGGCAACTACATGGGCTTCCTGTCGGCCTTCGGCTACTGGCTCGGCAGTTGCCTCGGCAACGTCTTCTACTGGGTACTGATCGGCTCGACGCTCGGCCGCTTCTTCCCCGAGATCTTCGGCGACGGCAGCAGCACGATTGCGATCATCGTATCGCTGATCGGCATCTGGATCTTCCATTTCATGATCCTCCGCGGTGTCGAGCAGGCAGCGTTCATCAACACCATCGTCACCATCGCCAAGATCGTCCCGATCATCGTCTTCATCCTGGCGCTGATCTTCGTCTTCAACTATGCCCAATTCTCCGAGAACTTCTTCGGCGGCCCGGGCATGCCGGAGAAATCGCTGATCGCACAGGTGCGCGACACCATGCTGATCACCGTGTTCGTCTTCCTCGGGATCGAGGGCGCGAGCGTCTATTCGCGCTTCGCCAAGGAGCGCTCGGATGTCGGCAGGGCGACGATCCTGGGCTTCGTCGGCGTGACCGGCCTGATGGTCGCGGTCACGCTCCTGCCCTATGCGGCGCTGCCCCAGGCGGAGATCGCAGCGGTCCAGCAGCCGTCGCTCGCCACCGTTCTCGAGGCGGTCGTCGGCCATTGGGGTGCGGTCTTCATCTCCATCGGCGTCCTGGTCTCGGTTCTGGGCGCCTATCTCGCCTGGTCGCTGATCTGCGCCGAAGTCCTCTTCGCCGCAGCCAAATCCCAGGACATGCCGAAGCTCTTCGCCGCGCAGAACGGCAACCGGGTTCCGGCGAATGCCCTGTGGCTGACGAACATCGTCGTGTCGCTCTTCGTCATCTCCACCTACTGGTCGCGCGACGCGTTCAACTTCATGCTCGACATGACGAGCGTCACCGCGCTCTTGCCCTATCTGCTGGTCGCCGGCTATGGCGTCCTGCTCGCCCGCAGCGGCGTGGGCTATGAGACCACGCCGGATAAGCGCGGCCGCGACCAGGTCTTCGCCTGGATCGCCGTCGTCTACACGATCTTCATGTTCATTGCCGCCGGGCTGAAATACGTGCTGCTGGTCGCCGTGCTGTTCGTGCCCGGCACCATTCTCTACTTCTGGGCACGGCGCGAGCAGAACTTGCAACTGTTCACCCCGACCGAACTCATCGTGTTCGCAGTCACGCTGGTCGCCGGCCTGATCGGGGCCTACGGCCTGCTGACCGGCCTCATCACACCTTGAACAGAAAGGCAGAGACGTCATGACAACAGATACTCCGTTCGGCGTGCATTCCGAAGTCGGCCAGTTGCGCAAGGTCATGGTTTGTGCCCCCGGCCGCGCGCACCAGCGCCTCACGCCCTCCAATTGCGACGACCTTCTCTTCGACGACGTGCTGTGGGTCGACAACGCCAAGCGCGACCATTTCGACTTCATGACCAAGATGCGCGACCGCGGCATCGAGGTCGTGGAGATGCACAACCTTCTCGCGGAGACGGTGGCGATCCCCGAGGCCAAGAAATGGATCCTCGACAACCAGGTGGTGCCCAACCAGATCGGCCTCGGCCTGCTGGACGAGGTGAGGTCCTATCTCGAGGGCCTTTCGAACCGCGAACTGGCCGAAACCCTGATCGGCGGGCTGTCGACCTTCGAGTTTCCCGAGGCCGTGGGCGGCGAGCAACTGGCCCTGATCCGCGATGCGGCCGGCGTCAACGAATACCTGCTGCCGCCGCTGCCGAACACGCTCTACACGCGCGACACCACCTGCTGGATCTATGGCGGCGTGACGCTCAACGCGCTCTACTGGCCGGCCCGGCACGAGGAAACCATCCTCACGAGCTCGATCTACAAGTTCCACCCCGATTTCGCCGGCAAGGTCAACGTCTGGTGGGGCGACCCGACCAAGGACTGGGGCCTTGCGACGTTCGAGGGCGGCGACGTCATGCCGATCGGCAAGGGCAACGTGCTGATCGGCATGAGCGAGCGCACCTCGCGCCAGGCGATCAGCCAGGTCGCAGCCGCCCTGTTCGAGAAGGGCGCGGCCGAGCGTGTCATCGTCGCTGCCATGCCGAAGCTGCGCGCGGCCATGCACCTCGACACCGTCTTCACCTTCGCCGACCGGGACTGCGTCTTGCTCTATCCCGATATCGTCAACGGCATCGAGGCCTTCTCCTATCGCCCCGACGGCAAGGGCGGGGTCGAGCTTCACAAGGACAAGGGCAGCTTTGTCGAGACCGTGCGCGATGCGCTCGGCCTGAAGAAGATGCGCGTGGTGGAAACCGGCGGCAACGACTACATGCGCGAGCGTACCCAATGGGACAGCGGCGCGAACCTCGTCTGTGCCGCGCCGGGCGTCGTCTATGCCTATGACCGCAACACCTACACCAACACGCTGCTGCGCAAGGAAGGCATCGAGGTGATCACCATCACCGGCGCCGAGCTCGGGCGCGGCCGCGGCGGCGGGCATTGCATGACCTGCCCGATCATCCGCGACGCGGTCGACTACTGACAACATATGCTAAAGCCTGTGCGCGGGCGACCGCGCACAGCACCTTTTCCCTCCAGATGAGGTCGCCATGACGCGCACGCTTTCCGCATCGAGAAAAGTCATCCTGCGCGGTCTGGGGCTGGCCGCCGCCCTGTTGCTCGTGTCCGGCTGCCAGGGCGAGGACGAGCAGGCGGAACTGCCGCCGCGGCCGGTCAAGACGGTCACCGTCTCCTTCAACCCGGACGACACCTTCGGCTCGCTGGTCGGCGAGGTCCAACCCAGGTTCGAAACCAGTTTCAGCTTCCGCCAGGGCGGGGAGGTCCGCGAGCGCACGGTCGATGTCGGCGACCTCGTCAAGACCGGCGACGTGCTCGCCCGGCTCGACAGCGAAGACCAGCAGGACGCCGTCCGCAAGGCGGAGGCCAATACCTTCGCCGCCCGGGCAAACCTGGACAACGCCGTCCTGAACCGCGACCGGCTGCAGTCCCTCTATCCGCGGACGGCGACGCGGCAGGCGCTCGACGCGGCGATCGCCCAGGCGACCACGGCGCAGGCAAGCGTGGATGCGGCGGACGCGGCCCTGCGCGTCGCCAACAACAACCTCGACAACCGGACGGTGATGGCCAATGCCGACGGCGTCGTCACCGCCGTCGGCGCCGAGATCGGGCAGATCGTCGGCGGCGGCCAGATGGTGGTCCGGGTAGCGCGCATGGAGGAGAAGGACGCCGTCTTCCAGGTGCCCGAAAGCGCGATCCAGTCTGCGAGCCGCGACATGCGCATCGAGGTCCGCCTTCTCAGCAACCCGCAGAGCACGACGGGCGGCCGGGTGCGCGAGATCTCGCCGGTGGCCGATCCGATCACCCGCAACTTCACCGTCCGCGTCGCCCTCGACAACCCGCCGGAGGACTTCCGCTTCGGCAGCGCCGTACGCGGCAGCGTCCGGCTGACCGGAGATCCGGTCGCGCGGCTGCCGATGACCGCCCTGTTCAACCAGGGCAGTGGCTCGGCAGTCTGGATCGTCGACCCCGGCAGCAGCACGACGAAGCTCATGCCGGTCACGGTTCTTCGCTTCGAGACGCAGGATTTCCTGGTCACCAAGGGCATCGCCGACGGCGACCACGTCATCGTCGCCGGCGCGCAGCAATTGCGGCCCGGCATGGCCGTCCGCCTGCTCGAAGGAAGCCTTCAATGAGCGGTGGCTTCAACCTGTCCGAATGGGCGATCAAGCGCCAGGGCCTGATCGTCTTCCTCATGCTTCTCGGCGCCATCGCCGGCGCCCTGTCCTTCTGGAACCTCGGCCGCAGCGAGGACCCAGACTTCACCGTCAAGACCATGCTCGTGAGCGCCGCCTGGCCGGGGGCGACGATCGAGCAGCAGAGCGACCAGGTGACCGATCGGCTGGAACGCACGCTCCAGCAGGTACCCTTCTTCGATTCGCTGCGCAGCCTGACGACGGCGGGCCAGTCCGTCATCTACGTGGTGCTTGAAGACTCGACGCCGCCGGCCGAGGTCGCGGAAGTCTGGTACCAGGTCCGCAAGAAGGTGGGCGACATCCGCCACACATTGCCGCCCGGCGTCGCCGGCCCGTTCTTCAACGACGAGTTCGGCGACACCTTCGGCATCATCTACGGATTGACCTCCGAGGATTTCAGTGACCGGGAACTGCGCGACTGGGCCTATGAGGCGCGAAATCGCCTCCTGCAGGTCGAGAAGATCGGCAAGGTCGAGATGCTCGGCACCCAGGACGAGACGATCTATATCGAATTCTCGACGCAGCGGCTGGCGAGCCTGGGCTTGAGCGGCGGCACCATCATCAGCACGATCCAGGCGCAGAACGCCGTCCTGCCCGCCGGCACGGTGACGACCAACGCCGACCGCACCGTGCTCGAGGTTTCCGGCGACCTCAAGGACGAGAACGACATCCGCAACCTGAACATACCGACAGCGTCCGGCTTCGTCCGGCTGGGCGACATCGCCAGCGTCGTGCGCGGCACCGTCGACCCGCCGCAGCCGATGTTCCGCATCAAGGGCAAGCCGGCGCTCGGCATCGCCGTATCGATGGCGAGCGGCGGCGACATCCTGGCGCTCGGCCGCAACATCGACACCGTGATGGCGCGCTTCCAGAACGACCTGCCGATCGGCATCGATCTGGTGCAGGTCGCAAGCCAGCCCGCCGTCGTCGACACCGCGATCCGCGGCTTCACCGTTTCACTGCTGCAGGCGATCCTGATCGTGCTCGGCTGCAGCCTCGTGGCGCTCGGCCTGCGCGCCGGCCTCGTCGTCGCCGTGTCCATCCCGCTCGTGATGGCGATGACCTTCCTGATGATGGAGATGACGGGGATCGCGCTGCAGCGCGTCTCGCTCGGCGCCCTCATCATCGCGCTGACGCTGATGATCGACGATGCCATGGTCGCCGTCGAGATCATGCTGGCCAAGCTCGAGGAAGGGATGGAGCGCGTCCAGGCGGCGTCCTTCGCCTACACCTCCACCGCCTTTCCGATGCTCGCCGGCACGCTCGTGACGATTGCCGGCTTCATCCCGGTCGGCCTCGCCCAGAGCGTTTCCGGCGAATATGCCCGCTCGCTCTTCCTCGTCATCGCCTATGCGCTGATCATTTCATGGCTGATCGCCGTGCTCCTGATACCGATCATCGGGCTTGCGGTGCTGAAGTCGGGAACGGCGGCCGACAGGAAGCCGGAGAGCGCGCTGATCGGCACCTTCCGCCGCCTGCTGCACACATGCGTGCGAATGCGCCTTGTCGTCATTGCCGCAACCGTCGGGCTGTTCGTCGTCTCGCTGCTGGCCTCGGGGCTGATGAACAGGCAATTCTTCCCGCCGTCCGACCGTCCGGAACTGATGCTGCAATTGGTGCTGCCGCAGAATGCCTCTATCCATGCCACCGAGGCGACCGCGCGACAGGTCGAGGAGATTCTCGCTGGCGATGAAGACGTGGTCGACTGGAGCTTCTATGTCGGCTCCGATGCCATCCGCTTCTACCTGCCGATGGACATCCAGCCGCCCGCGCCGTTCCGGGCGCAGGCGGTCATCATTGCCAGCAGCGTCGAGGGGCGTGACGCCCTGCAGGCGCGATTGCAAACGGAAATGGACGAGAAATTCCCCAACGTCGTCGCCCGGCTGTCGCCGCTCGAAATGGGCCCCCCGGTCGGCTGGCCGGTCCAGTATCGCGTCAGCGGTCCCGATGTCGCGAGCGTGCGCGACCTGGCCTGGAAAGTGGCCGACGTGCTGGGCGACGTCCGCGGCGTCATCGCGCCGAGCCTCGACTGGAACGAGCCGATCCGCAAGGTCGTCATCGAGGTCGACCAGGACCGCGCCCGTCTCGTCGGCCTGAACTCGTCGGCGATCGCGCAATCGCTCTTCGCAACCACGTCCGGCCTGCCGATAACGCAGGTGCGGGACGCGATCTACCTCGTCAACGTCGTGGCGCGGTCGGCACCGGAGGAGCGCGCCGACATCGAGACCCTGCGATCCCTGCAGATCCCGATCGGCCCGAACCGCACCGTGCCGCTGGCCAGCATCGCCACGATCGAATACCGGACCACCCAGCCGCTGATCTGGCGGCGCGACCGCATCGCCACCATCACCGTCCAGGCCGACATGACCGAAGGCGTGCTGGCGGAATCCGTCGTCGAGGAGGCAGAGCCCCGGATCGAGCAGTTGCGCCGGGACAACCCAAGCTTCAGCATCGAGATTGGCGGATCGGTCGAAGGTGCCGAGACCGGCATGGCCTCGGTCACCGAGATGCTGCCGGTCATGGCGATCGTCATGATCATCATCCTGATGTTCCAGTTGCAGAGCATCAATCGCCTGCTCCTGGTGTTCAGCGTCGTGCCGCTCGGGCTCATCGGCGTGGTGGCGATCATGCTGCTCACCAACACGCCGGTCGGCTTCATCGCCGTCCTCGGCATGATCGCGCTCATCGGCATGATCATCCGCAACTCCGTGGTGCTGGTCGACCAGATCGACAAGCGGATAGAGGAAAAGGGCAAGACCTGGCAGAGCGTCATCGATGCGACGGCCAACCGCGTTCGCCCGATCTTCCTGACCGCCGGCTCGACCATTCTCGGCATGCTGCCGATCGTGCGCGATCCCTTCTGGAAGCCGCTCGCCTTCACGGTGATCGGCGGGTTGATCGTGGCGGCGGTGCTGACGCTGATCTTCCTTCCGGCCCTCTACGTGGTCTGGTTCCGCGTGCCGCCGGAAGCGACGGCAACACCCGTGCCTGCCGACAGGAAGGAGCCGGCGCCGGCTCCCGCATGATCGTCATGCTGAAAATGGAACGGTTTCGGGGAGATGCCGGCGATTTCGTCGCCGGCACGGATCGCAATCCGGAAGCACCCGGAGCACGGCTGCCCCGGCGCCGTCAGGCGATCGCGCAGCAGGGAGCGATTTCGGATTTGGCGCCGCTCTGGAGGCGCCAGAGAAGCGCGCCGAGCCGATCTTCCGGCGGCAGGCTCGCCAGGTTGGCGTCGGCATGGTTGGGCGAGCCGATCCGCTTTCCCTTGCGGACCTCGCTGGGGCTGTAGCCGAATTCCCGCTTGAAGGCGCGGCTGAAATCGGCGCTGTCGAAGCAGCGTTGTTCGGCGATATCGAGAATGCGACGCTGCTCGCGCGGGTTTGCCAGCGCGGAATGGGCGTCGAGCAGGCGCCTGTGCTGGATATAGCGGTTGACGCCGCCCGCCGGCTCGAACAGACGATAGAGGCGGGTGCGCGAGACCGCCAGTTCACGCATCAGCAGCTTGGCGCTCAGTCGCGGATTGAAGAGGTTCATCTGCACGAACTGCCGCGCCCGCTCCTGCAGGCCGCCCGAAATGGCATCGCTCTCGTCCTCCAGGCGGTCGTCGGTCGGGGCCACGCAGGCCAGGATCATGTCACGGGTGGCTGACATCAGCCGCGGCAACTCGTCGATCCGCATGCAGGTCAACTGATGGGCGAGACCGATCATGAAACTGGTGAACATGCGCCCCATGGCCGTATCCAGCGTGGTGAATTCCGCCGCATCCAGGATCCGCGCCATGTCGCGGCAGAAGTCGCGCGGCACCCAGAGCACCAGCATCTCGCTGTCGGACACCACGCCGTGATACGGCCGCCCCAGCGAGTGGATCTGGACGATGCCGGGCCGCCCGTGGAAGGTGGAACGCTCCGTCGTCGTGGTGCACTGCCCGCTGAGCAGCACCGTCATCACCCAGTGGTCGAGCGGGCGGCACTGGACATGGGCCGGGTGGCTGGAAAAACGCAAGGCTCCCGTCTTGATGCGCGAGAAGCCGAGGCCGCCCAGATCCCACAGGGCCTGGCTGCCCTGGAACTCCGTCCGCGCATCCCGCGTCACCTCGAGCATCGGTGCGAAGGAGCGTCGCCAGGCATCGAAGCGCTCGGCGACCGGCAGGTCATCGGTGGAGAAGGTATAGCCCGCGACCGAGGGCGACATTGCTGTATCGACCGGCGCCGGCGTATTGGCGCGGGGCGGGCGCAAATGCAGGGCGGCGGGGCTAAAGCCAGGATCGAACGCTTGCGATATGCTTACTCCATTGTCTGTTCTCATGACAGAACTCCCATTCGCACGACGTCCAAGCTTCTTGACGGAGATCCGCAGAGCTTTCGGCGAACATGCGCGACACCACGCATCAGCGCGGAAAGCGCTTCCCCTCTTCGACCAGTTCAGGACAAGTATTGATGCGGAACGTCCGCTCGGCAGGACACCTGCCGCCAACTCCGGCGTCAGCAGGCGCCAGACGGGACCTTCATCAGGCACCGCAACATTGAGGGGAATTTGCTATTCGCTTCAGGCATGCCGACACTCCATGGTCGAAGTTTTGTCCCTTCGGGTGGACTTATGCGATGCACTGCTTGCCGTCGATCATCGTCGGGAGGAACAGACACGACCGAACCAGTCTTGCCGCCGGATGACAAGGCATCCCCGACTTGTCTCCCTATCCCGACTTGAAGACTAGCCGGGAATGGCATGTGATTCAACTACAGGATGGGTCAGTTATTCATATATTCCGCGCGCTTAATTGATGGCTGACGCATGGTATCGGCAGCTGCGCTGCCGATACTTCGGCCACCGCCGTCTCTCGTCTCTGCCTCGGCCACCGGCGGTCATGTTTCGAAAGGTCCTGATCCCGGCGAAGGCCGCGGCGATGACGATCGACAGTCGGACGGACCACGGCAAGCGCACGCCCGCCTCGCCCTGCCTGCGAGATCAGAAGCCTTCCAGGACGATCTTGCCCCGGGCCTTGCCGCTTTCCAGAACGGCATGCGCCCGCTTGAGGTTGGCGGCATTGATCGGTTTCAGCACTTCGGTCACGGTCGTCCTCACCTGTCCTTCATCGACGAGGCGTGCGACTTCGTCGAGCAACTTGCCCTGCTCGTCCATGTCGGCGGTCTCGAATATCGACCGCGTGAACATCAACTCCCAGTGGATCGAAACCGCCTTCCGCTTGAAGCCGGTCACATCGAGGCTCTGTGGATCGTCGATCAGTCCGAAGCGGCCCTGCGGCGCGATCAGCTTGATGATCTCGGCAAGATGGCGCTGCGTCTCGGTCGTGGAGAACACGTACGACGGCGCGCCGATGCCGAGCGCCTCCACCTGCTCGGCCAGCGGCTTGCCATGGTCGATCACGTGGTGGGCGCCGAGTTCCAGAACCCAGTCCCGCGTCTCCGGCCGCGACGCCGTGGTGATCACGGTCAGGTCGGTCAGGGCGCGCACCAACTGGATCGCGATCGAGCCGACGCCACCGGCACCGCCGACAATGAGAATGGATTTCGAGGCGCCGGCGACCGGCCTGCGGATGTCGAGCCGGTCGAACAGCATCTCCCAGGCCGTGATCGCGGTCAGCGGCAGCGCGGCCGCCTCGGCGTCAGAAAGCGTCTGCGGCGCATGCCCGACGATCCGCTCGTCGACCAGGTGATACTGGCTGTTCGCACCTTGACGGATCAGCGAACCGGCATAGAAGACGCGATCACCAGGCTTGAACGACTGAACATTCTCTCCCACCTCGAGCACGCGGCCGACCGCATCCCAGCCCAGAACCTTCCACTGGCCGGGCTCGGCCGAGACCCCCTTCCTGATCTTGTAGTCGACCGGGTTTACGGAAACGGCGGAAACCTCGACCAGGATGTCCCGGCCCACGGCCACCGGCTTTTCCAGCTCCACGTCCACCAGCGCGTCCGGCCGGTCCAGGTCTCCCGCGTTCTTGTAGGCAACGGCTTTCATGACATTCTCCTTGAGACAAGTTGATATGACGCAAGGATGGAACTATGTTTTCCGAGGCGCAATACGCACAAAAAAAGCCTATAGTGCACAAAAGGATACTGTCATGGCCAAGGTTCGCCACAGCCGCTTCGATTGCAGTCCGGGTTGCTCCGTCGAGGCTGCGATCGGGCTCATCGACGGCAAGTGGAAGTCGGTGATCCTGTTTCACCTGCTGGACGGGACGCTCAGGTTCAACGAGCTCCGCCGGCAGATTCCCGGCGTCACCCAGCGCATGCTGACCAATCAGCTACGCGAACTCGAGCAGGACGGCCTCATCGATCGCAAGGTCTACGCCCAGGTTCCACCGAAGGTCGAATACAGCCTCTCGCCGCTGGGGCGGAGCATGGAGCCTGTCCTGCTGGCCCTGAAAGACTGGGGGGATGCGAATATCGGGCTCTACGGCAAGCCCGACGCCCTGCGCGAGAAGGACGTGAAGGCCGCCTGACTGGACCCCTTGTTGCGGAGCTTTCAACCGACCACGCCGGCATTGCGCATTTAACCCGATGCGGGACCAGCCAGTTCGTGCAGCGCCTTGCGCAACGCGTCCGGATCGCGGCACCGCACGAGCCGCAGGGGCGCGCCGTCGGTCGCGGCCGCGAGCAGGTGGCCGTCGTCGAGGCTCAGCCAGCATCCATCGTATGTGCCCGCGGCAAGGACGACGCGGAAACCGTCCGGCCGGTGCTCCACCGTGACCCGGTCGGGCGCGATCGACAGCCCGCTGCCTGCCGCCTTCAGGGCCGCCTCCTTGGCGGTCCACAGTTTCAGGAACGGGACCGCGGCGGGCGACAGGGTTGTCGAAACCTCTTCCGGTGACAGAAAGGACGCGGCGATCTCGCGCCAGAACAGCTCGGGCCTGTCCGCCTCCACATCAATGCCGACCTGTCCGGAACCCGACAGGCCGACCGCGATCCAGTCGCCGCCATGGGACAGGTTGACGTCCACGCCCGGCGTGCCGACGAGAACCGGCTTGCCGTTCGGCTCCCGCCGGAAGGCGAGGCTTGCGGGGTCGCGACCGATCGATGCCCCGATCGTCGCGCGCGCCAGAAGGTGCGCGGCCCTGTAGCGGTGCCTGTCCTCGTCGCGGACGAAATTCGCCGCCTGCCGCCGTTCCGCCCGGTCGAGCACATCCCGATGGCCGAGCAGGACCAGTGCGGCCTTGACCGGCGCGGCGATGACCCAGTCCCCGACCTTCCTGTCGTTCCCCGCAGCCACGGCATATCGCTCCTGCATCGGCATCGCCTCTCCACCCCGGACAGCAGGATACGAGGTCGGAAGCGGGCTGCAAGCATCGCATTCAACACACTCGCTCCGGACAGGGATAGTTGGTATCATTTCGACATCGGGCCGGCTGCGATATCGGGGGGCACCGCAACCGCCATCCGCTCGGCATTGGCCGACGAACTGCCGTATGTCGCCGCGGCCCGGCGATCAGGATGCGTCATCTACCCAAGCGACATTCCAGGAGGTGTGCCATGAGCCAGAATGACAAGGCAGACACCGGCAGGCCTGCCGTCCCCAGCGCCGAGGACCTGCGCAAGAACATCCTCACGCAGCAGATGGCGGAGATGGACCGGGAGGACCAGATCAGGAAGCGCCAGCAGGAAGAACTGTCGAAGTTCGCCGACGACTTCTTCCACAAGCATGTCGGCGAAGAGGAACGGTCGATCATTCGCAACGTCGTCATGCGGGCGGTCAAGGAGGGCAAGATGGAGGCGCTGGTCTACAGCTTTCCGTCGAGCTTCTGCAGCGACAGCGGCCGGGCGATCAATAATGCCGACCCGGACTGGCCGAGCACACTCCAGGGCAAGGCGAAGGAGCTCTTCGATGCCTTCAAGGCCAACGCCCAGCCGCAGGGTTATCGCCTGAAGGCCATGGTCATCAATTTTCCCGGCGGCATTCCCGGCGATATCGGCTTTTACCTGAACTGGGAACCGCCGGTCGCCTGAGAGACTGCAAGCGTCCCGTTTCAGCATGACGCCGCGCCTCGGGGACCGCGAGCGCGAATGGCGTCCCGACCGCATCAGGCGTCCGGAGGTGGCGCATGGACAAAGAGATTGCCCCCGATCCCGCCAGGCAGCAGGGCACGGACGAAATAGAGACGAGGATCACCGACTTCGTCAGGCTCGGCATCGTCGGGCTGTTCGCCTACTGGTCGCTGAAGCTGGTGGCGCCGTTCCTCGTCATCATCATCTGGGCGGCGATCCTGGCGGTGGCCCTCTACCCGGCCTACCTGGCCCTCACGGTTGCCCTTGGCGGCAGCAAGCGGCTTGCGGCGATCACGCTGACCGCGCTCAACCTCGCTCTCATCCTGGGGCCGCTGACGGCGCTGAGCCTCGGCTTTCTCGAGGCCACGGAGCATCTCGCCCGCAACCTCGACACGAGCACGCTGCACCTGCCGAGCCCTCCGGCCGGACTTCGCGAATGGCCGGTCTTCGGTGAGGACCTGCACCGGGCCTGGTCGCTGGCGACCAGCAACCTTGCAGAGACCATCGATCGTTTCCAGCCCACGCTCATCAAGGCCGGCGGCGTCGCCCTCGCCAAGGTCGCCAGCATCGGCATGGGCCTGCTCGCCTTCATGGCTTCGGTGATCGTATCGGGTTTCCTGCTCGTGCCCGGGCCGCGGCTGGCGGAGAATACCAATCGCTTCGCCCATCGGATCGCCGGCGAGCGGGGCGTGGGCTTCATCCGGCTCGCCACCTCCACGATCCGCAACGTGGCAAGCGGCGTCATCGGCGTGGCCCTGCTTCAGACGCTCCTGGCCGGGATGGTGCTCTATGGCTTCCACGTGCCCGCCACCGCCATCCTGACATTCGTCATTCTCATTCTCTGCATCGTCCAGCTCGGCCCCGGACTGGTGCTCCTGCCCGTCATCATCTGGGGCTGGCTGTCGATGTCGGCCGGAATGGCGCTGGTGCTGACCCTGCTTCTCGTGCCGATCGCCGTGATCGACAACGTCATGAAGCCGATCCTCGTCTCGCGCGGCCTGTCGACGCCGATGCTGGTGATCCTCACCGGCGTGATCGGGGGCACGATCTCCTACGGCCTGATCGGCCTGTTCCTCGGGCCAATCGTCCTCAGCGTGTTCTACGACCTGCTCGTAGCCTGGGTCCGGCATCCGGACGGCCCGCCGCCGGTCGCAAAGCCGACAGCGATCGCCGGAAAGCCGCCCGCAGCGCCGTGACGCAAGGGCTCTGCGGGCTGCAAAAAATCACCACTCCACGTCGGGCACGACCTTGCGCGGGGTCTTGTCCTCGACATAGTCGTCCGGCCGCTTCTGCCGCTTGCCGAGTTCGGGCTCATCGAACTTCACGCGCTCATAGGGGATCGAATCGAGCAGGTGCGAGATGCAGTTGATCCGAGCCTGCTGTTTGTCATCCGAGGGCACGATCCACCAGGGCGCATGCTCGCTGTCGGTCATGCGGATCATATCGTCGTAGGCGCGCGTATAGTCCCACCACTTGCGATAGGATTCGAGGTCCATCGGGCTGAGCTTCCATTGCCGCACGGGGTCGTCGATGCGCTGGCGGAAACGCCGCTCCTGTTCGTCCTCGCTGACGGTGAGGAAGTATTTCAACAGGATCGTTCCGCTTTCGACGATCGCCGCCTCGAAGCGCGGTGCCAGTTCCAGAAAACGCCGGGCCTTCTTCTCGGTGGTGAAGCCCATCACCCGATCGACGCCGGCCCGGTTGTACCAGCTGCGATCGAAGATGACGATCTCGCCGCCCGCCGGCAGGTGGGCGATGTAGCGCTGCATATAGATCTGCGTCTTTTCCCGGTCGGTCGGCGCGGGCAGCGCCACCACCCGGAACACGCGGGGACTGACACGCTCGGTGATGCGCTTGATGACGCCGCCCTTGCCCGCCGCATCCCGGCCCTCGAAGATGACGACGATGCGTGCGCCCGACTTCTTGACCCAGGCCTGGAGATGCGCGAGTTCCACCTGCAGGCGCGCCAGTTGCTTCTCGTAGCTCTTCTTCCTGCTCTTCTTGTCCTCCGCCGGCGCGGAAGATGCTGCCCGTTCGCCCTTGTGCTTGCCCATCGCCTCATCTCCTCGGATTGACGTTAGCTTTCAGCGACTGCCCTGCTTTCGATCTCGTGGATCCGGAACGCCTGCAACACATCGTCGAGGTCGTCGAAGACGCGGTCGGCGCCGATGCGGTCGATCACGCCGGCCCGCTCCAGCAGCACCCGCGCCTCGGCATGGACCTCGACGAGGCCGAGCTCGACGCCGCGGGCGGCCATCTCCTGCCTCACCTCGTCGATCATCGCCGTCGCGGTGCTGTCCATCTGGGTAATGGCGCTCGCGTCCAGCATGAACCAGCGGGTGCCCTCGGGAAGCTCCGCGATGATGGCGCGCAGGCGGTCGTGCACGTAGTCGGTGTTGAAGAACAGCAGGCTGCCCTCCAGCATCCAGACCACCAGGCCGGGAACGGCCCGCGCCTCGGCGCGGCGATGCAGCTTGTAGAAGCCGTCGCTTCCGGGAATGCGCCCGAGGAAGGCGTCGCGCGGATACATCATGTTCCGTAGCAGGTAGACGAGGGTGGCGGCGATGGCGATGACCACGCCGTTCAGGACGCCCATGCTGATGGCGCCCCACATGGTGATCAGCGCAAAGGCGAATTCCGCGCGGCTGATCCGCCAGATCTGCTTCAGCTCGGCGATATCGATGAGGCTTATGGCAGCCGCGGCCAGGATCGCCGCAAGCGCCGCCACCGGCAGGATGCGCAGGGCATCGTTGAGGAAGAGCAGGGTCGCGATCAGCGCCAGCGCCGAAACCACGCCGGCGAGTTGCGAGCGGCCGCCGACGGAGAGATTGATCGCCGTCCGGGAATCCGAAAAGCTGACGGGGAAGGCGCCGAAGAGCCCGCTCGCGATGTTGACGCTGCCGAGGCCGGCAAGCTCCCGGTTGGCGTCCACGTCCTCGCCGATCCGGGCGCCGAAGCTGCGTGCGGCAACGATGCCGGATCCGAAGCTGACGAGGAACACCGAGGCGGCTCCGAGGAGGAGGCCGTCGATCGGCAGGCTGGCGACAGGCGGCAGCGAAAGAGTGGGAAAGCCAGTGGGAATGTCGCCGACGACGGCAACCCCCCTTCCCTTGAAATCGAACAGCGCCGACAGCGCGACGGCAACCGCCACCACGACCACCGGACCGGGGACAGGAAACCGCAGGACCCTCGCCACCTGCAGTACCGCGAACATGGCGAGTGCGAGCGCCACCGTCGGCCAATGGATCAGATCCCGCTTCTGCACGAGCTCGATCAGCGGAGCGAGCAGCCCGTCCGCCTCGATCCTGACGCCGGTGAAGCGGCCGATCTGTCCGATCAGGATCGACACCGAGATGCCGGCGAAGAAGCCGACGAGGATCGGGCGGGAGAGAAAGGTTGCGAGAACGCCGAGCCGCATCGCCCTGGCCGCCAGGCAGAGCACGCCGACACCGATCGCAAGGGCAGCCGCAATGCCCACCCGGTCGATCGCTGCCGAGGCCGGCATTGCCGCGGCGATGGCCGTGATCGCAGCCGCAAGGACGGTCATCGTCGCCGCGTCAGGACCGACGACCAGGCGCCGGGAATCGCCGAAGACGGCATAGGCAAGCGGCGCCGCGATGCTCGCATAGATGCCCGTCTCCGGCGGAAGGCCGGCAATGGCGGGATAGGCGATCGCGCTCGGCAGGCCGACGGCTGCGATGGAGAGACCAGCCGAAATATCTCCGCGCAGCCAGCCTACCCTGTAGCCTGACAGCCCCCTGAACACGGGCAGGTCAAAACTGCTGCTCATTGCTTCTGCCTGTCCTTGCCAAGCTTCGTGTGACGGATCTCGCCACCCGCCTGAGACCGGACGGTTGCCGCCCGAACAGCTGTGGCGCCCGGCCGTTCAATGCTCCAGGAATACGAAATTCATCCAGGCGCTCATCCGCAGCAGGACCTTGCGCAGGATCGCCACATGATGCCAGTGCTCGGTGTAGACGGCGACGTCCGCGACGACGCCGCCCGGCAGCTGGTAGGCGCTGAGGTCTTCCTGGATCTCGATCACGGCGAGCGTCTGCCCGGGATTGAGCCGTTCGGGCGCCTGGGGATCGATCAGTGCCCCCGTGGGCTGCAATTGCCCTTGCGCCATCACATCGATGATGTTGCCGACCTTCGCCTTGAAGATCCGGCCGGGAACCGCCTTGAACGACACCTCGGCCTCGTCGCCGACGCGAACGCGCTGGAGCGAATTCTGGATGAAGGCCGCGGCAAGGATGCGCTCCTCGCTGCTGATGAAGACCATGACCGGGCGAAACGGCAGGGGATTTGCCATCATGCCCGGCCGCAGGAACACCTGCGTCACATAGCCGTCGCTCGGCGCCCGCACCGTCGTCTGGTCCAGTTCGAATTCCGCATTGCGCAATTCCGCTTGAAGGCGGGCCACGGTGGGATTGATGCCGTTGATCTGCGATTCATAGGCGAGCCGTGCCTGCATGGCCTGTGCCTGGGCCGTGCCGACCGCCGCCTGTGCCGTCAGATAGGCGCCGCGGCGATTTTCGACTTCCAGCTCCGAGACCGCCGTCTCGCCGGTGCGGGTCCTCGAGCTCTCGAATATCTCCAGATAGCGCTCGTAGCTCTGCTGCGCCCTGTCGCGCGAGGCTTCCGTTCCGGCAACGAGCGAGACCGCCCCGTCAAGCGCCGCCTTCAACTGGCGCACCGACTGTTCCGCTTCCGCAAGCGATGCCTTCTTCTGGTCCACTGTATACTGGTAGGGCCGCGGATCGATGCGAAAAAGCACGTCCCCCTTCTTCAGGGGGGCATTCATCTTCACCGGCACCTCGACCACGATGCCGCCAACGGCCGGGATCACCGGAGCAGAGGTGAAGTAGATGCGGCCGTCCCCGGAATAGGGGTGGTTGTAGCTCATGATCAGGAGCAGGGCCGATATCAGGAAGATCCCGCCGAGAACGGCGGTGGAGACCGTCCACTGGTTGACCGGAACCCGGAATATCTTGAAGATCGCCACGCAGATCGCCGCATAGGTCAGGATGAGGAGAAGATCCATCAGGCGATCTCCCTCTGTCCGAGCTTTTCTTCCAGCTCCGCGACGCGCGCCTGCAACCGGGCGACCTCGGCGTTCGCCTGTATCTCGGATTGCAGCTTTCCGTCCCGGCGGATGCCCCACCCGCGATCCTCGCGATAGACCGTCGCCCAGATGAAGAGGAAGGGCCAGATGGCGTGCAGCGTGAACAGGCTGACCCAGCCGGCGACGTGGATGGCGTCCTGGTGCGGGTGCTTGCGTGACTTGGCGATCCTGTGCGGGATGTCGTGAATGGCGATGATGCCGTAGAACAGCGTGAGCACGGTAAACAGCAGCACGCCGAGCGCAAAATAATCGAGAAACACGCCCAATCCTCCGCCCCACAGCTCGCTGCGAACGCAGCGATTTCAATGCATGCATCGAAGGCGGCTGCCCGCCCCTGGTCATCGCCTGTGCTCTAACCCGGTCGGGAGCGCGGTCCGTCGGCGGGGCTTTCCGGTCCGGCCGGAAGGTCTGCGTATTTGGCTCGGTCCATGGCTTTCCTCCGGGCCGGGGCCTGTGTCGCCACAGGCGATAACGCCATAGTTTCAGGTATCTTACGCCAAGGCCGCGTCGCGATCCAACAATATCGCATCGGTTGCGTTGCGATGATCGGGCCAACGGCTGCAGCGGCGAAGACGGGGAGCTGCGTCATTAACAGTTCCTACATCGTCGCTGCCTATGACGGCAGATGACGACCTCGGGGGGCTCCGTCTGCCATCACGGCACGATGCGATCGTCATGTTTCCTTGTACGGCAACAGGCAAAACGGTGCTTCCGCACCGTGTGCTCGACGCGCCGGCATTCAGATTTCATCTCGCAAGCGAGCCGACAGATGATCCTCGAGAATATCAAGATCCGCACAAAAGTTGTGCTTGTCATCGTGCTGATGGCGCTGGTGGCCCTTGCCGGGCTGGCCTATGTGAACCTGCAGCTCAAGAACGTCGACAGCCGCTATTCGGCCTTCATCGCCAATGAGACGACGGCAGCCACCCTGAATGCCCGGGCGTCGCTGAACCTCGTGCAGATGGGCCTGCAGCTGACGAACGTCACGCTGCTGTTCACCCACGGCTCGAAGGACTACAAGGATGCCATCGAGCGCTACACTTCGAGCAAGTCGTTGATCCTCGGCCGTCTCGACCAGGTGGCCGAGAAGGTGCCTTCGATGGCATCGGCCGTCAATGAATTGGAGGCCGGCGTCACCGAGATCATCAAGCTCGACGAGCAGATCATCGCCTATACCGACCAGAACCGGAAGGCGGATGCGCTGCCGGTCCTGAAGAAGCGCAACGAGCTGGCGCAGGCGATCACGCCGCGCTTCTCGGCCATCACCGACGAGCTCATGACGACCGTCGACGACGGCAGCAACGCACTGGCGGAAGAGACCGGCCACACCATTCTCGTCAGCCTGGTGGCGCTGGGTGCGGCAGTGCTCCTCGTCAGCGGCCTCGGCCTCTACGTTTCCTCGCGCGGCATCACCGGCCCGATCGAGCGCCTGCGCCACCGCATGCTGTCGCTCGCCGACGGCCAGACGGCGGAGGAAATCTTCGGCTTGCAGCGCAAGGACGAGATCGGCCAGATGGCGGCCGCCGTCGGCGTGTTCCGCGACAATGCGCTGGATCGTATCCGTCTCGAACAGGACGCCGAAGCCAGCCGCAGCCTGTCGGAGAAGGAACGCCTGGAGCGCGAGGCCCAGAAGGCAAGGGAAGCCGCCGACACACAACTGGCCGTCGATGCGCTCGCGGCGGGCCTGACGCATCTGGCTAACGGCGACGTCACCTACCGCATCGAAACGCCCTTCGTCGCCCATCTCGACGGTCTTCGCGGCAACTTCAACGATTCCGTCGACAAGCTCCAGCGCGCGCTCGAGGCCGTCGGCGAGAACGCCCGCAGCATCGACGCCGGCGCCAACGAGATCCGGTCTGCCGCCGACGACCTCTCCAGGCGCACCGAGCAGCAGGCCGCCTCGGTGGAGGAGACCGCCGCCGCCCTCGAGCAGATCACGACGACGGTCACGGATTCCACCAGCCGTGCCGAAGAGGCCGGCCATCTGGTCGACCACGCCCGCGCGCAGGCCGAACGGTCCGGCGAGGTCATGCGACGCGCGGTGACTGCCATGCATGCGATCGAGAAGTCGTCCGAGGAAATCAGCAACATCATCGGCGTCATCGACGAGATCGCCTTCCAGACCAACCTGCTGGCACTGAACGCCGGCGTGGAGGCCGCGCGCGCCGGCGATGCCGGCAAGGGCTTCGCCGTCGTCGCCCAGGAGGTCCGCGAACTCGCACAACGCTCCGCGCAGGCTGCCAAGGAGATCAAGGCGCTGATCAGCGCCTCGGGCGAACAGGTCCGCACCGGCGTCGAACTCGTCGCCGAGACCGGCGGCTCCCTGGAGGACATCGTCGGCCAGGTCCGCGAGATCAACGCCCACGTGCGGGCGATCGTCGAGGCGGCGCGCGAACAGTCGACCGGCCTGCAGGAGATCAACACCGCCGTCAACACCATGGATCAGGGCACGCAGCAGAACGCTGCGATGGTCGAGCAATCGACGGCTGCGAGCCACGCGCTGGCCCGCGAGGCGGCGGCGCTGAACGATCTCCTCGCCCAGTTCACCCTGTCGAAAGCGCGGGGCCGCGCGGCGCCGCGAGCCGCGGCCATCGAGAGCCGGCCGGTGGCCTCTCCGGCCAGGGCACTCGGCCGCAAGATCGCCAACGCCTTCTCCGCCCGCGGCAATGCCGCCGTCGCCCAGGATGCCTCTTGGGAGGAATTCTGAGGCCGCAAGAAGAAACTGACGCCGCACGACAGACAGGACGGCCATCCGCGAACCGCGCGGATGGCCGTTTTCAGTTGAAGGATCGCTATCGGGCACTCTAGAGAGTGGCGAGCATCCGGTTGGCGATCGCGCCCGCATAGGCGTCGCGCAGGGTCACCTTGCGCTCCAGCGCCTCGATCACGGTTTCGGCAAAGTCGACCTCGTAGAGGTCGTGCATGATGTTCAGCCCGCCGGGTGTGAACACGTTGATCTCGAGGATCTTGTCGCCGACGATATCCAGCCCCACCAGGAACATGCCGTCCTCCACGAGCTTGGGCCTGACCGTCTCCGCGATGGCGAGGATTTCCGGCGTGATCTCGACGGCCACCGGCTTGCCGCTGGCATGGATGTTGGAGCGTACCTCGCCCTTCGCCGGGACCCGGCGGATCGCCGCATACTTACCGTCCCGCTCGAGCGGCCGGCCGTTCATCAGGAACAGGCGGATATCCCCTTCGGTCGCCGCAGGCAGGTAGTTCTGCGCGATCAGGTATCCCTCGCCGCTGACCGCCTCGAAGATCTGGTTGAGGTTCGCCTCGTCGGGCGAGCCGATCTTGAAGACGTTCTTGCCGCCGGATCCCTGCAGCGGCTTCATGATCGCGCCCTTGGGGTGCGCCTCGAGGAAGCCGCGGATTTCGTCGATGCTCTTCGATATCAGCGTCTCCGGCCGGACCGCCGGCGGGAAGCCCTGGAAGTAGAGCTTGTTCTGCGCGAGCGACAGGCCGTCGGGATCGTTGACGACGACGACCCCGCGTGCCGCGGCCAGCCGGCCGAACATGGCGCCCACATGCGCCGCCCAGGGCCGGGCATCTGCATCGAGGGAGGGATCGTTGCGCAGAAGCAGGACGTCGATATCGCGGACGTCCATCGTCTCGACCGCCGCCTCCTCGCCCTGCAGTGCGGCATGGAGGCTCTCGGCCTTCTTGTAGCGTTTGGACGGCAGCGTGCGGCCGCGCACGCTGAGGCTGTCGTCGGAGCGCAGCACGAAATCCTCGGGCGTCAGATAGCAGATGTCGTGACCCCGGCTGAGGGCGGCGAGCGCCAGCCCGGTCGTGGTATAGGTGGGGGTCTCCCCCTCGATCGAATTGACGAAAAAGGCAATACGCATGAGTGCTCTCCTCAAGCTTCGAGCATGGCAAGGGGGGACAGGCCGGCGCGCGCCCTGGCAAGGCGTTCGCGGCCACGATCGGTTTCCAGACAGAGCGGCCGCAGGATCGGCGCCTTGAGCAGGCCGCGCGCGCCCAGTTCCTCCATCACGCCGAAATGGGCGGCCGAGATCTTGCCCATCCAGAACGGATCCAGCGCCGCGCCGGCCTTCAGGTGGCTCAGCAGCGTCAGCAGCCCGCGCAGATAGATGGCGTCCTTGGCGAGCCCGCCGCCGCGGTAGACGCGAAGCAGCAGCGCAAAGGCCGTCTCGGGGTCGAGCCCGTGCTCCCCCGTCATGACGCGGAACGCCTCGACGAAGGATGCGCCCGACAGCATGAGGTTGCAGCCGACCACGCGCGCAGCCAGCAGGCGCAGCCGCTCCGAGGTGAACCCGCCCGCGAGATATTCGGCAAAGACCGCAAGCCCCTCCTGCATGCCCTCATATCCCGCAAGACCGGTGCGGAAGACGCGCAGCCCCTGCGCGGAGCCGTTGAAATAGGTGAGCAGGTGGACGCCCACCTCGTGGCTGAGAAGCGCATCGACGCGATGGCGCATCATGCGCGTGCGCCGCGAAATGAGAAGCCGCCGGCCCGACACCATCAGGCCGGCCGGCACGTCGTCGCGCAGCTCGATCGCGGCATCGAAGCCGTCGTAGCGCCGATGATAATCCGCCATCATCGCACGTGCGCGGCGCTCCACGAACCCGGAATCCACGGTCTCGTCGTGGTGCTGCGCAAGCGCCGGCATGCGCCTTGCGCCCTGCGTGCGCCGAAGCACATCGAGGGCGCCTTCAAGCAGCGGCGGCTCGACCGGACCATACAGCGCGCGGCCGAACTCGATGAAACGCACCGTCTCGCGATGCCCGATCAGTGTCAGTTGCAGATCGAGTTCCTGCCGCTTCTCGCGGTAGAGCTGGTGCAGGACGGGGTCCTCGAGCCGGTCCAGCGAAATCGAATAGAGGCGGCGCTTCTCGCGCTCGACCAGAAGGGCCAGGGGCCGATAGAGAAAGCGCGGCGGGCGGTCGAAGCCATTGGCCCTGAACTCCTGCCATGCCGCAGCCGCATTGATCGGCGTGACGGCCAGTAGGAAATCGAAGCTGGAGGCGACCTCGTCCATGCCGCGGTCGGCGCGCTCCACGGCATCGATGAAGGCCTTGCGCCCGTACGCCCGATGGGTGGCGGGCTTCGGCAGCCCCTCCTCCGCCAGAAACGTCGTGAACGCCTGCAGGCCAGCGTCGAGAAAGTTGTCGACGATGCGCTGGCGCAGCTCGGGATAGACGATCTCCGAACCCGGCGAACGATGGATCGGCGCAAAGCGCAGCGTCAGGAGCGGCAGTTGCAGTCCCATCAGTTGTGCGCGGACGCAGGGATCCTCTTCCGCCTTGCGGCACTCCACCTGCGGCGTGCGGAAGCGGGCCTTGAAGGCCTCCACCGCGCCGGCAAAGGCCATCATCGCGGCAGTGGCCGACGTGCCGTCCGTCGCCGAGAGCCTGACCTCGAAGGGTTGCAGGAAGGGCGCATCCTCCGACAGCAGCCGGTCCCGTTCCAGTTCGTCGACGTCGAGCAGGACGAACGCGCCGAAGCGCCGCCTCAGCGCATCGGCAAGCGGCGGAACGATCGCCACCGCATCCTCGACACGCTCGACAAGCAGGTAGGACGCATGCGCCGCCGCGATCTCGCGGGCGACCGTGTGGGTATCGGCGGCCCCCACATGCAGGCAGAGGAAGGGCAAGGGCCGGTCGATATGCAGCCGGCCGCCGGGAAATTCCTGGCGCACGGACTTGCCGGCTTCCAGAGCCGCGAGCGCCTCTTCCAGCGCAAACTCCTGCCGTGCCGGCCGTTCCTCGGGCTCCGTCTTCGCCGCGTTCATGAAACCTCCCGCAGCGCCCTTTCCAGCGCCGGCACCGACGCATTGACCAGATCGCGCAGCGCTGCGACGGCGCGCGGGTCGGGCTGCCCGGTCCACTCGTCCATGAAGATCTTCTTGAATTCCACCGCCAGCGCGCAACCGTTCTCCGGAAAGCGCTCATGGATGAAACGCGTCTGCTCGCCGCGCCCCTCGAACGCCACGTTCTCCCGCACGTCCAGCTTCCTGCCAGGATATTCGAAACGACGCGCGGCATCGACGAAGGCGTCTACCACGGGCGCCCAGCGCTCCCGGTCCATCGAGTGGGTGCCGATGTTGATGTCCGGCGCCTTCTCCGGGTCCGTCGGATCTTCGGCAGGGCCGGCCCGGCGGTGGTTGTAGCTATGGATGTCGAGCACGACGAAACGCCCGTGCTGCTCCTCGATGTCGCGAAGATAGGCTTCGAGCATGACGTAGTAGGCATCGTGGATCGCGAGGCTTTCGGCCACCATGGCCTCCGACGGCTGCTCGCGCCAGACATCGATGCCCCATGCCTGTTCCGGCCGGAGGTAGACGGCGCCGTCGCGCGGCCGGTTCAGGTCGATCTCGAAGCGGGACTGGTGGAAGACGATCCGGTTCGGCAGGTCGGCGATCGTCTGACCCGTAAACGGATCCTCCTCGCGCAGCCGCTCGTCCTCCGAAATCCGCATCTTCCGCAGGATATCGGGCCGCACCGCGTGACCGTCGTGTATGGCGGTGCCGACGACCGGCGACGTGCCGCCCCGGTGCGTCGTCCACCGGGGGGGCGCGTTCACATGGTCGGCATGCTTTGCATCTTCCTGCATCTGGATCGTCGTTCCCTCGCAAACCTCGGAAGGAAATGCCCAGAGGCGTCTTTCGTTCCGTGCCGCGGACAGGGAACGCCGACGATGCGGTTCAGATGCCGCGCATCGTCAGGCCCGCTCGTCCGGCACTGCAGGCCGCGAGGCTGCAAGGATGAAACGCCGATAGAACAGCGTTCGCAGCCTGTTGCGAAGATCGGCCGTCCGGCGCTGGGCAGCGGCGATCGGGCGATGCGACGCCAGGCGGATATGGCCGAAGCCGGCAGCTTCCACGAGCGGCACGAGCCTTTCGGCCGTCAACCCCTCCCCAAACGGCAGGCGGTCCATGATCGACTGGTGGCGTTCGCTCATCGCCCCGTCATAATGCGGATCGTGACCGACGAAGCGCTCGAGCGCGCTCACCGCAAGCAGGGCCAGGCGCCCGATCGGCGTCGGCCTCGCCCAGTTCCCGTCGAACACGAGAAGCCTGCCGCCCGGCTTCAACACCCGGAACCAATCCGCAAGCGCCTGTTCCGGCTCCGTCAGGGTCCAGACGAGATGCCGGCAGACGATGGCGTCGTAGCGCTCGTCCGGCTCCATCGTCCGCTCCGCATCGGCAAGAATGAAGCGGACCCGTTCGTTTCCCGCATGCTTGTCCCGCGCGACCTTCAGCATCGCCTCGGAGAAATCGAGGGCGACCACCTCATGGCCGAGCGAGAGCAGGACATTGGTCACCTCCCCGGTTCCGCAGGCAAGCTCCAGAACCCGGCACGGCGCCTCCCCCAGGACACCGCGGATCGCCCCCGCCCAGGCGTCGTGTTCCGGCCCCGGCGGGATCCGGTGACCGAAGGCAAGGTCGAACGTCTCCGACCGCTTCGACCAGTATTCGCGGATGTCTTCCTTCAGATGGTGGTTGCGCGCATCCATCGGCATCAGGTTCCCGTTGTCGCAAGGGCTACGGCGGGAGCGGCACGCCGCCCCGGCGACGTTCTCCCGGGACGGAAGCGGATGTGGCAGCCGCCGTCCGGCTCGTGCTCGATTGCGACATCCACGCCGAAGACGTCGCGGATGCGCTCCACGGTCAGGACATCCCGCGGCCGCCCCAAAGCGACGAGCCTGCCGGCCTGCATCACGGCGATCCGGTCGCAGAACATGGCCGCGTGGTTGAGGTCGTGCAACGCCGCCACCACCGTCAGGTCCTGGCGTCGCACCAGGTCGAGCAGGCTGATCTGATGGCCGATATCGAGGTGGTTGGTCGGTTCGTCCAGCAGCAGGATCCGGGGCTGCTGGGCCAGCGCGCGGGCAATGTGCAGCCGCTGGCGTTCGCCCCCCGACAGCGTATGCCAGCTCCTGCCTGAAAGGTGGGCCATGTCGACATTGTCCAGCGCCGCGTCGACGATCCGGTCGTCGTCAGGCGACCAGGGCGAGAGCGGCCCGAGATAGGGCGTGCGGCCGAGTTCAACGGCCTGGCGTGCGGTGATACGCTCGCCGGTCTCCGCCTGCTGTTCGACCAGCGCCAGCCGCTGCGCCACCGTGCGCCGACCGAGCGCGCCGATCGGCACCCCGTCCAGCAGCACCTCTCCCGACCGGGGCTTGCGGATGCCGGAAAGCAGCGACATCAGGCTCGTCTTCCCCGAACCGTTCGGCCCGATGATGCCGAGAAATTCGCCGGTCTCGACCGCAAGCGAGACATCCTTGAGAATGTCGGCGCCGCCGGCCGACCATGAAACGCTTCTGGCGGTCAGCCTCATGCGCGCGCCCTCCCCTTTGCGAGGATCAGGGCGAAGGCCGGCGCACCGATCAGCGCGGTGATCACGCCGATCGGCAGGACCTGGCCGGGAATGATGGTGCGCGACAGGATGTCGGCGAGGATCATGAACACCGCCCCGGTCAGGGCCGCGGCCGGCAGCAGCACGCCATGGCGCACGCCGACCAGGAGCCGCGCCGCATGCGGAATGACGAGGCCGACGAAACCGATGGAGCCGACGATCGAGACCATCACCGCGGTCATCATCGCCGACACGCCGACGAGTGCAAGATAGGTGCGTCGCACCGAGATCCCGAGCGAGGCGGCCGATTCCGCGCCGAAGGTGAAGGCGTCGAGCGAGCGCGCATGCCACAGGCAGACGACGAGACCCACAAGTGCCGCCGGAACGGCCAGCCAGGCATCCGCCCAGCGCACGCCCGACAGATTTCCGAGCAGCCAGAACATGATGCCGCGCGCCTGCTCCGCCGTCGCCGCCTTGGTGACGATGAAGGAGGTGAGCGCGTTGAAGAGTTGCGAGCCAGCGACGCCGGCGAGGATGATCGCCGCCGTGCCGCGCCCGGCCTTCACCGCCAGGACGCTGACCAGGACGAAGGCTGTGATCGCGCCGAGGAAGGCCCCGAGCGGCAAGGTCAGCACGCCCGCGCCGATACCCAGGATGGCGACGCCGACCGCGCCCGTCGAGGCGCCCGCGGAAATTCCGAGGATATAGGGATCGGCGAGCGGGTTGCGCAGCAGCGACTGGAGGACCGCGCCGGAGAGCGCCAGCGCCGCTCCGCAGGACGCCGCCACGACGGCCCGGCTCAGCCGGTAGCTCCAGATGATGCCCTCGTCGATCGGCTCCAGCGGGTAGCCGGCATTCCACAGCCGGTTCGCCACCGTCTGGGCGACCGTGGCGAGCGGGATCGCCGTCTCGCCGATCGCAGCCCCCATCCACAGCGCCAGCAAGAGGATGACGAGCGCGGCGATGGCCGCACCCGTCCGTCCGCCCGATGTCAGCGTCCGGTTCACTTGGCGAGGCCGGCGTTGGCGATGGCGTCCGCCAGGGCTTCGATGCCCTCGATCGTCCGGATCGTCGGGTTCATCGCCTGGGCGTCCATGTCGAAGACATGGCCGTTCTTCACCGCCGGCATCAGGCTGGCGACCGGATCGGCCTTCAGGAATTCGAGCTTGGCCTCGAGGCTGTCCAGCGGATAGCGCCGCCGCTCCATGGAGCCGGCGACGATGATCGCCGGATCGGCCTTGGCAATCGTTTCCCAGCCGACCGTCGGCCACTCGTCGTCGGTCTTGATGATGTTCTCGATGCCGAGCGCCGACATGATGTAGCCGGGCGCGCCGTTCTTGCCGGCGACATAGGGATCGGCGTCGGCGGCGCTGGAGAACCAGAAGACGGCCGACAACTTGCCCTGTGCGGAGGCGACCTTGGCGCGGGCGGCCTCCTCGCGTTTCTTCAGATCAGCGACGACAGCCTCGCCCTTTTCCTGGACGTTGTAGATCTGCGCAAGCTCGCGGATCTCCTGATAGACCAGGTCCATGGTGAAGACCTGATGGCGCACGCCGTCGCTCGCGGCAGAATTGTCCTTGCCGACGCAATCGGACGGCGAGGTGTAGACCGGGATGCCGAGCTCCTCGAACTGTTCCGGCCTTCCGACCACGCCCTCCGGCCCGACCTGCCACTGGAACTGCACGGCGACGATATCCGGCTTCTTGGCCAGAACGCTCTCGAAGCTCGGCTCGTTGTCGGCGAGCCGGTCTATCCGCGCGTTCACCTCTTCATAGCCCTTCAGCACCGGCCCGACCCAGAGCGCGGTACCGACCACCTTGTCGGCAAGTCCCAGCAGATAGAGGATCTCGGTGCTGCTCTGGCCGATCGAGACCGTGCGCGACGGCGCACTTTCGAAGGTCACCGGGCGACCGCAATTCTGCAGTGTCAGCGGATAGCTGGTCTCGGCAGCACTCGCCTGGCCATGGAAGGACGATGCGGCGAGGCACAGGGCGACGAAGCCCGCGCGGAGCGGTTGTTTCAAATGAATTTTCATGGAATTCCCCGAAATAGCTGGGACGCCCGCAGGGGCGCCGTTGAAAAAACGGACAAGCCGTCAGGCCGTCCGGTCGCTCGAAGGATCGCCAGGTCTCGGGAAAGGCAGCGTGAAGACGCACAGCAAGGCGCCGATGGTCGTCATGATGGCTCCTGTTCCGGGCTTCCCCGCCCGTGACGTTGGATCGATGGCTGACGGCAGGTCTCCTGGCTCGCGGACATGCGCCGTTCATCTGCCTTCCCGCGCGTTGCGCAGTGGCATGGCGCCGAGGCGCCACGAGGATGAACGGCAATCCGCTTACAGTTGCGGGGGCAGCCACGGTTTTGGTCCCGACTTGGGTCGTCCGCACCGTGTTCCCTATTAATCCCCTCCGCTTCGTGGGCGGGGAACCGTCGTCTTCCAGATAGACGTTTGCGCACCGCGCCGTCAAGCAAGCCCGACCGGCAACTTTGCGTTCTGCACGCAATAGGCGCGGCCGGACCGGCACCCGTGCCGGCGCATCCGATGCGGGGCAGGGGTTTTCGGCACGGTCTGGAACGGTCATCGAACTTCCCTCGGGATCTGACCGGGCCTGATTAGTGTAATGGTATTACGTGAGTCAATCGAGTTGTTATTTTATAACATCACATATCAAGCGCAAATGCGGCCGCCGTCCCGCGCCGAACGCGCGGGGCCCATCACGACCCGGAGATTTCAGGAGGATCTGCGACCGTCCGCAGCGGTCCGGACGGTCGAAGCGATGAATGGGGATAAGACGCTCCGGAACGGCGCCACGGACCTGTGGCCGGGTCAGCGGTTGTAGAGCGCTCTCGATCGTTCGAGATGCTTCAGCATCGCCGCTTCCGCCCCTTCGGCATCCCTGCTCCTGAGCTGGTCCAGGATTTCCTCGTGCTCCACCAGCGTGAGCTTTTCCTTGCCGGTCCAGATCAGCATGTCCGTGTGGTATTCCTTCAGCCAGGCCAGCATGGCCTCGCTGACGGCAACATAGATCGGGTTACCCGAAATCTGGGCGATCCGGCTGTGAAACTGCATGTCGGCGGCGATGAAAGCTTCCGCGTCCCCGAGCGAGCGTCGCTGGCGCTCGATGATGGCCCCCAGATCGTCGATATCGCCGCTCCGGGCACGTTGCGCCGCCTCGCGGGCCATGCCGCGCTCGAAGAAGATGCGGGCGCTCTTGAGATGCTCGAGCGTATCGGTCGACTGCGACAGCATGATCTTCGCCGTCAGGTCGACCTGACGGAAGATCGATTGCGCGGTCAGTTGCAGCACCTTCGCCCGCTCGCCGTGGGAAATGCTGAGCAGGCCCTTGTTGGCGAGCGACTGCATCGCCTCGCGGATGGCGGGACGGCCGACGCCGAAACGCTCCATCAGCACGCGCTCCGAAGGCATCTCGTCGCCCGGCTTCAATTCTCCCGACGTGATCATCCGCTCCAGCCGGTCGAAGACCTCGTCCGACAGCTTGCGCCTGACGATCGGCTCGATGGTTTGGGGCATGGCGTCTCTCTGGCTCATTCTCCCTCCCTTAACATTTCTGCATCTTGCGACAAGCCAGGACGGCCGGAATCGGTTTTCTGAAAATTTCCGTTGCAGAAATTGGAATACTTATTATACCAGATCATGAGTTGACGCCACGACAAAGTGACGTGGCGAGGAGGAGCAACGGCTTTCATGCTGATCACCCTAACCTACCGCATCGAGACGCCCGGCAGCGTCGAGGCGATGGCGAACAAGATCGCCAGCGACCAGTCCACGGGCACCTTCGTCGCGGTGCCGGGCGAGACGGAGGAGCTGAAGGCACGGGTCGCAGCGCGCGTACTCGCCATCCGTCCGCTGGAGGACACCTTCTCCCCCACCTGGCCGGAGGCCGAGCCGGGGCAGCGGCTCAACCGCGCCGACGTCGACATCGCCTTTCCGCTCGATGCCATCGGCACCGACCTTTCCGCGCTGATGACGATCGCGATCGGCGGCGTCTTCTCCATCAGGGGCATGACCGGCATCCGCATCGTCGACATGAAGCTGCCGGAGGCGTTCAAGGGCGCCCATCCGGGCCCGCAATTCGGCATCGACGGCAGCCGCCGGCTGACCGGCGTCGAGGGCCGTCCGATCATCGGCACGATCGTCAAGCCGGCGCTCGGCCTGCGCCCGCACGAGACGGCCGAACTGGTTGGCGAACTGATCGAGTCCGGCGTCGATTTCATCAAGGACGACGAGAAACTGATGAGCCCGGCCTACTCGCCGCTGAAGGAGAGGGTAGCGGCGATCATGCCGCGCATCCTCGACCACGAGCAGAAGACCGGCAAGAAGGTGATGTACGCTTTCGGCATCTCGCATGCCGACCCGGACGAGATGATGCGCAACCACGACCTCGTGCTCAAGGCCGGCGGTAACTGCGCGGTCGTCAACATCAATTCCATAGGCTTCGGCGGCATGAGCTTCCTGCGCAAGCGCTCGGGTCTCGTGCTGCATGCGCATCGCAACGGCTGGGACGTGCTGACCCGCGACCCCGGCGCGGGCATGGATTTCAAGGTCTACCAGCAGTTCTGGCGCCTGCTCGGCGTCGACCAGTTCCAGATCAACGGCATCCGGATCAAGTACTGGGAGCCGGACGAGAGCTTCGTCCAATCCTTCAAGGCCGTCAGCACGCCGCTGTTCGACCCTTCCGACCGGCCGCTTCCCGTTGCGGGGTCCGGCCAGTGGGGCGGCCAGGCGCCGGACACCTACCGGCGGACGGGGCGGACGACCGACCTTCTCTATCTCTGTGGCGGCGGCATCGTCAGCCATCCGGGCGGCCCGGCGGCCGGCGTCCGCGCCGTCCAGCAGGCCTGGCAGGCCGTAGTCGCCGACATCCCGCTTGGCGACTACGCCAGGGACCATCCCGAGCTTGCGGCCTCGCTCGCGAAATTCGGCGACGGCAAGGAGTAAGCATTCATGTCAGACCTGCTCGTCAGCTACTACGGAGACGATTTCACCGGCTCGACCGACGTGATGGAATCGCTTGCCGCAAGCGGCATTCCGACCGTCCTGTTCCTGGGCGTGCCGCAGCCCGAAATGCTGCAGCGGTTTGCCGATTGCCGCGCCATCGGCATCGCCGGCACGAGCCGCAGCGAGACGCCGGAATGGATGCAGGAGAACCTCGTTCCCGCATTTCAGTGGCTGAGGAGCCTTGGTGCTGCGGTCTGCCACTACAAGGTCTGCTCGACCTTCGATTCCGCGCCCCAGGTCGGCAACATCGGCAAGGCGATCGAGATCGGCCGCGACGTGTTCGGCCAGGCCAGCGTGCCCGTCATCGTCGGCGCGCCGCAACTGAAGCGCTACACCGCCTTCGGCCACCTCTTTGCCGCCTATCAGGGCCAGGTCTACCGCATCGACCGCCACCCGGTGATGAGCCGTCACCCGGTGACGCCGATGGCGGAGGCGGATCTCGCCATCCATCTCGGCCGGCAGACCGATCTGCCCGTGGCGCTGGCCGATCTCGTCACGCTCGCCGCGCCGGATGCGGATGCGCGCCTTTCAGCCCTTGCCGGCGCGCCCGGCATCCTGCTGATGGACGTCGAGTCCGCCGAGAGCCAGGCGGCCGCCGGCCGGCAATTGTGGCGGCTCAGGACCGAGGGCGGCTTCTTCGTGGCCGGCTCGTCCGGCGTCGAATATGCTCTCCTCGAAGCCTGGCGGCAGCAGGGCCTGATCGGCGGAAAGGTCGAATTCGCCGAACCCGGCAAGGTCGACCGCCTCGCGGTCGTCTCCGGCAGCGTCTCGCCCACCACCGAACGCCAGATCCGCACGGCGCTTTCCCAGGGCTTCAAGGGCATCGACCTCGATCCGCTGTCGCTCGTCGGCGAAAGCGGCGACCGGGCGATCGAGACCGCCATCGCTTCCGGGATCGCGGCGCTGAAGGAAGGCAGCAGCGTGCTGCTGCATACGGCCCTCGGCCCGTCCGCCGATCGGGGCAGCGAGATCGACCGCGTCGCCGGCGCGCGTCACCGGCTCGGCCGGGCGCTCGGAACGATCCTGCGCCGCCTCGTCGAGAGCGAAGCCCTGCCCCGCGCCGTCATCGCCGGTGGCGACACCTCCAGCCACGCGCTGCAGGAATTGCGCGTCGAGGCGCTGACGACGCTCCTGCCCCTGCCGCAGACGCCGGGCTCGCCGCTCTGCACCGCGCATGGCAGCTACGCCCCGACCGACGGCCTGCAGATCGCGCTGAAGGGCGGCCAGATCGGCACCGACGGCTACTTCGCGCAGATCCGCGACGGCAGCCGCGCCTGACAGGACCGGAACCGGAATTCACGCCAGTTGAGCGATCGAAAGGAAGAACCATGAAAATCGTCATTGGAGCCGACAGCGCCGGCAAGCCGCTGCTCGACGTCATCGCCACCCATCTCGCGGGCCGGGCGGACCTCGACGTCCACGACCTGAGCCAGTCCGGTTTCTATGCCGACCTGTCGCAGAAGGTCGGCCAGTCGATCGTCGACGGCGACCACGAACGCGGCATCCTGTTCTGCGGCACCGGCATCGGCGTCTGCATCTCCGCCAACAAGGTTCCCGGCATCCGCGCAGCGCTGACGCACGATACGTATTCGGCGGAACGCGCGGCCAAGTCCAACAACGCGCAGATCATCACCATGGGCGCCCGGGTCATCGGCCCGGAGCTCGCCAAGGCGATCGTGGACACGTGGCTGGCCTCCAGCTTCGACCCCGAAGGTCCGTCGGCCGGGAACGTCCAGGCGATCGACCGTCTCGATGAAGGCAAGAAAGCCTGATCGTTGCCACAATAATGATGGGATTGTGATTGACTCATCATACCAGTTATTATACCAATCCAACCCTGAGGTGAGGAAACATGACAGCAATTGCTCTCTTTGGCGCCGGTGGCAAAATGGGATACCGGCTCGCCAAGAACCTGAAGGGCTCGCGTTTTGACGTGCGCCACGTTGAGGTCAGCGACGCCGGCAAGGCGCGGCTGAAGGACGATCTCGGCATTTCATGCGTGTCTGCCGACGAAGGCCTGAACGGCGCCGAGGTGGTAATCCTGGCCGTTCCGGATACCGCGATCGGCAAGGTCGCCGCCGGCATCATCGACAAGCTGAAGCCCGGCACCATGGTCGTGGTGCTCGATGCCGCCGCCCCTTTCGCTGGCCACCTGCCGGAGCGCGCGGACCTGACCTATTTCGTCACGCACCCCTGCCATCCGCCGATCTTCAACGACGAGACCGACCCGGCCGCCAAGCGCGACTTCTTCGGCGGCGTCGCCGCCAAGCAGCACATCGTCTCCGCCCTGATGCAGGGCCCGGAAGAGGCATATGCGCTGGGCGAGGAGATCGCCAAGGTCATCTGGGCCCCGGTCATGCGCTCGCACCGCGTCACCGTCGAGCAGATGGCGATGCTCGAGCCGGGCCTTTCGGAGACCGTCTGCGCCTCGCTGCTGGTCGTCATGCGCCAAGCCATGGATGAGTGCGTCCGCCGTGGCGTCGACAAGGAAGCGGCCCGCGACTTCCTGCTCGGTCACATGACCGTGCTTGGCGCGGTCATCTTCGAAGAGACGCCGGGCGTCTTCTCCGATGCCTGCAACAAGGCCATCGAATTCGGCATTCCCGCGCTGATGCGCGACGACTGGAAGAAGGTTTTCGAACCTCAGGAGATCGCCGAAAGCATCCGGCGCATCACCTGATGCCCTCGGGAGGGGCCAAGGCCCCTCCCTTTTCGCCCCGCTGAGGATGGGGCCTATCGTTTTACTTTGGGAGGAAAAACATGAAACTGACTCGCAGACTTACGCTTGCGGCCTTCGCCGGCGCACTCGCCCTCGGCACCGCAATGCCGGCCTCCGCGGCCGACCTGATCGCCATCATCACCCCGTCTCACGACAACCCGTTCTTCAAGGCCGAAGCCGTCGGCGCGGAAGCGCGTGCGAAGGAGCTCGGCTACGAGACGCTGGTCCTCGTCCATGACGACGACGCCAACAAGCAGTCCCAGCTGATCGACACGGCCATCGGTCGCGGCGCCAAGGCGATCATCCTCGACAATGCCGGCTCGGAAGCCTCGATCGCCGCCGTCCAGAAGGCCAAGGACGCGGGCGTCCCCTCGTTCCTGATCGACCGCGAGATCAACGCCACCGGCATCGCCGTCTCGCAGATCGTCTCGAACAACTACCAGGGCGCGCAGCTCGGCGCCGAAGAGTTCGTCCGCCTGATGGGCGAGAAGGGCAACTACGTCGAACTGCTCGGCCGCGAAGCCGACCTCAACGCCGGCATCCGCTCCAAGGGCTATCACGACATCATCGATGAATATCCGGACATGAAGATGGTCGCGCAGCAGTCGGCCAACTGGAGCCAGACGGAAGGCTACTCCAAGATGGAGACCATCCTTCAGGCCAACCCTGACATCCAGGGCGTCATCGCCGGCAACGACACGATGGCGATGGGCGCGATCGCAGCGCTCCAGGCCGCCGGCCGCAAGGACGTCATCGTCGTCGGCTTCGACGGCTCCAACGACGTTCGCGACTCGATCAAGGCGGGCGGCATCAAGGCGACCGTCCTGCAGCCGGCCTATGCGCAGGCCCAGATGGCCGTCGACCAGGCCGACACCTACATCAAGACCGGCAAGGGCCCGGCCGAGGAAAAGCAGCTGATGGACTGCGTGCTGATCAATGCCGACAACGCAGATCAGCTCGAGACCTTCGCGCTGAAGGACTAAATCCTCCCAGGACAGGCTTGCGAGGCGGAGCGATCCGCCTCGCAAGTCGCATATCGACATGACGGAGTGCGTTCCATGGCATTTGTCCGGACTGCGACGCTGACGGCGGCCGCGCTGGCGCTGGCTTTGTCCGGCTGCAAGATCATCAAGACACCGACCGCCGAAGAGGCGGCCGAAGCGGCCAGCGGCGGCTTCAACCCGGAGCGGCAGGCAGCCGAGCTCTGGGACGAGAAGGTGATCCCGTTCCTCGACCAGCGCGCAGGCCCCTTCCAGGAGGTCGCGGCACTGGCAGGCAGCGACCCCGATGCGGCCGGCGCCAAATACGGCCACAAGGAAGAACAGGGCAGCGCGCCCTGGACCTATGCGGCGAAGGTCTCCGGCACCGTGGTGAAGGCCGAGACCAAGTCGCGCGCCGCCTATCTCGACACCGACATCGACGGCGACGGCAAGGCCGACGTGCGCATCCAGATCGGCCCGGTCATCCGCGGCACGGCGATCCGCGACAGCCTCGACTTCGTCAACTTCAACGAATTCAAGAACCAGATCCAATGGGCCGAGTTCGGCAAGGCCTTCAACAACCACCTCAATGCGGTGACGCTGGATAAGCTGCCGCGGGAGGCCCTGGAGGGCCAGAAGGTCGAGGCCGTCGGCGCTTATCCGCTTCCCTCCAAGGGACAGCTGCCGCTTCTGACCCCTGCAACGATCACGATCGGTGGCTGAGATGGCCGACATCGACGAAGGCGACATCATCCTCAGGCTGGACGACGTGACGAAGGTCTATTCGGGCATCGTCGCCGTCAAGCACGCCAACCTGGCGCTGCGGCGGGGCGCGGTGAACGTGCTCGTCGGCGAGAACGGCGCCGGCAAGTCGACGCTGATGCGCATGATCGCCGGCGTCGAGAAGCCGTCGCTCGGCCGCATCCTGCTCGACGGCAAGGAAGTGGAGTTCAACTCGCCGGCCGATGCGCAGAAGCACGGCATCGGCATGGTGTTCCAGGAACTGAACCTGTTCGGCAACCTCTCGGTCGCCGAAAACATCTTCGCCACCCGTGAAATCATCCGCGGCATCCGCGGGATCGACCACAAGGCGCAGGTCGAGAAGGCCAACCATTTTCTCGACAAGCTGGATGCCGGCATCAGTGCCGAGACCATGGTGGAAGACCTGCCGATCGGCCAGCAGCAGCTCGTCGAGATCGCCAAGGCGATCTCGCTCGACACCCGCATCCTGATCCTCGACGAGCCGACCTCGGCGCTGTCGGCCGCCGAAGTCGACATCCTGTTCAAGGTGATCGGCGAGCTGAAGGCGCAAGGGGTGGCGATCGTCTACATCTCGCACCGGCTGGAAGAACTGATGCGGATCGGCGACTACATCACCGTGCTACGCGACGGCCAGATCACCGGCCAGGCCATGGTCAAGGACATCGACACCAAGTGGATCGTCCGCTCGATGATCGGCTCGGACGCCAAGGACTTCGCCAAGTCGGTCGATCACAAGCTGGGCGACGAGGCCTTCCGCGCCGAGGAAATCAGCCTGCCGCGCAAGACCGGAGGGCTCGCCGTCGACCATCTGTCGATCTCGGTCCGCGCCGGCGAGGTGCTTGGCATCTATGGGTTGATGGGCGCCGGGCGCAGCGAGTTCTTCGAATGCGTCATCGGCCAGCATCCGCACTCGACCGGCAAGGTCTTCGTCGCCGGCAAGGAGGTCGTCGAACGCGACACGCCGGCGCGCATCAAACGCGGTCTGGCGTTGATCCCGGAGGACCGGCAGCGCGAGGGCCTCGTGCAGGTGCTTTCGATTGCGGCGAACCTGACCCTCGCCAGCCTCGAGAAGCTGACGCGCTTCGGCTTCCACATTCGCGGTGATCGCGAGCAGGGCGCGATCCGCGATGCGATCCGCGATCTTTCCATCAAGGCGCCGAACCCGGATTTCGACGTCACCTCCATGTCCGGCGGCAACCAGCAGAAAGTGGTCATCGGCAAGGCGCTGATGACCAATCCGAAAGTGCTTCTGATGGACGAGCCGAGCCGTGGCATCGATGTCGGCGCCAAGGCTGACGTGTTTCGCACCATGCGCCGGCTCGCCGGCGAAGGCCTCGCCATCCTGTTTTCGACCTCCGACCTCGAAGAGGTCATGGCGCTGTCCGACCGGATCGCCGTCATGAGCAACGGCAGGATCACCAAGATATTCGACCGGGCGGACGCGACCGAGGAACTCATCGTCAAGGCCGCATCCGAGGGACACAAATCGACAAGGGAAGTCGCGTGATGAGCACCGTAACCACGACCCAGAACACCCAGGCCGGCGACGGCGGCTCGATGCTCCTGACGCTGATGAAGCTTCGCACCTTCATCGCGCTCTTCGCCGTGATCGCCTTCTTCTCGGTCTTCGCGCCGAACTTCCTGTCGACCGCGAACCTCATCCTGATGTCGAAGCACGTGGCGCTCAACGCGTTCCTCGCGATGGGCATGACCTTCGTCATCATCACCGGCGGCATCGACCTTTCCGTCGGCTCGATCGTCGGCCTCTGCGGCATGGTCGCCGGCGGGCTGATCCTGTACGGCATCGACCTGCAGATCGGCTACACGATGTACTTCAACATCTTCGAGGTCGCCGCCATCACCCTGCTCGTCGGGATCGCGATCGGCGCGGTCAACGGCCTGCTGATCACCAAGCTCAACGTGGCGCCGTTCATCGCAACGCTCGGCACGCTCTACGTCGCCCGCGGCCTGGCGCTCCTGTCCTCCGGCGGACAGACCTTCCCGAACCTCCAGGGCAACCCGGATCTCGGCACCACCGGCTTCGCCTTCCTCGGCTCGGGCCGGATCCTCGGCCTGCCCGTCTCGGTGTGGATCCTGGTGATCGTGGCGCTGGCTGCGGCCTATATCGCGAAATACACGCCGATCGGCCGCCAGATCTTCGCCGTCGGCGGCAACGAGCGCGCCGCGCGCATGTCGGGCATCAAGGTCGACCGCGTGAAGATGTTCGTCTACATGTTCTCCGGCTTCTGCGCCGCCATCGTCGGAATCGTCATTTCCTCGGAGCTGATGGCCGCGCATCCGGCGACCGGCAACTCCTTCGAGCTCAACGCCATTGCGGCGGCCGTCCTCGGCGGCACCTCGATGTCCGGCGGCCGCGGCACGATCGGCGGAACCATCATCGGCGCCTTCGTCATCGGCATCCTGTCGGACGGCCTCGTCATGATGGGCGTTTCCTCCTTCTGGCAGATGGTCATCAAGGGTATCGTGATTATCGTGGCAGTGGTCGTGGACCAGGCCCAGCGGCGCCTGCAGCAGCGGGTCGCCCTGATGCAGCTCGCCAAGAAGGACTGACGGCATGCAGGAACTTCGTGGTGCCCTGATCGGCTGCGGCTTCTTCGCCATCAACCAGATGCACGCCTGGAACGATGTCGAGGGTGCCGGAATCGTCGCCATCTGCGACCGCGACCCGGAGCGGCTCGCAATCGTCGGCGACCAGTTCGGCATCGCGCGCCGCTATACGGACGCAGCACAGATGTTTTCCGATGGCGGCTTCGACTTCGTCGATATCGCCACCACCGTCCAGAGCCATCGGGCGCTCGTCGAGCTGGCTGCCCGGCACAAGGTGCCGGCGATCTGCCAGAAGCCCTTCGCCAGGACCCTGTCGGACGCAAAGGCCATGGTCGCCGCCTGCCGCACCGCCGGCATTCCGCTGATGGTGCACGAGAACTTCCGCTGGCAGACGCCGATCCAGGCGGTCCGCAAGGCGCTCGACGCGGGCGCGATCGGCGAGCCCTTCTGGGGCCGCTTCTCCTTCCGTTCGGGCTTCGACGTCTTCTCCGGCCAGCCCTATCTCGCCGAGGGCGAGCGCTTCATCATCGAGGATCTCGGCATCCATACGCTCGACATCGCCCGCTATATCCTCGGCGACGTGAAGAGCCTGACGGCGCGGACCAGGCGCGTCAACCCTGACATCAAGGGCGAGGACGTGGCGACGATCCTGCTCGACCACGAGGATGGCGCGACGTCCATCGTCGACGTCAGCTATGCGACGAAACTCGGCACGGAGCCCTTCCCCGAGACCCTGATCGAACTCGACGGTACCGAAGGCACGATCCGCCTGTCGCAGGGTTATCGCCTCGAGATCAGCAACGCCTCCGGCACCACCGTCACCGATGTCTCGCCGAAGCTTCTCTCCTGGGCCTCGCGGCCCTGGCACAACATCCAGGAAAGCGTCTTTGCGATCCAGCAGCACTGGGCCGAACGGCTGCAGGACGGCGGCGAACCGTCCACCTCGGGCGCGGACAACCTGAAGACCTTCGCGCTGGTCGAGGCAGCCTATGAGAGCGCCGCCTCCGGCCGTCCGGTGGATATCGGGGCGCTGTTGAAATGAGCACGGAGCCGTTTCTGCTCTATGGCACGCATGAAGCCGAGGAGGCGCCGGTCCGGCTGGTCGCGGGCCGGCTTTCGGCGGACCTCGCAGACGGCAATCTCCGCACCATCACCTATGACGGCGTCGAGGTTCTTCGTGCCATCTCCTATCTCGTTCGCGATCGCGACTGGGGCACCTACAGCCCCAGGATCGAAGACCTGGAGATACAACAGCGCGACGAGGCCTTCATCGTCTCCTATCGCGCCCATTGCGAGGGACCGGGCGGAAGCCTGCTTGCGATCGACGTGCGCATCGCCGCATCGGAAGGGCGCCTGACCTTTGAATCGAAGGCGCAGTCGGCGACCGGTTTCGAGACCAACCGCTGCGGCTTCTGCGTTCTCCACCCGATCGACGGCATAGCCGGCAAGCCGGCCATGGTCGAGCACGTCGACGGCCACCGTGACGAAACCGTCTTTCCGGATCTGATCGAGCCGTGGCAGCCGTTCAAGGACATGCGCGCCATCACCCACACCGTCGCCGACGGTGTCGTGGCCGAATGCCGGATGGAAGGCGACACCTTCGAGATGGAAGACCAGCGCAACTGGTCGGACGCCTCCTACAAGACCTATGTCCGTCCGCTGGCACTCCCCTGGCCCTACAAGATCCAGGCCGGAGAACCCGTGCAGCAGCAGATCGTTCTCTCCATTCAAGACCGCCGCGAGAGCAAGGCCACGAGGACAGATGGCGGCCATGAGACGGTGACCATTCACATGGGACAGCACCGGGGTCGGATGCCCGCGATCGGTCTCGTCATAACGCCGGAGGAAGCGAAGGCGACGCTCGCCGCCCGCACGCTGATGGCCGAGATCGATCCCCAGGAGCTTCTCTTCCACTTCGACCCGGGTGCCGGGCACGGGCTGGAGGCGCTGAGGGACTTTACGGAGCTCGCAGCGCTGCACCGCGGCCGCACGACGCTGGAAATCGCCCTGCCCTGCCGCAAGGCGCCGGCGGACGAGACGCTGGAGATCGCCCGGCAGATGCATTCCGCCGGGTTTGCTCCCGATGCGATCGTCATCTCCCCGTCCGTCGATCGCCAGTCGACGCCGCCCGGCAGCCAATGGCCGGAATGCCCGCCCCTCGATGAGGTCTATGCGGCCGCCCATGCGGCCTTCCCGGGCGTCCGGATCGGCGGCGGCATGCTCAGCTATTTCACCGAGCTGAACCGCAAGCGCGTGCCTCCCGAGAGGCTTTCCCTCGTTTCACATTGCACGAACCCGATCGTCCATGCCGCCGACGACCTCAGCGTCATGCAGACACTCGAGGCCCTGCCCTTCATCACCCGGTCGGTGCGGGCGATCTATGGCGACCTGCCCTACCGCATCGGCCCGTCCACCATTCCGATGCGGCAGAACCCCTATGGCAGCCGGACGATGGACAATCCCGGCCTCGGCCGCATCCCGATGGCCAACCGCGATCCGCGCCACAACGGGCTCTTCGCCGAAGCCTTCGCGCTCGGCTATGCCATCCGGGTGCTCGAGGCGGATCTCGAATGCCTGACGCTCGCGGCGCTGACCGGCCCGTTCGGCCTGGTCGCCGGCCGCGAAGAACCGACCCCGGAAGGCAGCGAGCGACCGCTTTCGCGAACTGTCAGGACATTGGCCGGTCTCGCCGGCGCGCCATGGCAGTCCTGCGTCTCCTCCGCACCGTCGCAAGTGCTCGCCTTCGTCGCCGAAGCCGCCGACGGCCCGACCCTGCATCTCGTCAACCTGACGCCGACGACCAGGACGGTCGATCTCCACGGTCTGCAGCCGGCAGATCATCCAGCCGGGCCCGGCGTGGAACTCTCCCCTCACGCGACCCTGACAGTGGCGCTTGCTCGGTGACGGTGGCGCCCGACGCGCCGGATCGCGCGATCCGAGCCTGATCGGGCAAGCACGCTCTTGTGCGAGCTGAATCGGCTTCAGCCCGCCTTGTCCATAAACTCGTCGACAAGAAGGGATTGCGAGACCTCGCGCAGGAGCAGGGCCATGTCCTTCAGGAAGTCGCCCAGCGCCGAACTCCGGCGCCAGCACAGCGCGATCTGGCGGCTCGGGGCCGCGTTCTGGAAGCGCAGGATCCGGATATGGTCCGAGGCGGGAGACCGTGTGGCGAGCTCCGGCAGGAGCGTCATGCCGACATCGGCGCCGACCATCTGCCGCAGCGTCTCCAGGCTCGTGGCCCGGAACGAGCCGCGCTCGGCCGCGCCCGAGGCACGGCAGACGTCGAGGGCCTGGTCGCGCAGGCAATGCCCCTCTTCCAGAAGCATCAGGTCGTAGCCGGAGAGTTCGTCGAGTGCGAGGCAACTGCGCCTTGCCAGATCGTGCGTCGCCGGCACGGCGAGCAGGAACGGTTCCTCGAACAGAAATTCCGCCTGCAGCCGCTCGTCGTCGATCGGAAGCGCCAGCAATACTGCGTCGAGCTTGCCCTCGCGCAGCCGCGCCACCAGGCTCTCGCTCTTCTCCTCGAACAGCAGCAGTTCCAGCTTCGGATAGCGCGCGCGGATGCGGGGCACGACGTGCGGGAGGAGATAGGGGCCGAGCGTGGGGAAAATGCCGAGCCGCAGCGAGCCCGTCTCCGGATTGCGGCAGCTCATCGCCGAACGGCGCATCTCGCCGACCTCGGTCATGATGCGCCGCGCACGCGCCACGACGTCGCGCCCGAACGGCGTCAGCATGACGGATCTCGGCGACCGCTCGATCAGCGGTGCGCCGAGGTCTTCCTCCAGCTTGCGGATCTGCATGGACAGCGTTGGCTGGCTGACATGGCAAGCCTCGGCGGCCCGGCCGAAATGCCGGTGGTCGGCGAGGGCGATCAGGTATTCCAGCTCGCGCAGCGTCATGAGGGGTTCGATCCGTATGCGGCCCGCGGGTCTCGCGACGGGTCCCCGCGGTGCCGCTTCAGGGCCATCTTGAAGGTACGCCGCGCCTTACCGACGCGGCCTGGAGCAGCATCAGGCTGCCTTGGCGGAATCCGCCTCGGGGGCAGACGTCCGCATTAGATGGTCGAACGCCGCGAGCGAGGCCTTGGCCCCCTCGCCGACCGCGATCACGATCTGCTTGTAGGGCACGGTCGTGCAGTCGCCGGCGGCGAACACACCGGGTGCCGAAGTCTGCCCGTGGTGGTCGACGACGATCTCGCCGCGCGAGGACAGCTCCACCGTGCCCTTCAGCCACTCCGTGTTCGGCAGCAGGCCGATCTGGACGAAGATGCCTTCGAGGGCGAGCGTATGGCGCTGGCCGGCGATGCGGTTCTCGTAGGTGAGACCCGTCACCTTCTGGCCGTCGCCCAGAACCTCGGTCGTCTTCGCCGAGAGCAGGATGTCGACGTTCGGCAGGCTGCGGAGCTTGCGTTGCAGCACGTCGTCGGCGCGCAGCTTGTTGTCGAACTCGATCAGCGTCACGTGGCTGACGATATTGGCGAGGTCGATCGCCGCCTCCACGCCGGAATTGCCGCCGCCGATGACGGCCACGCGCTTGCCCTTGAACAGCGGGCCGTCGCAATGCGGGCAATAGGCGACGCCCTTGTTGCGGTAGTGATCCTCGCCGGGCACGCCCATCTGCCGCCAGCGGGCGCCGGTGGAGAGGATGACGGTCTTCGAACGCAACGTCGCACCGTTGGCGAGCTCGACCGCGATCTCGCCGTCGCCGGGGATCAGCTTCTCGGCCCGCTGCAGGTTCATGATGTCGACGTCGTATTCCCGGACATGCTCTTCGAGCGAGGCGGCAAGCTGCGGGCCTTCCGTGTGGCGGACGGAGATGAAGTTCTCGATCGACATGGTATCGAGCACCTGGCCACCGAAGCGCTCGGCGGCGATGCCGGTGCGGATGCCCTTGCGCGCAGCATAGATCGCAGCCGCCGCCCCCGCGGGGCCGCCGCCGATCACGAGAACCTCGTAGGCGTCACGGGCGTTGAGCTTCTCGGCGGCACGGGCGGCCGAATTCGTGTCGAGCCGGGCGACGATTTCCTCGATCTCCATCCGGCCCTGCCCGAACAGCGCACCATTCAGATAGACGGTCGGGACCGACATGACCTGCCGGCTCTCGACCTCGGAGGGGAAAACGCCGCCGTCGATCGCCACATGCCTGATGCGGGGGTTCAGCACCGCCATCAGGTTCAACGCCTGCACCACGTCGGGGCAGTTCTGGCAAGAGAGCGAGAAATAGGTCTCGAAGGTCAGCTCGCCGTCGAGATCACGGATCTGGTCGATGATGGCCTGCTCGGTGCGCGGCGGATGGCCGCCGACCTGCAGCAACGCCAGCACCAGCGAGGTGAACTCGTGGCCCATCGGGATGCCGGCGAAACGTAGGCTGATGTCGTGCCCGGGGCTGTTCAGCGCGAACGACGGGGCCCGCTCGCCGTCGTCGCGGCGCTCGGTGACGGTGATCTTGTCGCAGAGGCCGATCAGGGCATTCAGGAGCTCCATCATCTCCTTCGACTTCGCCCCGTCATTGACGGAGGCGACGATCTCGATCGGGCGAACGACCTTTTCGAGATAGGCCTTGAGCTGGGATTTCAGGGTTTCGTCGAGCATCGGGCACTCCACTCTAAGCGTATAGACTGTAGCCACGGTCCCTTGGGGAATATGGCGGGATAAGACCGCCCCTCCGAACCGGCCGGAGGGGCGGTGGTCACTTGAGATCAGATCTTGCCGACGAGGTGCAGCGAGGGAGCGAGCGTCTTTTCGCCCTCTTCCCACTTGGCCGGGCAGACTTCGCCCGGATGCGCGCGCACGTACTGCGCCGCCTTGATCTTGCGCAGCAGGTCGGCGGCGTTGCGGCCGATGCCCTCGGCGGTGATCTCCATCGCCTGGATGATGCCGTCGGGATCGACGATGAAGGTGCCGCGGTCGGCAAGGCCTTCGCCTTCGCGCATGACGTCGAAGTTGCGGGTGATCGTGCCGGTCGGGTCACCGATCATCGCATACTGGATCTTGCCGATGGTCTCGGAGCTATCATGCCAGGCCTTGTGGGTGAAGTGCGTGTCGGTGGAAACCGAGAAGACCTCGACGCCGAGGCGCTGCAGTTCGGCATAGTGGTCGGCGACGTCACCGAGCTCGGTCGGGCAGACGAAGGTGAAATCGGCGGGGTAGAAGAAGAAGACGGCCCACTTGCCCTGGATGTCGGCTTCGGTCACTTCGATGAACTTGCCCTGCTTGAAGGCCTGTGCCTTGAACGGCTTGATGGGGGTGTTGATGAGGGCCATGGGAACTCCTGTCAGAAATTGCTGCAAAGCGAAACGTCGCCTTCGCGGCGCAACATAGACAGGTTGTCTCGATAAATGAAATAGATAAATCCTCGATTTTCGATAGGTGCGAACTATCGTCGCGACACTGCAGCAAAAGACGGGGACGAGCGGCGATTCACCGTCCACATCGCGTTGCGCGTTCAGAAAACAGTCAGGCGAACAGGACGCAGACGGGGCTGCCGGTCTCGAACGTCTCCCCGACCGGCGTCAGGGAACCGTCGTCCCGGTCGATCGAGAACACCGACAGGCAATGACCGTCCTGGTTGGCAGCGGCCAGATAGCGGCCGCCGGGATCGATCGCAAAGTCGCGCGGCACCGCGCCCCTGGTGGGATACCAGCCGATCCGCCTCAGCGAACCGTGCACGGGATCGACCTCGAAGGCGGCGATCGTGTCGTGGCCCCGGTTGGAGGCATAGACGAAGCGGCCACCGGGATGGACGCGGATCGCGGCGCATGCCGATTTGCCTTCGAAGCCGTCCGGCAGGGTGGAAACCTCGTCGAGCAGCCTGATCTCCGTCTGCGAATAGGCATAGCAGCCGACCGTGCAGCCGAGTTCGTGGACGACGAAGACCTTCGTCCCATCGGTCGAGAACGCCAGATGCCGCGGCATGTGGCCGCCCTTCGTCTTCACCACGAGGTCCGGTTGCGGATCGATCAGCGATCCCCCGATCGCATGCCGGGCGATCTCGTCGGTCCCCGCGTCGCAGACGAGAACCCTGCTGCCGTCCGGCGTAACCGTCGCCTGATGGACATGCGGCCCCTCCTGCCGGCTTTCGTTGGGCCCGGTGCCATGGCGTTGCAGGTTCGTCGCAACGCCGGTCGGCATGCCGGCCGCGTCGAGCGCAAAGGTGAACAGGTTGCCGCTCCCGTAGTTGGAGACGAAGAGCCGTCTGGCCTCCCGATCGAGCGAAACATGGCACGGGCAATCGCCCGCAATGCCCACGCGGGCAAGAAGCGTCATGTCCCCGGTGCGCGGATCGAGGCTCAGCGCCACGGCCGCCGCCCCGTCCCTCTCCGGCATCTCCTCCACCGCGTAAAGCATGCGGCGACCATCGGCCAGCGCCAGATAGGTCGGGTTGCGCAGGGCCGTGAAGCACGATACCGGCGTGATGCGACCCGTATCGGCCGACAGCCGCAGCACGCTGATCCCCTGTCCGCGTGCAGCCACATGCGGCAGGGAATGGGTGTAGCTGCCGACAACGAGCGTGAAATCGTCCGGCGGGCAGGCCTGTTCTGCGATCGTCAAGGCTTCCTCCACCAAGCGGGTCCGGCGCCCTCCCGCGATCGTCCGGCACCTTGTCGTCGTGGCCGAAAGGTCAAAGCGTCATGAAAACCGGGTTCCATGTTCAATTGTTGCCGGTCCCATGGCCTGAGCACGGCTCTCACATCGGCGGAGATTGCTGCCAGAGGGCACTCCCCTCGACGGTTTCGCCGAAGAAAAGCCGGGCCTGAGCCGTCCGGATGTGGAATTGCATCCGCTCGCGCGCCGCAACGGCGTCACCCCTCCGGATGGCTTCAAGCACCAGGCTGTGTTCGCGCTGCACCGCTTCGATGTTCTTTGCAGGACGCCCCTGGAGAAGCGTTCGGGCCAGTTGCACGATGAATTGCATGTCCGGCGCGATCCTGTCGAGCACCTCGACGAAAAAGGCGTTGCCGGTCGCGAGCGCCACGGCGCGGTGGAAGATGATGTCCTCGTTGGTGCCGTCAGAGGCGCTGTGCATCGTGGAGGCGAGATCCGCGGCCGCCTTGGCGATGGCCTCCAGTTGCTCGTCCGTCCGGTTCTGTGCAGCAAGGAACGCTGCCTCTCCTTCCAGCGAGACGCGGAACTGATAGAGCTTCTGAACGTCGGAAATGCTGGAGACCGTACGCGCGGCGGCGCCGCCGTTTACGCCGTCCCGCCTCTCGGCGGCGGCGACATAGCTGCCCGAGCCCTTCTTCGAGCGGATGATCCCCTCCTCCCGGAGGCGGCCGAGCGCTTCGCGAACGATCGGACGGGAAACGCCGAACTGGGCACTGAAATCAGCCTCGGAAGGAAGGCGCGTTCCCGCGCCATACTTTCCGGAATGGATTTCCTGCAGCAGATCCGCATAGAGGACATCGCTCAACCTAGGACGCTGGCCCGCTTTCGACACTCCGGATCGTCTCCCCTAACCTTTGCAATCAACCTAACCTGTTAGGACAACTTCAGCAATCTGACAACTCAGCGTGGTCCACCACCCGACCGGGGATCGGCCCGCTGCAGGAGTTCGACAAGAAGGCCGTTCGGATCGCGAAGATAGACGCCCGTCAATCCCGTCGCGGCACCCTCCGTGATGGTGGTGACTTTCCCGGCCGATTTCGCCCCGGCGGCCACGCAGCGCCGAAGCGCTTCGGCCGGATCATCGACCCTGAGGCAGACATGGCCGACACAGCTGGCATTGGCCGGCGCGGGCTGCTCCGGCGTGGCGCCGCCGCGGATGAACTCCAGGAACTCCAGATGCACGCCCTCGCCGAAGAGATGGACGATCCGGAGCGCTGCGTTCGGAACGCCCGTGAAGGCGCTGATCCACGCACCGGTGCGCTCGACGATGGGACTTGCCGTCAGGCCGACAACCCGGGTCCAGAACTCCACCGTGCCCTCGATATCGCGCGTGACGAAGCCGGTATGGTCGAATGTATTGTCGATTGCAGTCGCCATCAGTCCATCAACCCCATGAGACGCGGCAGGAAGAGCACGAAGCCGGGCGCGAAGGTGATGACCATCAGCACGACCGCGTTGATTGCCAGGAACGGAAGGACCGCCCGCGTGACCGCTTCGAAACGAACCTTGGCGATTTGGGCGGTGATGAACAACAGCAGCCCGACAGGCGGTGTCAGCATGCCCTGGATGATGTTGAAGCAGACGACGACGCCGAAATGGACCGGATCGACGCCCAGTTGCTGGGAGACCGGGAAGAGGACGGGCACGCAGATGATGAGCGCCGGCAGCGTATCCATGAAGGTGCCGAGCACCAGAAGCAGGATGTTGACGAGCAACAGGAAGATCAGCGGATTCTCGCTGATGGCGAGGATCAGTTGCGCCGCCTTCGCCGGCATCTGCTCGGCGGCCAGAACCCAGCCGAAGAGGAAGCCCGTCGCGGCGATGAGAAGCAGGCCGCCGGTGCTGACTGCCGTCTTGATCAGCACCTCGCGCAGCTTGCCGAGCGTCAGCGTGCGATAGAAGAAGGCGCCGACGACGATCGCATAGAGGACGGCCGCACCCGCGGCCTCCGTCGTCGTGAAGATGCCGCCGAAAATGCCACCGAGAATGATGACCGGCATCATGAAGGCCAGCGTCGCGTCCTTGAAGCCGGCATGGATGTCCTTGAAGCTCGAGCGCGCTTTCGGCGCCGGGAGCTGCCCGGTGCGGGCGTAGTAGTAGACGAGCCCCATCTGGGCGAGACCGAGCAGGATGCCCGGAAGGATGCCGGCCGCAAAGATCGCGGCGACCGACACGTTGGCGAAGACCGCATAGAGGATCATCACCATGCTCGGCGGGATGATCGGCGCAATCGTCGCGGAGGCGGCCTGAAGGGCTGCCGCGAATTCCGGCTTGTAGCCTTCCCTCTTCATGGCCGGAATCATGACGCCGCCGACGGCGGCCGCATCCGAGGTCGCAGTGCCGGAAATGGCGGAGAAGAACATGCCCGCAATGACGTTGACCTGCGCGAGCGCCCCGCGGACGTGCCCCATCAAAATGACGAAAAAGCCGATCATGCGCTGCGTGATGCCGGTCGTGTTCATCAGTTCGCCGGCGAGCAGGTAGAAGGGAATGGCGAGCAGGATGAAGTCGTCCGTTCCCTGATAAAGCTTCTGCGGCATGACCATCAGCGTGTTCAGGTTGCCGGTCGAGAGGATGTAGACAAGGGAGCTTGCGCCGAGCACGAAGGCGATCGGCATGCCCATGAGCATGAAAATGGTGAAGCTAGCGGCAAGCGCAATCATGGATCGGGTACCTGTCTGAAGCCGGGGTGATCGCTCAGGCGATCTCGTCGACGTGGAATTCCTGACGAAGCGGCACGCGGCCGGCAATGAGGCCGCGGATCCTGACGACGAGGTGCAGGATCATGAGGACGCAGGAGATGGGAATCGCGGAATAGGCAATCCAGAGCGGATAGCCCGTGACCGGATAGGTCTGGCGGGAGGTGAGCGAGATCAGCCGCCAGCTGGCATAGATCACAAAGGCGAGGAAGATCATGACAAGGATGTCGGTCGCGACCCGGGTCGCGAGCACCTTCCTGTCCGACCAGCCGTCGCGCACCGATTCCATGGCGACCAGTTCGTTTGCCCTCAGAGCACTCGACGCGCCGAGAAAGACCATCCATGTCAGGATCGCGCGCGCGAGTTCCTCCGACCAGGGGAAGGAGCTGTTGAACACGTAGCGTGCGACGACGGCCGTGATGATGATCACCGTCTCGATGGCCGCGAACAGGAACAGGAGGTTGCGGACCACCTGGTCGATGCCGGAACTGATCTTCTCCATGCCTTGCCCCGATCAGTTCTGCGCAGCCGTCTTCATGGCGTTGACCTGCTCGACGAATGTGCGGGTCACCTCGGATTTCTCCTGGAATTGTGTATAGACCGGCAAGGTCTCCATGCGCAGCGCCTCGATGTCCACCGTGTGGAAGATGACGCCCGCATCCTTCAGCTTCTGGGTATATTCCTCGACCTGCGCGACACTCTGCTCGTAGCTGCGCGTGCCCGCATCGTCAGCCGCCTTCTGCACGACTGCCTGCAGTTCGGGCTCCAGCCCGTCCCAGGCCGCCTGATTCATCGAGATCAGCGGCACGTTGTTGAAGTGGCCCGACGTGGTGACGTGTTTGGCGACTTCGTGGAACTTGCCGGAATACATGCCCACCACATCCGTCTCGAAGCCGTCGACGACACCCGTCTGGAGCGCGCCATAGACTTCCGGGAACGGGATCGGCGTGGGATTGGTGCCGATCGCCGCGAAGGTCGCGACATTGAGCGCGCTCTGCATCGTCCGCAGCTTCAGCCCGCGCAACACGTCATTGCCGGTAATCGGCCTGGTCGTGACGAAATCCCGGAAGGGCGAATAGATGAAGGAGAGCGTCTTGGTGCCCGTGTCCTCGTCGACGGCCTTACGGATCGTTTCGCCCGGTGCCGCCTGAAGCGCCTCGTGCATGAGCTTGAGGTCGCCATCGAAGAGCCAGGGCAACGAGAGACCGTCCAGCGAATCGGTGAAGGCGGACATCGGCGCCGGCGAGATGAAACCGATATCCTGCGTGCCGATCACAATCGCCTCGAACATTTCCCGATCGCCGCCAAGCTGGCCGCCGGGGAAAAGATCGATCTGGATGGCGCATTTCGAATTAGTCTCGACCTGCTCCTTGAAATGGACGGCGGCGGCGTAGGACGGATGGCCGGGATCCGGCGCCTGGACGAGACCGAGCGAGAAGGTATGGGTCGGCGCTTCGCAGGCGGATACGACCTGATGGGACGCCGCCATGAAAAAGGCGGCGAGCGCTGTCGTTGCAGCAAATTTGCCGAGAACGCGTTGCGGCTTGGACATGGTGATCTCCTCCAAAGACAGACTGGCTGCGCTGACCCTCCCGCAACCTTTGTCCGGACCATGCGGATTTATGACATATCTGTCAATATGTAAATTAAGACTTTTGGGACGGATATTGGCCGTTGGCCCGCACGGTCGATCAAAGGCCCCGCAAGCACAGGGACGGAGGAAGCCTGAGAAACAAGGATATTTCAGACGTAGGCGCACTTTCAATTTCGCAATCCCCGTCACTCGGCAACACGACCGCCATATCCGCAGAGAAACGGCAAGAAAAAATTACATCTTGACCTATCCTGTAAAGAAACCTAGGGATGACGCCATTCCGAAGGATGAGGAGACAAGCGGGATATGCGGCTTGGAGGCGTGGCGGTCGGACCGCAAACGATAGCGGACATCGGCGAATTCTGCGAGAAGGCCGACCGGTACGGCATTTCCGCCATCGTCGCCCCGAAAGCGATCGCCACCATGACCACCGAGGAAGCCCGTGCTTTCGGTGAAGCCGCGACGGCGGCCGGCCTCGTCATCGGCGAAACGGGCTTCTGGGAAAATCTCATCACCGAAGACCGCGACCTCCGGCAGGACCGGCTGGCGCGCCTCAGGATCGTGCTGGCAAATGCCGAGGCCATGGGCTGTCGTTCCGTGGCGATCCTTTCGGGCACGCGGCATCCCTCCGACAAGGCCTTTGCCGCCCACCCCTACATGTTCACCGACGCCTGCCGCAACGAGGTGCGCGAGGTGGTGCTCGCCGCGCTCGACGGGCTCGACCTTGGCAGGACCCGGCTCGGCCTCGAGCCCTATGCCCACAGTTTCTTCTACGGACCGGAGGCGGTCCGCGACTTCATCGATTGCGTCGATCATCCCCGCTTCGGCGTCCATCTCGACCAGGCGAACATGATCGCCCCCGGTGATTTCTTCGCGACCGGTCCGCTGATCGAAAAGACCTTCGCACTCCTCAAGCCCTACATCGTCAGTGTTCATCTGAAGGATCTCGCCTGGCCCGTCTCACCGCTCGGGCTGAGATGGGAAGAGGTCGATCTTGGTGAGGGCGTCATGGATTTCGACGCCTATTTTCGCCATGCCGCGACGCTCGATCCGGATATGACCTGCTTCTGCGAGCATTTTGCAAGCGAAGGGGACTACGCCCGCAATTTCGCCCACGCGCACAGGCTTGCCGGCCGTTCCGGACACACGTTCAGGCCGCGGCGCGAAACCACGACCGCCTGACCGCAGGCTGCCGCGACACAATCTCATCGGAGGAAATCATGACTGTTCGACTGGGTCTCATCGGCTGCGGCCGCATCTCGCATGCCCATGGCATAGCCGTCGGCCGTATCGGGGCGGACAAGGTCCGTTTCGTCGCCTGCAGCGACGTGCGCCGGGAGGCGGCCGACGCCTTCGCCGGGGCCTATGGCTGCGACAAGGCCTATGACGATGCCGCGCAGATGCTGGCTGAGGAAAAGCTCGACGCCGTCGTGCTCGCGACCTGGCCGGCGCAGCATCTCGAACAGGTCAAGATGTGCCTCGAGGCCGGCCACAAATTCATCCTGTGCGAAAAGGCGCTCGCTACGAGCGGCGAGGATGCCGTCAGGATCTGGGATCTGGCAAAGGCGCACGGCGCGACGATCGTCGAAGGCTTCATGTACCTGCATCACCCGATGATCGCGAAGCTGAACGACCTCGTCGAGAACGGCGAGATCGGCGAGATCGACTGGATCCGCAGTTGCTCGTCCTATTATTTCCCGGAGGTGGCGGCCGGCGATGATGCCACACGCAGCTGGCGCTTCAAGAAGGAGACGGGCGGCGGCGTTCCATGGGATCTCGCCTGCTATACGGTCAATGCCGTCTCGACCTATGCCGGCCGGCTTCCGGAAAAGGTCTCCGCCATGGGCACGTTCAGCCCGAACTACGGCACCGTCAACCGCATCTTCGGCTCGATTGCCTATGAGGGAGGGCGGACGGGCGTCATCGAAAGCAGCGCAGGCGCCACCTTCAACCAGGCACTCGAAATCCACGCCACCAAGCGCACGCTTCATCTCGAAACCGTTTTCACGCCGCCCGGCGACACGATCGTGCGGGAACTGACGACGCTGAAGCCGTCCCATATCCATGTGAAGGAACATGAAGTCGCAAGCCCGCTGCCGCTTCAGGACGATCTCCCCGCCTTCTATTGCTACCAGGCGCAGATGGAGAGCTTCCTCAAGGTGATTGCGGGTGCCGCAAAGCCGCTCCCCGCGCTCTCCCATTCGGTTGTGAACGTCATCACGATCGAGACGATGATCCGTAGCATGATCGAAGAGAAGACGCTTGCCGTCGAGATCCCGGATCGCATCCGCGCCGCCTGGACGACCGAGCTGGCCTGACTGTGACGACGATCATCGTCGCCGTCACGGCCCTGCCTGCGAATGGCGACGATGAAGACGCCCCACGGGATCGTCATCACCGGGTGAATCAGCGCCAAGGAGGCGATCCGTTTCGCCGGCATCGTCACGCAAGCCGGGTGTCAGTGGCAGGCGTGTAGAGCACACGGGATGACAGCCCCCGTGTCAGCGATAAGCGTCGTCGTGCCCCGCATGACCACCCATGCTGTATCGCCGTTCAGACCGACAAGCCCCTGCCTTCGGGATGTCGTCCCGGTTTGGAATGCATGCCCGTGGGTCTCGCATCAACAGACCGAGGCAGGCCACCGCCCGCGAAATAGATGTGGTGAACGGCGTCGGCGCGGCCGCTGATCAGGCTGACGTCGTCGCGACGCCATCGCCAGGGCAGGGCGTCCAGCCGGTCCTCGAAATCGGCAGACACCGTTGCGGACCAGAAGGCGGCGATGCCGTCCGGCGCAAGGCGGCGATGGACGGCCTCAAGTCCGCTCTCGCCGTAGATCGCGTCATTGGTCTCCCGCACGGTGAAATCGGGACCGTTGTCGGTATCCATGAGGATTACGTCATAGTCGCTGCCGTTCCACTCCAGAAGGCGCTGCACGTCGACGATGCGAAGATCGACCCGACGGTCCCGCAACGGATGGCCAGCCAGATGGCCGATATGTTGCCGGTTCCAGTCGACGATCTCCGGCACGAGCTCGCAAACGGTCACTTCGGTATTTTCGCCGATCCAGTCGAGCGTCGCGCGCAGCGTGAAGCCCATGCCGAGGCCTCCGATCAGGACGCGGCGCACCGGACGTCCATGAAGCCGAAGGCTTCGCTCCGCCAGCATGGTTTCCGATCGGAAATTGATGTTGGACATCAGTTCCAGTCCGTTGAAACGGATTTCGTAGAGATCGCCCTTTCTGCGCAGGTTGATCTCGTCGCCGGCGGTGGTCGAGGCTCGGGCGAGTTCCGTCCATAAAGTCATGTCATTTCCTTGCATTCTTGCTTGCCGGCGCTCGCATTCGCGCGACGGCCGGCGGTCCACAGTCGGCTGGTCTTCCGGGCTGCCGCTGCTTTACGGGCGCGGCAACCCATAGACATGGCCAGCGGTACGAACGAGAAGGGGCTCAGAGGACCGAAGAACGCAGTTGCGGGCATGGAAAAGGCTACGAATGCGGCCGGGCGCGCCTGTGCCCCGCACCGCCTCTAGGACAGTGGGGTCGGAGAGAATCCGATTGGCCAGCAGGGAGAACCGGACGAAATCGCCGACCCTGTTCTGAGGCCATATCAGAGCCAGAACCACATCGACGCTGCGATGATCCGGGGCATCGAAGTCGACGGGGGATGCCAGGCTGACGAGCGAGAGGGCCGGGCGAGGGCAGGTCCGCGATACGGCATGCGGCATGGCGATCCCCTTGCCGAGGGCGGTGGAGCCCAGGGCTTCTCTATGGGCGAGCGCGTCCTTGACGTCCCCATAAGCCATGCCGGTCGTCTCCGCGAGCCTGTCGGCGGCAAGGGCGATTGCTGCCTCCTTGTGCGGCACGATGGCGGCCAGGGATATATCCATGGCGAGAAACAGGCCGTGATTGTCCAAAATGCTCTCCAGCGGGCGTCGGGTACGCGCCGGTCTGGTCCTGCAAACGAGATACGGCACGCCGTCGAAGGCGTGGCCGACTTGCATGGGTGCAGGAGGACAGGCGCATGAATCTTTTCCCTGGACGACCTCCCGCAAGGGAGGCGTCCAGGGTCAGAGGCCCGTGAGCAGACGAAGCTTGGGCTCGTGGTGGGTGCGCAGCATGTCCATACGCTGGTTATCGGCCAATTGGACGGGGAAGTCAAATATTTGAAAAAAAAGAAAAATCACAGCTTTCCGATTTTGCAAGCCAGTGATCTCACATTTCCATCGGCTCCGCGCCGAAGTCGGTCACGACCCGTCGGGCCGGACGAAGCCGATCGCCTTCAGGAGGATGAAGTCGGCAACGCGCATGTCGCCCTTCCCGGCCCCTATCGACCGGACGCCTGCCGGGCCATCGCGATCAGTGCCATCGGATGGCGCCCCCGCTTTCCTGCAAGCCGCTTGACCTGGCAGCGGCAGGAGAAGCCCGTCGCATAGACCGCGTCTTCGGCCTCGACGGGCTTGCGCCAGGACATGTCGAACAGTCGCCGCGACCAGTCCTGATGGCGCGCCTCATGGCCGAACAGGCCCGACATGCCGCAACAGCCGGTATCGGGCACATTTGCCGCAATGCCGAACCGGGCAAGCGCCTCGATCCAGTCACGGCCAGAGCGCGGCCGCATCGACTTTTCCGTGCAGTGCAGGAAGACCGTCGCTTGTGTGACGGGTTGCGCAGATGCAGCAGGCGGGGCGTGCCGGAGAAGGAATTCCTCGAGCGCAAGCACCTCCGGCAACGCGCCGAGACCGAGCTTCGCAATCTCGCTTCGAAACATGTAGACGAGGGCCGGGTCGGTCCCGACCACCGGCAGCCCCCGCGCCGCCGCGCGTCCTGCGACGTCCACGACGGCCCTCGCCTGTCGCGCGAAACGGCGCCGATCGCCTTTCACATGCGCCGCTTTGCCCGATGGCGTCAGCGGCAAGGCGACCGGTCGAAAGCCGAGCGCGCGGAGGCCATCGGCGATGTCCTTGATGGCCGCCATGTCGAAGAGTGTCGAAAAGGGATCGAGGAGAAGAAAGACATCCCCCTCCCTCGCATGCTCGGGCGGAAGGAGAGCGAGCCCGGCAGATTGAAGGCGCTGGCCACTCAGCTCCGGCGCATCGACAATGCCGAGGCGGCGCGTCACCGGGCCATAGAGCGGCAGCCGCGCCATCAGGCCCAGCAGGGGGGCGAGCCGCAGCATGTGCGGCGAGAGCGCTTCCAGCCAGATGGCGGCATGGTCGGCAAGTCGACGCGGCACGCGCTTGTGGTAGTCCTCGAGAAAACGCGACTTCATCTCCGGAATATCGACATGCGTCGGGCAGGCGCCGGCGCAGGACTTGCAGCCGAGGCACCCGTCGAGCGCGGCGTGGAGATCCGCTTCCAGCCCATGATCTTCACGGCCACCGGCTTTCAGTTCCCGCCAGGCCCGCAGCGCTTCGGCCCGCCCCTTCGGCGAATGGCGAAGCTCCGCGCTCACCTTGAAGGAAGGACACATCGGCGTCCTGGCCGCATAATTCAGGCAGAGCGCATTGCCGTTGCAGGCATAGGCATCGCGAAAGCCGTCTTCCGCCATTGTTCTCGTCGTGCGAAAGGGCGTCGTCTCGATGCCATAGAGTGGCACGTCCAGTGAAACCAGCTTGCCGGGATTGAAGCGGCCCGCCGGATCGAAGGCGCGCTTGACGCGCTGGAACGCCTTGAACGCCTCCTCCCCGACAAAATCCCTCAGATAGGCACCGCGAATGCCTTTGCCGTGCTCGCCCCAAAAGATCCCTCCGTGGCGCGTGGCCGCCCGATACACCGCGTCGGAGACCTGCTTGTAGAGGCTGCGATCCCCTGGCTCGGCGACATCCAGCGCCGGGCGTGTATGGAGGCACCCGACATCGGCATGGCCATATATGCCGTAGCGCAAGCCGTGGCCTTCGAGGATTGCGGTAAAATCCGCAACGAAGGCCGAGAGGTTCTCCGGCGGCACCACGCAATCCTCGACGAAGGAGATGGGCTTCCGGTCCCCGGCAATCGCGCCGAGCAGCCCGACGCTTGCCGCACGCACCGACCAGAGTTCAACCATCTCCGCCGCGTCGGCTGCGCGATGCGCACCCCGATAGCCCGGAATGCCCTGTGCGATGGCGAGGCATGAATCAGCTTTCGCCTCGATCCCGGCCAGATCGTCGCCGGCAAATTCCACGAAGGCATAGACAGGGCGGCTGCCGCCGTCCCCTCTCAGCGCCGACGGTAGCTTGTCGAGCAGACCGGCCGCGTCGGCGAGCCCCTGCACCCACTCATCCATGACCTCGATCGCGATAGGATCGGTGACGAGAAGTGCATTGGTGGCATCCAGCATCCGGGCGAAGCTGTCGAAACCCACGACGAGCAGAACGCTCTGCTTGGCCCGTGGCACGAGCCGGAGCCGGACGCGGGTGACAAGTCCCAGAATACCCTCGGCGCCTATCGGCAGCCGCCACCATTCGAGCGTCTGGGGCGTCGGGCGCGCCCGCTCGAGATCAAGCCCGGAAAAGCGGCGGGAGAGCCTCGGCACATGGTCGAGGAGCGGTTGCCGCCCGCTGTCGCAGGCCGAGGCGACCTCGGCCAGCATTGCGGCGGCCCAGGCAGGCGGCGGGTCCGCGCTTGCAAGCAGCTGGCCTCCCGCGAGGGCGAGATCGAGGCCGAGCACATTGTCGCCGGTCTTGCCATGGATCCGCGAGCCCTTGCCGGACGCGTCCGTCGCCACCATGCCGCCGATCGTGCAGCGGTTCGCAGTCGATGTGGTGGGTGCGAAGAACAGGCCGTTCGCAGCGATCTGTTCGTTGAGATCGTCGAGCACGATACCCGGCTCCACCTCGACCCACCCCTCCTCGACATTGAGGTCGAGCACGCGATGCATATGCCGGCGGAAATCGACGATGATGCCGTGGTTGAGCGATTGGCCGTTCGTACCCGTCCCGCCACCGCGCGCAGTGATGGCCAGGTGTCCGAACGGCGTTTCGTCGAGCACCTTCAGGAGCAGGCAGACATCTGCCGCATCGCGCGGCGCGACGATTGCACCAGGCATGATCTGATAGACGCTGTTGTCCGTGGAGGCCGCCGCGCGCGAGGCCGCATCGATCGCGATGTCACCGCGAAATCCTGCTGCGAGCAGCCGGCGCCTGAGCGATTCCAGCAACAGGCGAGGCGCGTCGGTCGGTGTGGGAATCGGACGCGATCCGCCGATTTCAGGGCGCATGGCAAGCCTCGAACGGTTGGAAAGCCGCGCCCCTTCCTTTGAGGGGCGCGGCCGAAGGGCCTTGGGAGACGGGTTGCTTTCGATGCCGCCGGATCGTTTACGGCAGCACGATCTCCTTGAACCGCGTCGTCACATCCCTGACGGCGGGTTCGACGGGAATGCGCTCGATACTGGAGGCTCCGACGAAGCCGACGGCACCGGTCTTCGCCGCGATCTGCGCCGCATCGTCCGGCGTGATGATCGGCCCGCCATGGGAGAGCAGCACGGTCTTGTCGTTGACCGTGCGGATCGCCTCGAACATCGCCTGCAGGTCCGCAGCCGCCGCATCAATGCCGATCGCCTGCGTCGCGCCAACATCGCCGCCCGCCGTCAGTCCGACATGGCCTGCGATCATGTCGACGCCCGCCTTCGCCATCATCGCCGCCTCGTGCGGGGTATAGACATAGGCGACGGTATACATGTCGTTGTCGATTGCGCGGGACATCAGATCCACTTCGCGCTGGAACGAGATGCCGACGGATTCGAGGTCCCGGCGATAGGTCCCGTCGATACGGCCGATCGTCGGCACGTTGATGATGCCGGAGCAGCCGGCGGCCTTGACCTGGTTGATCGAGGTCTGGTGGTCGCGCGTCGGATCATGCGCATAGATGCCGCCGATGAGCGGCACCTTCTTCACGACGGGAACGATCTGCCGAGCGAGGTCGAGGACGGTGTCGTTGGCATTGCCGACGGGAAGCGTGCCATAGATGCTCGCCCAGCCATTCATGCGGTAGAAGCCGGTATTGTAGACGGCGATCAGGTCGACGCCCGCCTTTTCGACGAGACGCGCGATGAGCCCGATGCCTGCTCCCTGCATCAGCACGAAACGCTTCGCGTCGATCTCGGCCTGGATGCGGGCGATAACCTCGCCCCGCGTATACTGCACTGCCATGTCTGGTCCTCGTTATTCGGCATCCGCGAGATAGGCCAGCATGCGGTCTGCCGCCTGCCTCACGAAGCGTGGATCGTTGATGTGAAGGTCGAGTTCGACGACGTCGATCTCCGGCCGCGACGCGACGACCTTTTTCAGGCCGCTCGCGAAGGCATCGCTCGCCTTCGGGTCGTGGAAGGCAGAGCCGGGCCGGTCGTAGGAGGAGAAGCCGCCCATCGGCAGGAAGACCGAAATGGGGCCGCGTGCATGGACGAGCTTGCCGCCGATCCAGTCGCCGACGCGCCGTGCCTCGTCCGCATTGACCCTCAGCAGCGTGCTCGCCGGCGTATGGGTGATGAGCTGGCGGTGACGATAGCGTTCCGGCACGGTTTCGAGCCCGCCGAAATTGACGAGATCGACCGCACCGGGCACGACGACCTGCGGGATGCCCGCCTTGCCCGCCGCGTCGAGACGTCCGGGACCGGCGCTGCGCAGGCCGCCCAGCACCTCGTCGGACACCTCGGTGGTTGCGAGGTCGAAGGAGGCGGCAATGCGCCCCTGCGCGATCAGGTCCTCGAGCGCTATGCCGCCGGGTCCGCGCGCATGGAACACGTAGGTGCCGAAGCCTTGGGACTTGAAATGGTCGTCGGCCGCTTCCGCCGCCTCGGTCGTGGCGCCCACGGCCGTCATGCCGATGATGCGCCGCCCGTCATCCGCCCGCCAGAAGACGATGGGCAGCATCGCGGCCATGGCCGCCGCCGCCCTCTCCAGGCTGGCCTCAAGCGGCGCATTGAGGCCGATGAAGTCGACGACCGTATGGACGAGGACGACGTCGCTGCCCTCGACGAAGGGCTTGGTGTCGCCGGAGGCGGCCGTCGAGACGAGGATCTTCGGCACCCCGTAACGCAGAGCCCGGAAAGCCCGACCGGCAAGGGCCGCGTTGGTGCCACCGCCGAGCCCGATGAAGCCCCGAAGCAGGCCCCTCGATTGAAGCTCGCCAACGCAGCGCTCCAGTCCGTTCAGCATCTGCACGAGGGCCGGCGCCCGTTCCGGCCAGCTGCGCACCGTCGCCATGTCGGTTCCCGCGAATTCCGCAATGGTCTCCGCCGCTATATCGATGCGGTGGATGCCGGCCGGGCGTATGCCGCAATCGACAACGATGACGGCAGTGTCGCGCGCCTCCAGCTGGGCTCTCAGGAAATCGACCTGCTCACCCTTGGTGTCCATCGTCGCCGCGATGACGACCCCGGGCTTCAGGCCGGCAAACGGCGAGCGGCCGGTCGAGGCGACATTCCCTGCCCCCGCCTTTCCGGATACGGCGTCCGTCTTGGATGCAAATGTCTGGTCGCCGTAACTCAATGGAAACTCCTGCTGTCGCTGTCGGCATGCACGTGTCTGCACGGTAGCATGATTTGCAGATCTGTAAATTTAAAATTACAGGATTTGCAAACTTGGTAATTTCTTTCAGGCCGCCCGGCCGAGCGTCGTCACCTCCAGGCACCGTCCGCTCGTCGCGTCGAAAAGATGGATGCGGTCCAGCCTGGGGGTCAGCGAAAGCGTCTCCCCCGGCACGACTGCAGGCCCTTCCCGCAGGGCAACGACGATCGGCTGGCCGCCGAGCTTGCCGAAGATTTGCGTTTCCGGCCCTGTCGGCTCGACGACGTGGACATCGATCGCAACGCCCACGTCATCGACGATCAGATGCTCCGGCCGGATGCCGTAGACGATCTTGCCCGAAAGCGTCTGGTGCCCCTCCGGTAGCGGCAGCACGGTCCCGTCCGTTGTTACAAACTGCCCGCCTTTCGCCTCGCCCTCGAAGAAGTTCATACCCGGCGAACCGATGAAGCCGGCGACGAAGAGATTGGCCGGCCGGTCGTAGAGATCGAGCGGCGTGCCGATCTGCTCGATCCCGCCCTCCTTCATCACGACGATGCGGTCGGCCATGGTCATGGCCTCGATCTGGTCATGCGTGACGTAGATCGTCGTGGTCTTCAGCCGCTGGTGCAGTTCCTTGATCTCGGTGCGCATCTGGACGCGGAGCTTGGCATCAAGGTTGGAGAGCGGCTCGTCGAAGAGAAAGACCTGCGGATCGCGCACGATGGCGCGGCCCATGGCGACGCGCTGGCGCTGGCCGCCCGAGAGCTGCTTCGGGTAGCGGTCGAGCAGCGCGCCGAGGCTCAGGATCTCCGCCGCGCGATCGACCCGGCGCGCGATCTCGGCCTTGTCGGTCCGGTTCAGCGTCAGGGCGAAGGCCATGTTTTCGCGCACGGTCATGTGCGGGTAGAGCGCGTAGTTCTGGAAGACCATCGCGATGTTGCGCGCCTTGGGCTCGATGTCGTTGACGACCGTAGCGCCGATCAGCACATCGCCATCGGTAATGTCCTCAAGGCCGGCGATCATGCGCAGCAGCGTCGACTTCCCGCAGCCCGAGGGGCCCACGAGGATGACGAATTCGCCATCGGCGATCTCGATGTCGACGCCCTTCATGACGGAGAGCGCGCCGTAGGATTTCTGTACGTTGCGGATGGTAACGGAAGCCATGGGGAAAGTCCTTCTGACGACAGGTCGGGCTCAGCCCTTGACGGCGCCGGCGGCCATGCCGCGAACGAGGTGGCGCTGCATGAACAGCATGAAGATGAGGATCGGCAGCATGATGCCGATGGCGGCGGCGGCCGAGAGCGACCAGTAGGTGATGTCTTCCGCGCCATATTCGGCGATCGCGACGGGCATGGTCTTGGTGCCCTGCCGTGTGAGCACGAGCGCCAGCAGGAACTCGTTATAGGCGAGCAGCAGCGAGAAGAGCACGGTGACCCAGAGGCCCGGCTTGACGATCGGCAGCGCTACACGACGGAAAGTCTGCCATGGCGTGCAACCGTCCATGACGGCGGAATCGTAGAGTTCGCTTGGCACTTCCGCGAAGAAGCTGCGCATCAGCCAGATCGTGAAGGGCTGGTTCAGCGCCACGATCGCCATGATCATTGCGGGATAGGTGTCGATCATATCGAGCGCCTGGGCGATGACGAAGAAGGGGATGGCGAGCAGGATATGCGGAAACATGCGCATGGCGAGCAGGCTGAAAAGCAGCCCGTTCGCCGCCTTCGACTGGAGGCGCGAGAGGGCATAGGCCGCCATCGAACCGATCGACACCGAGATTGTGACGGCGAAGACCGAGACGATCGCCGTGTTGATCAGGAAGCGCCAGAACCCCTTGTCGACCCAGATTTCCCAGTGGAACTGAAAGGTCGGCTCAAAGATCAGCTTGGGCGGCACCGCGAAGGCATCGACGGGCTGGCGGATCGAGGTGAGAAAACCCCAGGCGACCGGCGTCAGGTTTACGATGCAGAAGAGCAGGAGCACGATGAAGAGCGGCACCTGCTTCATGAGCGACGGTCTCATTGCAGATCTCCCTTGCGGCGGAACACGGCCCAGAGCATGCCGGCGGTGATGCAGGCGACGAAAAGAAGCGTGATGACGCCGAGTGCCGAGGCCTTACCCACATCGAAGAAGCGGAAGGCGAGCGCATAGGTGTACATGGTCAGCGTCTCGGTCGCCGTTCCCGGACCGCCCGCCGTCAAAACGTAGATCGTGTCGAAGAACCGGAACGCATCCATGAAGCGGATCGCCAGCACGAAGACGATGAGGAATTTCAGCGCGGGCAGCATGATCCGGAAGAGGATCGTCAGCGGGCCGGCCCCGTCCATTTTCGCCGCCTCGATCGTGCTGGTATCGACCGTGTTGAGGCCGGCATAGAGCGTCAGCACCATGAACGGTGTGAACTGCCAGGCATCCGCGAGAACGACCGTGAACTGCGCCCAGCCGGCGCTGCCAAGGAAATCCGGCGGATAGAAGCCGAGGCCCATGATCGTGCCGCTGATCAGCCCGAACCGGCCCATCAACATCCAGCGCAGGAAGAGCGCGGCCACAGTCGGCGTGATGACATAGGGTATGAAGACGAGCATCAGCAGCGATTTCGCGCCGAAGGTGAGCTTGTAAAGGCCATAGGCGATCGCCAGCCCGAGACAGAATTCGAGCCCGACGGCGGATGTCACGATGAAGACCGTGCGGATGAGCGAGGACCAGAACCGCTCCTCGCCGAACAGCGCCTGATAGTTGGCGAGGCCGACGAATTCCGTCGTCGGCGCCGTCAGGTTGAAATTGGTGAAGCTCAGATAGACGGCATAGCCGAGTGGCACGAGCAGCACGCAGGATATGACGAGAAGGCTCGGCACGAGAAAGACCCAGAGCGCCCCCTCCTGGGTCCGGCGGCTTCGCCGGCGCGGAGCAGGGCTGGCCGCGCCGCCGCCCTTGCCTTCGATTTTCTGCATCATGTTCATGACCTGCCGACCCTGATCCGTGGCATCCGCCGACCGGGGACGGCGAGCCGAAGCCCGCCTCCCCGACCGCCGGGCGTTACTTGTAGTAGCCCGCCTGGGCGAGGTGGTTGCGCGTCTCTTCGGCAGCCGTGTTCAGAGCCGCCGCGACCTCCATCTCGCCGGCGACCGCCTGCAGGATGCGGCGACGGATGAACTCGCCTACGGCGAAGAATTCCGGGATCTTCGGGAAGGGAACTGCGGTGCTGATCGCCTCCATGCCGGCCGGGTAGTGGCGGTACTTCTTCTGCACCTCCGGGTCGGCGAGGATCGAGACGCGCGGCACCATGGTGAAGCCGGTGGCGCCCCGCATGCTCTGGTCGCTCGCGGCTTGGCAGACCATGCGGAAGAGCGTGTCGGGATCCTGCGTGGAGAAGGCAGAGATCGCATAGCCGTCGAGCGCGAGGCGGCCGTGGCCCTGCGGCGGGGCGACGAAATCGACCTTGCCGACGACGGCCGACTTTTCCGGATCGTCCATGGCGGTGGCGCGCGTCGTCCAGGAGAGGCCCATCGTGGCGATGTCCTGCTGCATGGCGATCGTGCACTCGTCGTTGTGAGCGTTCATGAAGCCTTGCTGGGCATATTGCGTGGCCTCCTTGAGACGCGTGATCGCGTGGATGCCCTTCTCGTTGTTGAAGACAGGCTTCCACTTGTCGTCGAACCAGCCGTCGCCCAAAGCATTGATGTACCAGTGCGATTCCCCGAGCGCGCTGTCCCCGCGCAGGCAGCTGATCGTGCCCGAGCGCATCGGCGAGTTCAGTTCGGAGGCGAGCCCGATATAGTCGTCGATCGTCTTCGGCGGCTGCTTGCCCGCCTCGTCCAGCACATCCTTGCGGTAGAAGAACAGATGCGAGATCGAGGTCAGCGGCATGCCGTAGATCTTGCCCTCGTAGGTGAAGTGCTTGAGGACGTCCGGATTGATGTCCTTGAGATTGAACTCGTCGGAGTATTTTTCCCAGAGATCGTTCAGCGGGCGCAGCCAGCCGCTCCGCATGAAGCCGGTCATGCTCTCGTTCACGTACATGACGTCGATGCTGTTCGACTTCGACGACAGCGCAATGTTCATCAGCTCGAAGGCCTTGTCGAAAGGCATGAGCTGCTGGTTGACATTGCCCTCCGGTGCGGCGGCCGAGAACTGCTGCGCATAATATTCGAGCGCCGGATAGCGGTGGCTGACCAACTGAATCGGTGCGGCAGCCTGCGCCGTGCGCCAGAGCGCCGGTGTCGCCAGCGATGCGACGGCGGCACCCGTGCCGGCCGCCACGAAAGAACGTCTTGTGAGTTTCATGCCCTGCTCCTCCCGTTGGACAAAGACTGTCCGTTCGCATCCCCGACCGTCGGCGATGCGCTCATGAATGCCGATGCTGTCTTCTTTTTCAGACCCGCGCCGGATCCGGCACGGCCTTGCCGTGCTTGTGGTTCCAGAGATGGCCGATGCGCTTTTCGCCCGTCACCGTGGTCTCGAGATAGACCGCCTTGAAGGGCGCATGGACGATCGGAATATCGTGGTGGTGCCCCTTGCCGGTCGCGACGCAATCGCCCCGGCGGACCACGAATTCCTTGTCGCCAATCCGGACCACGCCGGAGCCCTCCAGCACGATCCAGTATTCGTCATAGTCGTGGTAGTGGCTGTCGATCCCCGTCAGCTTCGGATAGCTGACGGGATCGCCGACATTCTTCGGCCCGTCGCCGGGATTGACCCGGAAAACGCCGCAGCCGCCGATGTCCTTGCCCCAGGTGCCGGAAAGCCGCATGAAGCTCGCCGGCCGGCCATGAGCCCGCAATGTATAGGTTTCCGCATCCGCCGGAATGGCGAGGAACTGCCCCTCGGCAAGCGCCATGGAGCCGGCGCTGCTTTCGACCTGCCCGGTACCATAGACGGCGACCACGATTTCCCGGCACGTCCCGCGCGTGACCGAGACCGTGTCGCCCGCACCGAGCTCGGTGAGATCGAACTCCCGAAGTTCGCACCAGGCGGGGACCGCATCTTCCCTGCGATAGACTGGCATCGGCCCCTCCTCAGGTGATGGCGAGACCGCCGTTGGGGCTGACAACCTGACCCGTCATGTAGTCGGAATCGGGCGATGCGAGGAAGACGATGACGCCCGCCATGTCCTCCGCCGTGCCCCAGCGGGCAAGCGGAATGTCCTTGGCGCGTTCGGTGAAATACTCCGGCGCGAGGCGGTTGGTCGTCATCGGCGTGATGGTCGGGCCGGGCGCGATCGCATTGACGAGGATGCCGTGCTTGGCGAGTTCCTTCGCCCAGCCCTTCGTCATCGCGGCGATTGCGCCCTTGGCGGCATTGTAGGTCGTCGCCATCGGATTGCCGACCGTGCCGGAAATCGAGGAGACATTGACGATCTTGCCGCCGCCGCGCGTCTTCATGCCGGGAACAACGGCCTGGGTCGCGAAAAGCGTGCCCTTGGCATGGGTCATGATCGACTTCTCGAACATGTCCTCCGTCACGTCCTCCAGTGAACAGAAATCGCTCGTGATGCCGGCATTGTTGACAAGTATGTCAATCGGACCGAGGACTTGTTCGGCCTTGGCGATGGCGCTCTGCGTGGCCGCCACATCCGAAACATCGCTGATGAAGACATCGGCAACGCCGCCTGCGGCTGCAATCGCCTCGACCGTCTCGCGCGCCGCCGATACCGACCGGTCATGCACCGCAACCTTCGCGCCCTCAGCCGCCAGGCGAAGCGCCGTTGCGCGCCCGATACCCGATCCCGCGCCCGTAATGAACGCCACCTTCCCTGTAAATCTCAAGTCGCTCTCCACCCATGTCACGCCCGCTTGCAGACGCCATTACAAGATGAGTGAAAAATATCCAGTATTACAGATGTGTCAACATAAAATTACAGTTCTGTAAATATCAATTTGGAATGACCCGAGGGACCGACCGTCCGCCGCCGAGACGCCCAAGGTCCCGAACCAGCCCGGAACCAGGACCTGGCCTGCCTAGAAATCCCAGTCTTCGTCGGAGGCGTTGTGGCCTGAGCCCTTCGCCCCGCTTACGGGGAGAAGGGCCGGCAGGCAGATCAGGGGTAATCGCGGACGCCGGGCTCAAACTAAAGCGCGCACAACACGCAGCCCTGCGCTTCCGCGCCGGGCAGCGCCATCTGGCGAAGGTGGATGGCATAGGTGGTCTTGAATTCAACCCGCTCCTGGCGCAATCAAGTCGTCCTGCCCTGTCGCTGGCGACGCGATGGGTTCAGCAACGATAGTGCCGGCCGAGCGGCGGGATCACACGACTAGCTTTCCCAAACGGACTTGAGCAATCGGAGCCAGTTTTCTCCCATGACCTTTTCGATGCGGCTTGATGTCCAGCCGCGACGAAGCATGCATTGGGTCAGGGACGGCGTCTCTCCGATCGTACGGATGCCCAGCGGGTTCGAGATCGTGCCGAAGTCGGTCAGGCGGCGGGCGTAGCCCTTGTCGTGGGTGATCCAGTCGAAGAATTCCTGGCTGTGTCCCTGCGTGAAGTCCGTACCGTAGCCGACATTGTCCTCGCCGCAGATGTTGATGACGTATTCCATCGCCTCGACATAGTCTTCGACGGTGGCATCGACGCCACGCTTGAGGAACGGCGTGAACATCGTCACGCCGACGAACCCGCCGCGCTCAACGATGAAGCGAAGCTCCTCGTCGGTCTTGTTGCGCGGATGGGGCTTCAGTCCGGCCGGAAGGCAATGCGAATAGGCTACGGGCTGACTTGAGGCCATGATGATATCGCGGCTGCTTTGCGAGCCCACATGCGACAGGTCGCACAGGATGCCGAGCCTGTTCATCTCGGCAACCACCTCGCGGCCGAAATCCGACAACCCGCCGTCCCTTTCCTCGTAGCATCCCGTCGCGACGAGGTTCTGCGTGTTGTAGGCCATCTGGATGATGCCGACGCCCAGTTCCTTGAAGAGCGAGAGGTAGCCGATCTGGTCCTCGATGCCGGATATGTTCTGCCAGCCGAGAATGATGCCGGTCTTTCCTTCCGCCTTGGCGCGGCGGATGTCGTCAGTGGTATAGACCTGCGTGATGAGGTCGGAATGCTCGTGCAGCCAGCGCTTCCAGCGCATGACATTGCGCATCGTCTCGGTGAAGTTTTCCCAGATGCAGCAGGTGCAGTTGACCGCGGTGAGCCCGCCTCGCCGCATGTCCTCGAAGATGTCACGCCCGAAGTCGGACACGATCAGGCCGTCGATGACCGTCAGGTTCCGGTGGAGCGCCTGGGCGTCAGGCATGGTCGTCAGATGTTCCATTGCTTTTTCCAATGTCGGGTTATGCGGTGATCAGACTTCGGGGACGAGGACGCCGGATGCATACGGCCAGAACAGCCGGACCTCGGTTCCGATCGGGATGGCATCCGGTCCACCGAGCCCGGGAGCCGCCGTCCGTGCCGTGAGGAACGTCGACGTACCGAGACGGACCCGGTATTCGAGGGAGGCGCCGTGATACGTCACGATCTCGACGGTGCCGGGCAGGCTGTTGAAGGCACCGGCCGGAGCGTCCTTGCCGATCCCGATCGATTCCGGGCGCAGCGCCAGTACGCACGATCCGTGATATCTCTTCTGGCCGTCGAGATGGACGGTCGTTCCGTCCTCGAGTTCGAACCGTCCGGGACCATTCATCCTGCCCGGCAGGAGGTTGGGGATGCCCATGAATTCTGCCGCGAACCTGGATGCCGGCTGGTCATAGATCTCGTCGGGTGCACCGACCTGTTCCACGCGCCCCTGGCGCATCAGCACCATCCGGTCGGCGGTGCTCATGGCCTCGTCCTGGTCGTGGGTCACGAAGATCGTCGTCAGGCCGAGGGACTGCTGCAATTGGCGGATCTCGATCTTCATTTCCTGGCGCAGCGTGGCGTCCAGATTGGACAGGGGTTCATCGAGGAGAAGCACGTCCGGCTCGATCACCAGCGCCCGCGCCAGCGCCACACGCTGCTGCTGGCCGCCGGAAAGCTGTTTCGGGAGACGGTCGGCGAAGCTGGAGAGACGCACGCGCGCGAGCGCCTGCGCGACCTTGCCACTGATATCCGACTTCGAGAGCTTCCGCATTTCCAGACCGAACGCCACGTTCTCCGCAACGGTCATGTGCGGAAAGAGCGCGTAGTTCTGGAACACGAAGCCCATGTTGCGCCGGTTCGGCGGCAGGGCCGTGACGTCACGGCCGCCGACGGAAATCCGCCCGGAAGTGATGTCGACGAAACCTCCGATCATCCGCAGAGTCGTCGTCTTGCCGCAGCCCGAAGGTCCGAGTAGCGCCACCAGTTCACCCGGACTGATATGCATGGACATGTTCTCGACCGCGACGCTCGAACCGTAGTGCTTGGCGACGTCTTGAAGGATCACTTCGGGCATGATTCGGTTCCTCTCGCTTAGAAAGCGCGGTTGAGCTTGGCGTACCGGTCGGTGACCAGCAGGAGCACGGTGATCAGCACGATCTGAACGGTGGCGACCGCGCCGATCGTCGAGTCCAGGTTCCATTCGAGGTAGTTGATCAGAGCAATCTGCAGGGTCGTCTTGCCGGGGCCGACCAGGAAGATCGATTTTTCGAGGTCGATGAAGGACACGACGAAGGAGAACAGGGCGCCGGCGATGATGCCCGGCTTGATGATCGGCAAGGTGATGCGGAAGAAGACGGTCATCGCCGAAGCGCCGAGACTATAGGCGGCCTCCTCGACGGAGCGGTTCATGCCGATGAGGGAGGTCGAAACCAGGCGCACCGTCCAGGGCAGGGCGATCAAGGCATGGGCGATGATGAGACCCGGCGCGGTTCCGGCGATCTGCACGCCCGTCAGCATCTCGATCTCGAGGAAGAAGACGAAGAGCGCGCTGCCGCCCACGATGCCCGGAACGATCATCGGCGACATCAGGATGTTGGTGATGATCTCGCGACCCGGAAAATTGTAGCGCACCAGCGCGAGGCTCGCCGGGACGCCGAGGACGAGGCTCGTCGCCATCGCGATCAGGCTCGTCTCAAAACTGACGACGAAGCCTTCGCGAAACTCCTGCGCCGCAAACGCCCGGACGTACCAGTCGAATGTGTAACCCTGCGGCGGGAAGGCGAGAATCTTGTTGGAAAAGAAGCTCATCCAGATCACGCCGACAAGCGGCAGGACGATGAAGCCCAAGATGACGGCGCTCATGGCGCCATAGGCAAAGCGGATGCCGGTCGACGTGTTGGTCGTCATGCCTCTCTCCTACTCGGCCCAGCGGCGATAGCGCCGTTGCACGATGCTGCTGGCGCCGACGGTCAGCGCCAGCGTCACCGCCATGAGGATGAAGGCGAGCGCCGAGCCAAAGGGCCAGTTCATTGCCTTTGAGACCTGCTGGTAGACCGTGGGTGCCATCATGTGGAATTTCGGGCCGCCGATCAGCACCGGCGTCGCATAGGCATTCATCGAGAGGATGAAGCAGAGCAGGGTGCCGGCGAGGATGCCGGGAAGGGCAAGGGGCAACACGATCCGCCGCAGCGCCGTCAGATGTCCGGCACCGAGGCTTGCCGCTGCGTCTTCGAGGTTGCGGTCGATGGATTCGAGCACGCTGTGCAAGGTTATGACCATGAACGGCAGCAGGACCGACACAAGGCCGATGACCACACCGGTCGTCGAATACATCAACCCGACAGAGCCCGTATACCCGAACATCCTGAGAAGCGCGGCCAGCATTCCCTGGTCGTTCAGGATGAGCATCCACGCGGCCGTCCGGACCGCATTGCCGATCAGAAGCGGTACGATGATCAGGATCAGCAGCTTCGACTTGAGCCGATCGGATGCCTGACGGACAAGAAAATAGGCAAGCGGAAAGCCGGCGACGAGACAGATCAGCGTCGACAGCGCGGAAATCCACACCGTACGGAACAGCACTTCCTGGTAGAACTCGTCCTGGAAGAAGCGTGCATAGTTTTCCAGGGTGAATGCGCTGACCATGAGTTCGCGCGGGTCGTACCTGTTGAAACTGTTCCTGAACATCAGGGCCAGCGGGGCAAGGAGGCCCAGGACGACGAAGATGGTTGCGGGGCCGAGCAGCGTCGGCGCCGTCATGTTCGGCCGCGGTTTAGGCTGCTCGTTCATGGGGGAAGTATCGATTGCCACAGCTTGCGAGGTCATGCTTCAAGTCCCGGTTAGTGCCGGCGCTCCTTTCCACGCGAGAAAGGGCGCCGGCGTCCGATGGAGATTTGCCGAAGCCGGACACATGCAATCCGCGTGCCCGATCGGCGAAGCGGCTGGCGGTCCGGACTGCATCTCCGGCGGTGACCTTGACTAGCTGCGGGCGACGTTCTTGTTCCACCACTCGAGCCACTCGGCCGTGTGATCGGCAACGTAGGCGTAATCCAGGAAACGCAACGTCGCCTTCTCGCTGTCGCTGAAGTCGATCTTTTCCCGCAGTTCGGGTGAGAGGGTCGCCTTGGAATTGGCCGGTGCATAGAAACTCGCCTCGGCAAGCCCCGCCATTGCCGTCGGATCGAGCATGGCGTCGGCATAGGCATAGGCTCCCTCGGCGTTCGGGGCGTTCTGCGGTATGCAGGCACCGAAGGTCACCGCGATTGCCCCCTCCTCGGGATACTGGATGGCGAGCGGCAGGCCGTCATTCGCCCATTGCAGACCGCGGGCCTTGTAGTTCACGGCGATGTCGACTTCACCGTTGGCGAGACCGGCCGCCAACTGCTGGTGGGCTGCGTAGAGCTTCGGCTGGATCTTCTCCGCCAGTTCCACGAGCGCGTCCTGCCCGGCGGCGACTTCGGTCATCTTGCCGGTCTTAATCAGGCCGGCCATCATCATGTAGTTGAAGTAGAGCTGGTTGGTGAAACCGATGCGGCCCGCCCATTTCGGGTCCCACAGCTCGGCGTAGGATTTCGGCGGCTCCTTGACCTTGTCGCGATTGTAGATGATCACGACGCCGCTGTAGAGCCACGGGACGAAGTAGTCGGCCTTCAGTTCCGGGACGACGTCGGCGTAATTCGGGATCTTCGCCACGTCCAGGTCGATGATGGCATCCTGCTGGCGCAGCTCAAATGCATCGGAACTGTTCAGGTGGATGACGTCCACCGAACTGCGGCGGATTCGTTTCTCGGCGATGAGCTTTGCCTTCCGCTCGGGTTCCATGCCCAGGTCGCGGACGATCGAATAGCCCTTGTCCTCCAGCAGCGGCTTTTCGACGAACTTGACGGTCCGGTCGTTCCAGTCACCGCCCCAGTTCGAGACGACGATCGAGCCGGCGGCCGATGCCAGCCTTGGCAGGCCGAGCGATAGAGCGGCCGCCCCGCCTGCCAGGCCCTGAAGAACGCGGCGGCGCGATACGCCTGGAATGCAAAGCGAGTTTTTTGTCATGTGGTATCCCCTGCGGCTTCGTTTTTCCGACCTGATTGGCTCCGCGCCATCAGGCTTTGCGGAAAATCTGACTCGCAAACGGTCGTTTGTGAAATATTAATTTTGCCATTATTAATGCAAAAATTGTTATCAATTGAGGTCGTCATGAGCTTCGATCTTCGCCATCTGCGGGCCTTCTCGGCCGTTGCGGAGGAGTTACATTTCGGAAAGGCGGCGGAGAGCCTGCACATGGCCCAGCCTGCCCTGACGCGGCTGATCCAGCAGCTCGAGGCGGATGTGGGGGTGACGCTGCTCGATCGCACGACGCGCCGGGTCGCGCTGACGGAGGCCGGGAAGACGTTCCTCGCCGAGATCCAGCTGGCTCAGGTTCATATCGAGCAGGCCGTCACCAGGGCGCGACACGTCGCCAACGGAATGCGTGGCGAACTGCGCATCGCCTACACCGACTTCGCCATCAACGGGCGCCTGCCGCAGTTCCTGAACGCTTTCGCCAACCGCCATCCCGACATCCGGATGAACCTCGTTTTCATGCCGACGACGGTCCAGCAGATGGCCCTGCTGGAGCAGAAGATCGACATCGGCTTCATGATCGGCAGCTTCGAACACGAGACGATGGACAGCTACCAGTTCGACGAGGACCGCTATGTCGCGCTGCTGCCGGTTGCCCATCCGCTGTGTGGCGAGGATCGCCTGACGCTTGCGCATCTTGCCAACGAGAACTTTGTTCTCGGAAATGGTGAAAACTGGACGGCGTTTCGCAATCGCCTGTTCGCACTTTGCCGGGCGCGGAATTTCTTTCCGCGCATCGTTCAGGAAGCGTCGAGCAGCGAAGGGATTTTCGGGCTTGTGGTCGCAGGCGCCGGGGTGACGGTCTATTCGAGTTGCGTCAGCAACCTGCAGCGTAAGGGGGTTGCGATCCGGACACTCGAGGACGTCGGCGCAACCCTTCCCGTTACCGCCGTCTGGGAGCGCCGCAACCGCTCGCCGGGCTTTCAGACCTTCCGGAACTTTCTCATGGCCGTCTGGGGACAGCGCCATCAGGCCCAGAGCGTGCCGTTGCCGCGATAGACGGAAAGCCGGAGAACGCCCGCATTATGCGGCACGCGCATAGATACTTGATCCCGGCGCATCGGATGGTCGCCTCAATTGCGCTGCAGCCCGGACCTCTTGGCGATCTCGACGAAATGGCCGACCGCCTTTGTGCGGTTCGTCCGCTTCCAGACGAGGATCGTCTCGATCCTGAATTCCGCATTGTCGATCGGGCGAACGGCGACGTTGGGCCCGAGATAACTGACGAGGCTTTGCGGGCAGATCGTGATCCCCAGCCCGGCGCCGACGAGACCGGCCAGCGCCAGGGTGTTGGACGCCTCCAGGCCGATCCGGAGGTTCACGCCTTCTCCCGCCAATAGCCGATCCACCTGCCATCGGTAGGCCTCCCACTCGTTCAGGTCCCCGAGGATCATCTCCTCCCCGTCGAGCTCTGCTGGAGCGATCGCCTCCGCATGCGCCAACCGGTGGTCGCGCGGCGTGACCACGAACAGCGGATCGGAACGCAGCACGACCGAATGATATTCGCTATGCTCGAACGGGCCGATCATGTAGCCCACGTCGATCTGGTCGCGGGCGAGCGCCAGCTTCTGCCCCTGCGTCCGGATATAGCTGAGGCCGACATCGATATGCGGATAACGGACCCTGTACTGCGCGACGGCGCGCGGCATCAGGTCCGGTGCGGCGAAGGTCATGTAGGCGACACGCAGGCTGCCCGTCTTGCCCTCAGCCACGAGCCGCGCTGCGGATACCGAACGCAGGAACGTGTGCAGCAGCGTTGTGTTCTCCTGGTAGAACGTCCGTCCCGCAGGCGTCAGCGACACCTCGCGCGTGGTGCGCTCGAAAAGGGCGAAGCCGAGGATGCCCTCCAGTTTCTGGATGCGGCGGGTGAGCGCGGACTGATCGACATTCAGACGTTCCGCGCTACGTCGGAAGTTCAGTTCCTCCGCCACCACGAGAAAGGATTCGGTCAGTTCCAGTCCATCGAGCGGATTCATCGCGTCTCCTTGGCTGTCCGGTCACACGGAAAGATTGATGCCCATCCTGCAATAATAATTGGAAAATCACCATTTCCGCTAGCTCCTGTCATCCGCAATTCTGTCCGTGGTCAAAAGACGGCCGGGCACCGGATGTCTTCGCCAGGCTGTTCCGGACGAGAACTGAAAGGACGAAACGTGAGCACCATTGACAACAAAGAACTGGATCGGATGCTGCAGCAGGCTTTCGAGGCCTCGACGAAGATCTATCAGGAGCGCGGCTTCCAGCGGCGCATCGGCTTCGGCAAGCGCCCGGCTGTCATCAGTGTCGACCTTGCCAATGCCTGGACGCGACCGGGCAATCCGTTCACCTGTGACCAGGACGCGATGGACAACGAGATCATCCCGGGCATGCAGCGCCTGCTGGCTGCCTGCAGGGCCAACGGGCATCCCGTGATCCATGTCACGACGGCCTACGAGATCACCGATCGCAATGCGCCCTTCACCGACATGGGCCTCTGGCACTGCAAGATCCCGGTCGACGTCGTCAATCTGGAGAACAAGGACCTGTGGGCGATCGACTCCCGCATCGCACCGATCGAGGGCGAGTACACGCTGCTGAAGAAGCGCGCCAGCGCGTTCCATGGCACCGGTCTCGGCGGCCTGCTGCGGGCGAACGGCGTGGATACGATCCTGGTCACGGGCGTCACGGCGACGGCCTGTGTCCGCACGACGATCTGCGACGGCCTTGCAGACGGCTTCCGTACGATCGCGGTTCGAGAATGCATCGGCGATCGCGTCCCCGGCGCAGTCGCGTGGAACCTCTACGACATCGACGCGAAGTTCGCAGATGTCCACAGCGTCGATGAGTGCGTTGCCTACCTCGAATCGGTCAACGGTACGGCAGCGGCGGCCGAGTAGGATCGAGGCGCCGGATCATCTTCGGCGCAGTGAGACCTGGCCGAACCTCGATAGACGCAGACTTCCGGGCCCTTGTAGTGCCCGGAAGTCTTGGGCGGACGGCGGGAGCATCGGCGTCTACGTCGGCAGCCCTTCCTCGGCGTCAACTTTACCGTGCCTGCCGGTGAGCCGCTGCACGGTCACGAACAGCAGCGGGACGAAGAACACGCCGAGGATGGTTGCGAAGATCATGCCGCCCATCACGCCGATGCCGATCGCGTTCTGGGCCGCCGAACCCGCCCCGGTGGCGCGCGCCAGCGGCAGCACGCCGAGGATGAAGGCGAGCGAGGTCATGACGATGGGTCGCAGCCGGAGGCGGGCCGCCTCCGTCACCGCCTCGACCGCCGTCTTGCCGCGCGCCATCAGGTCCTTCGCGAATTCCACGATGAGAATGGCATTCTTCGCCGTCAATCCGATGGTCGTCAGCAATCCCACCTTGAAGTAGACGTCGTTCGACTGATCGAACACGACCGCAAACAGCAAGGCCCCGAGGACGCCCACCGGCACGGCGAGGATGACCGAGAAGGGAATGGACCAGCTCTCGTAGAGGGCGGCGAGGCAGAGGAAGACCACGATCAGCGAGACCGCGTACAAGAGTGCCTCCTGCGAGCCCGCCAGCCGTTCCTGGTAGGACAGGCCGGACCACGATGCCGTATAGCCGCCGCCCAGCGCACCGACGAGCCGTTCGGCCTCCGTCATCGCATCGCCGGAACTCGAGCCCGGCGCCGCCGACCCGTTCATGGCGATCGCCGCAGTGCCGTTGAACCGGGCAAGGGAGGGCGACCCCTGCACCCATTCCGTAGTGGCAAAGGCGGAGAAGGGCACCATGTCGCCGTCGCCGTTGCGCACCGACCATCGGTTGATGTCGTCGGGCTGCATGCGGAAGGGCGCGTCCGCCTGCACATAGACCGGCTTGATCTCGCCCTTGTAGACGAAGTCGTTGACGTTCGAGCCGGAGAAGGCGGTGGTGATGAGGCTGTTCAGGTCGCTGAGGCTGATGCCGAGCGCGCTCGCCTTTTCCTGGTCGATGTCGATCTTGAGCTGCGCCTCCAGCGTCCGGGTGTTGCCGCGAATGTCGGCGACGACGGCGTTCGACTGCGCGCTGTCGGCCAGCCGGTTGCTGGCCTCGATCAGGGCATCGCGCCCCTTGTTTCCGGTATCCTCGAGGTACATCGAAAAGCCGCTGCTCTGGCCGAGGCCCTGGATTGCCGGCGGTGCGAGGACGAAGACCTCGGCGTCGCGGATCTTGCGGAAATGCGCCGAAGCGCGTTGTTGCACTGCGGCCGCCGAAAGCCGCGCGTCGCTGCGCTGGTCGAAATCCTTCAGCCGCACGAACCCCATCGCCGCGTTCTCGCCGCTGCCGCCGAAGCCGAAGCCGAGCGTCATGAAGACGCTCTGCACGGCGTCCTTCTCCTCGTCGAGGTAGTAGTCCCGGACCATGTCGATGACCGCCTGCGTGCGGGCGGCGTTGGCGCCGGACGGCAGCGTGATCTGCGTCATCAGCACGCCCTGGTCCTCTTCCGGCAGGAACGAGGTGGGCAGCCTGGTATAGAGCCCGTAGGCGGCGGCCAGGAGAACGGCAAACACGGCGAACACGCGCAGCGGACGCCCCACCAGCCAGCCGACCGCGCCGGCATAGCGGTTGGTGGCACGGTCGAAGCCCCTGTCGAACCAGCCGAGCCAGCGGGCGATCGGGCCGCCATGCGTGGGCCTCAGGATCATCGCGCACAGCGCCGGCGTCAGGATGACGGCGACGAGCACGGACAGCAGCATGGCGCTGGCGATCGTGACCGAGAACTGCCGGTAGATGACGCCGACCGAGCCCGAGAAGAAGGCCATCGGAACGAACACGGCCGTCAGCACCAGGGCGATGCCGATCAGCGCGCCGGTGATCTCGCCCATCGACCGTTCCGTCGCCTCGCGGGCGGAGACCTTTTCCTCGCGCATGATGCGCTCGACGTTCTCCACCACGACGATCGCATCGTCGACCAGGAGGCCGATCGCGAGCACCATGGCGAACATCGTCAGCATGTTGATCGAATAGCCGAGGGCTGCCAGCACGCCGAAGGTGCCCAGCAGCACGACCGGAACGGCGATCATCGGGATGATGGTCGCGCGCAGGTTTTGCAGGAACAGCAGGAGCACCACGAAGACGAGCACGATGGCCTCGATCAGCGTGTGCACCACCTTCTCGATCGAGAGTTCGACAAAGGGCGTGGTCTCGTAGGAATAGGCGATCTCCACGCCTTCCGGGAGCGACCCCGCCAGGCTGTCGAGTTCCGCATGCACGAGATCGGCGGTGGAAATGGCATTGGCGCCGGAGGCCAGCTGGACGCCGAAGCCCGCCGCCGGCATGCCGTTGTAGGTCGAGCTCTGGCCGTAGGTCTCGAGCCCGATCTCCACGCGCGCGACATCGGCGAGACGCACCACCGCGCCGTCGGAGGCCGTCTTGAGGATAATCCGCTCGAACTGGTCCACCGAGGTCATCTGGGTGCGCGCGATGATGCTGGCCTTCAGTTGCTGCCCCTTGACGACGGGCGTCGCTCCGATCGATCCGGCCGCGACCTGGACGTTCTGCGCGCCGATCGCGGCGGTGACGTCGCCTGGCACGATCTGGTACTTCTCCATCAGCGCCGGATCGAGCCAGATGCGCATGGCATAGCCCGAACCGAACGACTGCACCGAGCCGACGCCGTCCAGCCGCTCGATACGTTCCTCGATCTGGCTGGCCATGATGTCGGATAGCTGGTCGGAGGTGTAGCGGCCGTCGCGGGAGACGATGTTGCCGATCATCAGGATGCCCGAAGGCGAACGGCTGACGCGAACGCCCTGGTCCTGGACGGAGTCCGGCAATTGCGATTCCACCCGTGACAGCTTGTTCTGCACCTCCACCTGCGCGAGCTCCGGATCGGTGCCGTTCGAAAAGGTGAGCGAGATCGATGCCGAACCGGTGCTGGAAGTGGATTCCATGTAGAGCAGGCCGTCGAGCCCCGTCATCACGCTCTCGATCTTCTTCGTCACCGAGTTCTCCACCGCCTCGGCGGTCGCGCCCTGATAGGTCGCGCTGATCCGCACCGTGACAGGCGCGATGTCGGGATACTGCGAGATGGAGAGGGAGTAGATGCCCATCACCCCGGCCAGCATCGTTGCGATCGCCAGCACGATGGCAAAGACGGGACGGGCGATGAAGAAGCTGGCGATCACATTGCGCGGCGCGGTGACACTCATTGGCCGGCCTCCTTGCCCGCGTCCGAAGCCTTCGGCTCGAGGTCCTGGCGGACCACGCCGTCATCGTCGATGCTGGCCTCGACCGGCTCGACCTCGCTTCCATCCGAAATCTTCTGGAAGCCGTCGACGATCAGCCTGTCACCCTCCTTCACGCCGTCCGTGACGATCCAGTCGTTTCCGACGGAACCGCTGGTCGTGATCACATGCTGTTGGGCCCGCCCCTCCGCCGACACCAGATAGACGGTTGCCTTGCCGTCATCGCCGCGCGTCACCGCCCGCTGGGGAACGAGGAACGCGTTCGCCATCGTCCCGAGATCGACGGTCGCGGAGACGAACATGCCCGGTATCAGCATCCGCTCGGCATTGGGGAAGGTCGCCCGGACGGTGAAGGTCCCCGTCGACTGGCCGACCACCATGTCGATCAGCGAAATCTGGCCCTCGGTATCGTAGGCCGTGCCGTTCTCCAGGGTCAGTGTCACCGGGATCGGCGAGCCCGGCGTCCTGCCGATCCGCCCCGATCGCACCTCCTCGCGGATCCGCAGGAAGTTGGCGCTGGAATCCAGCAGGTCGACATGGATGGGATCGACCTGCCGGATGGTCGCAAGCGCGTCCGTCTGGTTCTCGGTCACCAGCGCCCCGACGCTGACGGTGGAGACGCCGATGACGCCGCCGATCGGGGCACGGATCGTGGCATAGTCCAGATTGATGCGCGCGGTTTCCAGATCGGCCTTGGCCGCTTCCTCGTCCGCCTGGGCCTGCAGCAGGGAAGATCGCGAATCATCGAGCGTCTGGGTGCTGACCGCGCGCGTCTCAAGCAGGGTCCGGTTGCGGTCATACGTGGTCTGCGCGCCCGCCGTTACCGCTTCCGCCTTCTTCAGGACCGCCTGGGCCGCCTCGAAGGCAGCCTTGAACTTCGCGTCGTCGATCTCGTAGAGCACGTCGCCCGCCTTGACCTCGCGCCCCTCGGCAAAGGCGATCTTGCGGATGATGCCGTTCACCTGCGGGCGAACCTCCGCCGTCGCATAGGCCACGACGCGCCCGCGCAAATCGATGGTCCGCGGCACGGATTGCGGCTTCAGCGTGACGAAGCCGACCTCCGCCTTGACGGGAGGCGGCCCTTCGCGGCCCTCCTGCGGGCTGCAGGCCGCCAGGATGGAAAACATGCCCAGAAGGCCCAGTTTTGTCGCCAGTCTCATGCCGCAGATCGCCTCGTTTCGCACCGGTTCCGCTCGCACCGCCGTCCCCTGTCATGGGAGATGGCCGGCGCGGCGATGTTTACAGTAATGTCAATTACGATTATTGTGAGGCTGATCGGATGTCAATTCGCGGAGGGTGAGAATGAGTGCCGAGCCGGGACAGAAACCCACGCGCGGTCGGCGTGGTCGGCCGAAGGTCGCCTCGGACGACACCCACAGGCAGGCCGTAACGAGGGCCGCCTGGACCTGTTTTCTCGAACACGGCTACGGCCGAACCACGATGGGGGACGTGGCTGCGGCCGCCCGCATGTCGCTCAGCACGATCTACCGGTTCTTTCCCAGCAAGACGGATCTCTTTTCCGCCGTCGTTGCCCTGCACCGGCAAAGCATGCTGGCCCTGCCGGGCGCCTATGACGATCTTCCGCTGGACGTGGCCCTGGGCCGCATCTTCCAGATCGATCTCGATGACGAGGACCGAAGGCAGCGAGAGGCATTGATGACGATGCTTCTAGTCGAATCGCGCCAGTTTCCGGAACTGGCGACGCTGCTCCACGAGCAGGGCCCCCTGCACGCACAACGCCTGCTGGCCGAATGGCTGGAGCGCCAGCAAAGCTTGAACCGCCTCGCCGTGCCCGATGCCGTCATCGCCGCCAGGATGCTGATGGACGTGGTCTTCGGCGCCTCGTCGATGAAGCCCCCCGATGCCCCGCACTGGCCGGGCGGCGACGACCGCCCGGCCTATCTCCAGCTCTGCTTCTCCATGATCGCCGAAGGGCTGAAACCGCGCGGTGCGGCCTGACCGGCCCGCCCCGGCCGACCTGCCGAAGACGGCCCCGTCGAATTCGGGGCCGCCGTGATCGCTATCCGGGCTAGGCCCGCGCGAAGGCCAGGATATCGGCGTTGAGGACGTCGGCGTTGACCGTCAGCATGCCGTGTCCAAAGCCCGGATAGGTTTTCAGCGTAGCGTTCTTCAGCAGCCTGGCCGACTTTGGCGCTGCGGCGACGATCGGCACGATCTGGTCGTCTTCGCCGTGCAGGACGAGGGTGGGGACGGTGATCGCCTTCAGGTCATCGGTCTGGTCGGTCTCCGAGAAGGCCTTGATGCCATCGTGATGCGCCTTGGCGCCACCCATCATGCCCTGCCGCCACCAGTTCTGGATCACGCCTTCCTGCGCCACGGCGCCCTCCCGGTTGAACCCGTAGAAGGGACCTGCCGGCACGTCGCGGAAGAACTGCGCCCGGTTTGCCGCGAGCGCTGCCCTGAAGCCGTCGAAGACCTCGACCGGCAGGCCTTCCGGGTTGTTCTCGGTCTTCAGCATCAGCGGCGGGACGGCGGACACGAGCACCGCCTTGGCGACGCGGCCGGCTGGCTGGCCGTGCTTGGCGACATAGCGGGCGACCTCGCCGCCGCCGGTGGAATGGCCGATATGGACGGCGTTCTTCAGGTCCAGCGCTTCGGCGACCGCGAAGGCATCGGCGGCATAATGGTCCATGTCGTGACCCTCGGCGACCTGGGCCGAACGGCCGTGGCCCCGGCGGTCATGGGCAACGACGCGATAGCCCTGCTGCAGGAAGAACAGCATCTGCCCGTCCCAGTCGTCCGACGAAAGCGGCCAGCCGTGGTGGAAGACGATCGGCTGCGCATCCTTCGGCCCCCAGTCCTTGTAGAAGATTTCAACGCCGTCCCCGGTGGTCACGTAAGCCATTGTCCTGATCCTTTCAGCGAGATGAAGTTGGTGAGCGTCTGCTCGCGCCCAAATGGATTGAGTTTGCTTCCGGTCGTCGGCGCCGTTCGTCGGTGCCATTGTTCGGTGCCCTTGTTTCTCATGACGAAGGCATAGTGGCCGGAAAAATTCGCATCAACAATTGCACCCATTGTTTCGACTTAATTGCATTTCCAGAAATAACAGAGGGGGCAATCGCCCCCTCCCCGTGTCTATGCCCTGCCCGGGCGGTTGATCGTCAGGACGTGTCGGACGACGGGCCGCCCGGGGCCGGCATGGTAGGTTATCACCTTTTGCTGAAGATCGGCGTCGGCGTCGGAGACGCGGCCGTGCCGGCGACGGTGCACGGCCCGGGATTCACCATTCGACGATCGTCTCCGGATCGGTCGAATCCTCGGTCCCCCGACCACAGGCGCCGCCGCGCCGTCGCTTCCAGGAAAGCGCGTCAAGCGCATGCAGGAAGGCGGTAGGGTGTTGCTTTCGACGAGCAGTTATCCGCTCACATGGTCATGCTGGGCCGGCGATCTACCATGCAACGGCCGCCCGGTCCTGTAAAGGCCGGGCGGCCCCGGTCTCACGCCAGCGTGTAGGCGGTCTTGACTGTGGTGTAGAACTCGTTGGCGTACTTGCCCTGTTCGCGCGGGCCGTAGGAGGAGCCCTTGCGGCCGCCGAAGGGGACGTGGAAGTCGACGCCGGCCGTCGGCAGGTTGACCATCACCATGCCGGCCTCGGCATTGCGCTTGAAGTGCGTCGCATGCTTCAGGCTCGTCGTGGCAATCCCCGAGGACAGGCCGAACGGCGTGTCGTTGGCAACCGCCAGCGCCTCGTCATAGTCCTTCACCCGGATCACGGAGACGACCGGGCCGAAGATCTCCTCGCGGCTGATCCGCATGGCGTTCGTCGCCTCGGTGAACAGCGTCGGCTGCAGGTAGAAGCCCGGATTGTCGCGCTTGACGAGATCGCCGCCGAAGGCGAGTTTGGCGCCCTCTCCCTTGCCGATCTCGATATAGTCGGTGTCCTGCTTCAACTGGCCGGCGTCGACCACCGGGCCGATATGAGTGCCCGCCTTCAGGGCGTCGTCGACGACCAGCGTCTTCAGCTTCTCCGTCAGCGCGGCGACGAACCTGTCGTGGATGCCCTCGGTGACGATCAGCCGCGACGAGGCCGTGCAGCGCTGGCCGGTGGAGAAGAAGCCGGAATTGGCGGCGGCCTCGACGGCGACGGTGAGGTCGGCGTCATCGAGCACGACGAACGGGTTCTTGCCGCCCATCTCCAGCTGGAACTTGCGGTTATGCTCGATCGAGGCTGCCGCCACCCGCTTGCCCGTGCCGGTCGAGCCGGT